>NZ_CP046452.1:0-627554 GCF_009734385.1 Corynebacterium kalinowskii | reverse complement strand
GCGAACGATCTCTTCCGCAGCTTCCAAGTTGTTCTTGGTGACGGTCTCTTCGAGGTTGCCACCGGCACCGGTGAACTTGCCGGTGTTGACGTCGATGACGGTCATGGCCTCGGTGCGGTCAATAACGAGGGTGCCACCTGATGGCAGCCACACCTTACGAGCCAGGGCCTTATGCAGCTGCTCATCAATGCGGTAGAACTCAAAGGCGTCGATACCGCCATGGTCGTAGGACTCATACTTTTCGAGTCGTTCCGTGAGGTCTGGTGCCACCGAATTCACATATGCGGATACGGTGTTCCACGGACGGGCGCCGTCGACAACGAGCTTGTCAAAGTCTTCATTGAACAAGTCCCGAACCACCTTGACCAGCATGTCCGGCTCTTCATACATGGTGACAGGCTTGGCGCCACGAGTGGACTTTTCCTTTGCGGTGCGCTCCTGGATCTGTTCCCACAGGGAGTGCAAGCGATGGACGTCAGCGCCAATTTCGCGCTCGTGGACGCCTTCCGCAGCGGTGCGGATGATCGCACCGCCATCGCCTGGGACAACTTCCTTCAGGATTTCCTTGAGACGCTTGCGCTCCGGCTCAGGCAACTTGCGAGAGATACCTGCGCTGCGCCCGCCAGGTACGTACACCAGGAAGCGACCCGCCAGGGAAATTTGCGTCGTGAGGCGAGCGCCCTTATGCCCGACCGGATCCTTCGTGACCTGCACCAGAACCTGGTCGCCTGACTTGAGTGCCTGTTCGATCTTGCGGGAACGTCCACCCAGACCGGCGCTGCGCCAGTCGACTTCACCGGCGTAGAGGACGCCATTGCGTCCCTTTCCGATGTCGATGAACGCGGCCTCCATAGAAGGCAGCACGTTTTGCACGCGACCGAGGTAGATGTTGCCGACCATCGTGGACTGGGTGTCTGAGGTGACAAAGTGCTCGACGAGCATGGAATCTTCCAGCACACCCACCTGGGTCACACGACCGAGACCGTCTTCGCGCTCGCGTTCCCGCACGACCATGACGCGTTCGACGGACTCACGACGAGCCAGGAATTCTGCCTCGGAGACGACATGACGCTTTTTGCGTCCCTCTTCACGCAGCTCAGTGCGACGACGACGCTGCGCCTCCAAGCGCGTGGAACCCTTGATGCCTACTGGCTCCTCGGTGACTTCTTCCTGCACCTCAGGCTGGGCTTCCTCGACCCCACGGCCACGGCCCTTGCCACGACGTCCACGACGCTTCGGCGTGGCAGACTCCTCTTCATCTTCTTCTCGAGGCGTCGCGACTACAGGTTCTGGTGCCTTAAAGATTGGCGGAATGAAAATGTTTTCTGGTGCAGGGGTAATCGCAGGTTCGATGTCCTCGAGCAGCTCTTCCTCGGGGGTTAAGTCGATGACTGCGAGCTCGCGATCTACCTTCTCCTCGATCTGATGAATCTCATTTGCCACGTTCTTTTCCACGCGCTTGCGGATCGCCTCATCAACCTCTTGAGGCTTGTCCTCCGGCCCTGCGAGCGCATCCAGCACCTGCTCTGCCTCGGCCTTGGTCAGCGTCGATTGCGCGACCTTTTTCAAACCGATCTGCTTCAGCTCCTCGATGAGCTCTTTAGAAGTCAGGCCGATTTCCTTGGCCAACAGGTGAACCCGGACCTTCTCACCCAATTGGGTTCTATCAAATTGTGCTGCGCCGTTTGCCACGGTCTACTCCTGTGTTCATTTATGTGTGTGAGTCCCGGGCGCTTTGTCGAGCCGCCGCGCAGGTCACGCACTATTCGTCTTATTAAGCCTAAAACGCCCATCTGTCGCTCAGCGATCCCAACGGTCTGGGAGCGAACAACAGCGTTCGTGCTATCCATTGTGGCACATCGTCAGCCAAGCGTGCATGAACAGCGCGGCTACTAATGGATCCATCTGGGAATTGGTCGCAATAGGCACGTCGTCTCTCATCGTCGCAGCCTTGTCAGCTGAGCTTTTCGACGACCATCCCTGATTCAGGCCCCTAGTCTTCGTCTTCACGGTGGCCGGATTCTTGTGATGCCAACGCTGCGTTGGTGCAGGCGACTATCTATCTCGAAAGCTCAACTCGCTTGCGGTAGCGATCATTCAGAGGGAATAAAAACTTGCGGGTAGCACTATTGCTTGCTGGGACTTTGCCGGAAAAACGAATAGCGATCATTCAAACCGAATAATCGCTACCCCAGCACAGTCTCAGGCACCCAGCCGAGGGCACACCAACAGAAAAAGCCGCCACCACTTTCACAGTGGCGGCGGCTTGAAGACTTAAAGATTTAGAGGTTTGGGAACCAAATGCCAATCTCGCGCTCTGCAGACTCTGGGGAGTCGGAGCCGTGAACGACGTTCTCGCCAACGGTCAGAGCGAAGTCGCCGCGGATGGTGCCAGGGGTTGCCTTGGACACTGGATCAGTGCCACCGGCCAGCTGACGCCAAGCCTCGATAGCGCGTGGGCCCTCGACGATGCCAGCAACCAGTGGAGCGGAGGTGATGAAGGAGACCAGCTCGCCGAAGAATGGCTTGTCAGCATGCTCAGCGTAGTGCTTCTCAGCGGTTTCCTTGTCGGTGGTGCGCAGGTCCATAGCGACGAGCTTCAGGCCCTTGCGCTCGATGCGGGCAATGATTTCGCCAACGTGGCCGTTTGCAACACCGTCTGGCTTAATGAGGATCAAAGTACGTTCAGTCATGCTGGTTAGCTTACCTGCTCAACTAGTTCCACTGCAGTCTTTAGGTCCGCGTAGCGGTACCACAGGCGCACCTGCTTGATGGCCACATAGCCCTTACCCTGCGCTTTCAAGTCGCGAATCGTTGCTACTTGCTCCGGGGTGAGGGTAATTGGATTCTCATTCAACTTGCGTGCGTTCGCACGCTTAATCAGGCCACTGATCAGGCTGGAACCTGCAGCGACGATAAACAGCAATGCCAGCCACATACCCAAGTTCGCAGCCCGGGCGTACACGGCAAGCAAGGCGAAAACAGCAGCGGCGATGAAATCTAGGTTCCGGGACAGCATAAAACTCCTAGGTGTGTTGGGTCGTGAGCAGGCCGCGACGCATGCGCTCGATCAAGTTCTTGCGCAGCACGAGGATATACGCCCAGACTCCCACAAAAACGAGGCCCATGATGCCCATGGAAGGGTGAACGAAGAAACCCACTACTGCGAGCACCTGCAGCGCAAGGTTCACAGGCAAGGCAAAAGGCAACTTCTGCATGAACGCCCACACGAACATTGCCACGCCCACAAAGGTGACAAAGCCCCAGTTCAGCGGAGTCCAATGCTCGCCATTGTCTACCTTCAGGATGACGGTAAGCACCAGCAGCAGCGAGATGGCTTCCATGACCAGGGTGCCGGCCATCACGCCGCGCAGACCTTTGAGTGGATCTTTCGCCGGGGCGTGTCCAGGGCCGAGTGGGCCGTACTCCGGTTGACTCATGCTGGTTCCTTTCCAAACAGGGCACGGGCTTCACCCGCAGTGACAACGGAGCCGGTGACAATGATGCCGGATCCAGGGTATTCATCGGCCATCTCGATGGCGGTATCGACGGCGTCGACAAGGCGCTCAGCCACAAATACCCGCTCCTCGCCGAAGATTTCGCGGGCCATCTCCGCGAGCTCATATGCATCCATGACGCGCGGGGAGGTGTTCTGGGTGATCACGATGTCATTGAGCGCTGGTTCCAGCGCAAGCAGAACGCCACGCGCATCCTTATCCGCCAGGACCGAAACAACGCCGATGATGTGGCTGAAGGAGAAGTCGCGGCCCAAGGCTTCGCCCAGCGCGCGGGCGCCGTGTGGGTTGTGAGCTGCATCGATGAAGACGGTAGGGGTGGCGCGGACTCGTTCGAGTCGGCCGGGAGACTGGACCGTCGCAAAGCCTTCTCGAACCGTGTCCAGATCAAGCTGACGGCCCGCACCGGCACCAAAAAACGCCTCCACAGCGGCGAGCGCCACTGCAGCGTTGCGGGCTTGATGCTCGCCGGACAGCGGGAGGAAGATGTCCTCGTAGACGCCGCCCAAACCCTTCAACGTGAGCTGCTGGCCGCCCACAGCGATCGTGCTCGAGACCGCACCGAACTCGGACCCGGCGCGCGCCACGGATGCGTCGACGGAGACAGCCTTTTCCAGAATGACCTGCATCGCTTCCGGTTCCTGCTCGGCGATAACCACCACGTTGTCCGGCGGGGCAAGCAAATCATCGCTATCCCAGCGGGACTTGATGATGCCGGCCTTCTCCCCCGCGATCTCCGCCAGTGTCTCACCCAGAATTCCGGTGTGGTCCAAGCCAATCGGGGTGATGACGTCCACGTCAGCGTTCAGCACATTCGTCGCGTCCCAGCGACCACCGAGCCCGACCTCAACCACCGCAACATCCACCGGGGCGTCCGCGAAAGCAGCGTAGGCCATGGCCACGAGCACTTCAAACTTGCTCATCCGCACCTCAGAGCGGGCGTCGACCATCTCCACGTAGGGCTTGATCTCTTCCCAGATGCGGACGTAGTCACGCGGATGGATCGGCAGGCCATCAATGGCAATGCGCTCTGTCACCAGTTGCAGGTGCGGACTTGTCGTGCGCCCGGTGCGGCGGTGAAAAGCACGCATGAGCGACTCAATCATGCGGACCGTGGAGGTTTTACCGTTGGTACCCGCTACGTGGATCGCTGGGAAGGACCGCTCCGGGTTGCCGAGCAGGTCCATGAGGAGTGCAATGCGCTCAAGTGTCGGATCAATTTGAGTCTCCGACCAGCGCTGATCCAGCTCTGCTTCGACGCGCGCTAACTCTGCGAGATCCTCCGGGGTGATCTCGCGCGAGGAAGGTTCATTAGTGGGTCCCGCGGCATCAATGGGCAGGGTGAGCCCAGATTCATTCAGGGAAACCTCGTGTTCAGACATGCGGATTAGTGTAGCGCACGCACTTCGACGGCAACGTTAAAGTCTTCTGCCGGGATACCAATGCGAATGGCAGCGATGCCGTTGGAATCCATGCTGATCGTCTCCACCACTTCCGGCCACGGGTAACCATCCGGCCAGCGCTGCACTGGCACCTTGGCCAGCTCTTCTTGGCTTAAGTGACGCAAGTTGGGGTCGAACGGCACTAGCAGCTCGGCCAAGACGCTGAAATCGCCTGGGCTACCGGCGGAAAACTCCACGTAACGGAACCAACCGACATTGTGCGCCGCCCAGTAGCGTCGCTCAGCCGTGTGCTGCTCTTCCAACCCCGGCTCCAGGACGGTGTCCAAGGTGACTTCGGCGCCACCATCACGCTCACGGAACACGCCAATGCCTCGGGAGACTTTGTCGCGCAGGCGGAAGTCGGAATCCGGATCCGAGGCGATCGCCAACCCAACGGCAGTGGAGGCGGTGGGCAATGGGGAGCGATGGACGCGGTGTCCGTAGCGTTCGCGCAGCATGCGCGGAATAAGCGGCAGGGAGCTGGCACCGCCGACCAGGTAAATGCCGGCGATGTCGGTGTCGGTGAGGTTTTCCGAATCACCGATCAATGGCCTTAGTACCTCGTAGGTTTGCTCCACCAGCGGCGTCGCTGCCTCGTAGAATTCCTCCACCGGGATGATGACATCTTCGTCACCGACCTCCAGAATCAGACGGCGGGACTGTGGCTTTAGCTGTTCCTTGGCAAAGCGTGCCTCGTCCACGAGGTCTTGTTCGCGCCCGAGCTGGGCCTGTGCCAGGTCTGCGAGGAGGCGGTCGAAGTCATCGCCACCGAGCTGCGCGATCCCTAAGGTCTTCTCCACCACATGCTCATGCTCTTCAATCCGCATGAGTGTGCAGTCAAAAGTACCGCCACCGAGGTCATAAACCAGCACGGCGCGCCGCTTGGTGTTCAGAGTCCGGGCGTGACGGTGGGTGTATTCGAACGCTGCAGCCGACGGCTCGTTCACCATACCAACTACCGTGGCCCCGGCCTGCGTAAATGCTGCCAAGGTCAGGAGGCGCTGGGCAGAGTGCGAGTTCGCGGGCACACCGAGTACGACTTCGATCTCATCGGTGTCGAACTGCTCGCGTAGTTGCTCTACTACCTCCCGAGCGAACACATCCAGCACCTCACCCAGTGGGCGTTCGGCGTCACCGATACGCACCGGGGTGTGCGTGTTCGTTCCGGGAGCCGAGAGCAGCCGCTTGAAGGAGCGTGCTTTGGCAGGAAGATCCTCGGTTTTCCAACCCGCGACGAGCTGATCTCCGTCCAGGGCGACAACGGTAGGAATGTATTCCTGTGAATCCCCCACCGTATCCATGACGTTAACCACCGGATAGTTCCCGCGATCAACGCATGCGATTACCGTGCGGGTCGTACCGAAGTCAATGCCAAAGCGCATGTTTAAGTACCCTAGCCGAGCTCCTGCAACCGCGCAGTGATGCGCTCGAATTCCTCCCTCGCAAGGGTCTGGCGCGCGCGGATCTTCTCTACAACAGCATCCGGAGCTTTGGCCAGGAACGCCTCATTGCCGAGCTTCTTGGCCGTCGTCTCCAGCTCCTTCTCCGCTACCTTCAGGTCCTTTTCCAAGCGTTTGCGCTCAGCGTCCAGATCCACGGCGTCGGAAGTATCCAACTCGACTTCAACCGTGCCCTGGGACAGGCGCACCTCAATGCTTGCGCTCGGATTAAACTCTGCAGGCTTCTCGACGCGCGCCAGGCTGCGAATCGTCTCCTCAAGCCCAGCCAAATCCCCGAATTCCAGTCGGGCTGGGACCCACTGCGATGGCTTGACGCCCTGATCGGAGCGGAAGCGACGAATCTCGGTAATGAGTTTCTGCGCATCCTCAATACGACGAGCCGCTTCTTCGTCTGCTGGAAGACCGCCATTGGTCATCTCGGAGGTTGGCCAGGACGCGATGACGAGGGACTCGCCGTCGGTAAGCGCCTGCCACAGCACCTCGGTGACGAACGGCATCGCAGGGTGCAGCAGACGCAGCACCACATCCAGCACGCGACCGAGCACGAGCTGGGTGTTGTCGTTCATCTGGGTCTTGGCGATCTCGAGGTACCAGTCGCAGTATTCGTCCCACACGAAGTGGAAGAGTGCTTCGTTGGCCTTGGCGAACTGGTAGCGATCGAGGTAGTCGTCCACCTCGGCGCGAACGGTCTCGAGGCGGTCGAGGATCCACTTGTCGGCATCGGTGAGTTCCTCGCGGGCAGGCAGCTCGCCTACCTTAGCCCCGTTCATCAGCGCAAACTTGGTGGCGTTAAACAGCTTGGTCGCAAAGTTGCGGGAGCTCTGCGCGGCGTCCTCGCCAACTGGCAGGTCGACGCCTGGGTTGGTGCCACGGGCCAGGGTGAAGCGCAGTGCGTCGGCGCCATACTTGTTGACCCAGTCCATCGGGTCAATGCCGTTGCCCAAGGACTTGGACATCTTGCGGCCCTGCTCGTCGCGGACCAGGCCGTGGAGGAAGATGTCGGTGAATGGGATCTTCGGCATGCCTTCGGTTTCGGTGGCGGCGAAGGTGCCGAACATCATCATGCGGGCGACCCAGAAGAACAAAATGTCGTAGGCCGTGACCAGCACGGAGGTTGGGTAGAACTTGTCCAGCTCATCGGATTCGCCAGGCCAGCCCAGGGTGGAGAATGGCCAGAGTGCGGAGGAGAACCAGGTGTCGAGGACGTCTTCGTCTTGGACGTAACCTTCCGGCGCTTCCTCGCCAGGTCCGACGCAAACTACCTCGCCTTCTGGGCCGTACCAGATTGGGATGCGGTGGCCCCACCACAGCTGGCGGGAGATGGTCCAGTCGTGCATGTCATCGACCCAGTCGAAGTAGCGCGGCTCCAAGTTGGTCGGGTGGATCTTGGTGTCACCGTTGCGGACAGCGTCGCCGGACATCTTGGCCAGCTCATCGACCTTAACGAACCACTGCAGAGACAGGCGTGGCTCAATCGGCTCGCCGGAACGCTCGGAGTGACCGACAGAGTGCAGGTACGGGCGTACTTCCTTGACGATTCTGTTTTGTGCGGCCAGGGCTTCGCGGATCTTCACGCGAGCCTCGAAACGATCCATGCCATCGAACTGGGTACCAGTGTCGGCGATGTGGCCGGTGGCATCCATGATGGTCGGCATGTCCAGGTTGTGGCGTTGGCCGAGCGCGTAGTCATTCGGGTCGTGCGCCGGGGTGATTTTCACGGCACCCGTGCCGAACTCTGGATCGACGTAGGTATCGGCGACCACGATCATCTCGCGACCTTCGATGAATGGGTGCGGCAAGGTTTTGCCCACCAAATCCTGGTAGCGCTCGTCATCTGGGTGAACGGCGACGGCGACGTCGCCGAGCATGGTTTCCACACGAGTGGTGGCAACGATGACGTGGTCGCCGTTTGGATCGCCGTAGAGGATCGAGACGAGCTCGCCCTCAACGTCCTTGTACACAACCTCAATGTCCGAGACCGCGGTTTCCAGCACTGGAGACCAGTTGACCAGGCGATTCGCGCGGTAAATCATGCCCTTGTCGTACAACTGCTTGAAGATCGTCTGGACGGCGTTGGACAGACCCTCATCCAGGGTGAAGCGCTCGCGGGACCAGTCAACGCCGGAACCGATAGCGCGCATCTGCTCGGTGATCTTGCCACCGTACTCGCGCTTCCACTCCCAGACCTTCTCAATAAACTCTTCGCGCTCGTAATCCCAGCGCTTCTTTCCCTCGGTCTCGCGGAGCATCGCTTCGACCTTGGTCTGGGTAGCGATACCAGCGTGGTCCATACCCGGAAGCCACAGGACTTCATAGCCCTGCATGCGCTTGCGACGGCACATGGCGTCGATAAGCGTGTTGTTCAGCGCATGGCCCATATGCAGCTGACCGGTGACGTTCGGCGGCGGAAGCATGACAGAGAAAGGCTGCTTATCGCTGCTTGGGTCAGCAGTGAAGTAGCCCTTTTCTACCCAGCCGTTGTAGAGGTCTGCTTCAACGGCTTGTGGGTCCCAGCTTTTTGGTAGTTTATCCGCGCGATTTGTCATGGGGACTATCTTAACGCGCTTGCCGAACTGGGTTTAGGTGCCCCGGACGAACTTGTCGGGCAGGCCAAATTCGTCCGGTTGGTTCTCTCTTATTCCCAGCGACCAGCGTTGCCACATGCGACTTTTCGCTCATCACCGAAAAATTCGTCCGGATATGAACGCACTGCACGCAAAAGCCTAAACCTTTGATCACATTGGTTCGGACCTAAAGTTGAAATAAACACCAAGCCCAGCAGGTTCTTCATAGCCTCGCACACTAGGTCAGGTTGCCACTCCGTTGAAGCCCGTCGGGGCTAACGCGTTGACTGCTCGAATTGCCGAAGCAAAGGTGCATCCCGGTACCCAAAAGGCAACGAGCTCTGCCTACTTTGGATGAGAGTTAAGCTGCCGTCATATCGAGGTCAACGAGGTCATAGTACTTTCCGTGCTTGCGAACAGTTTCAGACACATCATGATCTACGATTTTGTTGCTCTCGGCCTTGAACCCCTCTAGCCCAACTGCCCGATTACCTAGTTGCGCGGCAGTATAGAGATATTTCAACACCGAATCGTTTAGCGAATGGTAGTTGTGAATCTGCCCAATTACAGCTTTTTCCAGCGCGTCCCATTCTTTGCGTTGCCCCGAAGCTGCACCAAACAAATGCATAGTATGGACCACTGGCACCGACTCAGAGGCAAGTGCTTGTGCAGCATTGATCATTACGCGCCCACCTAGACTATGGCCGACCAGAACACATTCTGAAATATCGGACTTCTTGATCAACGTCGCCAATGCCAAACCTGTTTTATTTGCGCGATTGACAGCAACGTGCCAAGGATTCTTTGCCAAATCAGCAACTGTAAGCAATGGGGTTATCGGTCCCGCCACCTTTGCTAGAGCTTTACTGGCTTTTGCTACTGTCTTTAGTACTATTTGCCCCGCAGCTGCACCGCCTGCTTGAAGCCCCAGCGCAACAGCGAGATCACGGCTTCCTTACTTCCCCACTCAATTAGATAAATCGGCGACTGTGGGTAGGCTTTTTCGACAGCTCGGACTGGCGATCGCCAGTCCAAGCTTTTTTCCGTGGTAAAACCGCGAGCAATGAGAACCGGTACCCCGCCATTACCCTCTCTAAGCTTGGTGATTTTGAATGACTTATCTTCACTGATCCAAGCGCTTGCGACCTTCGTTCCGAAAGCAGTACCTAGCATCCCACCAGCTGCGGATACGACGAGTGTGCCACCTGCCATTCCTAAACCACCAGAAGCCAGAGAACCGAACCCTAGCGCAGCCAAGCCTGCATTAGTCGCAACCGCACCTGAATACCCCAAGAATGTGGAACCTACTATTCCACCGATAGCAGGAGCTGCAGCAAATCCAATTCCACTAGCAACTCCTAAGGCTGCGACTCCAGTTGCCACATATTTTGCACCTTTGATCACATTCGGGGACTTGTACTCCATAAGTTTTCCAAAATCCGCCAAATCTGCAATCCGCATGTCTGCCTTTTCAAAGTCCGGAATATCGTGTCGGTGCTCAGCACAGAGAGAGGCGACATTTTCCAGGGAATGAAACTTAGTAGCAAAGTGCTTACAGGCAGGAACGACACAATGTTGAGTCGCGTTTCCACAAGTTTGGCAAATAAAGGTCTTCTTGCCGTCGACAACTCGATGTTGGGCCAACGCAAAACAGTGAGAACAATAGCCCTCTTGAAAATCATCGATGAGTAGGTCAGAAAGCTCAGCAAGATAGGTCGCCGTCCTTCCCAGCTCAGCAGCTTGAGCGAGAAAGGTTTCCTTTTCGGCTTCAGTTTCTGAGTCTTGATACGCCTGATAAGCAACAGCCGCTAGCCAGATACTATTCAAGATCGCTTCATTGGAGGTCAGTACTTCGTCTCCGCTGACATCGGGAGTATCTGCATCAGCCACCTTGCATATGATTGCATACCTACCCATCTTGGAACGCACTTCACATTCAAAGCGCCCCTCTTCGCCCGCTTTGAATACGACAGCTTCGGTTTGGAACTGGTTCTTAGCCATGGTTGTTGCCCTTTACGAAAAATAGATGATCACTAAGTACCATTTTTCATGAACTGGAACACAATGTCTTTTCAGAACGCTTAAGCGGGGGCACTTCCCAAAAGCAAAAGCGCCCCTCCATCAGGAGAGGCGCTTAACAAAAAGGGATTAACCCAGCAGATCCTTCACGGCTTCGCGCTCTTCCTGAAGCTCTGCGACGTTGGCGTCGATAAGCTGGCGCTGGAAGTCAGAGATTTCCAGACCCTCAACGACCTTCCACTCGCCACCTTCAGAGACGGTTGGCAGGCCAACGACGATGCCTTCTGGGATGCCGTATGCGCCGGTGGATGGGATGGCTGCGGAGACCCACTGGTCGGTGCCGTTGATCCAGTCATGCATGTGGTCGATGGCAGCGGATGCAGCAGATGCAGCGGAGGAGCTACCGCGAACCTCGATGATTTCTGCACCACGCTTTGCGACGCGCGGGATGAACTCATCCTTGTACCAAGCAGCATCCACGAGCTCAGATACTGGCTTGCCTTCGCAGGTGGCGTAGGTGATGTCTGGGAACTGGGTAGCGGAGTGGTTGCCCCAGACGACCATCTTCTCGAAGTCGGTAGAGTCCTTGTCCAGCTTGGTGGCCAGCTGGGACAGGGCGCGGTTGTGGTCCAGGCGCATCAGAGCGGAGAAGCGGGATGCTGGTACATCCTTCGCCGCGGACTGAGCGATCAGTGCGTTGGTGTTGGCTGGGTTGCCCACGACGACGACGCGGATGTCGTCAGCAGCGCCCTCATTGATGGCCTTGCCCTGTGGGCCAAAGATCTTGCCGTTCGCAGCGAGCAGATCGGAGCGCTCTTCGCCCTTGCCACGTGGCTTAGCGCCGACGAGGAAGGCGGCAGAAGCACCGTCAAAAGCCTCGTTGGCGTTCGAGGTGATCCGAATGTTCTTGAGCAATGGGAATGCGGAGTCCAGGAGCTCCATAGCGACGCCTTCGGTGGCACGCAGCGCTGGGTCGATCTCCAGGAGGTTGAGCTCGACTGGAACGTCCTTGCCGTACACATCGCCATTAGCGATGCGCCACAGCAGAGAATAAGCAATGTTGCCGGCAGCGCCGGTGACGGTGATCTTCTTAGGAGAGTTCATGTATGTGAAATCCTTTCGGACAAAGTGCGGTGGCGACCCGCGAAGTGTTTACCTCCCCCAAGCGTAGCGAGAAACGACCGGATGCACAGCACGAAATTTTCGTGCGACCAATTACGGGTGCACAGCCAACGACACAAAATTCAGCAGCCACTACCCCACAATTGGGTGGGAATCGTTCATCTACACAGCACCTTTAACGAGCCCGTATCGCATTCGGACTTTTTCAGGCACCATAAGTTCTATATCTGTACGCAATAAAAATGAAGAAAAGGTCTTGTGCTGTGAACGCCTCGGTTCAATCTGAAACTGCTCGTGTGGTCGAAACGGCGATGGTCCAGTTTTCGGAGGTCGGCTTCGACGAAGCCAAGATCGACACCATTGCCCAGGAATCGGGCATGTCCAAACGCATGATTCATTACCACTTCGGCGACAAGAAGGGCCTCTATATGGAGGCCCTCAAGCTTGCTATCGCTCAACTGCGCCCCGAGCCGCAGGATATGGAGCTGGAGTCAACGGTGCCGGTTGAGGGCGTACGGAAGGTC
Organism: Corynebacterium kalinowskii; assembly: GCF_009734385.1. Lineage (NCBI taxonomy): Bacteria > Bacillati > Actinomycetota > Actinomycetes > Mycobacteriales > Corynebacteriaceae > Corynebacterium > Corynebacterium kalinowskii. Next base: position 614,908 of record NZ_CP046452.1, on the reverse strand, counting down.
GTTGAGGTCATCTACCGGCGCATCACTTCGCATCCCCATGCAGTGCGACTCATGGTGCTCGAGAATCTGTTTGGTTGGGGCGGTATGAATGACAGCGCTGCACTCGCCGACCAATCCATCGTGTTGTTGCAGATGGACAAGCTGCTGATGATGGGCCAGGATGCCGGCGCTTTCCGCTCCGGCATCTCCGCCATCGACGTCTATTCCATCATCACGTCGATCTGTTTCCACCGCACGGTGTACTCGGCGACCTTCAATAACCTCTATTCCATCAACTTGATGGATGAGGCCAACCTCGACGGCAACCTGAACCTGGTCATTGACACCGTGCTGGCGTTCCTCACCTCAAATCTGGGTTCCAGAGATGAGATGAGCTACCTGAAGCTACGCGCTGACAGCAACGACAAGGGCGCCAGCAGCGCAATTTACGACAACGAACTCGAGTTTTAGGCGGTCTTTTCCTTCTCGGCGGTAGTCACGAGGCGCGGTTCTGACTCGCCACGAGCAGCAGCTTCAGAGATGATGACCTCGGCTAGATCCTCGCGATCCGGAATGTCGTACATGATCGGAACAAGGATCTCTTCCATGATGGAACGCAAACCTCGCGCACCGGTCTTACGCTCCAGCGCCAGATCCGCAATAGCTTCGAGCGACTCGTCCGTGAACGTCAATACAACGCCATCCATCTCGAACAGGCGCTGGTACTGCTTAACCAGGGAATTGCGTGGCTCGGTAAGCACCTTAACCAGGGAATCGCGATCCAGATTAGTCACGGTTGCCACCACCGGAAGGCGACCAATAAACTCCGGGATTAGGCCGAACTTCACCAGATCCTCTGGGCGCACCTCAGAGAAGATGTCGACTTCGTCCCGATCAGCTTTGGAAGTAACCTCCGAGCCGAATCCCAAGCCCTTCTTGCCACGGCGTGCCTCAATAACCTGCTCCAAGCCCGCGAACGCGCCAGCCACGATGAACAGGATGTTGGAAGTGTCCAGCTGGATGAATTCCTGGTTGGGGTGCTTGCGGCCACCCTGTGGCGGCACGGCAGCGACGGTACCTTCCAGAATCTTCAGCAGCGCCTGCTGCACACCTTCACCGGACACATCGCGAGTAATCGACGGGTTCTCCGACTTACGGGAGATCTTGTCTACTTCATCGATGTAGATAATGCCGCGCTGGGCGCGTGCAACATCAAAGTCGGCAGCTTGCAGGAGCTTGAGCAAGATGTTCTCCACGTCTTCACCAACGTAACCCGCCTCGGTCAGCGAGGTGGCATCGGCGATGGCGAATGGAACGTCGAGAAGCTTCGCGAGCGTCTGCGCGAGGTACGTCTTGCCGGATCCGGTTGGGCCAAGCATGAGGATGTTGGACTTGGCCAGCTCGATGTCGTCGTCGCGCTTCTTGCCCAGGTTGCGGGATTCTTCGGCGCGGATGCGCTTGTAATGGTTGTAGACAGCGACGGCGAGGACACGCTTCGCTCGCTCCTGGCCGATGACATACTTGTCCAGGAACGCAGAAATCTCCGTCGGCTTCGGCAGTTTCTGCTCGCCGGACGTTTCGGCAGCGGCAGCACCGAGTTCTTCCTCGATGATCTCGTTGCACAGCTCAATACATTCGTCACAAATGTAGACGCCGCCACCGGCGATGAGCTTCTTTACCTGCTTTTGACTCTTGCCACAGAAGGAGCATTTGAGCAGGTCAGCGCTTTCTTGCATGCGTGCCATAGGTCTGTTCGATCTCGCAATCTAGGGCCGGGTGGAAATGGGAGTTGCCCTACCCTACCGCAATTATTATCACGGGCAAGAATGCCCCGCCGTGGCTAGGCTGGGCTCCATGATCCTCAACTCTGTCTCCTTTGGTTCTGGCTCCGCGACTCCCCTCGTCCTGCTCGGTTCGCTCGGTTCGAGCGCCGAAATGTGGCTCCCCCAGCTCGATTATTTCGCGGCATCCAGGCGCGTTATCGCCCTCGACCACCGCGGCCACGGGGCCTCTACAATCGAAGGGCCCGCGCTTATCGACGACCTCGCCTCCGACGTCCTATCCACGCTAGATTCACTGGGTGTCACGACGTTCGACGTTATCGGCTTGTCTCTCGGTGGCGCCGTTGCCCAGCACCTTGCCCTGAATTCCGGTCGGGTTCGCAAGCTAGTGCTCACCTCTACGGCGGCGGTTTTCGGCACTCCGGAATCGTGGACTGAGAAGGCAGCTATCGCACGTTCGGGAGGCCTGGACGAGCTTTCACACACCGTGATTAGCCGATGGTTCTCCCCTACCTGGATCGCAGCGCATCCAGCATCCTTGGAGCACTGGCGCCGCATGATTTCCGCGACCCCGGCTGAAGGCTATGCGGTTGCGTGTGGCGCGCTATCTTCCTTCGATTCCACGTCATGGCTTTCTTCCATTGAAGTGCCAACCCTCGTCGTGGCTGGCACCGAAGACGGCTCGACCGCACCTGAGGTGGTCCGGTTCTTGGCGGACTCCATTCCGGACGCCGAGTATCACGAGTTCTCCCCGGCCGCGCATTTGCTCAATGTCGAGCGTGCCGAGGATTACAACCGTCTGGTGGAAGAGTTCTTGGCCTAGTACTTAAGTACTCGGACGGTCTTTTCAGCGTCCGGGTTGGTGAATTTTCGCTGCACTTTGACCACGGTCATTAGCGAGTTAGGGTCGAGCTCTTCCTTGTACCCGGCTGCACAAGCTTCTATTTCGGTGTGGTCGAACCACTCGATGGCGGCTTCCGTGCCGTCGGAATAGATCAGGCCGATTCCCGAGGAAAATTCTCGGCTGTAGCTACTGCCGAATTCACTCGGAATGTCGCTGCCTTTGAATCCCCGCTCTTCGGCAAGCTCCGGCGAGCTGTAGGGACAGAATACATAAGCCTTCTCCACCGGATGCTCCGCCACTTGTGCGAGGGTGAAGGAATCGTGGCTGCGGATGGCTTCCGCAAGTGGGGCTGCGTCGTTTCCGCAGGCGACAAGGAACAGACAACTAAGACCTGCCACGATTCGTTTCATGGCTCTCAACCTACCCCCCATAACAGAAAAGCCAGCCGAGAATTTATCTCAGCTGGCTGTTTGACTATCCCTTAGCCGTTCAGCTTGCGGTAGTCGAAGACCTGGTCAATGAGGCCATATTCCACTGCTTCGGCCGCGGTGAGGATCTTGTCGCGGTCAGTGTCGATGCGGATCTGCTCAGCGGTCCTGCCGGTGTGGTGAGCCAAGGTGGTTTCCATGAGGGAACGCATGCGTTCGATCTCACGGGCCTGGATTTCCAGATCAGAAACCTGGCCCTGCACGCCACCGGTGGCAGGCTGGTGGATCAAGATGCGAGCGTTAGGCAATGCGGCACGCTTGCCCGGTGCGCCGGCTGCGAGCAGGACTGCCGCAGCGGAGGCAGCCTGGCCGAGGCAGACAGTAGAGACATCTGGACGGACGTACTGCATCGTGTCATAAATTGCCATCAACGAGGTGAAAGAACCACCTGGGGAGTTGATGTACATGGTGATGTCGCGGTCTGGGTCCATGCCCTCGAGGACGAGGAGCTGCGCCATGATGTCGTTAGCGGTGACATCGTCAACCTGGTTGGCCAGGAAGATGATGCGCTCTTCAAAGAGTTTGTTGTAAGGGTCCGTTGTCTTCGTGCCGTAAGCGGATTGCTCGACGAACTGCGGAAGGACGTAACGGGAAGTAGGCATCTGCATGATGTGTGTGAGTCCTTCCTAGTTGGTGATGTCGCCGTGCTTGGCGTGCTCGATGACGTGGTCGACGAAGCCGTATTCCTTCGCCTGCGCAGCGGTGAACCAGCGGTCACGGTCAGAGTCCTTGGTGATCTGCTCAAAGGTCTGTCCGGTGTGCTCCGCGATCAATTCCGCCATTTCGCGCTTGGTGTGTGCGAACTGCTCAGCCTGAATCGCAATGTCGGAGGCGGTGCCACCAACACCAGCGGAAGGCTGGTGCATCATGATGCGGGCGTGCGGCAGTGCGTATCGCTTGCCCTTGGTGCCTGCGGAGAGCAGGAACTGACCCATGGAAGCCGCCAGGCCCATGCCGTATGTGGCGATATCACACGGCGAGTACTTCATGGTGTCGTAGATCGCCATACCCGCGGTGACGGAGCCACCTGGGGAGTTGATGTACAGGGAGATGTCGCGGTTCGGATCCTCGGCGGACAGCAGCAAGATCTGAGCGCACAGCTTGTTTGCGATGTCATCGTCTACCTGGCTACCCAGGAAAATGATGCGCTCGCGGAGCAGGCGCTCGTAGACGGAGTCGCTCAGATTCATTCCGTTTGGTGAGGTCATAAATTCCCTACTTTCTAATCTTCGTTAGCAACCAATGTAACGCACCGCGCCACGGAAAAATGCCCATGTTCGCTGTCAGCGTTGCGCTCCACGCAACACTGGTAATCATTGAAACAAAACCAGCAAATAAAGCTATTATTAAAGAATGGGCTGGCCCTATCACTCCGAGATCGAAACAAGCGCCTTACGCGAGCGCTTGATCGCTTTGGGCATTGCCAAAGCCGGTACCATTTACGCTCCGGCGCCAACCTTAGCGCACACAATCGATCCTAATTCGGGCCAGTTTGCTACTGCTCGCGCCATCTTCCCGACCGATAAGGAATTTCAGGACGAGTTAGCTCGCCGAGTTTCGGCAGCATTTGAAAATCATTTCGTCGACAAGCGCGTGCTGGAAACCTGCCAGATTCCTTTCTCGGAACGGCTCGTGAGATACAGCAATGCAACTAGATCTTTTGGGCAGGAAGATCCAGCTGCCTTCACTGCTTATTTCACCCTCGCTCGCACCACAAAACTTCCAGAATCATTCGACTCCGAATTAGAGGGAGTCGACCCAGCTTTTCGGGTCATCTTGGACATGGTCCGGTCAGAAATGCGACAGCACCACGGCCCACAAGACGTTTGGCTATGGATATCGGTATCGACAACAATCTACGCAGGTTTCGTCGGCTTGGCTCACCTCAATACGTTCGGCATCGCGAGCAATCTTCTCCCCGCAGGCAAACGCCAGCTTTACATTTCGATGGTCAATCACCTCTACGCTAGCTCCTGGGACGTGCTCAAGACGGGAACAATCTGCTGTCCTGAACCCGAGCCCTTCCGCAATCCCCAGGACTATTTCGTCCCGCCGGCACGCAAACTGCCGCTTAACGACGCCGAACAGACCCGATTTGCCCTATTCCGCAGCGCGATCGAGCTCATCAAAAACGATGGCCCTGAAGCATTGTCGCTATCCTCGGTCGCCGCGCGCATCGGCCTGCACTCTTCAAATTTCCTACCATTCATCGAGATGGAGCGATCGCTCGAGTCTCAGGTGGAAGAGTTCCTCAATTTATACGTTAAATCCATATTCATCGAACAAGCGCGACTTCTCCAACCCGAACTACCGCCATATTTGCATGGCACACTGCCTGGTGTTGCGTACGCCAGTCTCGCAATGATCGACCCGCTCACCTTCCAAGTACTGAGCACGATTGCATCGGGGTCCATCGTTCCCATCGAATTTGACACCGAACTTGGCGATCTAGAAATGGGAGACGCGCTCAAGGCACTCTTCACCATCGTGGAGAAAAATATCGTTCTAGGCGGTGGCCCCACCGACTCGTGGAGCCTGTTTGAAACCACCGTCAGCCTTTGGGCAACCGTCCACGGCCTAGCAATGCTGATGAGCTGTGGCGCGCTCTCCGAACTTGAGGAAAATCTTCGATTCGACCTCATCCGCACCGGCGTCGATGTATCCAGCTCTGGCATGGTGCGACGCTGGGGCCTTCATCTGCCTGGCGTGACAGATCAATTCCACCAAGTTAATCGATGAAATGGCAAAGGCCCGGCGGGATAAATCCCACCGGGCCAAAGCTTTAAGGAAGATTAAGCCTCAGCAGACTCGGTCTCTTCCTCTTCAGCACCGAAGTACTGAGCTGGATCAACGTCGTTGCCGTCTGCATCCTTGACGGAAGTCTTGCAGATTGCAGCTGCGAGAGCCTTGCCACGACGAACGTCGGCAAACAGGTTAGCAATCTGGCCAGACTGGGTCAGCTGCTGGACGAACTGGTTAGGGTCCATGCCGTAGGACTGGGCGGTGAACAGAATGTGGTCAGACAGCTCCTGCTGGGAAACCTCTGGCTGCTCTTCCTCTGCAAGAACGTCAAGGAACAGCTGGGTGCGAACTGCATCTTCAGCGGACGTGCGGGAGTCAGCATCGAACTTCTCGCGAGACGTGCCCTGTGCCTCCAGGAGGGAGTTGAACAGGTTCTCGTCGCCGCCGAACTGGCCGAGCAGCTGCTGAAGCTGGCCCTGCACCTGCTCCTCAACGATGGACTCAGGCAGTGGGAACTCGGACTGTGCCAAAGCTTCCTTCAAAACAGCGTCACGAATAGCGCTAGCCTGCTGACCCTTGGAGTTCTCCTCCACCTGCTTGGCTAGGGACTCGCGCAGCTCAGCAATGGTGTCAAACTCGGAAGCCATCTGAGCGAACTCGTCATCAGCTTCAGGAAGCTCGCGCATCTTGGTAGCGGTGATCTCAACCTTGACCAATGCTTCCTTGCCCTCGTACTCAGGCTGGGTCAGGGTCGTGGTGAACTCGGCTTCTTCGTCCTTCTTCATGCCGATGAGAGCCTTGTCGAGGCCGTCGATAAGCTCGTCGCTACCGATTTCGTAGTTGAGCCCCTCGGTGGTGGCTTCGTCAACTGGCTCGCCGTCCACGGTAGCGGAGAGGTTGATGGTGACGAACTCGCCCTTCTTCAGCTTGTGGTTGTGGTCCTTGAGAGTGCCGAAGCGCTCGCGCAGGTGATCCAACTCGTGGTCGATAGCGTCTTCGCCCGCAGCCAGTGCTGGAACCTCGACGTTGATCTTGGAGAAATCAGGAACGGTGATCTCAGGGCGAACGTCAACGTCAGCAGTGAACTCGACGAGCTCGCCGTCTTCCAACTTGGTGACATCGATGACTGGCTGGCCGATAACCTTCAGCTCATGCTCGTCAACCGCCTGGGAGTAGCGGGAAGGAAGCATGTCGTTGATGACCTGCTCCAGCACGGGGCCGCGACCGATGCGTGCCTCAAGAAGCTGACGTGGAGCCTTGCCCTTGCGGAAGCCCGGGATGGAAACCTGCTGAGACAGCGTCTGGTAGGCCTGGTCGAATTCAGGCTTGAGTTCCTCGAAAGGAATCTGCGCTGTGATCTTGACGCGGGTTTCGCTCAGCTGCTCTACGGAACTCTTCACGAGTAAATCTCCTGGGGTCGGTTAATACGATTGAATTAAGTCAACACTCTACCTGTGGCAATTTCAGCCTAATTCAACGAGGGGGTCTTAACAGTGGCACAAACAAAAATGAGGTACCACATTACTGTGACACCTCATTACTGTCGGGGCGACAGGATTTGAACCTGCGACCCTCTGCTCCCAAAGCAGATGCGCTACCAAGCTGCGCCACGCCCCGTTGCTTGTCCCGCTGTTGTGCGGTACGAGAGAAGACTTTACACAGACTTCGACAGAGAAAGCAAAACGGCAGGTAGTTCTGATATTTTCCGCTTCTATGGGTCGCAGCCACACCTGTGCTTAACGGACGGTGCACCTCGCCGAATTCACAGTACTGAAATTCCACAGCCACTCACGGAACCCCAATCCACTCCTAATGAAAACCACTCAACCAGGTACTACACACCACACCTGAGAACGAAAAATCGCCCTAACCTGAGGTTAAGGCGATAAAAATCTTGGAGGGAGTGACGGGAATCGAACCCGCGTCACCAGCTTGGAAGGCTGGGGTAATAGCCACTATACGACACTCCCGCATGTGGTACGACGCATAACTATAGCGCACGCAGAAACACTTTCCCAAATCTCCATTCTGTTATTGAACTGTGCCAAAGATTAGACCTATATTTCAAATAAGCTCTCTAAAATCAGTCCTTATGCAACCTAAGATTATCGATGCCAATTCCGGACAAGAACTGTGGACAGCAGCCGAGTGCGCTCAGTATTCGAACACTGCTCGCGGTACTTTCACCAGTTACGCCGGTCGCGGACGCGCACCGAAGCCAGTTGCCAAGCTTCATGGGCTCACACTGTGGAGTTCCGAGGACGTACGCGACTGGGCAGCTAAGCGACAGAAATCTCGCACAACCTCCGAGGGTTAACCCCCACGGAACTTTCGGCCCCGATTATCCGTTTCTCCTACATCATCCCCAATAGTTTTAGGAGAGTGTGGGCGTGGGCCTATTAATTGTTGTGCTCGCTGTTGCCGGCGCAGTTGTTGCGGTTTCTTATCTAACTAAGGGTGGCAAAGCCCAAAGCGCAGCCGATTTCGATGATGCTGCCGCAGACGCACGTCGTTGGATCGAACGCCTGGGCAGTCAGGTCTTGTCTATCTCTGGAACCGACGTTGCATCCACCCAAGCGATGGCGGATGCCTCTGAACGGTACAACGCTGCGAGCTCCCAAATCAGCACTGCCCAGACTGTCAAGCAGGCGGGACTCGCCCGAGAATCGGCGTTGGAGGGTTTGCACTTTGTCAATGCAGCTCGCGACATCATGGGACTGCCGGCAGGTCCGGAGCTGCCACCTCTAGAAGGTCAGCGTCAGGCAGGTCAAGTGACTGAAGATCGCACGATCAACTTCGAAGGCCGCCAGATCACCGTATCCCCACAGGCTACGCCACAGGCCAATCACTATCACCCGGGCGGCATGGTTGCTGGCCGCCCTGTTCCCGCAGGTTGGTACTCCGAACCATGGTGGGCATCTGCATTGCGCACCGGCGTGTGGACCGCAGGCTCTGTTTTGCTGTTTTCCTCGCTATTCAATGGCATGTCTGGCATCGGCTACGATGCCTCAGCGTTCGAGAGCGGATATGGCGACGGTTTCCAGGACGGTATGGATGCCGCTGGTTCCCAAGATGTCGGGGACGCCGGCGCGGATACCGGAGGGGACTTTGATTTCGGCGGCGGAGACTTTGGTGGTGGCGACTTCGGTGGATTTGATTTCTAGTCGCACATGAAGAAAGACCCCGAGTATTTCTCGGGGTCTTTTCTCACTCAAAAACTATTCGGTCGGCAGTGCCGGAGCGATTCCGGTCTTTTCGTAGTCAGCAAGGATGTCGATACGACGCTGGTGACGCTCTGCCTGGCTCCACTCCTGATCGAGGAACGCGTCGACAATAGCGAGCGCTTCCTCTTCAGTGTGCATGCGACCACCGAGGCCGATGAGCTGGGCGTTATTGTGCTCGCGGGCGAGGCGTGCAGTCTCTGGGGACCATGCCAGTGCGCAGCGGGCACCCTTGACCTTGTTAGCTGCAATCTGCTCGCCGTTGCCGGAGCCTCCGAGGACGATGCCCAGGGAACCTGGATCGTTCACGGTGCGGGAAGCTGCCTCGATGCAGAATGCTGGGTAATCGTCTTCGGCATCGTAGGTGTGAGCGCCACAGTCAATGACCTCGTGACCGAGGTTCTTGAGGTGCTCGGCAATAACATTCTTCATCTCGAACCCTGCGTGGTCCGCTCCAAGATATACGCGCATATGTCTGATTGTAGTTGTTCGTCACAAAGTTGGACTAATGACTACGAGCGGGGCTAGCGTCGGAGATAACTGCCTGTTTATAGGAGGGTATCGCCTTGTCCCATGCGCCCGTTGTACGAACCGTTCGTCACGACATCAATGCCAAGCCGTTCATCGTGATTTGGGAGGTGACTCGAGCCTGCGCCCTCGTGTGCAAACACTGCCGCGCGGATGCCCAACATGAACCAAACCCGAATCAGCTCACCACGGAGCAGGGCAAGCGGTTGCTGGACAAGCTGGCAAGCTACGACAGGCCAAAACCGTTGGTTGTCTTTACCGGCGGTGACCCTTTCGAGCGCGCCGACCTTGAGGAGCTCACCCGATACGGCACCGAGCTGGGCCTGAATATCTCCCTCTCCCCTTCTGTCACCCCGAAGCTCACCCCAGAGCGAGTGAGGTCCCTGCGCGAAGCCGGTGGCAAAGCTATGTCCATGTCGTTGGACGGCGCCACCCCAGAAACTCACGATGCTTTCCGCGGATTCTCGGGTACTTTCGACCAAACCGTAGCGATGGCCCCGGTCATCAACGAAGCGGGCTACCGACTTCAAATCAATTCAACGCTGACCAAGAAGAACATCCGCGAAGCCCCTGCCCTGCTCAAGAAGGTCATCGAGATGGGCGCAAAGATGTGGTACGTCTTCTTCCTCGTCCCCACCGGCCGCGGCGCAGATCTCAACGCCCTCAGCCCACAGGAGCGAGAAGATGTGCTGCACTGGCTCGCCGACGTCTCCAACCGCATCGCAATCAAGACCACCGAAGCGCCACAATATCGCCGCGTGGTCATCCAAAACGAGCAAGGCGTGCTTTTCGACGGCGGGGACCTCTACCGCGAGCTCACCGAAGAGACTGCTGAATTGCTCGGCGCTGTAGCAGAAAATCCACGTCCACCACGGGCGCCGATGGCGGTCAACTCAGGCTCCGGCTTCGCATTCATTGACCACGTCGGTGATGTCTACCCCAACGGTTTCCTACCGCTGCACTGCGGAAACGTGAAGACTGAGGACTTCCATGACATTTACACCAACTCCCCGGTGTTCAAGAAGCTCCGCGATCCTAATTCATGGCACGGCAAGTGCTCCGTGTGCGAGTTCCACGATGTCTGCGGCGGTTCTAGGTCCACGGCTTACGCCCTCACCGGCGATGTGAGTGCCTCCGATCCGACGTGCGTCTACGTGCCACCTGCATGGAATGGGCCCGCACCAGAGGTACCGACGCGCCCCGTTGAGATTCCCATTACAGTTGCCCGGACCGCGGAAGCGTCAGCCGCACACCACTAGCCCCATCAGTTAACATGAGCTCCTTAACCTTAAGGAGCTCATTGTGCGTCGTTCGTTCGTTACCACCATTGCGTGTATTGCTGCGTTTTCCCTCAGTTCCGTACCTGCCGGTGCCGTCGGTAGTTCTTTCGGCAGCTCGGATTCTGCCCCTGTGGCGTCGCAAAGCGCGGGCACTTTAGCCACGCTCAACAGCCTGCCAGTGAAGGGTCGCGCACCGAAGACGGGCTACGAACGGGCGCAATTCGGACAGGCGTGGACCGATGATGTCAATGTCGAATACGGCCACAACGGCTGCGATACCCGCAACGATATTCTGCAGCGCGACCTGGTCAATGAAACGTTCAAGGACGGTACCCGTAATTGCGTGGTACTGACCGGGTTGCTACACGATCCTTACACCGCCGCCGACATCAACTTCGTCCGTGGCCAAGATACGTCCAGCGCGGTGCAAATCGACCACGTCGTGGCGCTTTCTAACGCGTGGCAGACGGGCGCACAGCAGCTGAGCGAGGAGCAGCGCCGCAACTTCGCGAACGACCCGCTCAACCTGTTGGCAGTCGATGGCCCTGCGAACCAGCAAAAAGGCGACGGTGATGCCGCGACCTGGCTGCCGGCGAACAAGGCCTTTCGCTGCGAATACGTCACTCGGCAGGTGAATGTGAAAGCAAAGTACCAGCTGTGGGTGACCGCGCCCGAAAAGGACGCGATCAGCAACATTTTGGTGAAGTGCCCTTAGGCATCGCTGCCAAATAGTTCCTTAGTTGAACTCTGGATCCTCAGTCCTCGTCCGCTTGATTTCGAAGAAATGTGGGTATTCGGCGAGGGCAAATGCACCGTCAAAGATCTTGCCGGCTTCTTCGCCTCGTGGGATGCGGGTGAGGACCGGGCCGAAGAACGCGGTGTCACCGAGTTTGACCACCGGGGTTCCTACCTCGTCGCCCACGGAATCCATCGCACCAGCGTGGAATTCTCGGAGCGCACCATCCCATTCATCGGTGTTGGCCACGGCCGCCAACGATGCAGGCAGCCCTACCTTTTCCAGAGCAACAGGGATGAGGTCGTCATAGCCACCAAAGCCCTTTCGGCCACCATTGCCCTCGTTATGCACCATTTTTCCGAGGACTGTATACAGCTCGTCGACGGACTCAGGGTGCTCAGTGGCGACGGCAGCGAACACGCGAGCTGGTCCCCAGTTCGCTTCCATCATTTTCATGTAGGTGGGGTCGAGGTCACGGCCGTCGTTAAGCACAGCCAAAGACATCGGTACCCACTCCACGGTGATGTCGCGAACCTTCTCCACCTCCTTGATCCAGCGGGAGGTGATCCAGCAGAACGGGCAGGAGACATCGAACCAGAACTTGACTTGTGCACTCATAATTTTCCGTCCTTTTGATGCGGGTAGATTGGATTTCGATTCTAGAAGAAAGGGAACCATGACTTCTATCAATTTGACCCGCGCAGAGGCCAACCACCGTGCTGAGCTGCTCAAAGTTAGCCATTACGACATCGAACTGGACCTGACAAAGACGGATGACACCTTTGAATCTGTCACTACAGTTTCGTTCGAGGTACGCCAGCCGGGTGACACCTTCATCGACCTGCGCGCAGATCGCGTCAAAGCCACCCTCAACGGCGCGGACTACGCGGCAGATTACTCCCCGGAGACGGGTTTGGCGCTGACCAACCTGCAGCCAGGCGAGTACACGTTGGTCGTGGATGCCACCATCCCGTACTCCCACACCGGCCAGGGCCTGCACCGCTTTGTTGATCCAGCAGATGACCAGCCGTACCTGTACACGCAGTTTGAGACGGCGGATGCGAAACGCATGTTTGCCTGCTTCGACCAGCCGGATCTCAAAGCGACTTATCGGATCAGCGCGCTGACCCCAAAGGAGTGGAAGCTCATCACCAACGCCGCCACCACGGTCACGGCGGAAGGCGAATTCGCTAGGCACACCGCGGAGGTGGATTACCAGCTGTCCACCTATCTTGTTGCTGTGTGCGCCGGCCCATACCACGAGGTCAAAGACACCTGGAAGGGCGAGCTCACTCACCACGCAGAAACCCCTGCCGATCAACCACACGAGCTGGAGATTCCGCTGGGGATCTACTGCCGCGCGTCCATCGCTTCGTCTTTAGATGCGGACCGCTTGTTCACCGAAACCAAGCAGGGTTTTGACTGGTATCACCGCAACTTCGGCTACGCCTATCCATTTGGCAAGTACGACCAGCTCTTCGTCCCAGAGTTCAACATGGGCGCGATGGAAAACGCTGGTTGCGTGACGTTCCGCGACGAATACGTCTTCACCTCTAAGGTGACCCGCTACCGATACGAGCGCCGGGCAGACACGATCCTGCATGAGATGGCGCACATGTGGTTCGGCGACCTCGTCACCATGCAGTGGTGGGATGATCTGTGGCTCAACGAATCATTCGCCACCTGGTCAGCAGCCATTTCCCAGGCCGAGGAAACCGAGTACGACACCGCCTGGGTCACCTTCGCCAACGTGGAAAAGTCCTGGGCCTACCAGCAGGACCAGCTCCCTTCGACGCACCCGGTCTTCGCTGATGCCACTGACATCGAAACTGTCGAGCAGAACTTCGATGGCATCACCTACGCCAAGGGTTCGTCGGTACTCAAGCAGCTGCAGGCATATGTGGGTCGAGAGGCTTTCCTCGCAGGCGTGCGACGCCATTTTGCTCGCCACGCCTTCGGCAACGCCACGTTTAATGACTTGCTCGGCGCCTTCGAGGAAGCTTCTGGCCGCGACCTATCAACCTGGGCCGACCAGTGGCTCAAGACCACCGGCATCAATACCCTCTCCCCTAGTTTCACCGTGCAAGACGGGGTGTACGAAACTTTCGCAGTCAAGCAGGAGGGCGCTCAGCCCGGCGCGGGTGAGCTGCGTACCCACCGCATCGCCGTCGGCCTCTACTCGCTTGTCGACGGCCGCGTGATCCGCACCGATCGCGTCGAACTCGACATCGAGGGCGAATCGACGGACGTGGCTGAGCTCGTCGGCAAGCCTGCAGCTGACCTGGTGCTGGTCAACGATGATGACCTCACCTACTGCCTCATGAGCCTCGACCCTGCGTCACTGGCTTTCGTCACCGAGAACATCGCGCTTATCGACGACCCAATGGCACGCACTCTCTGTTGGTCCGCCGCGTGGGAGATGACCCGCGCCGGACAGATGAAAGCACGTGACTTCCTTTCCCTCGTAGCCGCTGGCGCATCCTCGGAGACGGAAATCGCCGTCCTCGAGCGCATCTTGATGCAGGCAACCACTGCCGTGGCCTCTTACGCAGATCCAACGTGGGCAGCCGAAACAGGTCGCGACCAGCTCGCACACCTGTTGCTCTCTGGACTGAACTCCGCCACGCCGGGTTCGGACTTCCAGCTCGCTTTCGCGCAGGCATTGGCCAAGGTTCGCCCGAACGAAGCGGCGCTGGACTACTTCCAGGGCATCCTGAACGGTCAGGCACCGGCTGGTCTCCTCATTGATGCCGACCTGCGCTGGTGGGCACTGACTGCCCTGATTGCTGCAGGCCAGATCGAGGATCCGGACTCGGCTATCACACAAGAACTGGAGCGAGACAAGTCCGCCTCTGGGCAGAACTCCGCATGGCGCGCCGAAGCAGCTATCAACACTGAAGCGCACAAGAAGAGCATCTTCGACGAGGTCACCGAGGTATCTCGTGGCCTGTCCAATCTCGCATCTCGCCACAAGATTGAGGGCCTGACCTTTGCTGGCGCGGCTGAGAACCTCGCCCAGTTCAACCAGCGCTACTACGAGTTGGCCGACCAGTTCTGGGCTGATGCCACCTCGGAGATAGCACTGGCCACGCTCAATGGTGTTTTCCCAGCGTGGGACATTTCGGAAGCCGGGCTCAAGCGAGCTGACGAGTTCCTGGCTGGCGATCATGCTGCGGGCCTCGTGCGTCTGGTATCCGAAAACCGCGATCGCATCGCTCGAGCTCTGCGAAACCGCGGGGTAGACGCTTCCTAAAACGCGGCGGGAACAATTAAGACTCCTATGAACTCTAAGAGACGAACACCAAAAACTTAGAGTTCATAGGAGATGATTGTTGTGAAGACGTTCTTGAAGGTTGCCACCGTTGCCACGCTGTGCGTTTCTTTGACTGGTTGCGGCATGGCAGATTCCTTTGTTCAAGGTTTCACCGAAGCAGCAAAAGAAGATCTCAGCGTTGCGCAGTCCACACAAGCTGAGGCCGCGCCTGAAACTCCCATAACCAGTTCTTCGTCCACCAGCACGAGTGCCCCAAAAACCACTACGCCGAAGTCCAGCCCTAAGTCGACTCCCGCAACTTCAACAAAGGAGTCAGAGGAAGTTGAGGTCACCAAATCCGCCGGCAAGGGAACGTACTCGGTGAAAGTCGACGGAGAAACTTTCGTTCGCGAGGGCTTCGACGTCATCTGTGCGAAATCAGGCGATGAATACGGAGTAGGTGTCAATTCCAAGGGCATCGAATACTCCGACCGCCCTGGCAGCTTCTTCGGCGCAGTTCTAAAAAATGGCGAGCTCGAAATGCTGGCCATGCAAAAGGGCACCATGCGCGGCAGCAACGAGCTGAGCCCAGACAGCGTGAAAATGACCAAGTCCGGAAACACCTACACGTTCACCGGTGAAGCAGACTTCCAGGATTCCAGGCAAAAGGAAGCGCCGGTGAAAAAGAAGATTGAAGCGACCGTTACCTGTCCCTAAGGGGTCAGCACGATAAGCTGTTCAGCATGACGACGTCCACTTTCACCCGAATCATTGCCACCGGAATAGCCCTCAGCTGCGCTCTTTCCGGCTGCACAAAGCAGGAGGCAACCGGGAATCAGGAAGAGGCAAGCCAAGCAACAGCGTCGGCGATTCCACACAATGCAACCCAACAGCAGGAATCAACCGGATCGGCATATCTGAATGGATATCAAATCCTTCCCGCTGGAACACACGCAGTGTGCTCTACCTTCGGCGAGACGCGAACCGTCATTATCGGCGATATGCCGTCGAAAAATGCAGCAAGCTTCATCATGGACGGTCGCGGCGTTCGGGCGTTGTCTATCGCCGACGCGGAGGATTCTGTGGAGTTCACGGAATACACCGTCCCGGTTCAAGTCACTCACGAAAACGGAATCCTCACGGTTTCCGGTCAAGCCGAAGGAACGCGCATGCTCAGCGGGAAAAGCCAGCTGCTCCCGATGACGTTCGTGGTCTCCGTGGCGTGCCCCTAAAGTGCGCTAGCCTGAACCGGTGACACTTCTAGAAAATTGGTGGAATAATCCCGACACGCAACGATGGTTGGTCGATAGGCCGATTCAAATTGCGCTGATCCTCATCCTCGCGGCAATTGCTAATTGGGCGCTGCGGCACGTCGTCAAGCGTGTCGTCCGGCACATGATTAACACTCCCCCACGCTTGCCTGCACTCGGACCGCTGCGCCCGGGCGAAAAGGGCGAGGTCAGCACACCTGATCCGCGTCGTGAAGCACGCATCCGCACACTCGGATCGGTCATCAACTCGGCGCTGTCGCTGTTTGTTTGGCTGTGGGCCATCGTCGCGATCCTTGATCAGATCGGCGTGAACGTCGCCCCGATTATCGCCTCCGCCGGCGTCGTGGGTGTTGCGTTGGGCTTTGGCGCGCAATCCCTGGTCAAGGACTTTCTCTCGGGCATTTTCATGCTCATCGAGGACCAATACGGCGTCGGCGACACCATCGATGTCGGCGAGCTCTCCGGAACTGTGGAAGACGTCAGCCTCCGGCTTACCACTCTCCGCGATATTGACGGCACGCTCTGGTTTGTCCGCAACGGCGAGATCCTGCGCATCGGCAACTTTAGCCAGGGCTACGCCATCGCCCGCGTCGATGTGCCGATCGCGATGGACAACGACATCAAGGTAGCTAAGGACGCGATTCTTGCGGCTGCTACCGCCGTTGCCAACGACGATGACATCAAGGCCGAGATCCTCGAACCTCCAATCCTTGACGGAGTCAATTCCGTTAAGGTGGACCACATGACCATCCGGGTCCACATGAAGACCAAGCCCGGAAAGCAGTGGTATGTCCAGCGTGAGATGCTGGCTCGCGTCATCCCGTCGCTGAGCAAGGCAGGTATCAAGCCACCCTATGCTTATCGACGCCCATTCAACGATTCCGAAAGCGACAGTTAATGACGTTTTACGACGAGGTCGGCGGAGAAGCCACCTTTAACAAGCTGGTATCTGAGTTTTATCGTCGGATGCGCGAGGATGATCTCATCGGTCCGATGTACCCGGACGATGACTGGGATGGCGCCGAGGATCGCTTGAAGTGGTTCCTTTCCCAATACTGGGGTGGCCCGCAAACTTTCTCCGAGAATCGCGGGCATCCCCGCCTCCGGATGCGCCACGCCCACTTTTCTATTGGCGTGCCAGAGGCGCAGCGCTGGCTGGGGATTATGCAAGAAGCGCTGGACACGATTCCAGAATCGGAACTCGATGACGCACACCGCGCTGCCATGTGGGATCACATGGTGCGGGTGGCCGACATGCTCATTAACCGGCTAGACCAGCAGGGATAGTCCCTGACTTTGGTAGACCGAGCCAAAGGGCGCGTCAATTCGCGTCCACCGGCCGGCTTTAGAAACTCGCAGGTGCCGTGGGATCTCTGGATGCGATCCAATACCCGGGATGAGCCCCAGCGACGTACAAGTGAAGATCGCGCGCATGGTCACGCTCGCCTGCTGGGAGCCGTTGCTGACTTCGAGGACGGTTTGATCCAGCAATGACTTCGGTGGGCCGAGCGGTCCGGAAAACTGCCGGGCGAGGTCGCGGCCTTGGTCGGCGAGCTCGCGCACCACGTCCACTGGAATGATGTCTAGTTCTTGGTACCCGTCCTTGGGTGGCAGCGCACCGGGCCAGGCGGCCAATGCAGCCCTTGCAGATGGCTCGCCTAGCAGGTCGCGGGCGTAGAACACCTCGGGGGCGTCGCTAAGCATGCCCGTGACGCGGCGGGAAGCAAGGACCTCAAACGGGGTGGTGACAAAGACATCGATGGTTTCGCCACTAGTTTGCAGGCGAACAAGAGCGTGCTCATCGAGCGCGACTGCACGAGAGAGCAGGGCGTGCAGTCCCTGCTCGCCGCTAGTGATGGTCAGGCTCATTCCTGATCGTTGCTGCCGACAGCAAGAGCTGCGTCTGGAGCGGACACACTCGCGAGGACCTTGCGCTCGTGCTCGGCAAGGGAACGCGGCTTACCAGTATTCAGGTCAACCGTGATCTGCACGCACTCAACCACACAGGCCAACGCACCGTGGCGATCCTTCAGGTTCTGCACCGTGGTGAAGGAAGTATTGCCAATGCGTACTACCTGGGTCTCCACGATCACTTCCATCGTGTCCGGCATGATTGCGCTCAGGTAATCGATCTTCATGGAACGCACGAACGCGGCCGGCATCGCATGGCCACGCTCCACAAACTCCTCCATCGCGAATACCGCGCGGGCTTCTTGAGCCAGCTCGATGTACGACGCATTGTTGATGTGGCCGAATCGATCGAAATCGCCCCAGCGCACCGGAATCTTCGTAATGTGGATCGGTCCACCGGTCAATCGACTGTGGGTTTCGGCCATCTCAACCTCCGAGAGTTCGACGTGTTTTAACACATCTAGCCTAACTACTTTTGTGCCCCAGTGTCGAAGGTAATAGTTTTTAGGGGGAAACTTTATGGGGTAGCGGCAGACACGCAAAAAGAGGACACCGTAGCGGGTGTCCTCTTTCTATTGTGCGTCGGCTAGCGTGTCAGCTTGCGGTGCGTCACACGCGATGGGCGTGCAGCTTCGGCACCGAGGCGGTCAACCTTGTTCTTTTCGTAGTCTTCGAAGTTTCCTTCGAACCAGAACCACTGACCTTCGGCGACGTTACCTTCCCACGCGAGGATGTGGGTACAGGTGCGGTCCAGGAACCAACGGTCGTGCGAGATGACCACGGCGCAACCTGGGAAGTTCTGCAGTGCATTTTCCAGGGAGGACAGGGTTTCCACGTCCAGGTCGTTTGTCGGCTCGTCCAGGAGGATCAGGTTGCCACCCTGCTTGAGGGTCAGCGCGAGGTTCAGGCGGTTACGCTCACCACCGGAGAGAACCTTGGAAGGCTTTTGCTGATCCGGACCCTTGAAGCCGAAAGCGGACAGGTACGCGCGGGATGGCATTTCGTTCTGGCCAACAATGATGTAGTCCAGGCCGTCGGAAACAACTTCCCACACGGTCTTTTCTGGATCAATGTTCTCGCGGTTCTGGTCAACGTAAGACAGCTTGACAGTCTGCCCGACCTTCACTTCGCCAGCATCTGGCTGCTCGAGACCAACGATGGTCTTGAACAGGGTGGACTTACCCACACCGTTCGGACCAATCACGCCAACAATGCCGTTACGTGGCAGGGTGAATGACAGATCCTTGATCAGCACACGGCCGTCGAATCCCTTTTCCAGGTCCTTGACCTCCACCACCTGGTTACCCAGTCGTGGCGGGGTTGGGATCTGGATTTCTTCAAAATCGAGCTTCTTGAACTGCTCGGCCTCGGCAGCCATTTCCTCGTAGCGGTCCAGACGAGCCTTGTTCTTGGCCTGGCGAGCCTTCGCACCGGAGCGAACCCAAGCGAGTTCTTCCTTCAGGCGCTTCTGCAGCTTCTGGTCCTTCTTGCCGGTGACCTCGAGACGCTCAGCCTTCTTCTCCAGGTAGGTGGAGTAGTTGCCTTCGTATGGGTACAGCTTGCCGCGGTCAACTTCACAGATCCACTGGGCTACGTGATCGAGGAAGTAGCGGTCGTGTGTGACGGCAAGGACGGCGCCCTTGTAGTCAGCAAGGTGCTTCTCCAGCCACAGCACGGACTCGGCATCCAGGTGGTTAGTAGGCTCGTCGAGCAGCAGGAGGTCAGGCTCGGAAAGCAGGAGCTTGGCCAATGCAACACGACGACGTTCACCACCGGAGAGGTTGGTTACCGGCGAGTCGGAAGGTGGGCAGCGCAGAGCCTCCATTGCCTGTTCGATCTTGGAGTCGATCTCCCAAGCATCGGCTGCGTCGAGCTCTTCCTGCAGCTTGCCCATCTCTTCCATGAGCTCATCGGTGTAGTTGGTGGCCATTTCTTCAGCGATGGCCTCGAAGCGCTGCTTCTTCTCGAAGATCTCCCCCAGACCCTCTTCCACGTTCTCGCGGACCGTCTTTTCCTCGTTGAGAGGTGGCTCCTGCAACAGGATGCCGACGGTGGCGCCTGGATCGAGGAATGCTTCGCCGTTGGAAGGCTGGTCAATTCCGGCCATGATCTTCAGGATCGACGACTTACCAGCGCCGTTCGGACCCACGACGCCGATCTTGGCACCTGGGTAGAACGCCATGGTGACGTTATCCAGAATGACCTTGTCTCCGTGTGCTTTACGCACATTCTTCATCGTGTAGATGAACTCGCCCAAGATTGCCCCTTTAGTAGGTAAAACAAAGATTTAGTCACCTAAAGGGTACATGACCGCCCCGAGCTTCGACTCTCACCGGTTAGAAAGGAGGGACTCCGCCCTCCTCCCCTGCCCCTGCAGTCACCAATTCCTTCTCGTGCTCGGCGATAACCTCATCTACTCGCCCCTCGGAAGGAGCTTCAGTGGTTGCCTTATCAGGTGCGTCAGCTTCAGCGTGCTTCTGCTCCAGCTGCTTGAGCGGATCCAGCTCGCTCGCGCGCATCGGGCGCACCACGTATCGGCCAAGATCGACGCCGATATGAGTTGCCTTCAGCACGATTCGCGACTGACTGTTGCCGTCTTGGTCTTTCCACTCGTGGGTGACCAAGTTGCCAGTCACCATTACCGCGACGTTGCGATGCAAAGAGAGTTTGCAGTTGCGGGCCAGGTCACCCCAGCATTCCACGCTGATGAACAGCTGGTCGTAGTTCGTCCAAGTGCCTTGCTCATCGCGAGAAGCGCGCGAAGCTGCCACTCGCATGCGATAGACCGCCTTGTCCTCCCATTCACGGAAGGTGGGATCGTTGATGATGTTACCAGTGATAGTAATACTGTGTTGAGCCAATTCTTCCCCCATAGTTTGATCGAAGATGTATCGGATCGATACGGGGTCAGCATGGCGCAAGACGGCTGTGTGCGTCGAGAAGCGTGCAGCCAAGGCTGTGGATAACTCTAGTTATCCACAGATGCTAGCGATCGAAGGTTGCGCCGTAGTAGTCATCGTGGGGATTCTTACCCTTTTGGAAAGCTCCCAGTTGCGCGTTGTAGAGGTCGAGATCGTCCTTGACTTCCTGCACGTTGGCTTCCTGGACTGCAGTGGTGCGACGGTCATCGACGAACCACTCCCAGATGAGGTACGCCCACACGATGAGCAGCGGGAACTGGCCAGAGCCCCAGGAAATGCCGCCGCCAACCATTTGGTCGTGAAGCAAATCCACGTTCCACGGCAAGCCGAGGTTCGAGTAGAACTCCTCGCCGAGGATGATGGAATTCATCATCAGGTACACACCGAAGAAAAGGTGGAACGGCATAGAGAAGGTCAGCCAGCCGAGCTTGGACATTGGACTGTGTTTGACCGGAGTCTTATCGATGCCGATCAGGTCCCAGTAGTACAGCGAGCCCGACCAGAGGAAGACCACGTTCATGATGACGTGACCGGCGTGCTCATCGATCATGATCTCGTAAAGCGGCGTGATGTAGAGGATGTAGAAGAACACCACGAACTGGATCGTGTTCAAGGCGGGGTTCATCAGGACACGCAACCACGGGTTATCCACCGCTACCTCGAGCCACTCACGCGGTCCCGGGAAATCCGGACTTGGTTTGAGAGCCTTGAGGAACAAGGTGACCGGCCCGCCGAGCACCCAGCCGATCGGCACACCCATGGACAAAATCATGTGGCCGACCATGTGCATGGAGAAGGTGGCTGGCATATTCAAGCCGATACCCGAGCACACCGTGAGTAGCAGAACCAGGCAACCGAGGAGGAACCAGAACGTGTTCACCAGTGGCCATTTCTCGCCATTCTTGTGCACGCGGTACACCGCCCACAGGTAGGCTGCGGCGAAGATGATGGCGGCGGCGCCGAAGAGAATATCGAAGCGCCACATGGTCCATACGTTCCAGATCGTCGGCTCTTGGTACAGCTTGTAGCCGAGCTCGATGTCCATCGTATTGAGGTCCACGTTGCGCGGCGGCGGTGGCGGCGTCCGGCCGAGCGAAATAGCCACGCCAGTGATCGCTCCCATAAACAGCACTTCCACAATCGCGATCCGGGAGAACGCTCCAGGCTTCGTTCCCAATTGCGGGATGGTCAGCTGTCGGTGCACGAAACCGAATAGCCCCAGCACGATCACACCAATCGTCTTCGACAGAATCAGCAGACCATAACCCGTAGTCAACAGGTCAGTCCAGTGCATGCGGATCGAGGTGTTGATCAAACCCGACACCGCCATCACCACCACCGACACCAGCGCCACGTGTGAATACCTGCGGACGGAAACATCCAGGTCCGGGCCTTTTCGACGCCCATGGGCAATGAGAGCCATCAGCCCGCCGACCCACAACATCATGAAAACCAGGTGCCACAGGTAGGAGTTCGTACCGTAGTCGTGATCGCCACCCGTCGCAGAGTGGCCCTCCATACCGAGCGGAATAACGGAGAGCAGCGCTCCCACCAGCCACACCGGCTGCATGATCCAACGGTAGGTAGTCAGCGCACCGATGCCGGTGACGAAAGCGAAAGCTGCCGTGACCTGCCAGGCCAGCGAGGTGGATACGAGCTCCAACGCGCGCGGCCACTCGGCTGGATTAATCGTGTTCAGCAAAGGCGAGCCCGACACGTCCGACAAATACATCGGCACCATGAGCTGCGCAATCACCGCAAACACCAGGCTTGAAATCGCACCAGTCTTTGCAGCTACGGAGCCGTCCGCGCTCAAACTCGTCGTTCGGAGATCATTGGTCTGTGGCTTGATAAAAAACGCCGCCGACATAAACGAACCCACCGCCAGCGCAGCCACCATGAGTCCAGCAGACCTAAGGAAAGGCAAGCCAGCCGTGGTCAGCGGACCCGGATCAGGGATACCGAGCGCAGCGAGCGACTCACCCAAGAAGACCCAGGAGATAACAGCGCCCACTACACCTGCAACGACCGCGAACAGCACATAAAGCAGCTTCGAGTCCCGATACTTACTCGTCATGGCTTCTACCCTATCCCGCTATCAGTGGGGCTCACCTAATTTGCAGGGGTCGGTAGCTGGTGCGGTAAAGTTTCCTACAGTTCTTATACGGACAACCCCCCTTAGCTCAGCGGATCAGAGCAGACGGCTTCTACCCGTAAGGTCGCAGGTTCGAATCCTGCAGGGGGGACATTTTCTTTTACGCTTTACTGTCACCAAGTGGCCCGATGCTCATCTTCACGTACTCAACATGCCCGTGCTCCGTGAGCGTGACATCGACTGAATGCTCAGTTCCATTTGGCTCGGTGAAGGTAGCGACATGTCGGCGCTCCGGGATAAACCGTTCCATGACGCATTTCACGCCCGTGAAGAACTGCGCAACTCCCGATAGTGACCATTGGAAGTCGTCAGCGCTGTCGAGCAGGCGTGGGGCTTTGACGAGGACGTCGTGAAGCATCGGGCGGGGCACCTCCACCGGACCACCGGCCGTGCGGAAATTGGCCAGCGCCCACACAAGCCGGGAACCGGCGGCGTTGAAGCGCGCTTGGTAAAACACGGAACCTAGTCCGAAGATTTCGTAACCGGCAGCGATGATGTCATGACCAACTTGGGCGATGGTTGCCACCTGATCCTGGCCAGACTCATAAGGCACCTCCGGCTGGCTGAAAGTCCGAAGTTGATGGCGATAGCCCGCCACCGCGTCGCCTCGGAAGTAGGTGGCTTCCTCCTCCGACATTGGCTGCCAGCGCCACAACACCGTCGCCGGTTCCACTGCAATCGAGGCCACCGGATAGGTATCGCACTTCAGCCAGCCCTGATCAGATTCAAAAGTGAGGACGCCGCGGTCGAAGGCCCACTCGTACTCGGGACCGGTGATCGACTCGATGAAGTCGCCGAAGATCTCCTGCTGCGCCGTAGCGACGAGGACTGCGTGCTGACCAACTCTACGAATCTCGGGGATCATGCCAGTGAGATTACCGTCCGAAAATTGGTCCCGCAGAGCAGCTTTGGGACGGCCTTTCTCCGCTGCCCGGCTAAACTTGAGCGCACATCGATCTATCAAGGAGAACCATGGCACTTCCCCAGCCCAGTCCCAACGCCCGAGCACTCGTCACCGGCGCGAGCCAAGGCATCGGCATGGCCATGGCCCGCGATCTGGCAGACATGGGCCATAACCTAATCCTCGTGGCGCGTCGCGAAGACGTACTGCAGGCCTTCGCCACAGAGCTGCAAGAAAAGTACGGCATCATTGCCGACATTTACGTATGCGACCTGGCAGAACACCATGCCCGTCGCCTGCTCATCGAACACATGAAGAACCAAGAGATCAATATCCTGATCAATTCCGCCGGCATCGCCTCCTTCGGCGCTTTCATGGAGCAAGACTGGGATTACGAGCTCAACCAGTTCCACCTCAACGCCACCGCCTGCTTCGAGCTCACTCGCGCAGCACTGGATCAGATGCTTCCTCGCAAGTCAGGAGCGATCTGCAATGTTGGCTCCCTCGCCGGCGACATGGTGATCCCGAACAACGCGACCTACATCTTCACCAAGTCAGGCTTGAACAAGTTCACCGAGGCACTGCACTACGAACTGCGCGGGTCCGGTGTCACTTGCACCCTGCTCGCCCCTGGCCCGGTCCGCGAGGCCGTCGTCCCGGATGCGGAGAAGACGATCGTCGACCGCGTGGTCCCTGATGCCGTCTGGACCACCTACGAGTCCTGCTCCCGCGAAACCCTGGAGGCCATGGCCGCAGGCAAGCGTCGCGTTGTGCCAGGCCCGCTGGCCAAGCTCATGGAAGTAGCCACCAACGTTGGCCCGACGCGTTTGGTCGCACCGATCATCGGCGGCTTCTACAAGAAGATGGGTCAGTAATGGAACCAGTAGCTTTGAAGAACGATCGTCTCGTCTGGGTCGACCTCGAAATGACCGGCCTGGATCCTGCTCGCCACGTCATCGTGGAAATCGCAGCCCTCGTCACCGACGCCAACCTGAACATTCTCGGCGACGGCGTTGACCTCGTCATCCATGCCACCGACGATGAGCTGGCAGAAATGGACGATTTTGTGCGGGACATGCACACAAACAACGGGCTTCTCGACGACATCCGCACCTCCACCTTGTCCCTGCAGGATGCCGAGGATGCTGTGTTGGCATTGATCGCCGAACATTGCTCACCTGAGCACCCGGCACCGCTTGCTGGCAACTCGATCGCCACTGACCGGACCTTCATCAAGGCATATATGCCACGCCTGGACGAAGCGCTGCACTACCGCATGGTGGATGTGTCCTCAGTAAAGGAGCTGGCACGTCGCTGGTACCCGCGGGTGTACTTCGGGCAGCCGGACAAGGGAATGGCACACCGCGCCCTGGCAGACATCATTGAGTCCATCCGCGAACTCGACTACTACCGCCGATCAGTGTTCGTTGCCGAGCCGGGGCCAAGCAGTGAAGAAGTCGCCGAATCTGCCCAGGCAGCAACCGAGGCCTACCAGCGGTTTTTGTAAATTACGCGCGTTGCATTAATATGAACTCCGCTGCTTAATTCAGGCAGCGATGGTGGCTGTAGTTCAGCTGGTAGAGCACCAGGTTGTGATCCTGGGTGTCGCGGGTTCGAGTCCCGTCAGCCACCCCTACGGGAAATGCCCCGGACCTTAATCGGTTCGGGGCATTTCTTTTTTTGATTTACCACCCGGTATGAAATCCGATGGCTCTGGCAACATTTCATCCGCCGATGACCGCCGCTCCCCAGGTAATCACAGGTTAAAACTAGGCCGCGCACCTCGGAGCGTCGAAAAGCGTGTGCTTGGCAGTTGCCTACATGTTCCCTGAATCTTGCCGACTATTGGTACCAACAGTTGCCCGTTTTAAGTACATTCGCAGTCAAGACGGGAAGGTAAATGATGAAAAGGACTCTGACCACAGCAACGATCCCCATCCTGATGATCGCGGGATGCTCGACCAGCGGCACCCAGCCCGACCCCGTGAACGGTGCGAAGCCAATCACGGTGGTCACGCCATCGCCGACCACCGCAGGATCCACGGAGGTACAGGCCCCTTCGTCCACGGTTCCAATCCCGGAAACCCCGGACATGCCAGTTCCGGACAGCATGCCGCGGGAGACTGATTACAACAATGCGGACGTTGGCTATGTCGCGGAATCGGTGGTGAGGAGTGAACGCATCATGAAAGCTGCCGAACTCTACCTGGCAAACCCGACCATCTCTGCCGCAGGAAAAGACGTAGCTACGCGCGCGAAATCACAGCATTCAGCCTCCCTCATGGCGCAAAAGGAAATGCTCGCTGCCTGGGGTGTCAGCAATCCCGAAACAATATTCCCGGCAAACCCCCAGAACATCCCCACCGAAGCGGACATTGATCAACTCGGGGCGCTGAACAACGGCGAGCTGGACAAGCGTTTCTTGGAACTGATGCTGGGCAATTTGAAGGGCGCTGCAGAGTCGGCCAAGCAGCACATGGCCGAGGGCTTTAACCCGGAGGTGAAGGCTACTGCTGAGCTGGTCATCAGCGAACTAGAAAAGGAAAAGGCCTCCATTACGGAGGCCATGCCTTAAGCGTTTTTAGTGGGCGTTTCCCTTGCTCCACTCGGACCAAGGAATGTTCCAGTCACCAAGCCCGTCGTAGCCGGACATTGGCCCACCGACAGTGTTCTTGATGGTGACCACATCACCACGTTTGAAGTTCTGCTGGAACCAGGCGGCATTCTCGATAGAGACATTTACGCAGCCGTGTGAAGTGTTCTGGCTACCCTGTGCCCACACCGACCACGGAGCGCCATGGACGAAGATACCCGAGTAACTGAGCTGCGTCGCGTACTTCACCGGTGTCTTATATCCGCCATCTTCCATGGACAGGCCAAATGAGGTGGAATCCATCACCATCTCTGGGTAAGAATCACCCACCATGTAGATGCCACTCGGGGTAGGCCAGCGATCCGAACCCAACGACACCGGCATCGTGTTGACTACGGTTTCCCCGTCGTAAATCGTCATCGTCTTCGTGTTGTCATCGATAACCGCCGAGTACCCACCCTTGATGGTGAAGTGGGTGGAATTGTCCTCGCTGCCGTAGATGCCGCCACCGAGGTCTGCGCCATAAATCTTTGCGTCAACGGTGACCTTGGTGCCCGGATCCCAGAACTGCTCTGGTCGCCAGCGCACTTCATAATCATTGAGCCAGTAGAACGCGCCCTCTACTTTGGGTTCCGTGGTGATGGTAATAGCTTCTTGCGCAGCCTTGCGATCCTGCACTGGCACCGAAAAACGCATGCCAATCGTTTGACCAACACCGACATTCGCGCCTTCAAACGGCGAGAGATTCACAAAAGCCGTTCCAGCCGGGCTCTGCGTGGCGAACTTAGCCGTGGTTTCGCTACCGTTCGAGCCGGTCGCCGTCACCGTGTAGGTGCGGTAGTACCCGAGCACCTCCGTGGTGGACCATGACTTCTTATCCGCCGACATCTCCCCCTTGACGACCTTGCCGTCCTGATTAGTCATCGTGACCTCAGACAGCGTGCCGTCCAGCGCCTTCACTACCACGGGCTCCGCAGGACTGACGCTCTTCGCACCATCTTCCACCGAGACAACTGGGGGCAGCTTCTCGACGGCAACGGTCTCCACCTTCGATTCCTGCAAAACCTGCGGATCGTCAGTCCCCCGGTCGATTGTGCACCCAACCAGTGACAATGCCGTAATCAACGGAATGATTACCACACCGACGGACTTTCTCAATTTTTCCTCCGCAACAACCCACGAGCCTTTTCCAATAGCTTCTTAATCTATCCCTTGATGGCACGAATTCGTTAGCAAACCCCCCACAGATCGATAACGATTAAGCAACCACCGTTTTCAAGGCGGAAAAACTTGCCCTGACCTGCCGATTTTACTTGCACACCCAACAGCTGTTATATTTTTCTTCGTTGCCAACGAGGCCAGGGCTTCTAGACAACAATGCGCCATTAGCTCAATTGGCAGAGCATCTGACTCTTAATCAGAGGGTTGAAGGTTCGATTCCTTCATGGCGCACAAAACAAACACCGTCTGCACAGTACAGACGGTGTTTTTTGCATTGACCCCCAACAGATCACACCCAACAGTGTGCCCCACTAATGCCCCACTTACGAATTCGGGGCGAACGAGTCCAGCACTTCCGTAAAGCCCCCCGCACGCTTCGCCCGCAACGCGTAATGCCTATCGGCCCCTGCGAGTGAACCGTGCCCCGGCTGCTTCGCCTCCGCTTCCACACCCCTAGATGCCCTCCAGGCGTGTCGCGACCGCACTACGCGGAGGGTTTATCGTCACAACCGCTCATAAGTCGATCCTTTTAGAGATTCAAGAAACGCACAACGAGTGTAGATAAGCACATCCTTTGAGACGTCTCACCATTAACTTCCGACTATTACTATTAATCCATGAAAACATCGCATTATTTTCGAAATCTCATGGTAAGTAGTTACGAAGAGTTCAAAATGACTCTCGAAATACAAATTTGCGACTACGAAAACAACAGGCCAGGCCTGCAGACAAATTTCGAGATATGATTCAATTCCAAAACAAATCATCCCTATTGCTAAATTACAAGAACTTAGAACGAGTTTGTTTACCAAACCAAGTGAGGCAAGATGCTCCGAACATTGTATAAGACAGCACTAATTGGGTCTGTTGGGCTACTGGCGAGTTGCGCGCTTCCAGCAATGCCGGATAAGTCTGCGGACCAGACAAGTACCATTACAAGCACACCACTTTCATCACTCGTCTCCACGAGGACCCCGACAAAAACAGCTGAGAATCCCACCCCGACTTCAAGCTCCCCGACATCAACGTCTTCAAACCCATCGCCAACGTCGACGGAAGATCCGACAACACCGGAATCTCTACCTCCAGCATTACCTTCAGCAGAAGATGACACGCATGCAGTACTGAATATTCAGAATTCACCTCGATTCGCTGCCATCATGACCGAACGTGCCGATTGTTCTCCGCTCTTTGAGGAGTTTGCAAGAGACTTTAAAGGGCGTGAAGTAGAGTTTGATGGAGTCATCGCAGCCCTGGCACCTGCAAAGAATTACAAAACGCGCTTCAATATCCTAGTGTCTCAAGGAGACGATGCGAACGTATTCGTTGGTGGCCCTTCTTTTCAATTCCGCGACAAGAACATCGTCTACGATTTGAAGCTGAAAGGCGACAACATTCCAGACCACTTACGC
The DNA here is from genome assembly GCF_009734385.1 of Corynebacterium kalinowskii. NCBI lineage: Bacteria > Bacillati > Actinomycetota > Actinomycetes > Mycobacteriales > Corynebacteriaceae > Corynebacterium > Corynebacterium kalinowskii. The sequence continues at coordinate 585,671 of NZ_CP046452.1, read as the reverse complement.
GCAGGAGACAAAGTCCATATCAAGGCTGAAGTCGAGAAATACGAAGACAATAACGGTATTTGTCTATTTCTCCTCACTCCAACTGAGACGAAGTACCGCTAACTCCATAGGAGCCAGCAAACTTCCGGCTGCCGCTCGTATTAGCCCGCAATCACTGAACGAGCGAGCAGCAATTTACAAAAGATCAGAGTTGTCGAGGATAGACTCAAGATTCTTTTCCGCTTTTCCGGGGTTCGATTCCTTCATGGCGCACAATCCAGTCAGGGTAGAAATTTCCACCCTGACTTTTTTCATGCCCGCCCCAAAAATCTTTACACTTGGGAAGCATGACTCAATCACATGAAAGCCATGCCCTCATTGTCGTCGACGTTCAAAACGACTTCTGCCCCGGTGGCAGCCTCGCTACCGTGGAAGGTGGCAACGTCGCTAAGCGAATTGCTGCCATGCTTGCCGGCGCCCACGATTACGATCTCGTCCTGGCGACGAAAGACTGGCACATCGATCCGGGTTCGCATTTCTCTGACAACCCCGACTTTATCGATTCCTGGCCGGTGCACTGTGTCGCCGAGTCCGATGGTGCAGACTTCCACCCTTCCCTAATGGATTTCGCCTTTGACGCGGTCTTCCTGAAGGGCGAATACGAGGCCGCCTATTCCGGTTTCGAAGGCAAGCATGAGGGGCAAAGCCTGGAAGACTACCTCCTGGAGAAGCAGGTCACGTCGATTGATGTCGTGGGAATCGCTACGGATTATTGCGTGCGCGCGACGGCTGCCGATGGCGTCGAAAAGGGCTTTCTCGTGCGCGTTCTGACCGACTACATCGCACCCGTAGCGGAGCAGAGCGGCGAAAAGGCCCTCCAGGAGCTGGAGGGCCTCGGGGTAACGCTGATCTAATTAACCGCGCTCAGCAAGCATGCGCTGGATTTCCTTCAGGTCGCGGCTCTTGCGACGGGAGCGGGATACGGAAAGGCCAATGAGAGCGACCACAACTGCGACAGCTCCACCGATGGCAGCCTGCACCTTTGGGTCCTGAAGCTTCTGGGTTACCGACTGCTGTGCGTCGCTGACCAGCGTCTGTGGTCGGCTACGATCGGCCAGCTGGTCAAGGGTGCTGGCGAGCTGACGGCGGGTGCGCTCGATATCGCGCTGAATGTCATCAATGTTGCGTGCCACGAGTTCTCTCCTTTTAAGGTCCGTTTTCTTTGCTCAACTCTACCGTCTCGAACGCCCTACGCGCAGGACACCCAGGTAAGCTTGAACTCATGACCGACGCTACACGACTCACCCCCGGGGATGCTGCTCCCGCTTTCACATTGACCGACGACGAAGGAAGCACCGTCTCCCTCGCCGATTTCTCCGGTGAGCGCGTCTTGTTGTTCTTCTACCCACGCGCCAACACCCCGGGCTGCACCAAGGAAGCCTGCGATTTCCGCGACTCCCTCGCCCCGCTCAATGAAGTCGGCATCAAGGTCGTCGGTATTTCCCCTGACAAGCCTGCCGCATTGGCCAAGTTTCGCACTGACCACTCATTGAATTTCCCGCTCCTTTCCGACCCCGACCGCGAGGTACTCAAGGCCTACGGTGCGTTCGGCGAGAAGAAGAACTACGGCAAGATCGTGGAAGGCGTCATCCGCTCCACTTTCCTCATCGAGCCTGATGGCACTATCGGCCTCGCCCTTTACAATGTCCGCGCCACCGGCCACGTCGCCCGCGTCCTCCGCGAACTCGGAGTTTCCGCTTAAACCATGTCGGAAATTCTCGTCCCCCGGCGTCGCCCCGCCCAGCAACGTAGCCGCGAAAAGTACGGCCGTATTTTGGCATCCGCGCGGGCAGTGCTTATCGACGCCGGGTTCGAGTCATTCACCTTCGACGAAGTAGCCAAACGGGCCGAAGTCCCCATCGGCACTTTGTACCAGTTCTTTGCCAATAAATATGTTCTCATCTGCGAACTTGATCGCGAAGACACTGCTGCCATTGTCTCTGAGCTCAGGGCCTTTTCCACCCGAGTGCCTGCCCTCCAATGGCCAGACTTCCTTGACGAATTCATCGACCACCTTGCTGGTCTCTGGCGTGAGGATCCCTCCAGGCGCGCCGTTTGGCACGCCGTGCAATCCACCCCAGCTACCCGTGCGACCGCAGCAGCCACCGAAAAGGAAATGCTCTCCATTATCGCGGAAGCAATGGTGCCGCTCGCTCCACATGCACCTTTGGAAATGCGATTGGGGCTCGCGGGAATTTTGATCCACACTGTGACTTCCCTGCTCAACTACGGCATCCGCGAAGACGACTATTCTTTCGAAGCCACCGTTGCTGAGATCAAGCGGATGCTCGTGGCCTACTTGTTCGCCGTCGCCCAAGTTTAAGAGCCAAGTTCGACCAGGCACACGGCAGTGGCGTAGTCGCCGTCGTGGCTGATAGAGATCTCGACTGAAGTGTCAATGAAGTCCTGGCGCAGGCGAACCCGCCCCCACTGATCTTGTTCAACGCAGATCTCATTCCAGATCATTTCAGTCTCAACCGGCGGTTGCCCATACAGCGTCTGGGACCATGCCTTAACAAAGGCTTCCTTGGCCGCCCAGCATCCAGCGAGGTGCTCGACTCGGTTGGGTTTGGTCAAAGCTCGCCGAAGCTCAACCGGGTGGAATACGTCGATGAACCGCGTTCCCGGCCGGTCAAGCTGTTCGCCGAAGCTTGGAATGTGGACGAGGTCGATGCCGACGAAGGTACTCATAGAGCACCAGCTTAGATCCTCCGGCCCGTAGCAACGGAGAACATGTGAACGGTTTCTGGTCGTGGCTCAATGAAGAAGGTGTCGCCGATATTCATGCCACGAGCGTGTGGGGCGTGGACGGCGATGCGAGACATCTCGCCTGAGTGTGCTTCCACGGAATCGGATACTGGGACGCAGTAGCCGTAGGATTCGTGGCCGAGTTCTTCCACGTGCTCTACGCGGACTTCCAGGCCAGAGGTGCCGATGATCCAGTCTTCGGGGCGAACGCCCATGATGATTGCGTCGTCGGAACGAACGTCCTGAGCAGGCGTGAGCTGAGTGGACCAGGTGCCCAGCGACACTCCCGTAGCAGTCAGCGGCAAGGTGAACATGTTCATCGCAGGCGATCCGATGAAACCGGCGACGAAGGCGTTGGCAGGGTGATCGTAGATTTCGCGTGGTGATGCGCATTGCTGCAGGACGCCGTCGTTAAGCACTGCTACCCGGTCGCCCATGGTCATGGCCTCGACCTGATCGTGCGTGACGTACACGGTGGTGGTGCCCAGGCGGCGCTGCAACGCGGAGATTTGGGAGCGGGTGGAGACGCGGAGTTTAGCGTCGAGGTTGGACAGCGGTTCGTCCATGAGGAAGACCTTGGGGTCACGGACGATGGCGCGGCCCATGGCGACGCGCTGGCGCTGGCCACCGGAAAGGTTGGCAGGCTTGCGGTCGAGGAATTCTTCAAGTTGGAGAATTCGGGCGGCCTCGGTGACCTTTTCAGCAATGACCGCCTTGGCCACGCCCGAATTCTGCAGCGCAAAACCCATGTTCTGCGCCACGGTCATGTTTGGGTAAAGCGCGTAGTTTTGGAACACCATGGCAACGTCACGGTCACGCGGGGCCACACCAGTGGCATCCATACCACCGATGTGAATGCTGCCCAGATCAGTCGGCTCCAGGCCTGCGAGCATCCGCAGACTGGTGGATTTACCACAGCCGGATGGGCCGACGAGGCAGATGAACTCGCCATCGGCGATGTCGAGATTCAGAGAATCGACGGCCGGACGATCCGCCTTCGGGTAAATGCGGCTGACATTGTTAAACGTGACAGTTGCCATGGGTTAGTTTTCCTACTTCTTCAGCTGAGGCTTGACCTGAGCATCGTAAATGGACTGGACTTCCTTCTGAAGCTTGTCCATTTCTTCCTTCGGATCCTTGTTGCCGATCAGGATGGACTCGAAAGCGCCACCGATCTTGGTGTCCGCACCTGGGATGAACACGCGAGCGTAATCCTGGGAGCGAGTCTGTGGCAGCTGGTCAACAGCGGTCTTGTAGTTCGGGTTCTCAGCCATGAACTTCTTCTGCTCCGCATCTTCCTGCGCGGTGGTACGCACTGGCATGTAGCCGACGTTGCGGGACCAGTAAGCAGTGTTAGCTGCGTTGGTGATGAAGTCGATGAACTTCGCAGCAGCGATCTGACGCTCCTCGGAGATGCCGGAAGGAATTGCAAGACCTGCGCCACCGGTTGGGCAACCACCGTCGCCCTTAGGGTTAGGCAGTGGAGAAGTACCGAAGTTGACCTTGCCGTTCTTCTTCAGGCCGGAGAGGTCACCGGTGGACATGATGGCAGAAGCAACCAGACCAGCGGAGAAGTCAGCAGAGATTTCCTGGGAGACGGTAGCGTAAGCGTCTGGGCCAACGACGGTGGACTTGAGCCACTCAACGGACTTGACGGTCTCTGGGGTGTTGAACTTCAGATCCCACTTGTCGGAGTACGCGCCACCCATGGTCCACATTGGGCCTTCGAAGGTCCAAGCGAGGTAATCAGTGGCGTTGCCCCAGCCGTGGGCCTTGGTCTTGCCCTCGACAACGGCCATGATCTTCTTGCCCCACTCGTCCATCTCTTCCCATGTCTCAGGGCCGCGCTCTGGCAGGCCAGCCTTAGCCCAGACGTCCTTGTTGTAGTAGAACAGTGGCGTGGAACGAGCGAATGGGAAGGCGTAGTTTGCGCCATTGAGCTCGTAGTCGGCGTAGAGGGAAGGCACGTAAGAAGCGGTGTCGATGTTGGCCTTCTTAGCCAGCTCATTCATCTTGGCGATCTGGCCGTTGATGGCAAAGTTGAACCACCAGACGTCGGAAAGCACGATGATGTCAGGAAGATCGGAACCGGTCAGAGCCGCGTTGAACTTCTGAGCGAGTTCTTCGTAGTTCTTGCCACCGTCGATCAGGTTGATCTTGATGTCAGGGTTCTTCTCGTTGAAACGCTTGATCAGCTCGGTCTCGATGTCCTTGGACTTGCCTGGGTGGTTGGACCACCAGGTGAGCTCAGTGACCTTGCCGCCGTCGGACTTCTTGGAGTCGGTGGAAGTGGACGAGGTACCAGCACAAGCGGCCAGGGTGGCACCAGCGGCGCCAATGCCAGCCAGCGCGAGGAAATTACGACGCTTCATTGTTCTTATCTCCTTGTTAAACGGTCCGGTTAGCCCTTGACGGCGCCGGTGGTGAGCCCCTTGATCATGTATTTCTGCAGACCAAGGAAGATTATGAGGATCGGGATCATCGTGAGGATGGTCGCCGCCATAACGGGACCCCAGTTGGTCATACCGTCGTTGTTTTGCAGCATCGTCAGGCCCACTGGGAGCGGGGCGACAGCTTCGGTGTCAGTGATGATGTACGGCCACAGGTAGGTGTTCCACTCGTTGACCAGGGTAATCACGGTGAACGCCACGAGGGTCGGCATCGAGATAGGGAGCAGCACGCGAGTCAGCAGCTTGATGGGGCCAGCGCCGTCCATCTGGGCGGCCTCGATGAGCTCGTATGGCAGCGACATAAAGTGGTTGCGCATCAAGAAGGTGCCGAATGCCACGCCCGCCAGCGGGATGATCACACCCTGGAAGGTGTTGCGCCAACCCATCGAGTTCACGAGTGCGAAATTCGAAATAATCGTAATTTCGCTCGGCACCATCAACGCCGAGATGACTACAAGAAATACCAGGTTACGGCCCGGGAAGCGCAGGATCGCAAGTGCGTAAGCGCTCAAGGTGCCAAGGACAACCTTGATCACGCACAGTGCAAGCGTAATGATCACCGAGTTCCGCAGGTACTGCCAGTACGGCACTTCGGTCGTCGCAATGCCGTAGTTTCCGTTGGTCCAGTTCGGCGGCAGCCAGGCTACGGGCTGGGTGTAGATGTCGCCGCGCTCCTTGAACGAGGTCATCAGAATCCAGAACAGGGGCAGTCCGACGAAGAGCAAGATGGCGACGATGGCAATGTAACCTGCAACGCGCTTTCCGACGCGCATAGCCGGGGATCCACCATGAATTTCCATCATCGTGCGTTCTCCTTATCCATGTACCGGACCTGAATCAGCGTGATGAGCAGCAGAATCAGGAACAGAATCGTGGCTACTGTGGCGCCGTAGCCGGCACGGAAGTTTCGGAAGGTCTCCTCGTACACCTGGAATACCAGGGTCATCGTGCCGTCGCCCTGAGGGCCACCACGGGTCATGACATTGATGATGTCGAAGACCTGCACCGAGTTGAGCGTGACTGTGATGGAAAGGAAAAATGTGGTCGGACGCAGCTGAGGTAGCGTGACCTTGGTGAAGCGGGTCCACCAGTTCGCGCCGTCGATCGCACTGGCTTCTTCCAGGTCCTTCGACAGACCTTGCATCGCAGCGAGGTAAATGACGAAGGTGTAGCCGAGGTTCTTCCACACGAAGGTAAAGGTGACCATGAACATGGCCCACTTCGGCTCACCGTAGAAGTTAGGCGCATCCTGTCCAATTCTGGCAAGCAGATCCTGGATGAGGCCGTAGTTCGGGTCGAAAATGAACTGGAATGCCACACCAATTGCGGCTCCGGAAATCGCGAATGGGGCGAAAACCACCGAACGCGTGAAGTTGCGACCTTTCAGTTTCTGATCCAGCACCATAGCTAGCGCCAAGCCCAGCACCATCGATCCGAGCACCGCGAAGAAGGTGAAGATCAGGGTGTTGGACATGATGGTTCGAGTGTCCTCGCGCGTGAACCATTCCTTGTAGTTATCCAAGCCGATGAAGGTGGATGTCGGAGAGGAAATGTTCCAGTTGTAGAAGGACAGTCGGATGTTATCGATCAGCGGACGGTAGGTGAAAACCGTCAGCAAGATCAGGTTGGGCGCCAGTAGCAGGGCTGCCAGCCACCACTCTCGGCGCTTGGCTTTTTCTGCTTTCCGGCGCAGATCCTTTACCGATTCAGTCACGATTGTTGATGTTCACACATGTTGATGACGGAGGAATAACGGTTTCATGAACAGAGTCAGGCCAGCCGGTGAACACTTGAACTTGTCAAAGCAAAAGCCCCAGAAAGCACTTGCCAAAGTGGAAAGTTGTTTCTATCATTAGAGAAAAGCCGCTAGATAAGGAGAACATCATGACCACCCCAGAACAGGCTCGACAGCAGCTCGACCAGGCGCGTCAACTAGAAAAGAACGTCACCGGTTTCAATCCAGTATGGGTGACCTATGTGGGGCTATGTACAGCTGGAACGATCTATGCGATGGGTAAATTCTGGGCTCCTGATTCCCTCATCCCCATGATCCTCAGCCTGACGTGGGCAGCAGTGTCGGTCGCAATGATCATAGTGTTTGCAGTCCAAAAGACAGCGCGTCGTGGCTTCAGCCGACGCTGGCTCATCTTCATGGCTCTTTGGGGCATCACTTGGGCCGCTACGGCGATCATTCAGCCAAACCTTGACATCGCGATGACGTTGTCCACCTTGTACCTCAGTTTGGCGTTTGCAGGTCCGGCGTGGGAAGTGGTGGCTAACCGATGAGCGCGCACCCTCGGCTGGACCTCAACCCCGCCTTTTCCAATCCCCTGCGCTTTTCCCTAATGGCGGCGCTCGCCGGCGTAGACAACATGTTGTTTAAGGATCTGCGCGACTACATCGCTACTACGGACTCCACCCTCTCCAAGCATGGTTCCGCCCTGGAGGAATTGGGATACGTGCATATCAAGAAAGGGTTCGTGGGCAAGAAGCCACAAACCAAGCTTTCACTAACCCGCAACGGATTGAAAGCCTGGCAGGATCACCTGAACGCCCTGCGGGAGATTGCAGGATAGGTCTAATGGGCAGTGGAGCCCACATTAACGCCTAGCGCGCGGCCTCTAGGTACTCATCTACGTCATGGTCATCGATATCGAAATCTTCGACATCAAAGTCCACGGCATCGTCCTTATGCAGATCGTCAGCGACCTCTTCAAGGACATTGGTCAGGAGCTCTTCTTCATCGACGACTGATTCCTTCAGTTCCTCACCAATGACAGCGTCCTTAGCCTCGTCATATTCATGATCCGGGCGGAGCTTGAGGCGCAGCAGCGCCTTGATACGCGCGCGACGACGTGCCTCGTCCTTAATATCCTTGAACGAGATCAACCACGCATAGACCAACACAACAACCATGAACATGCCGATGTAACCGATGACCGGATAGACGAAGGCCATCAACGTCTTGAAGCCAAAGAAGGACACCGCGTAACCCGCGAGGCAGCCGACGATAAAGATTGGCAGGTATCGCTCTTCCCTACCGGCAGAAAGACGTTTGCCCAGAGCGTAGAACATTCCGATCGCGGTGTTGAAGATCATGAGAAAAATGATGATCGACATGACGAATCCGAGCACCGGGTGAATGCTACTCAGAATGTAGAGCATCGGAATATCCGACACCATGACCTTGTCCGCATTCATGAGCAGCGCAAAAAATGCCAGCCCCATCAACGCGGTATAAGTAATGCCGCCCCAGAATCCACCCCGACCCGCCTCGTGTGGATCCAGATGGTCACCGCCGATAACCAGACTCATGGAAACGGCCAGAATGAGCGCCAGACCGTTGTAGTTCAACGCTGAGACCAGCCAGTTTGAGACCGGTGAGTCAATTTGGGAGGACAGCTCCATCATCGCTGCCGGGTCGGAGGGCATATTCAGCAACGTGTAGATGCTCACGAATACCACCGCGATAATGATCAACGGGGTGACGGCACCAATGACCGTAGAGACTTTATTGACGTCGAGAAGCCCGCACGCCATAACCAGCACCAACATCAGCGTGGAGCCCGCCCACGTCGGCCAGCCAAATTGCTGCGACATGCTCGAGCCAGCACCGGCGAGCATGACGAAACCGATAGAGAAGAGGGTGATGATGACGGAGATGTCGAGAAGCTTAGAAATAATTGGGTGTGTCACCTGGCGGAAGACGGTGTTGTGCTCGCTAGCGTGAAAGTAGCTGCCGAGCTGTAAGAAAACAGTGCCCGCGAGAGTCATGATGGCGCCTGCGACGATGATTCCCCACACGCCGTGGACGCCGAAGGACGTGAAGTACTGCACCACCTCTTGGCCGGTCGCGAAGCCCGCCCCCACAAGTAGTCCTACGAAGGACATGGCGATGGCGAAGGATCTGGAGGTGGTCACAATATTGCCTTCCTATGCAATTCTCGGTTGACTCCCATTAACCCTAATCAGGTTTCAGGATGAATCCTCGCAGGTCACATGCCTTGAGTCAGTGAATCTGTTATCAATCATTAACCAAAAGACGCGAAGCTCCTCGAAAATTGAAATAACGAAATCCACCTCACTACTACGCCATTTGCTTGAAATGTGAAGCAAAAACACACGTCCGCCACCAATGCGTTTTAGTAACGCAGGTCACTATATTCTGGGCGTGATCTGTAATTGATTTGTTATGCCAGTAACATCGATCGCATGGCTTATCCTCGGCTAATCCACATGAAATGGCTCGCTGTGCCGTGGTTGACAATAGCCTGCAGCCTCGGTGTGATCGCGTCGCAATTCGGTGGGGCCTGGAATCCGTACTGGCATGGTCCCCTCGTCGGCAGCATCATGCTAGCGCTCATCTCTTCGGGGCTCCTCAGCTGGCGCCACATCAATGCCTTCTCCCTCGATGCAGCAGTATTGCTGATCGGCGTTGCAGGGTGCGCCTATTTGTGGAACGCCCTCGGTGATGGCCCCGTTCTTCTCGGCGCGCTATTATTCCTCCCCGCCCTCGCCCTGATCATTGCAGGCTTATCGACGGCCCTGAACCGGCTCCTAGCCTTGGCCGTGTACAAGCATCATTAAGTGGCCGATCAGGCAACCAGAAACAACAAAGCAGGCAGGTGAAAGAATCTCACCTGCCTGCTTTACTGCTAGTGGTTAAGGCTGCATCACGCCGTCGATAAGGCGTGCAGACTCGGACAGCAACATTGCTGCCTCGCGTTCCTTAGCAGCGGCGCCGGTGCCGCCCAGGTTGCGGTCGACTGGCTTCTCGTAGAGTGCGGAGCCGCCGTGCATCGCGCCCAAGATGCGGCGCAGGCCGGCATCTTCACGCGCGGCTGCAGCCTCACGCCAGGACGCAACACGATCACCGAGCGCTGCCTCGAACGCTGCTGGGTGCACGATCGCGATCAGTGCGGAGACGTGACCAAAGCCGAGCGAGGTAACCAGACCGGCCTTGGGAGCCTTCGCGCGCAGATCCAGCTGGGAACGCAGCCAGACCAGCGCGTCGTTCTTAGCCAGCGCCGGATCGACACAGTCGAGAGCGCGGTTCGGAGGAACCACACCGGAGCGAAGGACCTGGGTCAAACCGATCATCTGGAATGCTGCAGCGCCACCCTTGGCGTGACCGGTGAGGGTCTTCTGAGAGATGACGTACAGCGGGTTGCCCTGCGTACGGCCGATCGCGCGAGCGATGCGGGTGTGCAGGTCAGACTCGTTCGGATCGTTGGCCTCGGTGGAGGTGTCGTGCTTGGACACGACCGCGATCTCATCCGGTGTGACACCCACTGCAGCCAGCGCGTGAACCAGGCGAGAATCCGTGCCGCCACGGGCTGCGCCCAGAGCGCCCAGACCAGGAGCCGGGATGGAGGTGTGCGCGCCATCCGCGAAGGACTCTGCGAACGCTACGACGCCCAAGACAGGCAGTCCGAGGTCAGCCGCCACGGAACCGCGAGCCAGCAGGATGGTACCGCCACCAGCGGATTCCACGAAGCCTCCACGGCGACGGTCGTTCGCGCGGGAGAAGAACTTATCGTCAATGCCCTTGGCACGCATGACGCCGGAGTCGGCGGTAGCGGCCATGTCGCCGAAGCCCGTGATGCCTTCCATGGACAGGTCGTCGAGGCCACCGGCGACCACGAAGTCAGCCTTGCCCAAACGGATCTTGTCCATGCCTTCTTCCACGGATACCGCGGCGGTCGCACAAGCGGCTACTGGGTGGATCATCTGACCGTAGCCACCGACGTAGGACTGCATGACGTGGCCAGCCATGACGTTCGGCAGGGCTTCCTGCAGGATGTCGTTCTGGCGTGGCTCGGCGAGCAGACCATCAACGAACAGGGAGCGCAGGGAGGCCATGCCGCCCATGCCGGTGCCCTGGGTGGAGGACACGCGGGTTGGGTGCAGGGAACGCATGATCTCTGCCGGGGTGAAGCCGCTGGACAGGAAGGCGTCCACAGTGCACACCAGGTTCCAGACTGCGACGCGGTCCAAGTTGTCGATCATGTCCGCAGGGATGCCGTAGACCGATGGGTCGAAGCCCTCTGGGATCTGGCCACCGACGAAGCGGGACATCGCCATGCGGCGAGGCACGCGAACTGCGGAACCAGCCTTGCGGGTGACAACCCACTCCCCTGCTTCTTCGTCGAAGTGCGCCGTCGTAGTGTCTGGCTCGGAGTCAACGAAGGTGCGAGCGGCAGCTTCATCGGAGACGTTGAAGTTAAGGTCGCGATCCAGGTAGACAGTGGTGAGCTCTGGCATGAGGTTGTCCACCATGCCGAAGTCATCGTGGTACTGGCGTACGCCGACGCGGGCGAGAACCTCGTCGTGGTAGCGATCGAAGATGTCTTCTTCTGCTACTGGGTCGTCGGAAGCGTCGTACCAGCCTGGCTTTGGATCCTCGTCCCAGTGGATGAGGCCCATGGACCATGCCAGCTCGGTGACGCCGGCGGCGGACAGGGAGCCGGTGAGCTCGGCGTCGAAACGCGTGCGGGCAGAGCCGTATGGGCCAAGCTCGCCGGCGCCGACGATGACAACCATGTCCTCGAGACGCTGCGTGACCTCGAAGGACGGAGCGGTGGCTTCGAAGCGACGGTATGGCGTAGGCAGTGCCTTGATGGTCACAGGCTTTTCGACGTCCTGCTCCGCGGCAGCAGCCTGCGCTGCAGCGCCACGAGCCAGTTCGGCCAAGTTCAGATCAGCCTCGCCAAGTCCGCCGGTGAAGTCCTTCACCACTGGTGTCTGAGCAGCTTCTTCGCGCACGGAAGGCGCGACCTGTGACAAGAGTTCTTCTGCGATCTCGTTGGTGGCGTAGGTGCGCACGCCAGCTGCCTCGACGGCCTCGACCAGTGGGTCGTTGCCGCCCATGAGGCCGGTGCCGCGTACCCAACCGATGAGAGCGTGGACCAGGGAGGTGCGATCGCCCCACACTGGTTCTGCATGCCAACGGGTGACCAGCGCATCAAGGGCAGCCTTGGACTCGCCGTAGGCGCCGTCGCCACCGAAGCGGCCACGGTTCGGTGAACCTGGGATGACCACGTGCAGTCGCTTGCCGATCTCGGTGTCTACACCGATCTCGGACAGGCCAGCGATCAGACGCTCGACGGACCACAGCAGCAGACGCATCTGGTTCTCGGCCTGTGGACCGGCATCTGCGAGGGAGCCGGAAACGCGCGGCGCCGCGAATGGGAAGAGCAGGGTCGGAACCAATGCCGGCTTGAGGACCTTCTTGGCACCGTTCACGGTTGCGGTCTGCTCGTTGCCGATCCACTCGATCACGGCATCGAGATCCGTGTAAGAGGACAGGTTTGCTGGGACGATCCACAGCGCAGCCTGGCCGCGGGCAGCGGAGCGGTAGAGCTTCTTGTAGAACTCCAGGCGGCCATGGTTCAGGCTGGAGGTGGTGACCACCACGGTGGCACCGCCAGCGAGCAGGCCTTCGGTCACGGCTGCTGCGATGGAGTTCGGGGATGCGCCGGTGACGACGGCAACGTCGGAAGCGTACTGCAGGGCATCCGTAGTACGAGCCTGCTGAGCCAGCTCGGTCAGGCCGAAGTACTCAGCCTGCTGAGCTGCAGCTTCGCCAGCACCAGTGATGTCCAGTTCAGAGATCTCACCGAGCGCGAAGCGGGTGATGTCTTCACGAGCCGAAGCCCAACGGTCATCCAGCAGGACGGCCTTGTCAGCATCGAAGCTTGGTGCCACCTGGCGAGGCCAGTCGGAACCGAGTTCGCGGGAGACCAGCTCGAAGAGATCAGCGTTGTCTTCCCGTTCGCTCAGGCCATGAGCTGGGGATTCGGCAAGACCCAGGGTGCTGAGGATCGTGCGAGCCGTCTCGGCCAGCACGCCTTCCCGACCAGTGACAGCCTCAGCGAACTCACCGAGTGCAGCGGAGTCCACTACGCCGCCGCCAGCGCCACCAGCGGAAGGCAGGCCAACGGAGATGCCGCGGCGGGAGGCGACGGCTTGGACTGCGGCGTCGATAAGCGCGTCCAGCTCAGACGCATTGGACGGAGCTGCCGGGGTGAGCGTCGCCAGGTCGCCGCCACGCAGGGATGCACCTTCGCGGGCACCCATGACGATCTCGGCCTGGACATGGTCCGCCCAGCCCTGACCCAGCTGCCAGGTTCCGGTGACGCGCTCGGCGATGTAGCTCGGACGCTTGCCGGTAGGACCGGTGATGCGACGCAGTGCATCTGCAGAAGAATCAGAGAGCACTGGGCCGAAAGCGCTGTAGCCCTTGGCCATGCGGGACACGGTGTTCTTGAGGTCGGACAGCTCGGCATCAGCGGCGCCATCGATGGCACCGAGGCCGAATTCGACGCCGAGGTCCAGCAGGAGCTGGTTACGTCGGGAAGACACGCCCTCGACGAGGGTTTCGATGGAGTCGGTGGCAGCCATCTGATCTGGGCGAACCTTGGTCCAGATGGCAATCAGCATGTCGGTGGCATCGCCAGGGGTGAAGGCAATGTCCTCTGGACGTGGGCCGCCTGCAGGAGCTGCAGCTGGTGCAGGAGCAGCCTCGGTAGCCCGAACGGCCACGTTTTCAGCTGCTGGTGCTGCTGCCTCGGAAGCCGGTGCTTCCTCCACCTCGCGGGTGAAGGCGTCGGTAGCGAAGACGGTAGCGGCGTCGCGCTCGATGTTGAGGACCTCAATGTCCACGTCGGCGTACTGCGGCAGGCGCAGGGTCTGGCCGAGCATATTGGCGATCGTCGGAGCGGAACCGACACCCACCTCGACAAAGCGATCCACCTCAAGGGAGGTCAGCGCCAGGTGCTGGGTTTCGATCCAGCGCACTGGGGAGGCAAACTGCCAGGCCAGGAGCTCGATGAGCAGTGTGCGGGCGAGCTTCTGCTCATCCTTTTCCGCAGCCTCGTAATCAGCCAGGATCTCATCAAGCAGGTGCGAGGAGACGACCTCGGCCATGGATTCGACGAATTCGCGAGACAGCTCGAACGGGCGGGCTACCAGGTTCGGAATGTAGCGGCCGATCAGAATGTCTAGGTCAATCTCGTGCGGAATCAGGGAATCCAGGTGATCGCGGAATGCGCCCACACCGTCGCGCAGGTGCGAGGAGTGGAATGGGACGTCGATGCCCGGGATCTGGATGAAGGCACGCATACCCGGCGCGCGCTTTTCCGCATCCGCGGCGAGCGCAGCGAGCCCCGCACGAGTACCGGCGACGGCGTACTGGACACCGGCGATGTTGTAGTTGACGATTTCGAGGAACTCGCCGGACTCCTTGGCAATGCCCTCCACGTATGGGAAGACATCCTCAGCGGAGAGCTTCATCTTGTTCGGACGCAGTGCAGCGAGGCCGTAGTTGGAGACGCCATTAGCGTCGCGCTCGACCAGACGGTGCATGGTCAGGCCACGGGCGTAGACGATCTCAACAACGGACTCGAGGGAGAGCACGCCAGCGTACGCCGCGAGGGCGTTGTACTCGCCCACGGAGTGACCGGCGAAGTAGGCGCGCTGGTTAAGAGCTGATGCCTCACGCATTTCGGCGACCTGTGCGCAGCCCAAGGTGGCCATGCCGACCTGGGTGAACTGGGTCAGGTAGAGCACGCCGTCTGGGTGCTGGAACTTCTCGCCCTTGACAATGACTTCGGATGGGTTGTTGCGGACGATTTCCAGGATGGAGAAGCCAAGCTTGGTGCGGGTGTGTGCGTCTGCGCGGTCCCAAATCTCGCGGGCAGCCGCGGACGACTGGTACGCAGCCATGCCCATGCCTGGGGACTGGATGCCCTGGCCTGGGAAGGCATAGAACGTGCGAGGTGCGGCGATAACGGCGGTGCCGGTCATGACCAGGTTGCCGTCGACCTTTGCGGTGATCTCGCGAACCTCGCCAAAGCCTGGGCGGTTGTCGACGCCCGAGCGCTCGACGGTGAACTCGATTTCGGAGCCTGGGAGCACTGGTGCGAGCATCGTCGCGGTGTACTCCATGACCTTCTTCGGCTCGGAGCCTTCGAAGCCTGCGGAAGCAATGAGCTCGGCGATAGCGGAGGTCCACATGCCGTGGACGATCACGCCTTCTGGGAGTCCCGCCAGGGCTGCGGCTTCGTTGGAGACGTGAATCGGGTTGCGGTCGCCGGAGACGATCGCAAACGGCTTCATGGAGGTAGGTGCCACGACCTTGGCGTAGGCACGGAAGGAGCGTGGGGTGTCCACCACAGTTGGGAACACCGAGGTGTTGGTGCGGGCGGTCATCTTGCCGTTGCGGCCACGGATGGCGAAGCGCTCAGACAGCTCGGCGGCCAGTAGCTCGCCACGGTCTGGGTAAGTGGCGTACACGCGAGCGCGAACAACGACGACACGACCCATGTCGGTGTCGGAGACCTCATCTGCGGTGGCTTCCACGCGAATCGGCACGGACTGTGCAGGCAGTTCATCTGGCTGTGCCTCGACCAGCTTGATGTGGTGCTCGAGGTGGACCAGGGAGAGCATGCCTTCCACCACGGAGGCGGAATCGGTGCCTGGGATAACCGCGGACTTGACTGCGGAGAAGATGGCAGGCCATGCGAGACCGACGATGACATCCGGTGCGGTGCCCGCTGGGGTCACGGTGCGGTCCAGGTGCGCAGCGGTGACGTTGTTGTAGTCAGCGATGTGGGCCACGGACAACTCGGTGTTCCAGCGTGCGACACCATTGTCAACGGCTGGAAGCTCGCCACCTGCTGCGATGCGGGTGAGTTCACCCATGGCAGCCTCAGCGTCTTCCTGAGTGACGGTTGGGACGCCGACCTCAGGGAGCGTGAAGCGGATCTTCAGATCTGCGGTAGTACCTGGCGCGGTGGAGCCGACGAGTGGGACGGTCAGTTCAGCGTGAGTGTCGTCCAAGTCGCGCAGCGTTGCGCCGGAAGCGGAGTGGGTGGCGCCACCTTCAGTCAGGGTCCAGCCTTCAGGGGAACCAAGTCGAGCGACCATGGATGGGACGTTGCGGCCAGCCCAGTAGGTTCCTTGAGCAGCAAGAACGCGGTCGGTGGCAGTCTTTGCAGCTACCACGGAATCCTCAAGCAGGTCGATTGCGGCTTGGTTAAAGCGGCCAAGCAGCTCGGCAACTGGCTCGTTCGCGCGGGTGATGCCCGCGACCGCTGCCGGTCCTGGGATGACGCAGACCTGGTCGGCGTCGTAACGCGCGTCGTGTGCCTGCCACAGGGAGTCGGAGCGCCACCAGCGGCGCACGTCCTTGTCGATCACTGGCACGAAGTTCACTGGCTTGCCCGGGGTACGGCACAGGCCAAGGAACCACGTGACATCGGCTGGGTGCAGGATGTCGTCGGTTGGGTACAGCTCGGCAAGCTTTGCGACGGCCTCGGCTGGGTTCTCCCCCAGTGCAACCTGTGGTTCGAAGTCGCCGTGGTCCTGGGAGATGAGGCGAGCCTCGGTGCGCTCGATCATCTGCGCAAAGCGGTTCTTCCAGGACACGTCGGTCCATTCGCCCTGGAATGGACCGGAAAGCTCCAAGTAGCGGTTCAGCCACTGGGCGTAGGTCATGTCCTCAAGGTCACCGAAGTACACCTTGCAGGTCTTTGCCATGGCGGCGATGATCTCATCGCGCTTTTCGGCGACTGCCTCTGCGTCACCGGCAACGGAGTCAAGGAGACGGCCACACTTGGCAAAGGAGTTATCGATCTCGTGGATGTCAGCGCCGAGCTGGGAACGACCGGAAGCCATGCCGAAGGCTGCGGCGCCAGCGCCCACCCACTCGTCCTGGCCCTTGGTCTCTACCAGGAGCTGCTTGACGGACTCGGAGGTCTTTGCCTCGAGGGTAGCCATGGCAGCGGTGCCAACCAGGATGCCGTCGACAGGCATCTTTGGCAGGTCGTACTTGGTTGCCCAGTCACCGGTGATGTACTCAGCGGCGCGCTCAGGCGTACCGATGCCGCCACCGACACACAGCACGGTGTTGGCGGTGTCGCGGATCATGCCGTAGGTGGCGATCAGCAGGTCATCGAGCTCTTCCCAAGAGTGGTGGCCACCGGCCTTGCCGCCCTCCACCTGCAGGATGACCGGAACCTCAGGCACGGAGCGAGCGATCTCGAGGATCTGTCGGACCTGCTTGATGGCACCCGGCTTGAAAGCGATCCATGGGAAGCCGTTGCCGCGCAGCTCGTGAATGAGCTCGACAGCTTCATCGTGCTCTGGGATGCCTGCGGTGATGACCACGCCGTCGATCGGTGCGCCGTTGAGTCGGGCCTTCTGCACCAGGCGCTTGCCACCGATCTGCATGCCCCACAGGTAAGGATCCAGGAACATGGAGTTGAACTGAGCGTTGACACCAGGCCCCAGCAGAGAGTCCAGCTTGGCAATGTTGCTTTCCAGGATCTCCGGAGTCACTTGACCGCCACCTGCGAGCTCAGCCCAGTGTCCAGCGTTAGCAGCAGCTGCAACGATCTCCGGATCAACGGTGGTTGGGGTCATGCCAGCGAGCAGCATTGGGCTGCGGCCGGTGAGCTCGGAGAACTTGGTAACCAGCTTGCCGTTTTCCACGCGTGGTGCGAACTGGTCGTAGGACTCTGGGCGGGTTGGGGCGGAACCGGCGTCGAAAAGCGCGGATTGACCGGCGGCGGTGCCGATCTGGACGTTGCCTACGCCACGGCCCGCAGAGACGATGGTGGTCAGTGCGCAGACGCCTTCGCCTGGGCCGACATCGAGGAGCCACTTGGAGCCCTCGTCGACAACGGTGGTGACATCTTCTACCCAGTCTTCTGGGGTGATGAGGATTTCAGTGGCCAGCGCGCGGGCGAGTTCTGCGTCGAGTCCGGCCTGCTCAGCCCACTTCACGGTGAGCTCGACAGCCGGCATCATTGCGGTGTGGTGGAAGGCGATCTGCACGCCCAAGAACACGAACTTCGGTGCGAACGGGGTGCCACCGCGCTTCTTGCCCTCGATGTCGCGAGCGTCCTTGGCAGCAAGCTTTTCCAGCTTCGCTTTCAGCGTCTCGAGTTCCGCCGGTACGCCCACGGCGACGTACCAGTTGCGGGCGTTACGCAGGCCGATCTCAATCCCGGTGCCCTTGACGGCGGCTTCGAGCTGCTCGCGAGTGATGCCCCTAATGGACAGCATCGGCGTTGCTTCGCCGGAAGGTACCAGGCCTGCCTCGCGGGCAGTTTTGCTACCAGCAGCACCGATGAGTTGGGCGATAGCAACAAATTCCGCGGCGCGAGTCAGGTCCTTCATGGCGTGCGCGCCGAGGATTCCCTGGGAGTGTCCGATTGCGGACTGCGCGCGCTCGATGTCGAGGCCCTGAGCCTCGAGGGTGATGAGGGTTGCGAGCTGTGCGGTGATGATGCCTGGCACGCTAATCGACGCCATCGATGCGTCAATCAATGGTGGCTGGTCAGCTTGCGCCCATGCGATCGGCTCGAAACCGAATGGTCGAGCGGCGGCGATCTCGTCCGAAACACCGGCGAGCTTGGCCGCAGCCTCATTGACGATGTCCGTGATTCCCCGGCCTGCGCCTGCGGCGATGGCGGTGCGCAGTCCAGCGAGCCAATCAACGCCCTGTCCTGCAAAGACCAGCGTAAATGGCGTGTTGTCTAGCTCATCGATGAGTCGATTCGCACCGTCAAATCGCAGGATATGCTGCTCAGTCACGTACTTTTCCTCTTTCTGTTGCCAGGGCACACTTCACCCATTTGTTGGGATAACGAAAGCAAATATGCCACAGATCGTGAGGAAACCGTCATGTTTGAGCGGCGTTTAGTTAGCGTGTCAAAACATCCCCCGCTACTTTTCGCTGCTCGGGGGTTATTTTTGAGTCTGAAACTACTTTAAAGCGCCCTACCCCAATCTTGGGGGTGAATCCGATTCAAGCAGTTGAGCCACGACGGCGCGAGCATTTTCCAGGCGATCTTCCTCGCTCAGCACCTGGCCATCAAAGACCTGACACTCGCTTTCGGGCACGACTTCATCGTTTTCCTTGATGCCCCGGTCCGCGATGTAATCGTCGATATGTCGCGAAATACTCATGCTACTCACCCTACCCAGTCACGTTCTGTTCGCTAGATTAGGACCTGCGTCACTATTCCTTAATATTATGACCCCCATCTCCGCAAAGGATCATCATGAGCACACTCCCCAACGTCGGCACCACAGGGCTGGCCAACATCGTCGACAACTCCACAATCATGGACAACGGGATTCGCCCACTTATCGACGGCACTCCCCGCATCACCGGTCGAGCTTTCATTGCCCAATGCGGGCCAGGCGACAACCTGATGATGCACGCAGCGATTTACCGAGCCCAACCTGGCGACATCATCGTCTGCCACTCCGGAGGAACCGATCCTGCCGTAGCCGGAGGCAATGTCTGCGCCGTAGCCCAGCAGCGCGGCATCGCGGGCTTCGTCATCGACGGCAATATCCGCGATGTCGATGAAATCCGTGACATGGGACTCCCCGTGTTCGCGCGCGGGCTATACCCGAAGCCAGGTTCCAAAAAAGCCCTTGTTCCGGCGGAGACTGTCACAGTTGGTGGCGTCGAAGTCCGCACCGGCGACATCGTTGTCGCCGATGAAGACGGCATCGTGGTCGTTGCTGCTGCTGACGCCGAGCAGGTCTTTGCCAAGGCTGCCGAGAAGGAACGCGCCGAGTCTGAGGCAGGCCTTGCCGCGTGGACCGCGGACCACCGCGCAAAAGTGCTCGCAGCACTCGAAGCTGGTGGCGACTTCGAGGGACTGCCGGAATAGGTAGCTGTCGGTGAACCTACAGCGGCGTTACGGATGAGACCTCTATCCGCGTGCAAGGTCCCGGCGTCGAAAAGCGAGCCAGGCCAGGACCAACAAGGCCGCCCCCAACACGCCCAGCGCTAGCTGCGCATCACCATCAGCAGCCGCCACTGGAACCGTACCCACAACATGCACGAAAGAAGTGTTTTGCAACCATTCCGGCATGCGCAGCGCGGTACCCAGGAGGCCCACCAAAACAGTCCATGCAGGCAGGAGCCACGCCACGGCACGCAATCGAGGAGCAACGCCGACCCAAAAGGACCCGATTGCCACCATCGCAAGAACGGGAATGAGCAGGTCAACGCCCGCCCCTACCGCATCCGAAAGCGCTGCTGGGCGGTCCAGGACCAGACGCTGTACTAGCCCAAGTACCGTCACCGCACCGAAGAGCGCCACCCCCGCAACCAGCAGCGATGACGCATTCCACACCAACCACCAGAGTCCCCGCGAGTAGCGTCCGGCATGTAGCAATCCCAACCGAGAAGACAACTCCGAAGTGCCGTGCGAGAGCAACACCGATAGCCCAGCCGCTGTAGCCAACGCAGCAGCCAGCAACACCGCAACAACAGTGGCCATGTGTTCCGGCACCATTCCAAAGGCTGCCGCGAGCGAAGGATTCGACGCAATTGCATCCACAAACTCCTGCGACATCGCACCAATCGCAGCGGCCCACACGACTATTCCAATGAGCCAGCCAGCGCTAGCGCCAACGGTCACGCGCCACAGGAATCCCCACGGTGTGGCCAGCCCTGGCCGGGCGACAGCACGGCCCAGACGCGTCGGAATGACACCAGAGCCAAGATCGCGGCGCGTGCATACTGCGACTCCGGCACCCGCGGAGGCTAGAGCCAGCGCCAAGAAAGAAAGGTAGGGCCAGAGCTCGGGGTCTCCCCAGGGTTTGGCCTCTGCCACCCAGCTCATCGGGTTCACCCAGGTGAGGTCCAGGCCTAGGCCGTCGACAAGCGCGCGGGCAATGAACGCAGCAAAGACCGTGCCGAGGGCAAGGCCGGTGGCGGTGCGATAGCTGCCGGCAAGTTCGCCGAGGAGCAGGCCCATGCCGCTGAATGCCAAGCCGAACAATGCGAGAATCACCACAAAATGCGCAGCACCGACCCACGGAAGATCTTGCGTGACCAACCCACAGAATGCGAGCAGCGCAAACAACTTCCAGGACAGGAGCGCAGACACGAAAGCTGCCAATGGCACCGCGGGGCGTGCTACCGGGCAGGCGGTGATCAGCTCGAGAGCACCGGAAGATTCGAGACGACGTGTGAGCCGAAGCGTTTGAAAGGCGCCGACGATCGGGATGGCCAGCTGCCCCATAAAGCCGAGCTCCACAGCGACGATGCCTCCCACGGTGTCGACATCATAGGAGCGGCCATTGAAGGCAGTCGCAGCTGGCGAGGCGGCCATCGTCGCGGCGTAGATCTCTCGCGCAGCTAGATCTGGATACAGCTCAGAGATGCCAGCGGCAATCAGGGTAACCAGCACTGCCAGCAGGATCGGTGCCCCGAGGAGCATCCCCCAGGAGGTGCGCCATTGCAGACGCAACATGCGTAACCAGCCGGCGGTCATCGGGAGGTCTCCTCGTAGTGGCGCCAGAACAACTCGTCCAAGCTGGCGGGCGTGACGGTGAGATCCGCCGGCTTCTGCTCGGCGAGTCGAGATACGGTAGCGACGACATCCGTCGGCGCAACATCTCGCCGCACCAGACCTTTACCCGGCCACCTCGCTTCAATGCGGACTGTCGCCTGCGCCCGCAACGCATCCAGCGAATCCGAAACGATGTCTTTACCTGCACGGATGATGGTGACTCGGTCGCAGAGTTGTTCCACCTCGGACATGATATGGCTGGAGAGCAGCACGGTGCGCCCTTCCGCTTTCGCCTCCCGAACCGTGTCAATGAAGCGCTGCTCCATGACTGGATCCAGCCCGGAGGTCGGCTCGTCCAGAAGCAGCAACTCAGCCTGCGTTGCCAGCGCCGCCACCAGCGCAACCTTCTGCCGATTTCCCTTGGAGTAGCTACCTGCCTTGCGTCGCGGATCTAGTTCGAAGCGATCGATCAGCTCGGCGCGTCGCCGTGGATCCAGGCTGCCTTGCAAGCCACCGATGAGGTCGATGCATTCGCCTCCGCTTAACGACGGCCACAGTGCCGTATCCCCCGGCACATAGGCAACCCGTTTATGCAGTTCCGCCGCGTCAAGCCAGGGATCACCACCAAATAGCCGCAGGTGTCCTTGGTCGAGCCGGAGCTGACCCAGGATGGCCCGGATGGTGGTGGATTTTCCCGCTCCATTGGGCCCCAGGAATCCGTGGACCTCTCCGGTTTTGACATGCAGGTTTAGGCCATCCAGTGCAGTGACACGGCCGAATTTTTTAGTTATCCCCTCGGCCACAATCGGGGAGTCGGTGTCATTTGATAGTGACTGTCGCATAGCTGCAGTGTAACCCAATGTGACACTGACTGTCATATTTGTGCTTTAATTCATGGAGAACCCCAGCTAAGGAGGCACAATGGCAGGCTTGCGCGAACGCAAAAAGGCAGCAGCAATGCGCAACATTCAAAGCGTGGCAATCGAACTGTTCCGCGAGCACGGCTTTGACAACGTCAAAATCGAAGACATCGCCACTGCTGCCGAAACCTCCCCCTCCAGCATTTACCGCTACTTCGGTACTAAAGAAGGACTTGTCCTCCACGACGAATTCGACGACAGCATCCTGAACACTTTCAGCCAATGCATCCACGATGGACGCACCGTTGCCGAAGCCGCCAGCATCGCCCTCGAAAGAATCGGACACGCGCACTTCGTAACAGAACGCGACAGCACGCTCTTCCGGTTCGAACTATGGATGAACCACCCTGCCATCCAGGCCGCCGCCGCACTCCACCTGCTCAAGATCAGTGACCAGGTAGCACTGCTCCTCCACGAAACCGGCGAATACACCCTCCCCGAAGCCAATTTTGTCGCAGCAGCAACCATCAACGGCTTCATCGCAGCGATCCGCAGTTGGCAAGCCGACGGCGCCACCGGATCCGCGGAGGAGTACGTCATGAATGGCCTTCAGGCCTTGGGCCGGGCGCTAGGGTAGCTGGGCCTGATAACCGATCAAGGCAGCTTGGACCCGGTTTTCCACACCGAGCAGTCCGAAGATTGTTCCAAGATATTGTTTGACTGTTCCTTCGCTTAGGTGCAGCCGATCCGCGATTTCGTGATTGCTCGCTCCAGTTGCTAGTTCAGCCAGCACTTCACGCTGCCTAGCCGTAAGCTCTGCCATCCGATCCCGCGCCTGCTTCTTAGCTTGAATTCTCTGCACTGCCCCACTGCCGATCAGCCAGTTGGCGACGCGTGGCGAAAACACGGCACCTCCCGCAGCCAAACCCCGCACTTGGCGTGCTAAGTCCTCTGGAGAATCGGATTTGAGCAAAAATCCCTGCGCACCTTGAGCAATCGCAGCTTCAATGAGGGATTCCTGCCGGAAGGTCGTGAGCATTGCCACCGGCGCCACTACCCCGATCCTTCGCAGCTCTGCCAGCGTCGCGAGCCCATCCAGTCGAGGCATCCTGATGTCCAGCAAGATCACATCCACACTGCTCGCACGAACTGCTGTAACCAGCTGCGCTCCGTCTGCAGCCTCTATCAAGACCTCAATATCCCCGTAATGTGCCAGCAGCTGCGCAATCCCGGCGCGCACCAAGGCATCATCATCCGCGATGGCAACTCGGATCATTGTTTGATCCCCTTCTGAGCGAGCGGAATGCGGGCTTGAACGACGAACCTACCACCCTCCTCGGCAGCATCACACTGGCCACCCAGCTCAGACACGAGCGCGCGAACTCGCTTCAATCCAGAGCCAGTACCGACCTGTTCTCGATCCAGCACACGATTGCTAATGTTGACAACCAAATCGGTTCCCGCAGCTGAAGTGCCGAGCGAAACAGCCTGGCCCGGCGCGTGCTTCGCCGCATTTGCGACGCCCTCAGCCACCACACGCGCCAACACCGTGCGACCCGTGGAATCGAGCTGATCGATGCCCTCAAGTTCCGCCTGAATCTCAGTTCCTGCGCGCCGAGCGTGTTCGAGAATATTCCCGATGCTGACTTGGGTTGGTGGAATGGACTGCCCGTCGTCGAGAAGCAGCACCAGCCCACCGATTTCATCCAAAAGGTCTGCCAAGTCGGTGCGCAGTGCTTGCAGTTGAGCAGCCTCCTTCGTACCCGGCGCTGCTTCTTGCCACATTGTGCCTAATCGCAAGATCGCATGCCCGAGCCGGTGCCCTATTCGATCATGAATCTCACCCGCCAAGGACATGCGGTCTCGCAGTAGCGCCTCCCGGACCGCAGTACTTTGTTCGGCTGACAAGGCCTCAGCCAATTGCCAACCTCGTTCGAGTTCTAAGCGCTCCAAGTGGCGAGCGTGCAGCCACGTGTGGAATCCGGTTGCAATCGCCACTGCCCCCAAAAACCAAAGCAAAGAATTGATCGCTGCAGCCAGGGAGTTTTCATACGTAAACGCACCGACGCCTGCAGAAACAATCAAGCCAAAAAGCACCCCGGACAGGCCCGGCTTAACACGCAAGACGACCGCGAAAACGACGATTAAGGCCAGCCACCACAGGGAGCCGTAACCGACGGCCAATCCGCAGCAAGCTGCCATCGCAAGCCAGGGAAGTATTGTGCGCATACCAAAATTCTAGAGTTCTCTAGCCCCAGAGAACACTGACTTTAGTTAGTTGCCTTCTTTACTTTGTGTGGTGTTTTCTTACTCGCTAGAGCGGTTAGTTTGAGGCATAACCTACTAGGAGGTACCTCATGCTGGCACGTATTTTTGCACTTCTTCTCGCCGTAGTGCTTTTCCCAATTCCATTAGCCGGAGCCCAAGAAGGGACAAACATACAACGTTACGTGGACCAGATGGTCGCCAGCGGAGTGCCGGGTGCTGCGATTGTCGTGACTCAGGGGGACCGCATCCTTGCCACAGGCAGTGGTGGCGAGCTCGATACAAACTCACGAGTCCCTATCGCCTCCCTTACCAAGGCTTTCACTGCTACTGCTGTTATGAAGCTGGTTGAAGATGGTCGAGTAGATCTGGATGAACGGGCTGCAAAGTACCTCCCCGAATTTCAGTTGGATGACCCACGAGGTGAATTCATCACTGTCCGCCAACTCCTCAACCAGTCTTCAGGGATCACGGATGCCACGCTGGGATTTAACCAGTACCAGGTGGGAAATGTGCGCACCGAAGACGCAGTACGGCAGCTCTCTCGCACGCGGCTAGCCTATGATCCCGGCAGTTCTTGGGACTACTGCAATGCAAACTATTGGGTGCTGCAGCAACTGATTGAAACGATCTCTGGTGAACCGTTGGCTGAGTTTCTAGCTCAAAACGTGCTTGAACCGCTGGGCATGACCGATACCGGATTCGCTAACACCCCGGCGACTTTGCCAGAGCTAGCCCCCACCTATTCTTATGCGTTTGGCCGCCCGATTTCACTTGCCCAGCCCGAGCTGTTTTATGGTGGCGCCGGCGGCATGGTTTCTACTCTCGACGACCTTGGCATCTGGCTTCGTTTTCAGCATGGCTTCATTCCTGGCGTGTTGACTTCGGATTCTTTAGCAGAACTACACCGTCGGCAAAGTCCGTTGCACCAATACAAGGTCGGTTATGCGCTCGGATGGTGGAGCGGAGAGCCCGCCGATGGCGGCATCCCGCGTGTCTCTCACAGTGGCAGCGGACCGGGCGTAAGTACTTATGCCGGACTCTTTCCGGACAACATCGCTATCGGGGCGCTTATCGACGCCACTGGTCCACAAGCAGACCGCGTAGCAGCTGATATTCACGGGTTACTGGTGGGCAACGACCCCACTAACGTACAACTGGCTCCACCAGCTTGGCCCGATGTCTGTGCAGTGCTATTCAGTTTCGTATTCGCGCTGGCCGTGCTGCGGAGTGCCGGTACACCACTGTCAGCATCGCGACTCCGTTTTTGGCTGCTGACTATGTCATTGACAGCGATCACCACTGGATGTTTCTTGGCTCCGCAAACTGTAGCGCTACTGATGAAACGCCAGGCAAGCTGGGGAATGCTGTGGCACTATTCTCCGGTTTTCACGCTCGTCCTCCTCAGTATTGGCACCCTAGCGCTTCTGAGCGTTGCAAGTAGATTGATTCGACGTTTCTCAACCACGGTCTAATCCAGCCACCTGCCCGCCGCGATCGGCTGACCTTCTGCGCGATTCATTCAGGGAGCCAATTGGCATGTGTTCGATTTCGGTTGATTGCTAGTTGTAACTAAACCGACAGGTAACGCAGTTTGCCTGCCATTTACCGCAAGGCAATGAGCGGAATCTTCCAAAGCTTCTGCGTGCCATTGTTTCGCTCATTTCGTGCAACAGTCGTGCAGTATCTCTGTCATTTCGTGGCGTTTGTGTCGCCTATGTCGTGACCCCAATTTTAGCGTTTCCACTGGTAGGCAAAAGAAAACCCCGCTCAGCAGGTGTGCTGAACGGGGAAATAGTGGGCCTGGGGAGACTTGAACTCCCACGTCCTAAGACACTGGAACCTAAATCCAGCGCGTCTGCCAATTCCGCCACAAGCCCGTGGTTTTTCATATAGTACACGCCCAGGCCAGCTCACAAAAAATCATGAGTACACTAGTGCTTTGTGAGTGAAGAAAACCGACCCAAGAAACGCGTGCGGATCTCGCATTTGATTTTCCTCACGCTCGCGGTGGCCGCCACGCTTGGCCTTGCATACTGGCAGTGGACCCGCTTCCGCGCCGGATCTGGCACCTTCCAGAACTTGGGATACGCTATTCAGTGGCCCGCATTTGGAGCATTCATCGTCTACGCCTACCGACGCTACATCCAGCTGGAAAATGAATATGCCGAAACTGGCGTAGCTCCCGTCGAACTGGAAAAGCAGCAACGCCAGGCGCAAGGCGAGGTCACGGAGATCTCGGAAGACTTCCTCCCGGAACGCCCCACCATGGATGTTGAAGAATTCAACGCACACAACGAGCCACGCAGAAGAAGGAAAGAGCAATGACCCAGCCCCAAATCCACCCAGAACGCCAAGCTCGTGTGCGCAAAGCACTGAAGTTCTTCTCCACCGCCGCCTTTGTGACTGGCATTTGGCTGCTCATCTTGGTTGCCGAGATGATTTACAAGTACCTCATCTTGCCGTCACCAAGCGATGCCCCGGGCTGGTTCTTCTACGTGGCCCAAGCACACGGTGTGTTCTACATGATTTATCTGATCACCACCGTGAACCTGGGCATCAATGCACGCTGGGAACCGCTGAAGTGGATCACCACTGCACTCGCGGGCACGATTCCTTTCCTTTCCTTCGTTGCAGAGCATAAGCGTCGCAAGGAAGTAACCGCTCAGTTCCAGCTGTAGCAAAAATGAAGCGACCCGACCCCTCCCCCCCCCGTGACTGCCGCGGGAGAGTTCGGGTCGCACGTTTCTGTGCGGGCGCGCTAGAAGCCTTGTCTAGCTGGTTTGTTAGCCAAAGCGAACCGGTAGTACTCCCGATTCTTTAGCCCAGCAGCCGCAGCCGCATCCAGCACAACGGTGGCATGCGGGTGCAGCTGCAGTACAGAAGCTGGGCACCAAGCCGCTACCGGACCTTCCACCAGCGCAGTCACCGCTTCCTGCTTTCCAGCCCCAGTGGCGATGAGCAACAAATGACCGGCTTCAAGAATCGTCCCCAGCCCCTGGGTAAGCACGTGACGCGGCACTTGGTCTTCGTCGCCGTCGAAAAAGCGCGCGTTGTCCCGGATCGTTTGCGGATGCAGCGTTTTCAATCGAGTTCGCGACGCCAGCGATGACCCTGGCTCATTAAACCCGATATGACCGTCGGAACCGATTCCCAGGAGTTGGAGGTCTATTCCGCCAGCATTCCTGATAGCAGCATCGTAGCTCGCACCCGCTGTCAGTGGATCAGTACTGGTGCCGTCAGGGCTCGCAACCAGTGCATCATCGATATCAACGGCGTCGGTGAATTCACGTCGAATCGTGCGGTAGTAACTTTGCTCGTGTTCGCGGGGCAAGCCCACATATTCATCTAGCAGGAACGCTCGACACTCCGCGAAGCTCAAGCCTTCTTCGCGGTGGCGCCGGATCAATTCCTGATACGTCTTTACCGGGGTGGAGCCAGTGGCCAGCCCGAGGGTTTTGCCCGCGCGTGCATAAGACTCGATGATGTCCGCCGCGATCACTTCGGGACGATCAGTGATAACGATTTCCACGGTTAACCTACTTCTTTTGCTTCCCGGAACACCCGGGTGATCTGCAAGTTTGAGTCGCACAGGATGAAGTTTGCTGGTGAGTTCAGCTCGATAGTCGCACGGTGCGGCCGTCCTACGAGGCGATGCCCGCTGGTGCAGGCCTGAAGGATTTCTGCCAAAGGATGGCCCGCGCGTGCTTGTCGACGAAGCTGATCAATCACTCGCGACGTGCCGCCAGCAATCGCCCCTTCCGAGCCATCGCTAGTGGTCAGTCGAGCAACTCCGTCCGCTACTGTCACGTCGAGCGCACCCAGGGTGTACTGACCATCCGCTTTGCCCGCTGCAGCCATGGCATCGGAGACGAAGGTAACGTGCTCTGCTCCAACGAGGCTGAGCACCATAGCTACTGTCGCGTCGTCGAGATGTACGCCGTCGGCGATGAGTTCTACTGTGGCCTCCCCTGCGGCAGCAGCTTCCAACAGCGCGGCCACGGCGCCGGGGCTGCGATGGTGCAGTGGAGGCATTGCGTTGAAAAGGTGCGTTGCGGTGACGCTGGCGCCTCGTTTGACGGCGTAGGCGATGGTAGCTGCGGTTTCGGCAGCTGCGGCATCAGTGTGCCCCAAGGACACGATGACGTTGTTGTCCGCGCAGATATCGATGAGCTCGTGGACATGAGCCGTCTCTGGGGCGAAGGTAATGGAGCGCAGGTTGCCGCGTGCTGCTTCGATCATGCGTTGGAGCAAGTCTGGGTCGCCGGGGATTATCGCTGCAGGATCCTGGGCACCGCAGCGGCAGGAATTAATGAACGGACCTTCCGCATGGATTCCATCGATGGCTTCGAGATCTACGGCGTCGGCAAGCAATCTCAGCTGTGGCAACAACCGCTCGGCAGGCAGGGAGACCGTGGAGGCAAGCAGCGTCGTTGAGCCGTTGCTGCGGTGATGACGCGCGGCGGCCAAGCAGCCAGGGAGGTCTGAACTCGGGAAGGACTCCCCCGCCGCCCCATGGGTGTGGATGTCTGCCAAGCCCGGAAAGGCGATCAGGTCCGCGGACCCTTCGATGGGCTCCAGCCCCACGATGACACCGTCGGAGATGGTGATGCTGTGCGTGCCCAGGTTGGCCCCTGGCAGCACCACGGTAGCGAGGAACGACTCAGTCATGAGCAGCCACCGCAAATTCATTGGTAATCCAGGCAACATCAGTGATTGCCGTGCCCACGATGATGGCGTCTGCACCCGCTTGCCGGCCGAGCCGGACGTGGCCTGGGCTGTGGAATCGTCCTTCACCGATAAGGAACACTTGGTCACCGAGACGGCTGCGGATCTCCTTAATCAGCTCCAAGTCTGGCCCGTCGGACTTCGCACGGTGCTCCGTGTACCCGGCCAGGGTGGTGGAGATCAGATCGGCACCAGCTTCATGTGCGGCCACGGCTTCCTCTGCCGTTGCGATGTCTGCCATTGCTAGCGCTCCCGCCTCGTGCACGGCGTGGACTTGGTCGGCGAAAGTAGAGCGATCCTGGCGAGGACGAGAAGTGGCATCAATGGCGACCACAGTGGCGCCCGCCTTGGCGACGGCCACTGCCGAGGCCACGGAAGGAGTGATGTACACGCCGGTTTCGCCTTCCTTAGTCAACCCGATCACCGGAAGGCTTACTGCCGCTGCGATCGCCTCGATGTCTGCGAGCCCGCCGTAGCCACCACAACGGATTGCGGTGCTTCCTCCTGCCTCGGCGGCTTTCGCAAGGAACGCCATGGTGCGCGTATCGCGAAGCGGATGCCCATCGGGGGCTTGCACAGACACGATGAGGCTGCCGCGAACGGTATCGAAGAACGTGGTGCTATTCACTAGTTATTCTCCTTTGCACGCCAAGCTGGCCAAGTACCCCGCGCCAACGAGTGGCGCATTGGTGCCCAGCTGGGCAGGCAGAATTGGGATGGTATCTATCGGATGTAGTGCGTGTTGCCGAAAGCCCTGAATCAGTGGCTCTAAGATCGGATCCCCGATGGCACCGACACCGCCGCCAATGATGAGCGCATCGATATCGATTGCCGAGGCAAAGCCAGCGAGCGCCTCACCGAGGGCAGCCATATTGCCGCTGATCACCGTGTGGGCGGTAGCTTCTCCAGCATGGTAGCGCTGCATGATTTCGGGAAGTTGGATGTTGCTGCCGGTCAACTCGTTGTAACTACGCGCCAAGCCCGGCCCAGCGGCAAAGTCCTCCACCGGCGCTGCGTGGCCGTCAGGCAGCCGTCCGAGCAGCGCACGAAGCTCCCCTGCCGTGTGGTGTGGCGAGTCAACGAGTCGTGCGCCTCGGACGAGTGCACCCCCAACCCCGGTGCCCAGACTGACGAACAGCGTATTAGCAACGCCCTGCGCAGCACCAAAGACGGATTCACCGAGTCCCATGATGCGGACATCGTTGTGGACGGCAAGCGGGACATCGAACTCATTTCGGATGGCATCTGCGATGTTTGTGCCGGCCCAGCCCGGCATGGTTGGTCCTGCAGATACCACTCGGCCTGCCACAGGATCGATGACTCCCGGCGCGCCCACGCCGATGGCATCGATCGTGCGCCCCTGCTGGCGTGCAGATTCGACGAGTTCACGGATTACGCCCAACACTGCGCTCATAACGTCATGCGTAGGGGTCGGAGTGCGCCCGACAGCAGTAACGGTGGTCGGGCTAGCGTCGTCGATAAGCCCGTAGGCGATTTTGGTGCCGCCGATGTCTACACAAGCGCAAAGGTTAGACATGGATCTTCTCATCGATCATGCGCTTGAGCGGACCGTAGTGTACTTCGAGGGTTCGGAGCAGCTCTGCTTCGTCCCCGGCTTCGAGTGCCTCGACCATACTGAGGTGGGCATCGACGGTGTCTTTGAGATCACGCTTGCGATCCAACTTAAGCTGTGGCACCGCCTGAGTATGCACCTTCCACAGCGCCATATACAGCTCTTGGATCAATTGATTGGACAACTTACTGTTGAGTTCCTCATGGAACTTGCCGTCCGCTTCAGTGATCGACTTGCCTTGTTCAAAGCACTCCTGCATTTCGGCCACAATCTCACGCAATCGATCCGTGGAATGCTCTTGATACGCGATGATGAGCTTCGAGGCGTTGAATTGATCGAACGCGATACGGGTATCCACCACTTGTTTGAGGTTGCGCAGGGCACTGTCTCGATCAATGGTCAGTCGCAGTGTGAGCCCATCCACCAAGGGGGCGAGCGACATCTGCCCAACATAAGTGCCGTGCCCGTGGCGGATCTCCACTACATCGAGCGAAGCAAGGGTACGCATGGCTTCACGAACTGAGCTTCGGGAAACTTCTAGCAGCTCGCACAGTGCGGCTTCTGAGGGGAGCATATCTCCGGGCTTGAGAGAATTATCACGAATGTAGTTCTCAATCGCCGTGACTGTGGGATTGAGCTTGTGTTTTCCACGCAACTTTGACATTGCTGTTCCTTTTGATCATCGGAAGGGCCGTGTTTATTCGGCGATTCCTGCAGCTTATCGACGGCCTCTGAGAGACGAACTCGCAGGATTGTGCTTTCCCAACCGACTTTAGCAGAAATCCTGTACAACATCAGACGTCTGACGTATGCTGTTCTTAACAGCTGGTGAACAGCAACGAGTTCGCCACAATCCACGACCCCATAACCGCATATCGGCAGAATTCGTTTTCCACCTCCACCCCTGAAGATGGAAAACTCCACGAAAGGAAGAACCATGACCCGCGCATACTCCCGCCGCGATTTCATGAAGATCACCGGAGCCATCAGCGCCGCCGCCGGCCTCTCCGCCACCCTTGCAGCCTGTGGCAGCCCAGCACAGAACGGCGGCAGCGATGCTCCAGCCGCAGACCCAAGCGCCAAGAAGGATGACGGCACCCTCACCGCAGCCATCTCCTACGAGCTCGGCACCAACGGCTACGACCCAATGAACACCACCGCAGCCCTCACCGTGGCCGCCAACTGGCACACCCTCGAAGGTCTGACCGAGATGGATCCAGCCACGGGCAAGGTCTACGCCGCTCTGGCCAAGGAACTGCCAAAGGCCTCCGGAACCACCACTGAGGTCACCCTCCGCGACGGTGCGCAGTTCCATGACGGCAGCCCAGTCACTGCCGACGACGTCGTATTCTCCTTCGAACGTGTCCTGGACAAGGCAAACAAGTCTCTCTACGCATCCTTCATTCCATTCATCGAGAAGGTAACTGCCAAGGATGACAAGACCGTCGAGTTCACCCTCAAGCACGAAACTGGTGTTTTTGCCGACCGCCTAGCCGTGGTCAAGATCGTGCCAAAGAAGGCCGTTGAAGCCGGTGCAGATGCATTCGCCGCTAAACCAATCGGTTCTGGCCCGTACAAGATGACGGATAACGGCGGCACTTCCAAGACCATCCAGTTCGAGCGTTTCGATGCCTACAACGGCCCACGCCCAGCATTGGCTAAGAAGATGACGTGGCAGATCATCCCTGATGCCTCCACCCGCACTAATGCCATCCAGTCCAAGACTGTCCAGGCCATCGACTCAGTGCCGTACCTTTCCGTTGAGCAGCTCAAGGCAGTTTCCACCGTGGAATCAGTCCAAGGTTTCGGCCTGTTGTTCGCAATGTTTAACTGCGCACCAACCAGCAAGTTCAATGACGTAAAGAACCGGCAAGCATTCATGTACGCCCTCGATATGAACAAGATCATCGAGACCGGCATGCTCGGCCAGGCTACCGCCGCCACCAGCTTCCTACATAAGGAACACCCGAACTACAAGGAAGCCAAGAACGTCTACTCCTTCAAGCCGGAAAAGGCACGCGAGCTGTTTGCCGAAACCGGATTGACGGAAATGCGGCTGCTATGCACGGACCACGACTGGGTCAAGAAGTGCACCCCGCTCATCGAGCAGTCCCTCACTGGCGTAGGCATCAAGGTGGAGTTCATCGAGAAGAAGTCCTCGGACGTCTACAACACCATCGATGGCAAGCCAGAAGCATACGATGTTGTCATCGCCCCAGGTGACCCATCAGTCTTCGGCACCGACCCCGACCTACTCATGCGCTGGTGGTACGCAGGAGACACCTGGACCGATAGCCGCATGCACTGGAAGGGCAGCGAAAGCTACACCGAAGTCCAGCAGCTGCTCGACGAGGGACTCAAGTCCACCGACTCCTCTGTCCAAGATCAAAAGTGGGCCGAACTGTTTGACAAGCTCTCGGAGTACATCCCGCTCTACCCATTGTTCCACCGCAAGAGCACCACAGCATGGGACAAGTCCACGTTGATTGATTTCAAGCCGATCTCCCTGACCGGCCTTTCCTTCCTGGATGTCGCTACCACCAAGTAGCCCCTACTCCAGCAGTCAATTTACCGGCCGGCCCGCTAGCGGAGTCTTCCACTACCAAGGCGACCTTTCTGGGCCGGCCGGACCGTGACACACGAACTTTGACGTTGAGCGCTGCCCTTCGTACGAAGCTGGGCGAGAACTCAACCGGAATTAAGGACAGCATATGTCAAACCTCGTCCGCCTCATCGGAAGACGGCTGGTAGCTCTCCCGATCATGATCCTCGGAGTGACTTTCCTAGTCTTCTTCATCATGTCCTTCAGCCCCGCGGACCCGGCGCGCCTAGCCCTGGGTGAATCTGCCTCCTTGGAAGCGCTCGCAGAATACCGCGAAGTCCATGGGCTCAATGACCCATTATTGGTGCGCTATTGGGATTTCTTGATGGGCATGCTGCGCGGTGATCTAGGAACTACTACCGGCAACGCTTCGGTGACCGATGTCGTCGCAAAAGCATTCCCCATCACCTTGCAACTTACTTTCCTCGGCCTCATCATTGCCGCCGTGATCGCCCTGGTCTTGGGCGTAATCGCTGCGCTTTACCGTGATAAGTGGCCGGACCAGATCATCCGAGTCATCTCGATCGCATCGCTGGCAACCCCCTCCTTCTGGCTAGCAATCCTGCTCATCCAGTGGCTTGGCACCATCCCTGGCGGCATGGGAATGTTCCCCGCCCTCATCACTGCTTGGGTTCCGTTTGCGGAGAACCCTTCGGTGTACATGAACAATATGTTCTTGCCGTCGTTCGCACTCGCAGTTCCCGTCGCAGGCTCGCTTACCCGCGTGGTGCGTACCGCGATGGTGGAAGAACTCGACAAGGATTACGTGCGCACCGCGATCGGCTCGGGTATCCCGAAGTCGGAAGTGATTTCTCGCAACGTTTTGCGCAACGCGCTGATCACGCCGATTACCGTTCTTGGTCTGCGCGTGGGTTACCTCATGGGTGGCGCGGTGATCATTGAGATCATCTTCAATATCCAAGCAATGGGCCAGCTCATCCTCGATGGTGTTACCCGCAATGACGTCTACCTCGTCCAGGGTGTCACCCTCACGGTGGCCATCGCATTCATCATCATCAACATCATCGTGGACATGCTGTACGTCCTCGTTAACCCACGCATCAGGAGCATCTAATGCGTAGAAAACTCACTGAACAACTAGAGTCCCAGGCCGGGCAGCGTTTCCAAGGAATCAAGGCTCTGCCTATCGCATCCAAAATCGCACTCGGTTTCCTGACGCTGGTGGCGTTGATGGCGATCTTCGCGCCGCTGCTCTCTAGCTACAGCCCATTAGAGTCCAACGTTCCGGTACAACCACCAAGTGCCCAGCACTGGTTTGGCACTGATGCCATCGGGCGAGACATCTTCTCCCGCGTGGTGTACGGTTCCCGCGCTTCCCTGGTCATCGGCATGTGCGCTACCGTTTCGGCCCTCGCCATCGCCGCAGTACTCGGCTCAATCGCAGCGACCGCTGGCAAAGTGGTATCCGAAGTACTGATGCGCATCTTGGACATCATCATGTCCTTCCCGGGCATTGCGCTGGCTGCCGTGTTCGTTGCCGTATTCGGCAATTCCCTACCTGTCCTAGTCTTTGCCATCGGCTTCCTCTACATTCCGCAGTTGTCCCGCGTGGTGCGCGCCAACGTTCTTTCCGAGTTCGGTGAGGACTACGTCTCCGCAGCAAAGGTGATGGGTGCAAGTATTCCGCACATTCTGTTCAAACACGTCGCGCGCAACACCATCGCACCGATCGCTGTGTTTGCCACGGTGCTGGTTGCCGATGCCATCGTCTTTGAAGCCTCGCTGTCCTTCATCAACGCTGGTGTGAAGCCGCCGCTGCCGTCGTGGGGCAACATCCTCGCCGATGGCAAGCAACTCCTGCTCACCGGCGCATGGTGGCCAACCTTCTTCCCCGGCCTGATGATCCTCATCACGGTGCTGGCGCTGAACATCCTGTCCGAGGGACTGACCGATGCAATGGCGTCGCCACGCATCAAGCGCACCATCCGCGTCACTGACGACGACCCCACCATCAACACCGCGAAGTCGCTGGGCGCAGTTTCCGACGAAGAAGCTCGCGTTGCGCTCGACGTATCCCTCGGCAAGCTGCACGACGCCGAGACCGCCGAGAACCGTCGCCTGGTATATACCCGTGCAGAAGCGCCACTGATCCAGGTCAAGGACCTCTGCATCGCTTTCCCGGAGGCACACGGTGACGTCAACATCGTTGACCACGTCAGCTTCGAAGTTTCCCCCGGTGAAACTATGGGGTTGGTGGGCGAATCCGGCTGCGGCAAGTCACTGATCGCCATGTGCATCATGGGATTGCTGCCACCAACTGCGCGCATCACCGGTGAGATCACCTACGACGGCAAGAACCTTCTAGAGATGACTCCAGAAGAGCGCAACGCGCTCCGCGGGCATGACATGGCCATGATCTACCAGGATGCCCTCAGCTCCCTGAACCCCTCCATGCTGATCCGCACCCAGCTCCAGCAACTGATCCGCCGTGGCGGCAAGCGCACCGCGGAAGAGCTCATGGAACTGGTCGGACTGGATCCGGTCCGTACGCTCAAGTCCTACCCGCACGAGCTTTCGGGCGGTCAGCGGCAACGTGTGCTCATCGCCATGGCGCTGACCCGCAACCCGCGGCTGCTCATCGCCGACGAGCCGACCACCGCATTGGATGTTACCGTCCAGCACCAGGTGGTGGACCTGCTCAACGAACTGCGAGAAAAGCTGGGCTTCTCCATGATCTTTGTCAGCCATGACCTCGCCCTGGTGGCCAAGCTGGCACACAAGATCACTGTGATGTACGCCGGCCAGGTGGTCGAACGCGGTAATACTCGTGAGCTGCTCACCGACCCGCACCACGAGTACACCCGCGGCTTGCTGGGAGCCGTGCTGTCCATCGAGGCTGGTGCTAATCGCCTCTACCAGGTACCGGGAACGGTGCCGAGCCCACGGGACTTCATCGACGGCGATCGCTTCGCACCACGCTCCCGCCGACCAGAGCTGGGCATCGGGCAGAAGCCGAAGCCACGCGCCGTTGCTGGGTCCACCACGCACACATACGCGGCCACGGACGATGCGTATGCGGCTCGTAACGGCACTGGTTCTGTTCGCATCGCTGAGAAGGAGAAGTGATCATGCCGACACCTAAAGTACAACGAATCATCGAGCTCAAAGATGTCAACGTCATCCACAAGACTCGTACCGGCAAACTGTTTCGACCCGACACGGTGCATGCCAACAAGGACGTGAATTTCTGGGTGGATCGCCGGGAAGTCGTCGGCATCGTTGGCGAATCCGGCTGTGGCAAGTCCACGCTGGCTCGCGTCATGGTCGGTCTGCAAAAGCCCACGAGTGGCGCGGTCTTCTTCCACGAGAAGCCCCTCAAGCACTCCAGTCGCGATCGCAAGGAAATCGGCCGCTCCATCTCCATGGTGTTCCAGGATCCAGCCACCGCGCTGAATCCGCGCATGACGGTGAAGGATCAGCTGCTCGATCCGCTACGCGTGCACCACATCGGCGATGAGAAATCCCGGCTCAAGCGAGTTCAGGTCCTGCTTGACCTGGTCGGTCTACCGCAGTCCGCACTCGATGTGCTGCCTCGCCAGATCTCGGGCGGTCAGCGCCAGCGCGTGGCCATCGCCCGCGCCCTCGCGCTCGAACCTGACCTCATCATCGCCGACGAGCCCACCTCTGCCCTCGATGTTTCCGTCCGAGCCCAGGTGCTGAACCTGCTCACCGACCTGAGGTCGGAACTCGGGCTCGGTCTAGTGTTCATCTCTCACGACATCAACACTGTCCGTTACATCGCGGACCGCATGTGCGTAATGCTCAAGGGCGAGATTATTGAGCAACAACCCACGGACGATCTATTCGCCTCCCCGCAGCAGGAGTACACCCGCACTCTGCTCGCAGCAACCCCATCTTTGCTCTAAGGAAGTAACAATCATCATGAACGGAATTGTTTCCGGCATCATCCCTCCGCTACTCACCCCATTGACTGAAACCGGGGAGGTGGACTACGAGTCCCTTGGCAACCTCGTGGAACGACTCGTCGGAGCGGGCGTAGACGGCATCTTCGTACTCGGTTCCTCCGGTGAAGTCGCTTTCCTGACCGATGCCGTGCGCGACCAGGTGATCGCCAAGGTCCTTGAGCTTGTCGACGGCCGTTGCCCAGTCTACGCCGGCGTCATCGACACCCAGACCAACCGCGTCATCGAGCACATCCAACGGGCAGAAAAGCTCGGCGTGCAGGCAGTAGTCGCCACCGCCCCGTTCTATGCCATCACGGGTCCAGCCGAGATCGAAGCACACTTCCGTGCCCTCCGCACGGCCACTACTCTGCCGATCATTGCCTACGACATTCCAGTTTGTGTCCACAGCAAACTTGCACCGGCGCTATTGGTGCAACTCGGCGCCGAAGGAGTTCTTCAGGGAGTAAAGGACTCCTCC
The DNA here is from genome assembly GCF_009734385.1 of Corynebacterium kalinowskii. NCBI lineage: Bacteria > Bacillati > Actinomycetota > Actinomycetes > Mycobacteriales > Corynebacteriaceae > Corynebacterium > Corynebacterium kalinowskii. The sequence goes on along the minus strand of NZ_CP046452.1, from coordinate 547,674 downwards.
GGTGACGACGTCTCCTTCCGACGACTCTGCATGCTCAACAAGGCAGCTGGATCCCCTATGAAGGTGCTCACCGGACACGAAGTAGTTGTCGATGGCTCCTATCTTGCAGGAGGAGACGGCTGCGTCCCAGGGCTCGGCAACGTTGACCCAAGTGGCTATGTTCGCATGTGGCAAGCTTTCCAATCCGGCGACCTACGCCAGATGAAGGAAGAGCAAGATCGGTTGGCACGACTCTTTGAAATCGTCTTCACCCCAGTGGGCAAGGTCGGCCCAGCCGCCGGTGTCGGCGCATTCAAGACTGCTTTGGAACTCATCGGCGTCATCAAGACCAACACCATGAGCGTACCGATGACCCCAATCTCTGATTCCGCATCGCGTGAGGCCATCGAGAAGATCGTGCGGGAGGTGGGCCTCATCGACTAACCAACACGTGCCTTACTCACTGTGCCCTGCGACCCTCTTCCTCGCAGGGCACAGTTTTTTAGGCGAACTGGGAGATTACCGGCACCAACTGGGCCAAGGCCTTGCCACGATGCGAGCGTGCGTCTTTTTCCTCTGGTGATAACTCTGCAGAAGAACGCCCCTCGGCATCATCGGGCAGGAAGAGCGGATCGTAGCCGAAGCCCCCCTCGCCACGACGTTCCCGCAGGAGCATGCCCCGCCATTCGCCGCGGGCAATGTGTTCTTCGCCCGACGGCAGCACGAGGGCGCACACTGACACGAAGGCGCAGCCACGACGCTCATCTGGCACGTGCGCCATCTGACCCAGCAGCAAATCGTTGTTTGCTTCGTCGTCCCCATGTCCGCCAGACCAGCGTGCGGACAGCACGCCCGGCATGCCTGCTAGCTCATCGACGGCCAATCCCGAATCATCAGCCAGCGTCGGCAAACCAGTTGCCTTCATACCGGCCCGCGCCTTGATGAAGGCGTTGTCTTCGAAGGTACGGCCGTCTTCGACGGGTTCGTCGTAGGGGTCGACGTCGGAAAGCAGCAAGATGTTGACCCCGGAAATCCCGGCGCGATCGAGCACCCGCTGCAGCTCCGCGGCCTTCTTCTTGTTGTTTGAGGCAAGCAACAGATCCATTAGAGCGGCAGCTCCAGGGCAGCCTTCTGCGCAGCGATTAGGGAGTGCAAACCCTTTTCCGCGGTGTCCAGGAAGGCGTTCATCTGCGCGCGGGTGAAGGTGCCGTGTTCGGCGGTGCCCTGAATCTCAACGAACTCGCCAGACTCAGTCATCACGACGTTCATGTCGACTTCAGCGCGGGAGTCTTCTTCATACGGAAGGTCGAGGCAGACGTGGCCGTCGATAAGGCCCACAGAGACAGCAGCAACTGGTGGTAGCAGCGGGTTGCCCGGCACCACGCCACGTGCCTTGAGAACCTCGATGGCATCGGCGAGGGCGACGTAAGCGCCGGTGATGGAGGCGGTGCGGGTGCCGCCGTCGGCCTGGAGGACATCACAGTCGATGTTGATGGTGTTTTCGCCAAGCTCGGAAAGGTCAATCGCGGCGCGCAGGGAACGGCCGATCAGGCGAGAGATCTCGTGGGTGCGGCCCTTGACCTTGCCCTTCATGGATTCGCGAGGCATGCGGTCATGCGTTGCCGCTGGCAGCATGGAGTACTCGGCAGTGAGCCAGCCTTCGCCGGAGTCCTTCTTGAAGCGAGGCACGCCCACTTCAACGGAGGCGGTGCACATGACGCGGGTGTTGCCGAACTCGATGAGCACGGAACCCGCCGGATTGCTGGTAAAGCCTCGGGTGATCTTGACGGGACGCATTTCATCGAGGGCGCGACCATCGGCGCGAGTAAAAGAAGTCATGTCCTTTAGGGTACCTGCGCCCGGTCAAAAACCACGTGCCGAGTCTTAGAACTCGAAGACCATCCCGGAATCACCGATCACGATCTCGCCGTCAAAGTTCTCACGGGCTGAACGCAGCGCAGCTTCCGGATCACCCCATGGTGGAATGTGCACCAGTACCAGCTTCTTCGCCCCGGCGCGGGATGCCAGGAGGCCTGCTTCTGCGCCAGACATATGCATGTCAGGAGCTTTGCCCAAAGAGGTGTCTCCCCAGGTGGCCTCGCACAGGAAAATGTCGGCGTCTCGGGCACAGTCGACCAGGGACTCAGTGTAAGCGGAGTCCGCGGAGTAAGCGATGGTCTTGCCGGTAGTAGCTTCGGTCACACGGAGGGCGTACGTTTCCACTGGGTGGATGGTCGGGAACGGCGTGATCTGCACGCGATCCACAATGTGTGGCACGCCTGCCTCCCACGGTGTGAAGGCGAAGGTATCAGAGAGGTCATCTCCCCCATCGCGATGTTCCAGCGTGTTGTTCCCGAGGTGAGAGATTGTGTCAGCCGGTCCAAGCAAAAAATGCCGACCCGAGGAAGGCGCAGTTGGGTGGTAGCGGCGCCACACCGCGAGCGAAGGGACATCCAGGCAGTGGTCAGCGTGCAAGTGGCTGAGCACCAGGTGTTGCTCCGCCGGGTTGTCGTATTCTTGCAGCTTGGCCAAGGCACCAGGGCCGAGGTCCATCAGCACGCCAGGTGCGTTGTCCACCTGGACGAGGTAGCCGGACGCCGGATTGTGCGGCGCCCCGGTACTTCCACTGCAGCCAAGAATGGTCAGCTTCATAAACTAACTTTCTCACGTCCGGGCGATTTTTGCTAAAGCAACATTAGATTTTTTCGTGTGGCGAGACTTCAATGATTCCCGGGCCGAGGAAGCGGTGCGAAAGCAGCGCGAACTTGTCGGGGTTGCCGGTGGACTCAAAACTCCTGATGGCAGGCCCTTCCGACAGCATGTCGGTCTCCGTCAGCACTTTCAGCACATCTTTGGCAGTTTCCTCTGCGCTGGATACCAGGGTGACATTATCGCCCATCGCCAGCTGGATAACTCCAGAGAGCAGCGGGTAGTGCGTGCAACCGAGCACGAGCGTATCGACGCCCGCCGCCTGCAGGGGTTCCAAGTACGCCTCGGCTACCCCGAGGATCTGTCTACCCGAGGTGATGCCGCGTTCCACGAAGTCGACAAAACGTGGGCACGGGGCCGCAACGCACTCGATGTGGGGAGCTGCTGCAAACATGTCCTGGTAAACACCGGAAGTGATGGTGCCTTGCGTGCCGATCACGCCGATTTTGCCGTTGCGAGTCGTGGCTACTGCGCGTCGTACCGCAGGCAAGATGACCTGTACCACCGGGATGTCATAGCGCTCGCGCGCATCGCGCAGGAAGGCGGCCGTGGCAGTGTTGCAGGCGATGACGATCATCTTGCAGCCACGTTCCACCAGCTCGTCGGCAATGCGTGTGGCGTGCTCACGGACCTTCTGAATCGGCTGCGGGCCATAAGGGCCATTGGCGGTGTCGCCGATGTAGATAATGGACTCGTTCGGGAGCTGATCGATAATCGAACGCGCGACCGTCAGACCTCCCACGCCGGAGTCAAAAATGCCAATGGGTGCGTCAGGTCCTGGAAGTGTAGTCATAACGATGTCAATAGTAGCCCGCTACATCAGGCGGTGGCCGAGTCGCTTCTGCTCACGCTTTTGAATCAGAGCAATCGGATCATCCGAGGTGATCACGGCGCCAGCAACCAAGCCGCCGATCGCACCGAACAAGTGCCCCTGCCAACTGATCCCCGGATTGTTCGGGAACACGCCCCAGATATAACCGGCGTAGGTAAACGCCAGCAGGATACCGAGAGCGACCTGTCCAAAGTGCCGGTTGAACATGCCTCGGATGATCAGGTACGCGAGCCAGCCGTACACCAGCCCAGATGCGCCAATGTGGTTGGTACCCAGCCCGCCAGTCAGCCACGTTCCCAGCCCACCGATGATCATTGTGAATAAGGTGACCTCCACTACCACCCGGTTGCCACTTAGTCCGATGAGGAAGATGAACATGGCGCCGGGGATGCTATTGGAAATCAAATGCGCGAAGTTCAAGTGCAGAAACGGCCCCGTGAAAATGCCGAACAAGGAGCTTGGGTCAAGGGGATGTACGCCGAAGGCTTGCAGCATTCCGCCGGTCAAGAAGCTGATGATGTGCACAATCCAGATCACCGCCAGATAGATCAAGGCCCAGTTGAAGCCACGGCGCAAGGCTGAATCACGCCTCGCCAGCGGCGCGGGCGGGTTCGCCGGATTGCCGTAAGGATAGTTCATCTCGCACTCCTGCCCGATTCCTTCAGTACTAACCGAGCCTTATGCTAGTACAAGCTCCTGGTAGCAGCTCAGCCCATAGCCGCTCGTCGCATGCACCACGGCATCCACGATTGCGGCGCACACGACATCGGCCGCCGCGGTAGACAGCTGAATCATCTCCTCGAGCGACACTCCGGAACCGTCCCCGATCGACAGCGCGAACAGGGTGTCACCGTCCAAAGGCGAGTGCGCCGGCCGGATTGCGCGCGCGAGCCCGTCGTGCCCGGTCATAGCCAGGCGCTTGGCCTGCGCTTTGGTCACCGGCGCGTCCGTAGCGATCACACCGATGGTGGTGTTCAGCTTGGTTTCCAATCCCTTGAGAGCAGCAAACCGCGCCTTATCGACGCCCCCGACCGCCGGATCACCCCAGAACCTGCCGGTCTCCTTATCGATCACCGCCCCCACCGGATTCGCCACGACCCCGGCCGCGACCGTGTAATTGCCCACTTTGCGCGACGCCTGACCGAAACCGCCGCGCAGTACGCCTGCTGTAGCGCCACAACCCGCTCCGATGGAACCAGAACCTGACTCAGTTCCTTCCAACGCAGCGACTGTAGCAGCGTAGCCATCGTCCGCGGTCGGCCGGTGCTTCGCATCTCCCACTAGAAGATCGAAGATCACTGCACCTGGGACGATCGGCACTCGAATGTCTCCGACGACGGGAAACCCAATGCCTCGTTCCTCCAGCGCCTTCATCACACCGTCCGCGGTGGCCAAACCGAAGGCTGAACCGCCGGAGAGCACCACAGCGTGGACGCGTTCGACGGTGTTGTGTGGCTCCAGCAGGTCAGTTTCCCGGGTTCCCGGTCCACCGCCCCGCACATCCACGGCACCGATTGCAGACTCCGGGACCACGACTACGCTCACCCCGGTGTCCCCGAGACTTTGGTGACCGAGCAGGATGCCGGGGACGTCGCAAAGCATGCTAGAGCTCCCCCATCATCGCTTCGAGGAGGGACTCCTGGTTGAACGCCAGCCACTGGACCAGCATGTCGCGGCTCTCGGCCTCTTGTTCATTGGGAGGCAGATCCCCGGAGGCCAGGTACAGCCGGATGTCGTTGAGACCGGCGAGCCAAGCGTGGGCCTGCTCTTCCGTGGCGACCACCGCCACACCGCCATCCGGGCCAAGGGCATCCGTGATGACCTGCAGGTTTTCCAGTTTCGCGCGGCAGATGTCGTTTTCATGCAGGGCGCGAAGGAGCGAATTGTCGCCCTCGTACTCTTCGTCGCCTTGCATCTCAAAGTCGGGCAACAATCGCGCGAGCGACGGCTCAGTAGGAGCGTCCTTGTGCCCTGAAGTCATGCCCGTGAGCTCGGCCAATTCATCCTTCGGTGCGGTCTGGCACCGGTTGATGAGGGCTTCGGCAACGGCCGCAGCCATATCGCCGAGCACTTCCCGCTCCATCGGTTCCAAAATGGTCGAGAACTTCGGGCCGCGCATGAGCGACTTTTTCTTCTTCCACGCCTGCATGTGTTTATCCTGCCTGCTGCATCGTGGCCCACAGGCCAGCCTTGTGCAGCTTCTTTACGTCGCCTTCAACCTTGTCGCGCTCGCCTGTGCTCACCACGGCCTTACCCTCTGTATGGACCTGCATCATCAGCTCCGTGGCTTTCTTCCGGCTCATGCCGAGTACCGTTTGGAACACGTAGGTGACATAGCTCATCAAGTTGACCGGATCGTCCCAAACGATGCACATCCAGGGCAGGTTCTCACTGGTCATTACATCAACATTGATGGCCTCGTCCAGCTCCGGCGATGCCATGGGAGCCGAAGGCGTGCTCATCTGTAGGTCGCGGTGGTTCATGGTTCACCAGCTTAGTAGGTCTTGTAGCCGTCGGAGCAGCTGACGCTGCGGTCACCCGAGGCTTCGGGCCGGAGAACCCAACCAGCCCCACCGACAGTCGACTAGACTTGCGAATGTGACCTCTCCAACACCTTCTCGCCACACTCCCGGCACTTCTTCCTCATTGCCGAAGACGCGCTCGACGTCCCTTTTGACGGACAAGTACGAGCTCACCATGCTGCAAGCCGCGCTCGCGGATGGCACGGCGCACCGCCAGTGCACCTTCGAGGTGTTTGCGCGTCGGTTGCCCAACGAGCGTCGCTACGGCGTCGTCGCAGGCACCGCGCGCGTGCTCAACGCCGTTGAAGACTACGTTTTCACTGAGGAGCAGCTTGCAGGCCTCGACTTTCTCAACGAAGAAACCCTCGACTACCTGCGTAACTTCAAGTTCAGCGGGCATATCGACGGCTACCGCGAAGGCGAACTGTACTTCCCTAACTCCCCGATTCTGACCGTCCGTGGCACCTTCGCTGAATGCGTCATCCTGGAGACCGTCATTCTCTCCATCATGAATGCAGACTCCGCGATCGCATCTGCCGCAGCCCGCATGGTCACGGCCGCCGACGGCCGTCCAATCATTGAAATGGGCTCCCGCCGCACCCACGAGTACGCTGCCGTGACGGCCTCTCGCGCCGCCTACCTGGCCGGCTTCGAGGCCACTTCGAACTTGGAGGCTGGGCACCGTTATGGCATTCCGGTCTCCGGCACCGCTGCACACTCCTGGACCTTGGTGCACGTCAACGACGATGGGACGCCGAATGAAGAGGCTGCGTTCCGCAACCAGATTGCTTCGCAGGGCGTGGGCACAATCCTGCTCGTCGACACCTTCGATATCGAAAAAGGCGTGGAGACTGCCATCCGGGTGGCTGGCCCTGAACTCGGTGGTGTGCGCATTGACTCCGGCGATCTGGGCATCCTGACCCGCCGCGTGCGCAAGCAGCTCGACGATCTTGGCGCGCACAACACCAAGATCGTGGTTTCCTCCGACCTGGATGAATTCGCCATCGCTGGCCTGCGCGGCGACCCAGTTGATATCTACGGCGTGGGCACCTCGGTGGTCACCGGCTCCGGCGCGCCGACCGCTTCCATGGTGTACAAGGTGGTCGAGGTCGATGGGCACCCAGTGGCCAAGCGATCTTCCAGCAAGATGTCGGTAGGTGGCGGCAAGCGTGGCTTCCGCGCCTGTCGCAAGTCTGGCACCGCCGTGGAAGAGATTGTCACGCCTTTCGACGCCGACGCCCCGACCATCGGTTCTCTGGGTGTCCGCCCACTGACCGTCCCACTCATGCGCGACGGACACGTAGTGCCCGATTTGCCGACGCTCGATCAGTCGCGCGAGTACCTCGCTGCTCAGCTAGTGTCGTTGCCATGGGAAGGCCTGGCGCTATCTCGCGACGAGCCTGCACTGTCCACCCGATTCGTCGGATTCCAAACCCGCCCTTAAACCCCACCAGAGAACTGAAGAACTTCTTCTTCCTCGGCATGGGAACAAATTCCCCCGATGGCGCATCTCATTGTTAGGTGAGCTGTTGGCAGATGGTTCCACCGAAGTAATTGAAGGCTTCTACATCTGGTGGAATGGAGGTGACACATGAGTAACGATATTGATCTCGCTGCAGAGTTCGCAGACGAGGCTAACTACGAGGACACAGCCGTGCTTCCTCCCCTTGAGCAGCTCTACGGCGAGGATGCACTACCTTCAGACTTTGACCTGGAGGCCATGCTTGCCATCGCTACGGATCCGGAAACTCCAGCTCCAGAGGGCGACCTCGTCCCGGAAACTGAAGACTCCGGCTTCGAAGATGCTGACCCCTTCGCGGAAGGACCTGAAATGGATGATCTCCATGCCGATCTAGGCATGGAACCTGACTTCCACGAAGACCCAACCGAGGATCCATTCATAGCTGACGATCCGGCCATGGATGATGCTGCCGGCATCGAAGAGATCGATCCGGGGGTGTAACAGCACATGTCTGAGATCAATCTGACCGGATTCGACGAGTCGACCAATAATGAGGCAGAAACGCTCGCTCGCGCCAAGGCAGGCGATGAGCGAGCGTTTGCTGCGCTGGTCAAGGAAGCCTCGGGGCGCATGTGGTCCGTCTGCTTGTCCATCACCGGCAACAAGCACGACGCCGAAGATGCCATGCAAAACGCTCTCACCGCGGCGTGGCAAAACCTCCACCGCTTCGACGGCAAGGCCCGTTTCTCAACCTGGGCCTACCGGATCGCTTCCAATGCGGCTCTGCAAATTGTGCGCAAGCGCCGTGAACTTCCCGACGACGAAGCAGGCATGGACGAAGTTGCCCCCGGCTCATCCGTTGATGAGCAGGTCACGGCGTCGATCGTGGTGCGCGAAGCGCTGAGCCAGCTTCCCGACGAGTTCCGCGAAGCCTTGGTCCTGCGTGAATACGGCGGACTGAGCTACCAGGACATCGCTGACCAGCAGGGCATCCCAATCCAGACGGTGAAAAGCCGGATCAACCGCGCCCGAGCAAAACTGCTCGAGGCGCTCCGCGAATCCGGCGTGGGCCAGGACTTCTAAGCGCTACTTCTTCAGGAAGCCGAAGTACTGGCCCCACTGGGCCACTTCGTTATCAGTTGGCTGGGCATACTCGTCGAAGAACACGAGGTACTCGTCCTTTTCGTACCACACTGCGATAGCGGTGTACTTGTTCTGTTCGACAGCCACTACCTCTGGCCGATTGCCTTTGGCCTTCTGAAATTCGCGCTTGGTGCTATCGCTGTTCTTCATAGCTTCGTACACGTCCTTGGCAGTGGCGCCCTGGAACACGTCGAAGTTGTTGGTGTAATAGCCGGTATTGGCTGGCGCTGCCGGCAAATCCTTGACAAAGCGGCAGGAGCGGGATTCCTTATCCTTAGCCCAGTCGAGTGAAGAATAGGACTTGCTTGGGTTGTTGCAGTAGTCGATCTTTTCCAGGAACGCCGCTGGCATGATCTCTGCCGTCTTGGAATCCACACGTGCCAGGTGCTTTTCGTCCATTTGCGGGCTGACCTGGAAAGTTTCCTGGCCACCAAGCATGTTCGGAACGATCATTGCACCTGCGCCGAGCACAACCACAGCGGCGATACCGGCGTACAGCCACTTCTTGAATCCGGACCCCGACTTTGGCGTGGCGGAGTTGAAATTCACCATGCTCGCCTTCTTGGCGCTCGGCTGACCTGAAGTTGGTGAGGCGGTCGCTTCGCGAGGCGGATTCGCATACGGGTTGGCATAAGGATCCGACTGTGGCTTGCTGAACTGCTCAGTCGTGGTGGCAGCTGGGTTGACTGCTGGCTGCGCTGCTGTGGTGGAACCATCCGAACCGGCGCTAAAGCCGTGCATAGTAGCGCGCAACGCACCTCGGGAAACGACGGTCTTCGGATCATCCAGACGTTCGACCATGCCGACTTCCGCGAGGCGGTTTTGCACGTGCGGAATGCGAGAAGAACCACCGGTGAGGTACAGCGGGGTGTCGGAACCATTCACGCCAGCTTGTTCCAGTGCAGCGCGCGTGAGTTCCACTCCGCGAGTGACCGACTCCTCAATAATGTTGTTGAACTCATCACGGGTCAACAGGATGTCTCGCTCGCCCTGCGGCGTGGACACAGTAATTGTCGCCGAGGATGCGTCCGACAGCACTTCCTTAGCCTCACGGACGCTGGACTCCAGCGCATGCATCACCGACACCGGAGCCGTCTTAACGTAATCGGCAAAGTCGGGATCGTCGAATTCCAGCTGCGCGATCACCCAGCGGTACATCAAGTTATCTACCGTACGGCCGCCCAACGAGTTATCGCCCTTAGCCGCCACCACCCGGAAGTTGCCGTCTTGCTGCGCCTGCAGCACCGCAATATCCAGGGTGCCGCCACCAAAGTCGAACACGGCAACGTGCTTGCCGGACGGAATCTCCTGCTGGGCTGCGTAGTGCATCGCGGCCGCGCGCGGTTCGGAGATGGTGCGGATTTGGGCGTCGACAAGCCCCGCCCGGCGTCCAGCAGCCAGCAGCTGGCCCAGGGAGTGCGCGGACCACGCCTCCGGGTGCGTCAGGGTGACGGTGGCTGGAGCGACACCGGAATGCTGCGCCTTGGCCTGCTCAATGGCATTGCGGAGGACGGCGGCGACCAGGTCAAGCTCCTGAACCTCACGACCGCCCAGCTGAACTACGTCATGGTCGATGTAGCGCTTCGGAGAGAGCATCAGGTTAGCCGGGTCTTTGCGACCCTGCATCAGCGCATTTTCGCCCGAGGCAATGCCGTCACCAGCCCAGTAGACCGCAGATGGCAACAGGTTCGAACGGTGTGTGAGCGCGAGCGTCTCGATGGCACCCGAGAGCGGCGAAGTGTGAGCAGCTGAGGTATTGCTGGTGCCGAAGTCGATTGCAAGGTGCCAGGCGTCGGTCATTGTCTCATCCTTTGATTTTTGGTTAAAAACTAAAGTTATCGTCGGTGTGATGCACTACTTGGTGGGGATTGTTCCCCAGGATTGTCCGCCCTGCCCTGGTTCGGGGGTGGCCGCCGGAGACTCGGTAATGATGATTTTTTCCGGTTCTCCACCCGGCCATTGCTCGTGGAGGACGTACGTCCACACACCATAACCCGCGGCAGCCAACCCAGCGAGCACAAACAGAAAGACAAGGCACCCGCCGCTCTTCTTCGACTGCGGAGCTAGTGGCGGGGCAGGAAACTGTGTGTCGTCCTGGTACGGGTTGTACGTCATCGCTTGCCTTACATGAAGCCGAAGAACTTCAGGTACTCGTTTTCCTTACCCCGGAAGTCGGTACCGGTGTGAGAGGTCACCAGGATCTTGTCGTGCGGGTAGTACGCCATCCAATCCGGGGACGAATCCTGCGCGCCTTCCAGACCAATGTTGATCTCAGGCTTGTCCGCGCTGGAATCCTGGATCTTCTCCGCCTTGACCTTGGCGTTCTTCTTCATGTCGTTGTACGCCGTTTCCGCGTCGGCACCAACGAAGATGTACTTGGAGCCGTTGTATGCCAGCTCCTTCTCCTTGTCTCCCAGCGCGGAGTACTCCATCAGGCAGGCGTAGTGCTGCGCCGATGTTCCCTCTACCCAGGAGGTGCCGTATTGTCCGGAACGCTTGTCCAGGCAACTGCGGATCTTATCGGTGAATTCCGCTGGTAGAACTCCAAACGTCGACGGCTCGCGGTTGGAAATGTGGCGCTCGCTCTTGGTCGGATCGGTTTGACCAGGGTCGTTCACCGCCGGTTTCGGCGCAGCAGCCGCAGTGGTCTTCGGAGCGGACGAAGTAGACGGCGCGGTGCTCGTTTCCCCACCGGTTTGCGCCCCGGTTCCAGAGTCCTTGCCGCCCATGAAGTTAACGATCACAGCAGCCGCAATCGCGCCAGCCACAACCACACCCAGCACCGCAAACAGCAAGGTCTTGCCGCTGCCGTTCTTGGTCGCAGCGCTTGTCGACGCCATCGGCTGCCCAGCCATAGGCGCTGCCGCAAACTCGCGGGTGCCGGTGGTCTGCGGAGCATTGTTGTACGGATTGACATCCGCCTGAGGAGCGCCCGCAGCGTATGGATTTGCGCCATACGGGTTTGCCTCGGCTTGTGGAGCTGGTGCTTCTTGGTTCATTGTTTGCGGAGCGCTAGCAGCTGCCCCGAACGGCGATGCTGGCGCGATCGACGGTGTTCCGGCGCTGCCCGCGGTGAAACCACTGAGCGTTGCGCGCAGAGCGCCGCGGGAGACCACGGTTTTCGGGTCATCCAGCGTCATCACGGTGCCGATTTCCCCAAGGCGATTTTGTACGTAAGGGATGCGAGAGGATCCACCGGTCATGTAGATCGGTGTAGTGGCCTCATCGACGCCTGCTTGCTGCAGCGCAGCCTGGGTGAGCTCAACCGCGCGGGACACCGCATCCTGGATGATGCCATTGAACTCATCGCGGGTGATGAGGACGTCGCGCTCCCCCTGTGGCGTGGACACTGAGATGGTGGAGGAAGAAGTGTCGGAGAGTAGCTCTTTAGACTCGCGGATCGCTTCCTCGAGGGAGTGCATGACGGACACCGGAGCGGTGCGCACGTAGTCGGCAAAGTCGGGGTCATCGTGTTCAAGCTGGGCGATCACCCAACGGAACATGAGGTTATCCACGGTGCGTCCACCGAGCGAGTTATCGCCCTTGGCCGAAACCACCTTGAAGTTACCGTCAGCCTGGGACTGCAAGACGGCGATGTCCAGGGTGCCACCACCAAAGTCGAAGACCGCAACGTGGCGGCCTTCCTCGATACGCTGCTGGGAAGCGTAGTGAATGGCCGCTGCGCGTGGTTCGGAAATCGTTCGAATCTGTTCCGGCCGTACTCCGGCCTTTTCTGCAGCGCGCTTGAGTTGGTCCACGGAGTGAACGGACCACGCCTCGGGGTGTGTCAGGGTCACCGTCGCAGGGTCAGTGCCTGCGTGCTGGGTGCGCGCCCGCTCGAGAGCGGCTTTGATGACGGAAGCGACGAGCAAGCGAGTATCAGCATCACTTCCAGCGAGCTGAACTTGGTCGTGATCAATGTAGCGTTTCGGGGAAAGCAGCAGCTTGGAGGCATCGCGACGTCCCCGAAGAAGTGCGGTGTCACCAGCCAAAACCTTATCACCCTCAACATAAACCGCGGAAGGCATCAAATTCGAACGGTGTGTCAGCGCCACGGTCTCGACAGCGCCGCTCAGCGGAGCGGTGTGCGCCGCTGAAGTGTTGCTGGTGCCGAAGTCAATAGCAAAATGCCATTCCTGGCTCATGCGCACCTCTCCTTTTTATTCATTGCTGCACGGTCTAACGAACAGATATTAAACCATTTGCAGACCCCAGGCAGGCTGAACGCTTGAATAATCAGCTCATAGCCTTCAGCGCCGCTTGGTAGGCAACAACCAACCGTTCGCGTGCTTCATCCTCAGCAGCAGACAACAATCCCATGGCCATATTTTGCATCTCACCGAGGCGTCGCTGCAGCTCAGCACGTACTTGATCAGCCGGAGCGGCCGCAGGCAAGTCCACCACTTCCGCCGCGGTACGGGCAGCGATCGCCGAACGCAACGGCCCCAACAAAGTGGAATCCGGAGTGGACGCATAGGTATTGCGGTAGCTGCGGTACAGCATGACAAAGTGCATGCCAGGCTGGGATAGCGTCACCGACTGCACCCAGCGGACATGCTCGCGATTGACATTGCCACCGGCCAACTCGTCGAGTACGTCCAACATCCGCACTGCGCGCTGGAGCACAGCAAAGTAGCTGATCTCGCCGGTGAGGATCTCAGTTAGTCGATTGATGCCGGAGCGCTCCACCATCCATTGCATGAGTCCCACCGCACCGTCACGCGCAGCGATCTCACGTCCCGCGATAATGCCGTATTCACCCACCGTATCGAGCAACATGTCTCGCATCTGAGCTGTGAAACCAGGGACGACCGTGGACGGGTCGGGCAGTTCGATGACGTCGAGAAGCTGCTCTCTCCCCAGCGGTGCGAGGTGAGCCAGGGTGCGCGCGACATCGCCAGTAATCCGCCCCACCAGCGCGGACTCGGCCATGAAACCCGAGAGCGGAAGCACCTGAGACACCGAATTCTTCAACTCGCCGGCGATCGATTGCGCGTGCTCACGGGCATAATCTAGCGGGTCGCGGTGGCCGAATGCTCCCTCGCCGAAGGAGTCGGCACGCGAAAGCAGGCCTATCGACGTCAGCGGTGTCATACCCAGCTGGGATAGGAAGAGCTTTTCGTCTTCTCGCGGAGCAGAGTCAGAGAGGAAGACGAGTGAATCAGCCCACGAGCTGGCGCGCTTGGTGTCCTTTTGGCCATCAACCAACACGCGTCGGGTGCGGGCCTCGTTTTCCACAGTGAGGGTGGCCGTGCCAGGTGTGTCGATGAGCGAAAGACGACGAAGCTGCGCATTGGGCAGGAACTGCTCGATGTGATCGACGTTGTCTAGCGGCATGCCCAGCTCAGTGAGCGGACCATTGCCGAGGGGGATTCGCTCTACCTGGCCATCCACGCCGATTACCTCGGCGCGCGCTGGAGCACCATCAAAGTACATGCTCACGGCCATCGTGCACTCTAGGGTGCCCGTCGCCGCAATGACGTGCTGGGTGAGGGCGTTAACGAGGGTGGATTTTCCGGACTTGAGGCGGCCGACCACTGCGACGCGCGGCGGACGCGAGACCATTTTCCGCAGCTCAGAGGCGTGTTCCGCGAGCTCTGGGCCGCCTTGGGCGAGAGCATCCGCCGCTTGGGTGAGCAGGGTTGTCAGCGCGGCGATGGAAGCATCACGTGACGTATCAACGTTCTGGTTCATGTTCATGTTTTACTTCCCCTTCACCTGCGAAGAAACCACTTGTTTCTGCAGCTCAAGCTCCCTAATCATGGCCCCAACGATCTCGCGATTCTTCTGCAAGCGAGCTACCCGCTGCTTACGCTCGGTCTCAGATTCTTGGGCAATGCGGCGAGCCTCTTCGATCTTGTTCTGAATCTCACGCTGTCTCGTGCGCAGATTCGAGCGGTGCCGAAGCATGATTTCCGTGCGCGCGTTGGTAATGATCTGGTCAATCATGCGCATCGCGGAAGACCGGGTGGTGTTTTGCATCTCGCGAATCCACATGATGAGGTGTTGTTTGCCGTTGCGCATTGCGCGATACGCCAGGTTGACGCCAATCCACACGCCACCAACCACTGGGGCGAGCGGGCCAGCGAGCGCCACAGAACCGATTCCCACCGCACCCAACGCGCCAGTGCCAAGCGCGCCCAGGGCGCCAGCGCCCATCACGCCCATGGTCACGACGGTCGGATCCACCAGGTCTTTGGTCTTCTTATCCACTTCCCTATTCATGATTTCCGCTGGCATCAAGGTAGCCAGAATATTGCCCATGACCTCGCGCGTGGAAAGATCGTCCTGCAACAAGTCGCGGCAACTGCGCTCGACATGCTGCAGGATCGACTGCACCGCATCTTCAAGAATGCGCTTGAGCTCAATCTCGATCTGGCTGGTAAACACCTGCGGCTTGCTACGAAGCACCCGCATGCCATCAGCGTTGACACGGTCGGTCCAGTCGATACGCAGCTGCTCGAGGTTTCGGTCAAGGCTCCCCGAAATCTCATTTCGTGCCAGCGTGATGTCGCGCTGGAACAGTTGCTCCCATTCGCTCGTGTCATCACGGAACTGCTCCAGTCGCCCGCGCTCTTCCTCGAGCTTTACGACGGCATCGGAAGACGCAGAGTGCAGCTCGATATCCTCCTCGATGCCCTTCTTAATGTCCATCATAGAAATGCGCATCGTGTCCACCGCGGTGCGCAGGCCAAGGCCCGAAGAAGAAGAAAGCTCCCACCGGATTTGTTTACGCAGGTCGGCCATGCCGGAACGTGCGTCGATAAGCGCGCGGCGCTCTGGATCCGCCTGCGCCATTGCATCCAGGGCGCGCAGACTCGAGACTCCGATGACCGGGATCTCAAGCCCGAGGTGCTGGGAGATAAGGCGGCGGTTGTCGTCGACGATCGAGCGCCAACGACGAATGTTCTTGTCCGTCTTTGTCACGGCAACGATGACGGATCCCACTGTTTCGCGAGCTCGACGCAAGATTTCCATCTCCGGAGCAGTGATGGGTGTGGAGGCATCACAGACCATGAGCAGCACACCGGCTTGGCGCGCTTCGGTTAGTGCTGCTGTAATTGCATGCTCATCCAAACCACCAACACCCGGGGTATCGATGATGGTGATGAGGCCGAGTTCGTCGAAGCCCACCCGAATCTCCGCTGCGCTAGGCAGCAAAAGCGCCGCCTCCTCAGAAGAATCAGCCTTATCGATCTGCTGCACCGCCTGATGAGTCACCCACTTCGGCAGATCCGTGAGCACAATCGGATCCTTGTGATCGCCGCGTACCAACACACAATTCGGATCCTCATCCCATTGCGGGTCAGCGGTAACTCGGATCGGCGCGGAGGTACACATAAGCACGTCTACGGGGAGCAAGTCCCGCTGCCCGACCAAGGCATTCACCAGTGAAGACTTGCCACGCTTAATCTCACCGACCACCACCACGGTTCCCGTGCGAAAATTGGCATCCATAAGGGCTAAAGCATGCTCAGTTTCTCCGGTACGCCCGTACTTGCGAGCAATTTCCGCTGCTCTAGCCACGGACTCGCGGGGCCCTCGTTGGGTTGGTCTATTCAACGGTGCAGTCACTAATCGTTCACTTTCGCTACGTATCAAATGTGGTATCACCTCGCGGAGCTACCCCCGTTTAGGCGGTCTCCCCATTGTGTCCGGAATGTCGCACGACCGCATGTTATCCGGGAAACTTCACGGTAATTCCTAGCTGAATTTTACCCCCGAGGAACATATCCGGCGGTCGGCGCATTCCATAACCGACAGGACAACAGAGAGGTCCTGAACGATACTATCCCCAACACGATGACCAAGATCATCTTCACTGAAAGGTAAACCCAATGTCTGACTACAAGAACAACGCTTCCGAGAACACCACCAACACCGTTCCAGGTGTATTCGAGACCGTCGACGCTGCTGGCAACAAGATTCAGGCTGACATCATCGGTGCACAGGACATGGACCTCGATGGCAAGACCGACACCTACCAGATCGACCTGGACGGCGACGGCAAGGTAGACGGCACCGTTACCGACGCTAACGAAGACGGCCAGGCAGATCGCATGGACCTGGACCTGGACAAGGACACCATCACCGACACCGTAGTGGTTGACTCCGACAAGGACGGCTCTTTCGACCGCGTCTCCGTAGACTCCAACAACGACGGCCTGATCGACACTCACGTCCAGGACATCGATGACAACGGTCGCGTCAACAAGGTCGAGATCGACACCGACGCCGACGGCGTCTCCGACATGAAGGTCAGCGACTTCAACGAAGACGGCAAGGTCGACGCAGTAGCTTACGACACTGACGGCGACGGCAAGATGGACGTTACCCACTACGACCACGATGAAGACGGAAAGGTCGACAGCACCAACGGCCAGGGCGAAGTCTCTGCAACCCAGCAGGCACTCGGCGATCAGGCCTTCCAGAAGGGAATTCCTTCCAACCACGCAGAGCCAACCACCCCAGCACCAACCGCTGGTGCTGACGACACCGCTGGCTCCGCAGCCGGCGCCGCAGCGGGCGCAGCTGGTGCAGCGGCAGCAGCTCCAGAGGCTTCTGCTTCCGAGTCCCGCGCCGAGTCCGCTCCTGAGGCTCCAGCTGCAGCTGGTGGCTCCCGCGACCCACAGGACCTGGACAAGGACGGCGACACCGACGTGGTCTTCATCGACACCGATGGCGACGGCGACGATGACATGCGCGTCTACGACCGCGATGGCGACGGCAAGATCGACAACGTCCACACTGACAGCTCCGCCGGTGGCGCGCACATCTCCGACACCAACGCCGACGGCATCGCTGACTACTCCAACGGCGGCACCATGACCGCATCTCAGGAAGCGATGGGCGACCTGCTTGGCGACGACATCAACGCTGTCGCAGGTGGCGCCGCCGGCGCCGCAGCTGCAGCCCCTGCACCAGAGGCACCTGCAGCCCCAGCTCCAGCTGCACCTTCCACCGAGAACGCCCCTGCAGCTGCAACTTCTCCAAACGGTGTCGAGGTTGACCTCGACGGCGACGGCTACACCGACGGCTTCGTCCAGGACACCAACGCTGACGGCAAGGCTGACATCGTCGAACTGGACACCGATGGCGACAACCTGACCGACACTGTCTGGGTTGACTCCAACTACGACGGCCGCGTCGACGAGCAGCACACCGACACCGATGGCGACGGCCTGACCGACACCGTCCTGGTTGACGAGGACTACGACGGCTACGCCGACGTCCGAGGCTTCGACAACAACGACGACCTGGTCTACGACACCTACGAGAACGTCACCTCTGACCTGGCCCCAACCATCGACATCGACATGAACAACTCTGCCGATGACGCGACTGACCTCGCATAATCGCTAACTCCTCACAGACCGGTCGCCCTCGCTGAATACAGCGGGGGCGACTTTGTTATATCTGAAATTTCCTCCGCCAGTCCCGGCCCACCGACTCTGCATGGGCTCCCCCACTGCAACGGCTAGAGTTATCTTCAGATATCTCACCTGCCGACAAGAAAGCCACAATGTCAGAGTCAGAAGTACCCTCCACTACTGAGTTGCTCGCTTCAGCTGTCGCAGCTCTCGGCGGCGCGCGCCGTCCCGGCCAGGAAGCCATGGCCAATGCCGTGACAAAGGCGATGGAATCGGAGCGACATCTGGCGGTTCAGGCTGGCACGGGTACCGGAAAGTCGCTGGCCTATTTGGTTCCTGCGATTAGGCATGCACAGGAAACCGGCACGACGATAATTGTCTCGACCGCAACCATCGCATTGCAGCGTCAGCTGGTAGAACGGGATCTCCCTCGGCTCGCCGATGCCTTGGAACCGCTGCTGAAGAAGCGCCCTACTTTCGCCATCCAGAAGGGTCGCCAAAACTACTTGTGTCTGAACAAGGTGGCGCAGTCCCAGCAGGATGGCGATGAGGCGCTCCTTGATGAGGCCGATGTGTCGTGGCTGGGCAAGCACGTCGCTCGACTGCATGACTGGGCAAATGAGACGGAGACGGGTGATCGCGATCATCTAGAGCCGGGCGTACCGGATTTGGCGTGGCGTCAACTGAGTGTCTCTGCCCGCGAGTGTTTGGGGGCTGCGCGATGCCCCCACGGCGAGGAGTGCTTCGCTGAGCTGGCTCGTAAGGCGACGAAAGACGTGGACATTATCGTGACCAACCACGCGTTGCTCGCAATCGACGCCCTGGCAGATATCAACATCTTGCCCGAGCACGACGTGGTAATCATCGATGAGGCTCATGAGCTCGACGGCCGGATCACGGCCGTAGCCAGCAACGAGATCTCCGTGACCTCCCTCAACCTCACGGCCAAGCGCGCCGGAAAGCTAGGTGCCGAAGGACGCGAGGACAAGGTCACCGAACTTGCCAAAGAGCTTGACGACGTCTTCGTCGGCGCCCCGGAAGGCCGCTGGAAGGCGATGCCGGAAACCGCGCAGCACACCTTGATCGCGCTCAAAGATGCGTTGTGGTCCCTGCGGGAAACTATTTCACGAGCGCCAGAGGGCGAATCCGCCAATCAGCCGGAACGTTACGCAGAGCGACAATCCTTGGCGAACCATCTGACAGACCTGCACGACGCCATCGTCCGCATCTTGGAGGTCTTCGCGCAGTCGGATCCGGCGAAGCATACCGACGTGGTGTGGCTGTCGAAAGAGGATCGCCGGGGCAACATTTTGAGGGTGGCGCCGCTGTCGGTGGCGGGGCTGTTACATACCCGACTGTTTGAGCAAAACACCGTGGTGCTGGCCTCGGCCACTCTCACCATCGGTGGCAACTTCGAAGCAATGGCGGCAAGTTGGGGCTTGCCAAAAGGCACGTGGGACAGTTTGGACGCGGGCACCCCCTTTGATCCAGCAAAGTCAGGAATTTTGTACACGGCCCGGCATCTGCCGGATCCAGGCCGAGATGGGGTCTCGCCGGAGACGATGGATGAGATTTACGATCTCATCATGGCTGCCGGCGGTCGCACCTTGGGGCTGTTTTCTTCCCGGCGCGCAGCCGAGCAGGTGACTGAGGCGATGCGCAAGCGGCTGCCCTTTGATGTGCTGTGCCAGGGCGAGGATTCCACCGGCGCGCTGGTGGAGAGGTTCGCTGCAGACGAGAATTCGTGTTTGTTCGGCACCCTCACCCTGTGGCAGGGCGTCGATGTTCCCGGCCGCTCTTGCTCGCTGGTCATCATCGACCGCGTTCCTTTCCCGCGTCCTGACGACCCGCTGCTGCAGGCCCGGAAAGAGGCGGCCGATGCCGAGGGACGCAACGGTTTTATGGAAGTGGCTGCCACCCACGCAGCGCTGCTCATGGCGCAGGGGGCCGGACGTTTGCTGCGTCATGTCACCGATCGCGGCGTGGTGGCGGTCCTGGACAACCGCTTGGTAACCAAACGCTATGGCTCATTCCTGCGGAAGTCCATGCCGGCTTTCTGGGAGACAACCAACTCGGACACTGCGAAGGCGGCCCTCAAGAGGCTGGTCGCTCAGTGAGCGGATCCCTGTATCAGGCCGTGTTCGGCCACGATCTCCCCGAAACCACAGCCATGGTCACCGGCGATGCTTCCGTCACCTACCCGGAGCTTGCCGAGCTGATCGACGATGCAGCGGCCCATCTATCCGCACAAGGTATCGGCGAGCGCCACGTGGTGGGCGTGCAACTTCCGAATGGGATTGACTTCGCAACGCTCCTACACGCGACCGCCAAAATTGGCGCTATCGTTGCTCCCCTGCCTATGCACCTGTCGCACCAGGACCGCTCCCAGCTGCTGCGCGCCGTGGACGCGCGGTTGCTCGTCACCGCCGCCGAGGCCCCGCAGCTGATCAAGCCCCGCGGACAGCTTGATTCCCCAACGCCACACATTGATCCTGAGCAGTTGGCTTGCCTACCGTTTTCCTCCGGTACCACGGGTACACCGAAAGCAGTGATGCTCTCCCACCGGGCCCTAGCAGCCAATATCGCCCAGTTTGCCCAGGTACTTCCGCTGCAATCCGGGGAGACCTGCCTGTCCGTGCTGCCGTTCAGCCACATTTACGGGCTCACTGCCCTGCTTAACGTGCCGCTGGCCAAGCGGGCTCGCGTGATTGCCCAGGATTTTGCGCGCGACAGTTTCCTCAAAGCTCACCCAAAGCACCAGGTAAATCTCACGTTCATCGCTCCCCCACTGGCACGCCTCCTCGCCGATGCCCCTCACCTCACCCCGGAGGATTTCCGCAGCTTACACACCATCGTTTCCGGAGCCGCTCCCCTCGACCCTCGAGTCGCTGCCCGCGTCCAGAATCGGCTCGGAGCTAGAGTGATGCAGGGGTTCGGGCTCACCGAAACCGCCCCGGTCACCCACTTAGCGTGGCAGCGGGGAACCGCGCTGGATTCGATTGGGCATCCGCTGCCGGGGACGTCGATAAGCGTGCGCAACCCTGACACCCTAGAGCCGGCGGAGCAGGGCGAGATGTGGGTGAGCGGCCCGCAGGTGATGTCCGGGTACCTCGGCGATCCGGATGCGACCGCGCGCACGCTTATCGACGGCTGGGTCCGCACCGGCGATATCGTCCGCCGGAAACACGATGGGTCCTATGTCGTGGTGGACCGGTTGAAAGACCTGATCAAGTACCACGGTTTTCAGGTGTCGCCAGTGAAATTGGAGCAGCTGATTGCAACGATGCCGGGCGTGACAGACGTCGCGGTGGCGCGTGGCTTTGATTCCTTGGGGGATGAACGACCGGAGGCATTTGTCGTCGGCGCGGTCAGCGCGAATGAAGTGATGACTTTTGTTGCGGATCGGGTGGCAGGTTTTGAGAAGATCCGGGCGGTGCACCTAGTAGACCGGATACCCCGCTCCGCCGCCGGCAAAATTCTGCGGCGGGAGCTCACGAGAACGTAGCTCCTGATACTTGGACACCATCGCGAAGGACAAATAGGGTGCGGTGACCAGGCTGGAAAGATTCATCGTGAAGTTCTCGAGCAAGCGCACCAGAAAGATGACACCGATGGTTGCCCACGCCCCTCCTGGATAACGCGTGGTGAGTTTGGCGGAGCGAATGATCGCATGCATCGGTCCGACCTCAGTTGCGGCAGCGGTGGCAAACATAGTGAGATAGCCAACCACGGGACACCACACCAAGATGAACAAACAAATGGCCAACAAGCCAGGAGTGAGTTCCTCGCCTCCGCCCGTCGCCTGCTGACGGGCCATAGCCGCAACAAAGATGCCAATCGGGAAGAAAACGAGTGTCTTGGAAAGCACATACGCCAGCAGGGGGCTGCCTGCTCCTCGGAGGCTGAAATACGAACGGTAGGTGGGCCTGCGACCTGAGTAGAAATCCACCGCACGGGCATGAGAGACCGCAACGAACAGTGCCATGATCGACAGGAATACTGCCGCAAAAGCAGGAACGACCACCAACCCCACCCGATTGAGATCGTCTTGCGGAAGCTGAGCTACTTTGTCGAAGTAATACAGGCAGGCCACATAACTCGCTGCCAGCAGTGCAAACAGCACAGCCCAGGATAGGGTCGCCCCCACCACTGTTCCCATATGCTGCGACACCGCATCAATTGCCCGCTGAAACGGGCGCGGTTGCTGAGGAACAGGAGCAGGGTGCGGAACTACACCTGGAGTGTGTGGGTAAGGGTTGGTCATGCGGGGTTGCCTTTCATCGTGGCCTCGCCTCAAAACGCTCTGTCACTTCTTCGATGCAGCCCGCACCCCAATTTGTTCCCTACCTGTGGGTTAGGCGCGGGTCTGCACTGCACCGTTGGTGGCGGTCAAATAAGCATGCGCAGTAGCCAGAATGATCACAGGGCCAGCCACCAGGAGACCAACACCGAGTGCCAACGTGCCGACCATGGAAGCCACCCACACCAGGAGCATGAGCAGCAGGGTCGGAACGAAGTTGGAGGTAGTTACCGTGAAAGAGTTTTTGAAAGCGTCAACGAAGCCCGTTCCTGGTACAGCGGCCGCGACGGTGGCAAACACAAAAAGGAAAGCGATAATGATACCGCCGACCCAAACAATGCTGCCGAGCTGAACTGCCACGCCCAAGGCCAATGCAACACCAAAAATCAAGCCGATCTGGCGGAAACTGAACAAGTCACCAATCTCTGGGTTCTTGCCACCGACCGCTGCCACTGCATTGCGAATCATGATTGACTGCAGCAGCGTCAAAACAATCGACATGATCAGGGCGACAAAGATGAACGTCATCAATGCGGCAATCGGAGGCCCCTCAGAAGAAGAGTAAGTCGTGCCGTAGGTGCTGGAATATGTACTGTCGTACGTTTTGGAGTTTTCGACGCTCCACGTGATCAGTGGGATGAAAGCGATGGCGAAGAGAACCAGGCCGATCAGTCCGTAGACGAGGCTAGCAATTACCCAAGGTGCAGGCTTTTCCTTGAAGATCTTCCAGCCCTGACGGAAGGATTCCATGGCGTCAAAGGAGCCTGGCTGCGCAGCAGCACCCTGGTATTGGTTGTAGCCCTGTTGAGGGTAACCCTGCTGGGCATAGCCCTGCTGGCCGTATGGGTCCTGAGGCTGCTGGCCATAGCCTGGCTGACCATAAGTGCCTTGCTGGTTTTGCTGACCATAGCCTGGCTGACCATAAGCGCCCTGGCCGTAGCCTGGCTGCGTTCCCCCCTGGGCAGCCTGACCATATGGGCTATTGCCACTTGTATTTTCAGGCGTCTGAGGATCCGGATTAGCGGAGCCGTATGGATTTTGATTCGGGTTTTCACCCGAAGCGCCGAATGGATTCGTCACGCTCATAAACCCTTTCAATAAATTTCACTTCAATTGCGGAAACCGCAATCACGCTGACTAGCACAGAGTATCCGAGGAACCACACTCGCGAAACTCGAATAAGTACCTTTTATAACCCCACTCATATTGTTTATCTATCATCAACAAAAGGCGGGCACCTACATGCCCGCCTTTTCACATCAGAGTTTTGTTACATCGCACGCTCTTGAACCGGCCGCCCCGTCGCAGTCATGTAGGCATGAGCCGCCGCCAAGTAGCACAACGGCTGGGTGAGCAGCACGCCGAACACTACGGACCCACCGATACCGTTCACTACTGCCATGAGCAGGAACAGCAACAATGCTTGCCCGACGTTATCCTTAGCCACCTGATAAGAAGACTTCAGCGCGTCACCGATACTCATGTCCTCGAAGACAATCGCTGGCATCGCAAACATCAAGAAGAACGACACCACGAACACACCGATGATGAGCGCCAGAAGGCCAACCAATTCAAGCAGCCCAACGACTATCGACAGCAAGAAGAGGATGCCGACCCGCCGGAAGGTGAACATGTCTTTAATCTCCGGGCGTTTTCCACCGACCGCATAGACAGCTTCGCGGTAGCAAACGTACGACCACAGCATCATGGACACCATTGCGACCGCAAAGGTAACAATGAATACCACCAACGATGCCCATGGAAAGTTACCCGTAAGTTCATCCGTTACCGGATCCGTGCTCAAGGCTAAGGTGGTAATGAATTGGATGTATCCGAACAGGTACAGCACGAAGAAGATGCCGATGTAAATTAGTCCGGGCACGAGCCATGCGGCTGGCTTTTCCTTGAAAATGCGCCAAGCCTGTTCGAAGGAGCGCATGCAGTCGAACTGACCAGGAAGCAGCGGTGGCTGCGTGGCATAGCCTTGCGCATATCCACCGGCTGGGACTGAGTAATTTTGCTGGTACCCCGCCTCAAACGAACCTGAATCCTCTGGATGCGGGACCGAACCATATGGGTTCGTCATTGCCCTCAACACCTTTCTTACTCGACTTCTGCTTCGATTTATAAACCATCTCTATTCTATCTGCGTAGAAACTAAATTACAGCTGTCAGGACAACAAGGATGGTCGAGACCATTTCAGTCATTCCGACGAATTTCGGGGTCCAAGGTATAGCTCGACGACGCGCCCACCAGGGCATTAACCACGCGCGGAAAGCTAACAAGGCAAATACCAGCGCTGCCGACAAATGTCCCCACCCGGCAAAGTTCATCGATAAGACAGCAGCCGCGAAAAGCACGTGCACAGCAATCGACACCCAACCGAATTGAATGTTCTTCCGCTCGCGAATCAACGACTTAACGTAGAACACAGTGCCACAAAAATACAGTCCCACCAGCAGCGTTGCCACCCAGATCCGAAGCCCCAGCTCCGCACCGACGACGAAACTGGCAAGAGGAATCATCGCCACTGAGGCGAGCACTGTGGACAATCCAGAGAGCAGGGAACGGGGACGGCGTCGATAAGCTTCGTAGATTGCCACTGACATCAATGGGCCAAACACAGCCGCCCACCACACCACCTGGGGCACGACGGCGATAATCGCGACGGCTGCGAGCGCGCAAACCACACCATACGTGGCGAGCGCCGAAATGTACTCACGCTTGCGCGGACCTCGGGCGCGGAGCCACCAACTGAGCGCAAAGAAGGCGAAGTAGCCCGCGTACCACGCGATACCGAGAGGAATATGAATCCAGTGCAGCCCAGCAAGCCAGGCGCCCAGTAACAGCGGCACGGTAACCATGACCCACGCACCGTGCTGATCCGGGACCCAACCACGATTCTTAGCCATATCCCTGACTCTAGAAGCCGTTCGTCTCGGCAACAACTGTCACGGAACCTGGGGCGACTTCCGTGTAGCCCGCGTCCCGCACCGGTACAGCGTCTTTCCGCGCAGCAACGCGGGAAAACTCGTTTCGCGTCAGGTAGCGAACTTGAAGCGGGAAGCCCGCCTCTGCCCACCGCCGAGTCCACGCCAGCGGCATATGGGCTGCGAGCAGCATCGACGCGTGCCCCACCTGGGCAGCAGCCTTGCCGACGGTCATCCCCAAGCTGGCATCGACAGCAATCATCGGAGTCCCCGCCAGCATCCCGCCCGGCTCATCGATCGGCAACTCGGTCCCGCCAATCTGCAGCTTCGCAAGCAAAGGCTCTGTATCTCGCACAGGGCTCGGGACGAAAGCCCGCGCCCGGGCGCTCCCCTGTGCAATGGTCACGCCTGGCAGGACCTGCACGCGCTCCCACGCAGAATTGCGTGCCCGACGAGCAATCTTTCGGATCCGAGCCCCATACCACGAGCTCAGCGCCTCAGCGAAGGCAGAATCTTCGCCAGCGCGTGGATCCAAACAGACGGCAACGACCGCGCGTGCTGCTGCCTCCAGCAGCTCCGTGTGCGACGGAGGGTTCTGCTTTGGAATCTCGAGCACGATGGGCATCGCCTGGACCGTGCTTGGATCGTCGGGGTTCTCCCCTTCTCTATCTGGTTCAAGGACGGTGCGCAGCCGCGCATAGGCGAGCTCGAAGACGTCGTCCCTACCGAAGTGCGCGTTCGACATCGATCTTGTTCAGTCCCAGCATGTAGAGCACTTCGTCCATGAACGGCGAGTTCACTGAGGTATCAGCGACATCGCGCAATGCGGGCTTCGCGTTGAACGCGATGCCCAGACCAGCTGCCGAAATCATGTCAATATCGTTGGCACCGTCACCCACAGCAACCGTGTGGCGCATTTCCAAGCCAGAATCTGCTGCAAACTCGCCCAGGAACTCGGCCTTAGCCCGCCTATCGACGACCTTGCCAATCACCCGACCGGTTAGCTTGCCGTCCACAATTTCCAAAGTGTTCGCGCGCACGTAGTCTAGTTCCAACTCCTCGGCGAGGCCCTCCAGCACCTGGATGAAACCACCGGAAACAACTGCAGTTTTGAAACCCATCTTCTGCAGGGCTTTCAGCGTGGTACGTACGCCAGGCGTGAGCTGGAGATCCTTGGCTACCGCATGGATGACGGACTCATCAAGCCCAGCAAGCGTCGCGACACGTTCGCGCAGCGACTGCTCGAAGTCGAGCTCGCCACGCATTGCCCGCTCGGTCACTGCAGCGACCTCTTCCTCGCGACCGGCATAGGCTGCCAGCATCTCGATCACCTCTTGGGTAATCAAGGTGGAATCGCAGTCGAAGCAAATGAGGCGCTTAGCTCGACGTTCAACACCTGCACGATCGATCGCGATGTCGATACCAATCTCATGTGACAACTCTGCGAGCGCGCGACGCAATGGCACACCGCCACCAGGGTTCGGGTTCGCCACTGACACATCCAACTCGATGGCCGTGATGGGATAATCTGTCAACCCGCGGTACGCCTCGATGTTTGCGCCATAGTTGGCCAGTGTCTGGCCTACTCGGTGCACATGTTCCGCAGTAATTGCCGAGCCAAGCAGCGCAAGTACATGGGTGGAATGCGGACGCGGCTCTGGGACTTCCTTCAGCTCCTCGACGCGCACTTGCAGCCCCAGGATCTGCAGGGTGTTCTTCAAACCTTCAGTCACGGTGTCGATCCGGTCCGGGTTGATGCCGACAAAGGCAGCTAGCGAAAGATGTCCTCGAAAAACGGACTGTTCAATATCGACTAGTTGAACGCCGTGGGCCGCCAACACTCGGAACACTGCCGCTGAAACGCCGGACTTGTCTTGACCAGTAACTTTGATCAAAACTGGGGTGAGCCCTGCGGTCAGTGCGTTGAAAGGTTCTGTTGTCATGTGACCTATTCTCTCATGCGGGTTTGCGTAGACAAATGAATCACCCCCAGCAACCGCTTGGCTGCTGAGGGTGATTGGTGAGGGTGTGAAGTCTAGGAGACCATCAACGCCCGATGCTTAATGGCGACCGGAGTGTGCCTCGGCACGCATGCGCTCGACCATGTGTGGGTAGTGCAGCTCGAACGCAGGGCGCTCGGAGCGGATGCGAGGCATGGAGGTGAAGTTGTGGCGAGGAGGAGGGCAAGAGGTTGCCCACTCGAGGGAGTTACCGTAACCCCAAGGGTCATCGACAGTAACGATCTCACCGTAGCGCCAAGACTTGAAGACGTTCCAGATGAATGGAATGACGGACAGGCCCAGGATGAATGCCGAAACCGTGGAGATCTGGTTCAGCAGGGTGAAGCCGTCGGAGTCGAGGTAGTCGGCGTAACGACGTGGCAGACCCATGTTGCCCAGCCAGTGCTGAACCAGGAAGGTGCCGTGGAAACCGAAGAAGGTGAGCCAGAAGTGGACCTTGCCCAGCTTCTCGTCCAGCATACGACCGGTCATCTTTGGGAACCAGAAGTAAACACCAGCGCAGGATGCGAACACGATGGTACCGAAGAGGGTGTAGTGGAAGTGAGCAACCACGAAGTAGGTGTCAGAGATGTGGAAGTCCAGTGGAGGGGATGCCAGCATGATGCCGGTCAGACCACCGAAGAGGAAGGTCACGAGGAAGCCCATGGACCAGATCATTGGGGTTTCCCAAGAAATGTGGCCCTTCCACATGGTGCCGACCCAGTTGAAGAACTTCACGCCGGTAGGCACGGAGATCAGGAAGGTCATGAAGGAGAAGAATGGGAGCAGAATTGCACCAGTGACGAACATGTGGTGTGCCCACACTGCCATGGACAGAGCGGCGATCGACAGGGTTGCGAAGATCAGACCGACATAGCCGAACATTGGCTTGCGGGAGAACACTGGGACGACCTCAGAGATGATGCCGAAGAATGGCAGTGCAAGGACGTAGACCTCAGGGTGACCGAAGAACCAGAACAGGTGCTGCCACATGATGGAGCCACCGTTGCCTGGATCGTAAAGGTGTCCACCGAGCTTGCGGTCGAACAGCACGCCCAGAGCGGCTGCAGTGAGGACTGGGAAGATCAGCAGTGCCAGGATCGAGGTGACGAAGATGTTCCAGGTGAAGATGGACATACGGAACATGGTCATGCCTGGAGCACGGAGACACAGGATCGTGGTGATCATGTTGACGGCGGAAAGAATGGTACCGACACCGCCGGCACCGACACCGACGATCCACATGTCAGAGCCAATGCCTGGGGAGTGGATTGCGTCAGACAGTGGGGAGTACATGGTCCAGCCGAAGTCTGCTGCGCCGCCTGGGGTCAGGAAGCCGGACAGCATAGCCACGCCACCAATGGTGGTGAGCCAGAAGCCGAAAGCGTTCAGACGTGGGAAAGCAACGTCTGGAGCGCCGATCTGCAGTGGCAGAACGTAGTTAGCAAAGCCCCACACGACTGGCGTTCCGTACAGCAGCAGCATGACGGTGCCGTGCATGGTGAAAAGCTGGTTGAACTGCTCGTTGGACAAGAACTGCAATCCCGGGGAGAACAGTTCGGCACGAATCAGCAAAGCCATCAGGCCACCGAGGAAGAAGAAGCTGAAAGACATGATGATGTACATGATGCCCAGCTGCTTGTGGTCGGTGGTGGTCAGCATCTTCCAGGCAAAAGAACCCTTGCGGGCATTGCCGGTTGGTGCAGGCCTGGCGGGTGCGACCGAATGGTCGACCTTAGGCGCTACAGCGGTCATTAGTTCCTCCTGACTAAGCGAAAGATCCTGCCCTCACAGAATCCCTCATGATTATGTCCCAAACTGGCGCTTGAGGCACAACGAACTTACCCGGTCCTTACCAGACCGGTTACCCGGCCAAGTCTAGCGCTCTCATCCCAAATGGGGAACTCCTAACAAAAACCGGGGGTATACCTTGGGATACTCTCCCCTACCTACGAAAAGCGCGAACCATAGTTAGACAACCTATTAATTGTTTTGACATGTGAATGGCGCCGAGACAATCGGCGCCATTCACATGTCAAAGACTAAAAGTCCCAGTCGTCGTCAGTGGTGACTTCAGCCTTGCCGATTACATAAGAGGAACCAGATCCCGAGAAGAAGTCATGATTCTCGTCCGCATTAGGAGAAAGCGCAGAGAGGATCGCTGGCGATACCTTGGTATCGTCTGCCGGGAAGAGCCCCTCATAACCTAGGTTATTAAGCGCCTTATTGGCGTTGTAGCGTAGGAACTTTTTCGCATCCTCAGTCCATCCAAGCTCGTCATAGAGATCCTCAGTGTACTGAATCTCGTTGTCATAGAGCTCGAAGACAAGGTCGAAGGTATGCTCCTTCAACTCATCACGGCGGGCTTGGGTCACTTTTTCCAGGCCTCGCTGGTACTTGTAACCAATATAATAGCCGTGCACCGCTTCATCACGAATGATCAGGCGAATCATGTCCGCCGTGTTTGTCAGCTTTCCATGGGACGACCAGTACATAGGAAGGTAGAAGCCAGAGTAGAACAGGAAGGATTCCAGCAACGTGGAAGCAATCTTGCGCTTGAGCGGGTCCTCGCCATCATAGAAGTCGAGGATGATCTTGGCCTTGTTTTGCAAGTACTCGTTTTCTTCTGACCAGCGGAAAGCATCGTTGATTTCCGCGGTAGAGGCCAAGGTCATGAAGATGTTGGAATAGCTTTTTGCGTGAACCGACTCCATGAAAGCGATGTTGGTCAACACCGCCTCCTCATGCGGCGTAACCGCATCAGGGATAAGAGAAACGGCGCCCACCGTGCCTTGAATCGTATCGAGCAGAGTCAAACCAGTGAACACTCGCATGGTTGCTAGGCGTTCCTGATCATTGAACATTTCCCAGTTTTTAATGTCGTTAGACACTGGGACCTTTTCTGGGAGCCAGAAATTACCAGTAAGCCGGTCCCAGACCTCCTGGTCCTTTTCATCTGGCACTTCATTCCAGTTGATAGCGGCGATTGGACCAGATAGCACTCGGTTTTCGTTGTCGTGCCGATGTGATGGAGCGTGGGACTCAAGCGTCATCTTTTCCAAGACCCTTTCCAGTTGTTGCTGTTTTCCACCACCATACCGGTCTCCCCCACCCTCAGGCACCCTAGCCTTCACCTACAAACCGAGCCGATGAAACCCCGAAGGCACAGGGACGCCACCCAGCCACCAATAGCATTCTATCTACATCAATCGGCGGAGCATTACATTTTTATTCATACAAAGCGGCGCCCCCCTCGCCAAAGTTATCCAATGAAACTTCCAGCCAAATCTCATCTAAATAGCATCTTTTCCCTACATGATTAGTGTGATTAATAGGTAAAGTTTCGGCATATCTCCTAGACGATCTACATTCTTCAAAGTTAAACAATCCTCAGTGAACACCCCCACTCACATGCATTTCTCAGCTTATCCATATCGAAACCGTTCTATACCACATGGTAAAAGGCTTTTAATTCAAAAAGGCCACTAGCTATCATCGGGTCAATGTATTAGATTTTGTAATATTGCAATCGAGTGATGTTGATGGCCCAACTATGGCACCCACCCTAGTGATTGAAAGGTACGAGCAAACTATGCGGTTTGTTCAAGGATCTTCAAACGCTAGCGGCAATGTCCGAATAGGGACTAGGGATTGTCGAAGGGCAACCACCAGCGCTCGCAATACATTGTCCGCCACAGCGCCCACAGCTCTGTACGTCATTTTTGATGAACCAAAAGGAATGTAATTCATGTCATCCACGCCTCTCCGCTCGCACGCACCGTTGCTGGAGATTGTGCTTGATCAAATCGGTTCGGATATCGTCAGCGGCAAGATTCAGCCGGGTGAGAAGTTCACCTTGCAAACGCTGTGCGAGTCCTTCTCCATCTCGCGCACAGTTGCTCGCGAAACCATGCGTGCACTCGAGCACCTCGGCATGGTGTCCTCTTCTCGTCGCGTGGGCATTACCGTCCTCCCTACTGAGAAGTGGTCCGTATTCAGTGGCCCAATCATCCGCTGGCGTTTGCGCGTTGCCACCCAGCGCGACGAGCAGCTCAATTCTCTTACCGCTCTGCGTGAAGCCGTAGCTCCGCGTGCTGCTCGCATTGCAGCCATCGCAGCCAGCCAGCGGGAAGGTCAACGACTCCGTGATCTGGCCAGTACCATGCGTGAGCTTGGCGAGCAGGGCAAGGGCGATACCGAGGATTTCTTGGAAGCCAACATCGAATATCACTCGTTGCTGCTGTCCGGCTCTGATAATGAGATGTTCACGGCGCTGATTCCGTCCATCACCGCAGTGATCCAGGCGCGACACGATATCAATGGCTTCGAAGCTTCCCCATCTGGCCAGCTCCTCGCTTGCTACAACGATCTTGCCGACGCGCTCTTCGACCGCGACGACGCTAAGGCAGAGCAGCTGTGCAAGGAACTGATTGAACTCGAAGGTTCGTCCACCGTCGCCTAAACCGGCTCGCACCCTGGCATACTTGCACCATGCAGACTGTGCCGACGAACACCGCCCCAGAGGAGGTATTCGCCGATCTTCCCGATTCGAAGCGGGAGGACGCCGAATACCTCCTTTCGCTTATGCAAGAGATCTCAGGGGAACCGCCCGTGGTGTGGGGCCGGAAGATCATCGGATTTGGCTCCTACGACTACACCTATGCTTCCGGGCATTCTGGCACGGCCGCGCGCATTGGGTTCGCCGCGGCGCCCCGTCAGTTCTCGCTCTATCTCACGTGCGATGCTGAGCAGTTCACTTCATTCCTGGAACGGTTAGGCCCACACAAAACGGGCAAGGGGTGTATTTACGTCACCCGTCTTGCCCGTATCGATGTGGCCGTCTTAAAGGAAATGATCCAATTCGCTTGGGCGCAGCCTGACCCCCACGAAAGCTAGCCGGTGGGCGTCGTTAAGCACGCTGCTTTTCGACGCCCCTCCCCTTGCTTACAGCATGCAGCTGACGCATCCTTCGACCTCAGTACCCTCAAGGGCGGTCTGACGCAGGCGGATGTAGTAGATCGTCTTGATGCCCTTGCGCCACGCGTAGATCTGGGCGCGGTTGATGTCGCGCGTCGTGGCGGTGTCCTTGAAGAACAGCGTCAAGGACAGCCCCTGATCGACATACTTCGTGGCAACGGCGTAGGTATCGATAATCTTCTCGAAGCCGATTTCGTAGGCGTCTTCGAAGTATTCCAGGTTGTCGTTCGTCATGAACGGTGCTGGGTAGTAGACGCGACCGATCTTGCCTTCCTTGCGGATCTCGATGCGGGAGGCGATCGGGTGAATCGAGGACGTCGAGTGGTTGATATAGGAAATCGAACCGGTTGGTGGCACGGCCTGCAGGTTACGGTTGAACAGGCCATCCTGCATCACTGCAGCCTTCAGCGCAGCCCACTCTTCAGCGTTCGGGATGTGCACGGAAGAGTTCGCAAACAGCTCCTTGACGCGATTGGTCTTCGGCTGGAAGTCAGCTGGATCGAAGCGATCGAAATAGGCACCGGAGGCGTATTCCGAGGTCTCAAACCCAGCGAACTTTGCGCCACGCTCCTTGGCAATCTTGTTAGAGGCCTTCAGTGCTTCATACAGCACCGCGGCGAAGTACGCATTGGTGAAGTCGAGGCCTTCCTCGGAGCCGTAATGGATGCGCTCGCGGCCCAGGAAACCGTGCAGGTTCATCTGGCCAAGGCCGATAGCGTGCGCGGCCTCGTTGCCCTTCCGGATGGAAGGAACAGAGTCAATCGAGGTCTGCTCAGACACAGCGGTCAAGCCACGAATCGCAGTCTCAATAGTCTTAGAGAAATCTGGGGAATCCATGCTCAGAGCGATGTTCAACGAGCCCAGGTTGCAGGAGATGTCCTCGCCGATTTCCTTGTAGGAAAGATCGTCGTTGTAAGTAGATGGAGTGGACACCTGGAGAATTTCGGAACACAGGTTGGAGTGCGTAATGCGACCAGCGATAGGGTTCGCTTCATTCACCGTGTCCTCGAACATGATGTACGGGTAGCCTGACTCAAACTGGATCTCTGCCAGGGTCTGGAAGAAGGTACGGGCATTGATCTTCGTCTTGTGAATGCGACCGTCCTCGACCATGTCGTGGTAGTTCTCGGAGATCGGCACATCGGCGAATGGCTTACCGTAGACGCGTTCAACGTCATACGGCGAGAACAGGTACATATCGTCGTTCTTCTTAGCCAGCTCGAACGTGATGTCTGGAATAACGACGCCCAAAGACAAAGTCTTGATGCGGATCTTCTCATCTGCATTCTCACGCTTGGTGTCCAGGAACTTCATGATGTCCGGGTGGTGAGCGTGCAAGTACACGGCGCCTGCGCCCTGTCGGGCACCCAACTGGTTAGCGTAAGAGAAGGAATCTTCCAGCAGCTTCATCACTGGGATCACACCGGAGGACTGGTTCTGGATCTTCTTAATCGGAGCGCCAGCTTCACGCAGGTTGGACAGCAGCAGCGCTACGCCGCCGCCACGCTTGGACAGTTGCAGCGCCGAGTTGATGGCGCGGCCAATGGACTCCATGTTGTCTTCGATACGCAGCAGGAAGCAGGATACTGGCTCGCCGCGCTGTGCCTTACCGGAGTTTAGGAAGGTTGGGGTGGCAGGCTGGAAGCGGCCGGAGATGATCTCGTCCACGAGGTGCTCGGCCATCTGCTTGTCGCCGGCAGCCAGGGTGAGAGCCACCATGCACACGCGGTCTTCAAAGCGCTCAAGGTAGCGCTTACCATCGAAGGTCTTGAGCGTGTAAGAGGTGTAGTACTTGTACGCACCGAGGAAGGTGGTGAAGCGGAACTTAGCAGCGTAAGCACGCTTAAAAAGTGACTTAATGAACTCGAAGTCGTAACTGTCCAGCACTGCCTTCTCGTAATAGTTGTTCTCCAGCAGGTAGTCGAGCTTTTCTTGCAGGTTGTGGAAGAACACCGTGTTCTGGTTGACGTGTTGCAGGAAGAACTGGCGAGCCGCGGCGCGATCCTTATCGAACTGGATTTTGCCGTCATTGTCATAAAGATTCAGCAGCGCGTTGAGCGCGTGATAGTCGAGCTGATCAGCTGCGGCCATTGGATCCTTGATGGACTCGTTTGTAGTGGTCACGAATGCTTTCCTCTAAGTGGTAAATGGGGTTGTGTTCTAGACTACGTGGCTTGCGGTGAGAGCGTCGGGCGCTTGCGATAGCCCCAGCTGCTCCGCGTTTTCCTGGAGTCCGCCTAGCACGATGCGGACGTCTTCTTCGTTGCCCATGAGCTCGAATCTGTAGACATAGGGGACGTTACATTTCTTTGCAATCACGTCACCTGCTCGCCCGAAATCACTGCCAAAATTGGAATTGCCACCAGCAATGACGGCTCGGATGAGTCCTCGATTGTGTTCATTGTTCAAAAAGCGAATGACCTGCACCGGCACCGGGCGCGAGTTCTCGCCGGTGATGGACACCCCACCGCCATATGTTGGGCTGATCAGAACGTAGGGCTCATCGACGATCAGCGGTTCATCAGCCTTGTGGAGTGGGATCCGCTTGCTTGGCAGGCCAAGCTTTTCGACGAACCGCTGAGTGTTCCCTGTGGCAGAAGAAAAATAGACGATGAGCATGCTCTCTCACTTGCATACGTGGGCGGTGTGGGGCGACACAGGAAGCTTCACATAACAAAGGCCGCCCGTTCGGTGTCGTCTCGATTGGGCGGCGATGAGGTGGTCCCTGCGGAATCTTCACGGCGCTGGTGCGCCGTGTCTCTATGGATCGACAGGGACTGGAGTTTAACTAAGCGACTTCAGCAGCGAGGCTGCGGATGCGCTCCGGACGGAATCCGGACCAGTGCTCGCCATTGGCTTCTACCACTGGAGCTTGCAGGTAGCCGAGAGCCATGACGTAGTCACGAGCTTCGTCGTCCAGGCTGATGTCAACGAGGTTGTATTCCAGACCTGCGCGGTCGAGTGCCTTCTTGGTAGCGGTGCACTGTACACATGCTGGCTTGCTGTAAACGGTAATTGCCATGTTCATCGATCCTTAGAGATTTTCGCCCCGAGATTTAAGCCGTGGGCGGAGCAGATTCCTGTTAAAAAGTCTTGCGCCGAGGCGAACCAGCTCGTTGCCGTGTTCTTTTCGGTGACAAGAAAAGACACTATACGTTGTGGTGAAAAAGCGCAAAGGATACTACATATAGTAGTTACATCGTGAGTATTCGCAGGACAACCCGAGACGGCAACACTACATGTTGCGCCGAGGCGCGAAACAAATTACATCGATGTACCTCTCCCTAACTACACCGATGACATTTCCCCAGCTCGCCCCATTTTCCCGTTATGAAATTGTTACACTGGCTCGCGGACTTCCCCAACAGCACCACCAGCAACAGCAGGCAATAAAAAAAGTCGCCCACACCATAAAACTGGTGCAGGCGACAAAAGCCGTGAGGGATTAGCCCTGACGAGCCTTGAAGCGTGGGTCTTTCTTGTTGATGACGAAGACCTTGCCGTGACGACGCACAACCTGGGCGCCCGGCTTGTTCTTCAGCGACCGAAGGGATTTACGTACCTTCATCGGGCGCTCCTTTCTGTATTGCGCGAATGAGACAGTCAGACACAGGGAATTGCATCGACCTAAGCAGCTGGCAATAGGCCAGCCATGACACGAAGCACTATGTTAACCTAAACGTCCTCAAACTCCAAAACTCAACTACTCCCCCGCGTATCGACGCTCCATATCTCCAGAAATCTCTTCCAGCTGCAGCCCTGTCGTCTCAGGCACCGCCCGGCGAATGAACACCAAAGCCACAGCGCCCAACACGGCGAAGATCAAGAAGGACACCGGACCGCCTACGGCATCGACCAACGGAAGGAAGCCCTGAGCCACGACCCAGTTGGCCACCCACAACCCCATTCCTGCAATTCCCATGCCCAGACCGCGCACCTGACTCGGCACCAACTCACTGAGCAGCAACCAGGTGGTCAGCGACACCGCTGCCTGCTGGAACGCGATGAATAAGGCCATCAAAACGAGTACCAACCAGGACGCGCGCACGTCGGTCTCGGCAAAGCGATACGCGATAGCCAGCAGGATCAGCGAGGTTGAAGTCCCAGCCAGACCCATGCTCAGCAACCGTCGACGCCCAATCCGATCAACCAGCATCATGCCCACCCAGCACGCAATCACGCTCACTGTTCCAATAATTATCGAGGTATAAACCGCGTTCTCCGTGGAAATGCCCACCAAGTTCATCATCTTCGGCGCAAAGTACACGATCGCATTCACGCCCGTGATCTGCTGGGTAATGCCTACCAGCACAGCGATCAGGACCGCGCGGCGGATCCAGGGGCGTCGCAAAGCCTGCCGTTCCTGCGCGCGAACCTCGCGGGAACTGCGACGGTCCCCGCTTGTCGACGCCACCAACTCCGCATCCAGTCCGACCCTGCGGGCCACCTGCAGCGCCTCCTCTTGCTTTCCCTTGCGCATGAGCCACACGGGCGAATCCGTCATGAAGAACATACCGACGGCAAGCACGAGACCCGGCACAGCGGCCAGCCCCAGCATGAGCCGCCAGTTGCCGGTGTGGGCCAGCGCGGAGTTCGTGAGGAAAGCGAGCAGCTGACCCACCACGATCATCAAGGTATTAAGCGACACCAGGCCACCACGAACCGCGGGTGGAGCCATCTCGGAAATATACATCGGCACCACGATCGACACGAGGCCGACAGCGGCGCCGAGTGCGGTCCGTGCGGCGCCCAAAGCCAGCGCTGATCCGGCCATGGCACAAGCTAGCGACCCCACCACAAAGATCACTCCGCCACCGATGAGTGTGGCTTTGCGTCCCAGGGCGTCGGCGACCCTACCTCCGAGCAGCGCTCCCAGCGCCGCACCGACCAACAGCATGGAGGTGACCGCACCTTCGGCCACGGGGCTGAGGTGGAAATCGTTACCTATATATAGGAGCGCACCAGACATCACGCCGGTGTCGTAGCCGAACAGCACGCCACCCAAGGCAGCGACCGCCGCCACCAGGCGGGCATGCGCCGGAACTTTCGTCTTTTGATTCACCTCATCCACACTGCCACTTCACTATGCTTGGTGTCATGTCACAACCTCACGGCACACTTCGTTCTCAGATCGTCGCAGCGCTGGAAACCAAGCCTGCTATCGACCCCGCACAAGAAGTACAGCAGCGCGTGACCTTCCTTGCGGATTACCTTCGCGCCACCGGACTCAAAGGCTATGTCCTCGGGATTTCCGGCGGACAGGATTCCACTCTGGCCGGGCGTCTGGCACAGTTGGCCGTCGAAAAGCTGCGCGCAGATGGCTACACCGCCGAGTTCTGGGCAATGCGGCTCCCCCATGGTGTCCAAGCTGATGCCAGCGATGCCGACGTCGCACTGGATTTCATCGCTGCAGACCACGAGGTGACCGTGAATATTAAGGCAGCGACTGCTGCCATCGAGCAAGAAGTCGCGGCCGCCCTCGGCCAGGAGAAACTAGGCGATTTCAATCGTGGCAACGTCAAGGCCCGCGAACGGATGATCGCGCAGTACGCCCTCGCCGGCGAGCGTGGCCTGCTGGTCATTGGCAGCGACCACGCTTCTGAAAACGTCACCGGATTCTTTACCAAGTTTGGTGACGGCGGTGCCGACATCCTGCCGCTGTTCGGGCTGTCCAAGCGCCAAGGCGCGCAGCTGCTGCAGTACTTGGGCGCGCCGGATAGTACGTGGCGGAAGGTGCCGACCGCGGATTTGGAAGACAACAAGCCGATGCAGCCCGATGAGGCGGCGTTGGGAGTGACGTACGCCGACATTGACGCTTATGTCGAAGGCGAAGCTCCCGTACCTGCAGAGGCTACGCAGCGCATCGAGCATTTGTGGCGCATCGGTCGACACAAGCGCACCACCCCAGTCACCCCGCAGGATACTTGGTGGCAGAACTAACGGATTTCTGGGAATCTTTTCGCGTCAAGTTCAAGGGTGCGCCCGAGCATGTGCAGACCTACGTCATCTACTTTGAGGACCTAGATTCCAGCCTCGACACCGCGAATTTGGACTACCACAAGGCGCGTGGGTTATCTCGGTCCATCACCATTCGGATCTTGGCCGGAATTCTCGGTCGAGATCCGAATGGGCTGACTTTGCCGGGAGTTCCGCCGTACGACGTCGGCGGTTGCCGATTCTCGCTGAGCCGCACAACGCAAGCAATGGCTTTGATCGTCAGCACTGAGGGCCATCGCGTGGGCGCGGACATCGAACAGATTCAAACCCTGGAACAGGCCGAACAGCTGATCAAGGTGTTTCACCCGGCCGACCAGGCACGCCTGGTGTCTGCGCGCCTACGCCGGCCAAAGGTCAGGGCGATTACTCAAGCGTGGACACACAAAGAGGCCCTACTCAAGGGCCTCGAAGTGGGACTCGTGCGCGACCCCGCCTTGGACGAGGTCGGCCCGGTCAAGCGACCACTGACTCCGAAGGGCTGGTCATTGGTGCGCATTCGGCTACCGAAGAAGCGCGGACACGTTGCTTCGGTAGCCTGGGAAAACTAGCTAGACCTTATTGAGCTCCGGAGCGAACTGTGGCGGATTGTAGTCCTTACGCGCAGCAGCTGGATCAGCGTCCTTGCCCCGCACGAAGTAATTCGCCACATTCTTGGAGATCACACTCACTGGCTTTTCCAGTGGTCCCTGGCTGAAGAAGTGCTTCCAGATTGCAGCGAATAGCACCGCAACGATGAGCTGAAAGACCAGCGCTTGCTCTCGATTCAATGGAACAATGTCCTGAGCAAACAGTGGCTCGAGCGCCACACAGTGTGCCACGTAAAGCGTCAAGGTCATGGTGCCCATCACGGCCAATGGCTGGAACAGTTTCGCGGCCTTGGCTGCCAGCAGCGACAGCCCGCCTGCCGCGACGAGCGTGAATCCGGCACCGTAAGCCTCTGACAGTGGCGTGTTCAAGTGCGGGCCATTCACTGCCAGCCACAGTGGGTGGTCCGTAGGCAGGGTGCCCATACCGCCACCGTAGACGCTGTAGTTGAGCAGCATTTCTTCTATGTCTGCGGTATTAGTTGCTTCCGCGAGAATGTCATGGGTGGGCAGCCACCAGACGAGCAGATCAGAGAGGATCGCGGATCCTGCGATCAGTAGCGCGCCGGCGCCGAGAATGCCCCACTGTACGGATTTCTCGACCAGTTTCATGCGGCCCAGCGCCATGCCCAGGCAGATGTAGCTCATCCAGATCAGGGCCGGGTAAGTACCGGTCAGCAGCAGCGTAACAAAAGCTAGCCCTGGGTTTTCGGCGAAGTCAAGGAAGCTCGGGTTAGATAAGTAGGCGGCGCCCATGTATTTCAGCGCGAGGAACATCACCACGGGACCGAGCGTGGCAAAAGCGATCGCACACATGATGAGGTGCCTAATACGCAGTGTGGTGAATGGAATGGCAAAGAGAAACAGCAGGCCGTAGTACGGCAGGATGTCCTCTGGCGCGGGATCTGTCATCGTGTTGATGGCGGCACCCAGGGTGAACAACACTAATGCTCGCACCGCAATGGAGACGCGAGAGCGCCTCCCTTTAATGCCAGCGTGTGGTCGGCGGCCGCCGGTCATGAACGCCAGGCTGATTCCGGCGAGCATCGCAAATAGTGGTGCGGACTTTCCGGAGAACATCAGCCACGCCCAGGTGGCATTGCCGTCTGGGTGCGAACTCGGCATGGTGTGCACGGCGATCATACCGATGACCGCAAAACCGCGGGCGACGTCGATGCCGATTACACGCTTCTTGTTCTGGGCCGCCAGCTGCGGCTTTTCTTCGGCAACTTCGACCAGCGTGGTCGGAGTGGCGGTGGAGTGCTCTTTGCCCTGAGCGTCCTCGGCCACACCGGTCCAGATTTCCCGCGGTGGGCGGGGCCCTGGTGCCGGGCGTTCGTGGGTGGTTGGGTTGTTATTAGTCATAAGTTGTCCTTCGCTGT
This sequence comes from Corynebacterium kalinowskii, assembly GCF_009734385.1. NCBI lineage: Bacteria > Bacillati > Actinomycetota > Actinomycetes > Mycobacteriales > Corynebacteriaceae > Corynebacterium > Corynebacterium kalinowskii. The sequence goes on along the minus strand of NZ_CP046452.1, from coordinate 507,485 downwards.
GAGTTCGGATTCTCGTAAGCAGTCGTGCTGCCTATCGATCGGCCGTTTCCCAGCGAGCTCCTTCCGCGGTCAGGTTCAGTACAGATACTGAGTCGTTGGATGGTGCATTAAGTTTCGGATCGCTGATCATTTCCGCGAAGGCCAGACTGTTATCGGCCTCCGTCACCTCAGCGATGTGGCGGACAGGGTTGCCGGACCAAATCGAATCACCCGGCAGGGTCTCTTGGCGCATCACCAGGGAGCCCGGGAACACGGTGGTGCGCTCGCCGACGGTAGCGCCAGGAAGCACGAAACTATTCGGGCCGAGGGTCGATCCGGCCTTGAAAGTGACGCGTTCCATGGACATCACTCGGTCATGGAACAGGTGCGTCTGCAGCACAGTTCCGCGGTTGATGCTGACGCCATCTTCCAGGGTGATCAGGTCAAACTCTGGCAGCCACCACGTTTCGCAGAACACGTTCTTGCCGACCTTCACGCCCATCATGCGTGCCCATGCATTGAAAAATGGGCTGCCCAGGCTCATGCGAATGAAGCTCGGGATTGCGAGGGATTCGCAAAAGACGTCGAAAAGCTCGCCGCGCCAGACAAAGTCGCAAAACAGCGGCTTATCGACGGCCTTGAATCGGCCGATCAAGACCCACTTCAGTGCTACTGGGAACAAGGTAGCGAATGCACCGGCCAACAGCACTACGGGGTAAGCAGCAAGGCCAGCTGCGATCAAGCCATCGACTCCCATGCCGAATTCGATGTACACCCAGGTAAGAACCCAGACGATCGCGAGATCGATGTAGCCAGCGATAATGGCTGGAATCAGTCGGCACAGCTCGACGAGGACGCGTCCGATTTGTAGGTGCAGTGGTGGCGCGTATGTTGCTGCGTCGTCAGCCTCGACCTTGGCGCGTGGAATCGGCTCGCTGGTGCGACCGAGCCAGCTGGTGCCGATAGCAGGCCTTGGCGGAAGTGAAGAGAGTACCGCCACGAGGGAGTCCGCTGGCAAGTCCCGGTCTGGCCCGATGATGGCTGAGTTGCCAACGAAGCTCTTTTCACCGATCACCGAGCTACCGACGTGGACCCAGCCATTCTTGTGCCGGGTGGATGACACTAGCGAGTGGTCGGCCATAAAACTGCCGTCCTTGAATACCGTCAAGTGTGGAATGGTCTCCACTGTGGAAATCTCCACGTTCTTGCCCACCTTTGCGCCGAGCAGACGCATGAAAGTTGGGGTGAAGAAGGACGCATAAATGAAGTAAGTGGAAATTAGCGTGCGTTGTAGAGCAGCGTGGATGATCCACAGCGCCAAGCCGGTCGAGCTCTTCTCTGCGAAGTACCCCGGTCGGACAAACACGGATGCCACACGCACCGTCAAAATGATGAGGGTGAGCCAGGTTGCGATGGTAAGCAGGATGAAAACCGGCAACCACAGTGCGAAGTGCGGGAACACCTCGTCATACCACTGGTTGGAGATGACAGGGGCCGTGACCAACAGCGTTCCTGGAAGCAACGCCAACACCGGCATGATGGTCAGCCAGCCCAGGGCGAGCTGATAGCTCAAGAAGTTCCGCAGCGGGGACCAGGTTTCTACTGTGTCAATACGCTCCGGGATAGCGTTCGGCCACGTTTGATCGGCCGTGCCCTCACGGACGATCGGAGAACCACCCCATGTCTCGTTCGCGGGAATGGTGCCGGAAATACGGGAGCCAGAGATAATTTCGCTACCTGCTCGAACGTGAGCATTTGGCATAGCGATGCAGCGCTCGCCGATACGTGCACCATCATCAACATGGACAGAACCGAGGATAAACTTGTCGCCGTCCACCCAGTAGCCGTTCATGTCAGCTTCGCTCTCGATGCTCACGTGGTTACCGAAGCGAGCGAGACCGGTGACGCTTGGCGCGTGACTGAGCAGACACTCCTCCCCTACCTTGGTACCAAGGGCTCGGTGAAGAGTTACGGCCATTGGAGTGCCGTAGACCTTGTCAAACTTCAGGTGTTCGAGAATTCGCTGAGCAGCCCACACTCGCATATGAACGGCGCCGCCACGCAAGTATTCTCCGGGTTGGAGCCCCCGATTCAGCGCGCGGATGAGTCCCGCAGCAATGAGCGTACGGCCAGGAACAGAGAACAACACGAACCAGCCGACGATCACTGGCAGCAACGGAACCTGTGGTACCCAGCCAGCGTCAAAGATTGTGTACAACACAGCAACCACGGCAAGGATGCCCACGATGTAACGAGCGGCGTTGTAACCATAGAGTCCGGCAATGGTCAGACCCTGGATAACCCCAGCAGTCTTCGGAATCGGCTTTGGCTCAGGTCGCTTCTCCCCTGCGGATCCAAGCGACTGGGTGTATTCGTACATATCTTGCAGCGTCGCATTGGCATACAGCGCGCCGATGTCTGCGCCGGGGTAATCGTCGCGCAAGGCGGTTACCAGACGAGCGATGGCCACGGAGCCACCACCGAGATCAAAGAAGTTGGATTCAGGGTTCAGCGGAGTTGGCCCCAGTTGGTCGAGCCAGAGGTCTGCCAGCCACTGCATTTCTTCTGGTACGTCTTCTTTTTCGTCACCGGTTGACGGCAACGGCCATGGCAGGAGTTTGCGGTCCACCTTGCCGGAGGTCTTCATCGGCAGCTGGTCCATGACGCACAAGCTCGGAACGACGCCACCAGGCAAGCGTTGTGCAAGGAGAGGCCGAATGACGTCAAGGTCAATGGTTTCGCCTTCCTCGGGCGCAAGGTAACCCACCAACACCGGCGTGCCGGCCTTCGTCTTGTGCACTGCAGCAGCACCAGTACGAACACCTGGCATGGCGGTGAGATGGCCATCTACTTCGCCGAGTTCGAGGCGCTTTCCGCCGATCTTGATCTGGTCGTCGATACGCCCTGCAAAGACCAGGCCCTTCTGCTCCGCTTTGACGAGGTCGCCCGAACGGTACGCGCGCTCCCAACCCATCGATGGCAGGGGCGCGTACTTCTCGGCGTCCTTTGCTGGATCCAAGTATCGGCCGAGACCGACACCACCAATGATCAGCTCGCCGGTCTCCCCCCACTTCACTGGGTTTCCCTCAGTGCCTACGACGACGAGCTGCCACCCCTCAATCGGGCGACCAATTCGAACTGGAGGCTCCGTAGTAAGCAGCTCCGCGGTGGCGATAACGGTCGCTTCAGTAGGCCCGTAGGTGTTCCAGACCTCACGGCCGGGCAGTTCGTACTTCTCGATGAGCTCAATCGGGCAAGCTTCGCCACCGAAAATCAACAGGCGCACCTTGTCCAGGGCCTCGACCGGCCACAGGGATGCAAGCGTGGGAACGGTAGAGACCGCAGTGATGTTCTCATTGATGATCCAACGTCCGAGGTCTTCGCCGGAACGTACGATGTCACGTGGTGCCGCGACCAATGTGGCGCCAGAGCGCCAGGCTAGCCACATCTCTTCACAGGACGCATCGAAGGCGACAGACAAGCCCGCCATGACTCGATCCCCTGGGTGCAGGTGGTCTTTAGAGAGATAGAAATCCGCTTCGACATCGACTAAGGCGGCGGCGCTGCGATGGGTAATGGCCACGCCCTTGGGTTTACCGGTGGAACCGGAAGTGAAAATGATCCACGCGTCGTGGTCCAGGGTCGGTCGATCCGGTGCCTGGTTAGTGCCATTTTCGTGAAGTTTAGTGATCGCGAGGTTAGCGCCGTATACGGCGACGACATTCGCTTCCTCCCAGACAGTTTTTGCACGCTCATCTGGATCATCCCAGTCAACCGGGACGTAGGCGGCACCAGCACAGATGGTAGCCAGGATCGCAACATAGAGATCTGTAGTTCCAGATGGAACACGAATACCAATACGGTCACCAAGCCCGATACCAGCGTCGGCGAGAATCTGGCGCTGCTTTTCAATCTCTTGATGCAGCTCAGCGTAGGTTAGTACCCCATTTGATCCTTCGATAGCCACAGCATCGGGGTATCGGCCCATGGTCAATTCGACAATGTCTACCAGAGTCCGCTCCGCTGGTACTTTTCCAACACCATAGATTGCAAGTTCAGGATGATCCATTCCCTGCATCCGTTGTGCTTCTTCTTCACGCGACAGAACAGGCGCGCTATCATTCTGCATTTTCGGTGTCCCTTCAACTCAGCCCATTCAGCTGAGTAATTAATACCTTTAGCAACAAATCACTATTGCAAGCTTAAGAGTATTCTTATTATCCAATAATCCGATAAGTCACATCAAGCATGCACGTAACCACATTTCGAGCAGTGGAAAAACTACAACATCATTGAACAATTTCATAATCCAACCAATTATTTACGCAGCTAGAAAAGCTACGATCTTGGTGTGAACATTCTTCTTGTCCCACTCCTTCAGCCATTCGTTACATAGGGAGTTGCCATTCCTTTATGCAGCACACTCGATTGCCAAGGAAACCTTACCCAGCTTTGCTTACAAATTGCTATGCAAACAACAACAGTTTTATTAGGTTAATTTCACATTAACAAGACATCACGGACTGATTACTGCAGTTTTGCAGCAAAACCCAATATGAGCAGCAAAAACGCCCCTTGGTTCAGTAAACCAAGGGGCGATAAAGCAATGTTAAAGGTTAACGCAATTGGGAAAACCTATCATTAAGCGGGGTTAACCTAGGCTGATAGCTTCTCCCGAAAGTCGCTGATCCAGAATCTTGATCTGAGGAACTGACACATGGTCGTAACCCGCTGGATAGGCTTCTTGAACGCGCGCAAAACCAATGCTCCGATAGAATTCGGCACCCGCCCGCGCATTGCCCAGGGCGTTAAAGGTGCCGTCTCGACCGTCGTCGTTAAGCCCCACTACCCACGCCAATTCCAGGTTCTCTCGCTGAGCAGCACTTGGCTGAACTGCAACTTCATGTGGGGCACCGCCACCACCAACCATGGTGGCACTCTGACCGATCCACTCCGAATTACGAGGCAAAATGCCATACGTAATCATCTCAGCACCGCCGGAATAACCCATCCACACACTGTCTTGAGCGCTAAGACCAAAGCGTGGGTAAATCTCTTGCTGCAACAATGCCCCGAGCCATTCGCGATTACGTGGAATATCCTCCCACCACGTAACACTCCCCACCGTGTCAGGACTCTTTGGCACAACATTAATAGCGTTGTGTCGATTGGCTTGGTCGGCAAGGCAGGCAGTCAAACCATCCGCTACGTCATACTCTCGCGCACCATCACCATGGAGCCGCACTACGACGCGAACCGGTCGAGAGAAGTCAATGCCCTCAGCAAACACATGGTAGTTTCCGCGAACCCCGTTAGAAGTGAAATTCTTCCCGAGCTCTACTCCGTTGGCACCAAATGGCGAGGCCACGGAAGCGGCTCCCTTCTCCCACCACGAACACTGCACATCAGGTTCCTGCTTCGGAGTCGGGAGCATGTTGACCTCTGGTCTATCTGAACTCCCCGATGAACCGCCATAACAGGCCTGCGGGAACGCCAAAGCCGCGACCGCCACTGCGGCTACGACTGTCCCCCTCATGACATCTTTAGCTGCTACAAGCTTGAATTGAACCACGATCCCCGATGGTATCGCGAACGCCTAATAACCGCCTGTGCAAAACCCTAAGTTTTTGCCTATTAATAGCGCTCTGGCTCTTCGCCGAGATCGAACTCACGACCAGACACCTCGCGGGCAGTGATCTTGACGAAGTTGTACTTTAAGGTTGGGATCCATGGCTTAAGTCCCAGGGAATCCGCGTACTGAATGTCGCTGTTGGAGGTCAAGAGGTTAGCCTCACCACGCACGACTACCGACCAAGCATGACCATCGGTTACCTCATCAGCCTCAAAAAGCACCTCATTGTTCAAGGCAACCGTGAACAACTTGGATCCCTCAGCCGAGCGGAAGTAGATATCTTCCCCATCGACGACGAAGTTCACTGGGAAAATATCGAACTCTTCGGTGCGGTGTACAACCAGACGGCCCAGCTGGACGGTAGCCATCTTTTCCAAAGCAGCAGCGCGGTCAAGAACGTGGATGGGAGAATTGTCAGTCATACTTTCATTCTTCCACTAAAGCGAGCACTGCGACTTGAAGATTACAAAGTGGGGGTATTGAAGCCTGCATCACACTAGACTTCAGCAGAAAAACAAAAGAAACCCCAGTTCGCGTAGAACTGAGGTTTCCCTTCAAGTGGAGCTAAGGGGATTCGAACCCCTGACCCCCACACTGCCAGTGTGATGCGCTACCAGCTGCGCCATAGCCCCTTGAAGCTGTCCTTGACAGTACACTGAAGGCTTTTGCCATTACAAATCGGCAGGTCACCATGCATATTCGCCTGACAGATTCACAATAGCCCAGCAGGAACACGTAGGATGTACCGCATGCAACAACAGCAGATCCGACTCACTGACTCTTACGGACGCGTCGCACGTGACCTTAGAGTATCGGTCACGGATCGATGCAATCTGCGGTGTACTTACTGCATGCCGGAAGAAGGCATGCAGTGGATAGCGGACTCCCGCATCCTCACTTTGTCGGAGCTCGAGCGATTGGTGCGCATCGGCGTCGAAAAGCTTGGCATTCGCTCGGTGCGGTTTACAGGCGGTGAGCCATTGCTTCGGCCCGGATTGGCCGACCTCATTGGGCAGACGGCGAAGATGACGTGTGACAACGGGGAGCACCCGGATATCGCGTTGACCACCAATGGGTTGGGCCTGGAAAAGCATATCGGAAAGCTACGGGATGCTGGCCTGAAGCGCATCAATATCTCCGTGGATTCGCTAGATCCGGAGCGCTTTGCCAAGCTCACCCGCAGGGATCGGCTCGCTGATGTCTTGAAGGGCATCGAAGCTGCAAAAGCGGCTGGATTGCGGCCGATCAAAATCAACACCGTTGTGATGCCTAATACCAATGAAGCCGACATCTTGCCCTTGCTGGATTTCTGCCTCAATCAGGGCTTTCAGCTGCGCTTCATTGAGGAAATGCCACTCGGCCCACCACAGGTGTGGAACCGGGACATCATGGTTAAGGCCGAGGACATCAAAGCCACGATCGAGGAAAAATACCAGCTCAGCCTGGCAACTGGCCAGCGCGCCTCTTCCCCGGCAAAGGTGTGGGATGTCGTCCAAGACGGCGCGATTATCGGTCAAGTTGGCATTATTGCTTCGGTAACGAAGCCGTTTTGCGGGGATTGTGATCGCACCCGACTCACCGCTGACGGCCAGATCCGTAATTGCCTCTTCGCCCGGCGGGAATTCAACCTGCGCGACCTCATGCGCGGCGGTGCCAGTGACGAAGAGTTGGCGCTAGCCTGGGCTGGGGAAATGGGACGGAAGCTGCCGGGTCATGGCATCGACTCCCCTTCGTTCCTGCAACCCCAGCGAGGCATGTCCGCCATCGGCGGCTAATTCCACTGAAAGGTCCGCATTCACATGGATATTAAGGTCAAGTTTTTCGCTGCTGCTGCGGCGGCCGCTGGCACGCAGGAAACCCTGGTGCAGGCACCCGAAGGCGCATCAGTAGCCGACGTCATCGCGCTGGCCACTGCGGGAAATGAGCAGCTGGGTAAGCTGGCAGCGTTCTGCGCCGTTCTCGGGCCAGATGGTTTCATTCGCGACCGCTCCGTCCCAGCCACGATGCCCCAGCTCGAGCTGCTGCCTCCGTTTGCCGGCGGATAAGATCTACGGCAGGTTCGACCACTCCTGCTCACCATCGCTGAACTGCTGCAGCTTCCACACTGGGAGCTGCTTTTTTACTTCCTCGACTAGGTCGCGCACTGCGTCAAATGCTTCGGCGCGGTGTTCTGCGGAGACGGCAGCAGCGAGGGCGATATCGCCGATGTGCAAGCTCCCAATCCGGTGGGAGACAAAGACGCCATGGATTTGCGCTCGTTCGGAGATTTCCACTGCCAGTTTTTCAAGGATTTGTTCTGCGATGGGGTGTGCGGAATAGTCGAGATAGTCAACGTCGCGTCCGCCGTCATGATTGCGCACGACGCCGATAAAAGTGGCGGTTGCGCCGGCGCGCGGGTGTCCTACCGCTTCAACCATTTGGCCCAGGTCAACAGGGTCCTCCCCTACGCTGAACTGTACAATCGCATTCATTAGTGCATCCTCGCTGAACTGAAGGGGACGGATTTGATTTCTGTCGAAGAGTATACGAAAAGCCTGACGGCTGATGTTGTCGCGCTCGAGATGGAGGTCGTTCCGCTCGTGAAGGCTTGCGGACGGGTGCTCGCTGCTCCGCTCGTCGCTAAGCTCGCGGTGCCCCCTTTCGCGAATTCGGCGATGGACGGTTTCGCCCTCCACCTTTCCGAGGAAGAACTCAGCGGCTGTGAGGGCCGCAGCTTCCCCGTGGTAGCCGACATTCCCGCTGGCAGTGCCCCTGCCCCGCTCCCCGAGGGCAAGGCCGCACGGATCATGACTGGTGCGCCGATTCCTGAAGGGGCAACGTGCGTGATTCCGGTGGAGGACACCGACTCCGATCCAGGACCTCGCCCATGCCCGGAGCAGGTGACTGTACAGCGCGCCCCACGCTGGCTGGCACACATCCGACCAGCTGGCGAGGACATCACCGCCGGCGAAGTCGGAATCGAGGCAGGCACTGTGCTGACTCCAGCGGCGGTGGCGACGGCGGTCTCCATCGGTTACGCCGAGGTGCAGGCTTATCGACGCCCCCGGGTCGCCATCGTCTCCACCGGCTCCGAACTCACTGCCCCGGGACAGCCACTGGGCCCTGGCCAGATTCCAGATTCCAATTCCTTACTTCTGGCTGGGTTGCTCCCCACTTGGGGCGCTGAGGTGTCTGGAATCTTCCGCGCCACGGATACACCGGATTCCTTCCAGTCGGTGCTATTGGAAGCCGCGGCGGTGTCCGATGTCGTGGTCACCACGGGTGGCGTGTCTGCCGGCGCCTACGATCCGGTGAAGGAACTGGCAGCCTCCGGACAGGCTGAGTTGCAGTTTGCGAAGGTGAACCAGCAGCCGGGCAAACCACAGGGCTTCGGCCGGATCGGTTCGACAAAGCTTGTGGCGCTTCCAGGAAACCCCGTGAGCGTGTTCGTTTCCGCGACAATCCATCTGCGCGCCGTACTGGCAAAGCTCCAAGGCATTGACAACGCTCAGCTGCCGATGGTGCAAGTTCCGGTCTCTCATGCCATCACATTTGGCGGCGGTCGGCGCCGGTACGTGCCGGTTCGGATCGGCGACTCCGCGGAGTTTGTACACGCACGAGGTCTCGGTTCGCACCTAGTGGCAAGCTTGCACCGAGCTAATGCGCTGCTCGTCCTGCCCGAAACCGGGATCGACCTACAACCCGGAGAGCTGTGCCCGGCGCTAGTTCTTCCCACCCCACTGAGTTAGAAGAGGATTGCAATGAAGTTCACCCACCTAAACAGCGACGGCCGCGCCTACATGGTCGATGTCACCGAAAAGACTCCCACCATCCGCACTGCCACCGCGAAGGGCGAAGTCACCTGCTCGCCGGAGGTTTTGGAGGCTCTGAAGAGCGGCACCGTGCCTAAGGGTGATGTCGCAGCCGTGGCGCGCATCGCAGGTATCGCCGCCGCGAAGAAGACCCCTGAGCTGCTGCCACTGGCGCACATCATTGGCGTTCATGGTTGCGCAGTGGAGGTCGAGTTCGGTGACAGCGCCGTAGAAATCGAAGCTACGGTGCGCACCGCGGACCGCACTGGCGTGGAGATGGAGGCGCTGACCGCTGTGACCGTCGCCGCCCTCGCAGTGGTGGACATGGTCAAGGGTGTCGATCGCAGCGCGAAGATCGAGAATTGCCGGATCACTGCCAAGTCCGGCGGACGCTCCGGGGATTGGGTGCGCGACGGCGAATGAGCCTCGACCTGATCATCTTGGGCGGAGGCGAGGCTCGGCGCATGGGGGGCGTCGATAAGCTCGCTGCCTCACTGCATGGTCGGCGCCTGATCGACTGGTTGCTTGCCGACGCCGCCGCTCTCCCTGCTCGCCCCATCGTGGTAGCGCGCCCGAGCCTCGAACTTGCCGACGCCATCGACCGCACCCTCGAAGACCCGCCGTTCGGCGGCCCCGTCGCAGGCATCGCGGCGGCCCTGCCACTCACGTCCGCGCCCGTGGTGGCCGTCGTGGGCGGAGACGCTCCGCTCGCAGCACGGGTATTACCGCAGTTGGTGGCGGCGCTGGATGCCTCGTGCGATGGCGTGCTCGCTCGCACCCCGGACGGTCGAGATCAGCTGCTCCTCGGGGCATTTCACCGGGAGAGTCTCTTGGGCGCGGTCACGGCGCTGGATACGCCACGAGACAAGTCCGTTCGGGCTCTGTACCGGAGCCTGAACCTAAAATCCGTCGCAGTCCCGGAGTGGACGATGGACGCCGATTCCCCTGCTGATCTGGAGAAGCTGGCGGGGTTGTCAGGCCCCGTGGTCGGATCCGACGAGCTGCGATAACACGTGCTCGATGAGGGGGCCGACCACGGCGATGGAGTCTTTCACTCCCCCTGTTGAGCCAGGGGCGTTAACGATCAAAGCGCCCTCGCTACCGCGCCCGCTGATGCCGACCAGCGCGCGCGACAGGCCCGCTAGCGGGGTCTTCTGCAGGCCATAGGCGCGGATTTGCTCCGCGATCCCAGGCAGCTCAGTCTCAAGAAAAGGTTTGGTTGCTTCCGGTGTGTGGTCACGAGGAGTTACGCCCGTGCCACCCGTGGTGAAAATGAAACGTGCGCCATCATCGAGCGCCGCACGGATCGCTGCCTGGATGTTGGGGATGTCATCGGTCACCACGATTGGGGGTGGGCAGGATACGTTAAATTCTGCCAGGCGTTCAACGGCGAGCGGGCCGGACTTATCTTCACGAATTCCTTGTGCGCATCGATCTGAAATTGTGATCACGACACCATTAATTCCATTTTCCACTGACAATCCTCCGACCTTTAGTTTATTTTAATTCAATCGACAAAGTTGGATTTCAGCTGGGTTTCTCAACCACTAAATAAGTGACCGATCAACAAACTTTTAAGCCACACTTTTGTTTCATAATTTGACCGTCTTTACCGTTTTCTATTTTACACTTTCTATATTCACCTTTAACGCTATACTGGCATTTGCACTACATACCCACTCCGAGGTGCAGGCCCAAAGCACTTTGGAGCCACTGAAAGGTGACTAAATGTCGACCCTTGATACCTCTGGACGTGTGATTAAAGGCTGGGATACTTCCGTCGAGGAAGGTTGGGATAAATCAATTTCCTGGCGCACTCTCGCCATTTCAACTTTCTCCCTCACCCTCGGTTTTTGCGTGTGGTTTTTGGTTTCTGCCATCGCACCGAAACTGAATGAAATTGGATTCCAGCTTTCCGCTTCGCAGCTTTATTGGCTCGCTGCAATTCCAGGCCTCTCAGGCGGCTGCATCCGCCTGATCTACATGTTCATGCCACCGCTCATCGGCACCAGAAAGATGGTCGGCTTCACCTCCCTCCTCTTCCTCATCCCGATGGCGGGCTGGGGCTTCGCCGTAACCAACCCTGACACCCCGTACTGGTGGCTGCTCGTTCTAGCAGCGATGACAGGTATCGGCGGCGGTTGTTTCTCCGGCTACATGCCATCGACGGGTTACTTCTTCCCTAAACGCATGTCGGGCACCGCTCTCGGCTTGCAGGCTGGCATCGGTAACTTTGGCGTTTCGCTGATTCAGCTCATGGCACCATGGCTAATGGGATTCACTCTGCTGGGCATCGGGTTCGTGGCGCCTCAGCGCACCCAGGGCGACACCGACATTTGGGTCCACAACGTGGCCTTCTTCTTCATCCCTTGGGCAATCCTGGCCTCGATCCTGGCCTTCGTCTTCCTCAAGGACGTGCCAGTGACCGCAAACTTCAAGCAGCAGCTGGACATCTTCGGCAACAAGAACACCTGGATCCTGACGATCATCTACATCATGACCTTCGGTGCTTTCTCCGGCTTCTCCGCCCAGTACGCACTGCTGGTGAACAAGACTTTTGGCGCGGCTTCCGAGTTCGCCCACACCTACAACCCTGCTGACCTGCCAAAGGGAGCAACCTTCGCCTTCCTCGCACCGCTGATCGGTTCCTCCGTTCGCGCCGCTTGGGGCCCACTCTGCGATAAGTTTGGCGGCGCCATCTGGACCTTCATCTGTGGTGTGGGAATGACGATTTCCACCATTGTGGCTGGTTACTTCCTCAAGCCATCCAGCCCAGATGATTTCTGGTGGTACCTCGGCGCCATGCTGGTGATGTTCTTCTTCGGCGGCCTCGGCAACGCCGGCACCTTCAAGCAGATGCCAATGATCCTCCCTCCTCGTCAGGCTGGCGGCGTCATCGGCTGGACCGCAGCTATTGCATCCTTCGGCCCATTCTTCGTCGGTATCGCTTTGTCCAGCATGGATGCCCAACTCTTCTACTACTGCTGCGCAGGCTTCTTCGCCTTCGCAACTGCCCTGACCTGGATTTACTACGCCCGCCCGAACGCACCATTCCCAGGCTAAATCAAGGAGTAACAAGAAATGTCTGACAACAATCCCCTGTTTAACCTGGGCGGATTCCTCCGCAAGGGACAGGTGAGTGACGACTCCCGCCAAATCTTCCTGCAAGGTGGCCGGGAGGCTGACAAGTTCTACCGCCAACGCTGGTCCCACGACAAGGTCGTGCGCTCCACCCACGGCGTAAACTGCACCGGTTCCTGCTCCTGGAAGGTCTACGTCAAGGACGGCGTGATCACTTGGGAAACCCAGGAAACCGACTACCCTACCGTCGGCCCGCACATGCCGGAGTACGAACCACGTGGCTGCCCCCGCGGTGCTGCCTTCTCCTGGTACACCTACTCCCCGACCCGCATCCGCTACCCATACGTGCGCGGCATCCTGCTCGACTACTACCGCGAGGCAAAGAAGCGCCTCGGCGATCCTGTCCTCGCATGGCGCGATGTGGTGGAGGATCCGGAGAAGTCCAAGGCCTACAAGCAGGCCCGCGGCAAGGGCGGCTTGGTGCGCTGCAGCTGGGACGAGGCCATGGAAATGGTCGCCGCCGCACACGTGTACACCGTGAAGCAGTGGGGGCCGGACCGCATCGCGGGCTTCACCGTGATCCCAGCGATGTCCATGATTTCCTACGGCGCCGGTTCCCGCTTCTACGAGCTCATCGGCTCCTCGATGCTCTCCTTCTACGATTGGTACGCCGACCTGCCGATGGCCTCCCCTCAGGTCTTCGGCGACCAAACTGACGTGCCCGAATCGGCCGACTGGTTCAACTCCGACTACCTGATCATGTGGGGCTCGAACATCCCGTTGACCCGTACCCCGGATGCCCACTTCATGACGGAGGCCCGCTACCACGGCCAGAAGGTCGTCGCTGTCTCGCCTGACTATGCGGACAACACCAAGTTCGCCGACGAATGGCTGCGCATCCACCCAGGTACCGACGGCGCTCTCGCGCTGGCCATGGGGCACGTAATCCTCAAGGAATTCCACGTCGAGCAGCAGACCCCTCGCTTCATGGAGTACATGAAGCGCTTCACTGACTCCCCATTCTTGATCAAGCTCGATCAGGTGGACGGCCAGTGGGTGCCAGGCAAGTTCCTCACCGCTGCCGAAGTTGGCAGCGACCTGCAGGCATCCGAAAACGCCGAGTTCCGACCACTCGTCATGGAGGCCGACGGCTCCATCAAGGATCCTGGCGGCACCCTCGCGGACCGCTACGGCGAGCAGGGCGTCGGCAAGTGGAACCTCAACCTCGACGGAGTGGATCCAGTCATGTCCGTCTACGGCATGCAGGACGAAAACGTCGAGATCGCTTTGCCGCGCTTCGATCTCCCCGCAGATAAGAACAACCCGGGTCCGGTGGGCGCGGGCGTCGTCAAGCGCGGCGTGCCTTGTCGACGCGTCGGCGAGCACCTGGTCACCACCGTCTTCGACGTGCTGCTTGCCCGCTACGCCGTGGCCCGCGAGGGACTGCCTGGCGAATGGCCGGCGGACTACACCGATGTTTCCACCCCGGGGACCCCGGGCTGGCAGGAAGAGCACACCGGCGTTCCTGCGAATGCAGCAATCCGCATCGGCCGCGAATTCGCGCAAAATGCGATCGATACCGAGGGCCGCTCCATGATCGTCATGGGCGCCGGAACGAACCACTTCTACCACTCCGACACGATCTACCGCACCTTCCTCGCCCTCACCACCATGACCGGCTGCCAGGGCGTCAATGGTGGCGGCTGGGCCCACTACGTCGGACAGGAAAAGGTGCGCCCTATCACCGGCTGGCAGCAGTTCGCTTTCGCCCTTGACTGGGTACGCCCACCACGCCACATGATCTCCACCGGTTTTTGGTACCTCACCACCGAACAGTGGCGTTACGACGGCACTGAAGCCAACCGCATCAGCTCCCCCCTCTCCCAAGGCTCCTTCGACGGTAAAACCACCGCCGACACCCTGGTGGAAGCCTCCCGGCGCGGTTGGATGCCGTCCTACCCGGCCTTCAACCGCAACCCGCTGCTGATCGCCGAGGAAGCTAAAGCAGAGGGCAAGGACATCAAAGAATACGTTGTCGAGCAGATCGAAAGTGGCGAACTGAAATTCGCTGTAGAAGACCCTTCCGCACCGGAGAACTTCCCACGCGTCATCGCCAACTGGCGCACCAACCTCCTGGGATCTTCCGCCAAAGGCGCCGAGTATTTCTACCGTCACATGCTCGGCTGTGACAACTCGGTGCAGGGCGAAGAAGTTCCAGCGGAACGCCGTCCGAAGGAGATGGTCTGGCGCGAAGAAGCCGCTGTGGGCAAGGTGGACCTGATGTTTACTGCGGACTTCCGCAACACTTCCACCACGTTGCACTCGGATATTATCTTCCCAGCGGCAACGTGGTACGAGAAGAACGACATTTCCTCCACCGATATGCACCCTTACGTGCATGCCTTCAACGCCGCCATCAACCCACCATGGGAAGCACGCAGCGACTTCCAAATGTTCCAGAGCTTGGCCGAGCGCTTCAGCCAACTGGCCAAGACTCACCTGGGCACCCAAACGGATGTCATCACTGCACCACTGAACCATGACACCCCAGAGGCCATGTCCACCCCACAAGGCAGCGTTACTCCGTGGGAAGAAACCCCGAAGATTCCGGGCGTGACCATGCCAAAGATCATTCCATTCGAGCGTGACTACGCCACGGTGATCGACAAGTTTAATTCCATCGGCCCGCTCCCAGAAAAGGTCGGCCTTATGACCAAGGGGGTGAAGTTCGATCCGACGCGAGAGATCGCCGAGCTCAAAGAGATTAACGGTGTTGATAAGGCCGGACGTGTGCTCATCAACACCGACGTCAAAGCAGTGGAAATGGTGCTGCGCCTGTCAGGTACCACGAATGGCCGCCTTGCCACGGAGGGGTTCAAGGACGTCGAAAAGCGCACCGGCACCAAACTGGCGGACCTGTCTGAGGAAGAAGCTGGAAAGCGGGTCACCTTCGTCGATGTCTCCTCCCGCCCGACTCCAGTGATCACCTCGCCGGAATGGTCGGGCAGCGAGCATGGCGGACGCCGCTACAACGCCTTCGTCATCAATATCGAGCGCTCCAAGCCATTCCACACCCTGACTGGTAGACAGCACTACTACCTGGATCACGACTGGATGCGCGACATCGGAGAGGCATTGCCGGTTTTCCGACCACCGCTTGACCTCCATCACCTGTACGGCGAGTCAGCGATTGGTGCCACCAGCACTAACCACAACGGTATCGCAGAAGTCGCGGTGCGCTACCTCACACCACACAACAAGTGGGCGATCCACTCGCAGTACTTCGACAACCTGCACATGCTGGCGCTGTCCCGTGGCGGCCAAACCGTTTGGATGTCCCCAGCTGACGCAGCGAAGATCGGGGTGAAGGACAACGACTGGGTGGAAGGCTACAACCGAAACGGCGTCATCGCCGCCCGCGCCGTGGTCTCGCACCGCATGCCGGAAGGCACTGTCTACATGCACCATGCGCAGGAACGGACCGTTGGCGTTCCAGTGGCGGAAACCACGGGCAAACGCGGCGGAATCCACAACGCCCTCACCCGCATCCTGATCAAGCCATCTCATTTGATTGGTGGCTACGCCCAGCACGCATACGCGTTTAACTACACCGGCCCTACCGGCAACCAGCGCGACGAAGTAACGATTCTGCGTCGCCGCTCCCAGGAGGTTGAATACTGATGAAGGTCATGGCACAAATCTCCATGGTCATGAACCTAGACAAGTGCATCGGCTGCCACACCTGCTCGGTCACCTGCAAACAGGCCTGGACCAACCGTGGTGGCACCGAGTACGTCTGGTTTAACAACGTCGAAACCCGCCCGGGTGTCGGCTACCCGAAGCAGTGGGAAGACCAGGACAAATACAAGGGCGGCTGGGTCCGCACATCATCCGGAAAACTCAAGCCACGCTCCGGCGGCCGTCTGAAGAAGTTGGCTACCATCTTCGCCAACCCGGATATGCCGGATTTGGATGACTACTACGAGCCGTGGTCATACGAGTACGACAAGCTACTATCCACCCCGGCGGGAGCCAAACACGTACCAACAGCCCGCCCGGTCTCACAGCTGTCCGGCAAGCCGATGGACACCATCAAGTGGTCATCCAACTGGGACGATGATCTCGGCGGTTCGCTGGAAACAATGCATGAGGATCCCGTCCTGCAGAAGATGAACGAGCAGGTCAAGACGGACATCGAAAACGCATTCATGTTCTACCTGCCTCGCATTTGCGAACACTGCCTGAACCCAACCTGCGTTTCTTCGTGCCCGTCGGGTGCCATGTATAAACGCGTGGAGGACGGCATCGTGCTTGTGGACCAGGACGCGTGCCGTGGCTGGCGCATGTGTGTCTCTGGATGCCCGTACAAGAAGGTCTACTTCAACCATGCTTCAGGCAAGGCCGAGAAGTGCACCTTGTGCTACCCACGCCTCGAAGTGGGTGAACCGACGATCTGTTCGGAGACCTGTGTGGGTCGGCTGCGCTACCTCGGCGTGATTTTCTACGACGCTGACCGCGTGGGCGAGGCTGCAGCTACCAAAAACGAGCAGGATCTCTACGAAGCCCAATGCGACATCATGCTGGATCCACACGACCCAGCTGTCATTGAGGGGGCCCGGCGCGAGGGTATCCCGGAGTCCTGGATCGAAGCCGCGCAGCAGTCCCCAGTGTGGAAACTGATTGCAGAGTACAAGCTGGCGCTGCCGCTGCACCCGGAATACCGCACCCTTCCGATGGTCTGGTACATCCCACCACTATCCCCAGTGGTCGATGCGGTCACCGCGTCTGGCAATGACGGCGAAAATCACCGCATCCTCTACACCGCTATTTCCACCATGCGCATTCCACTCGAATACATGGCTTCACTCTTTACCGCTGGCGACACAGCTGTCGTTGAAAAGGTGCTGCGTCGCCTTGCCGCGATGCGCACCCACATGCGCGAGATCCGCACAGGTCGTGAGCCATCGCCGGAGATCGCCGAGGCTGTCGGCCTGACTGGTGAGCAGTTGAAAGAAATGTACAAGCTGCTGGCTATCGCGAAGTACGACGACCGCTACGTGATCCCGACCGCCCACACCGAGACCCCTGCGGGCATCGCGGCGATGGGTTGCGCCGTTGAGGACTACGTGGGCAATGGCGCGGACTTCGCAGCGCAGTTCCATGGTGTTGCACCAGAGGAAGTGGCGGCTGGATCCGGCACTGTCCCGCTTGCTAGCTGGGCGCCAGGCTCTCGCCCCGACTCGATGTTCCCAAGGAATTAGCCATGGTTGTCAACTTCTTAGGTAATAAGCGCACGTCGCTTGTCGACGCCCCTCCCGCCGTCAACGTGAACGAGCAGCAGAGCCGCATCTTGTGGATGAGTTGCGCGGTGTTGTTGGATTATCCGGACGATGATTTTTTCACCCGGCTGGATGCTGTTGAGGAGAATGTGTCGGTTCTTCCCGCGGAAGTGGCTGAGTCGCTGAGGACTTTCGTCGACTTCACTCGATCGCATACGCTTCGTGAATTGCAGACGCATTACGTAGACACCTTCGATCAGCGGCGCAGGTGCAGCCTTTATCTGTCCTATTACGCAACGGGCGATACACGTCAGCGTGGCGCGGCATTGATTAGCTTCAAGGAAATGCTTGCTGCCTGCGGTTTCGAGCAGTCGCGAGACGAACTCCCAGATCACCTGTGTGTGGTTTTGGAGGCGGCTGCGCAGGAGAACGAGTCAATCGCAGCCCAGGTGCTGGCTACCCACCGCGATGGGATTGAGGTCTTGCGCACGGCATTGCATGCTCGGAAGAGCCCATATGCGCACCTCATCGATGCTCTGACCGCTACGCTACCCGAGCTCGATGAGACGACTCGCGAACGCTATCTGTCCCTAGTTACCGCTGGCCCACCTACGGAAATGGTCGGCCAATCTCTTCCCTTTCCCACGAGTGAACCGGAGGCTCGATCATGAGTGCATTTGAAACTTTCCTGTGGGTCGTCTTTCCTTGGATTTCTGTCGCCGTGTTGGTGGTTGGCAGCATTTGGCGATTCCGCAATGACCAGTACAGTTGGACATCGCGTAGCTCCCAGTTCTTGGGTAACAAACTGATCCGCTACGCTTCCCCGCTGTTCCACTACGGCATCTTGTTTGTAGCGGTGGGCCACTTTATCGGCCTGATAATCCCGAAAGCGTGGACTCGTGCAGTGGGTCTTAGCGATCACTTGTACCACTGGGTGGCCACCATTCCGGGCACAATTGCGGCGATTGCAACGATCCTGGGACTCATCGGCCTATTGTGGCGTCGTCGCACAGATAAGTCTGTGTTCCGCGCGACAACAATCTCCGACAAAATCATGTATGTGATGCTCGCGGTGCCTATCGTTCTCGGAACGATTGCAACAGTGCAGCACCAGGTGCTCGGCGGCTCGCACGGTTATGACTACCGCGAAACCATTTCACCTTGGCTTCGCGGTGTGTTTAGCTTCAATGCTGATCCAGCTCTCATGACGGATGTGCCGATGGCATTTAAGCTGCACATTGTGGCCGGCTTCTTGTTGTTCATGGTGTGGCCGTTCACTCGGCTGGTACATGCGATGACGCCTCCACTGCAGTACACCACCCGCCCATATGTGGTGTACCGCTCCCGAACCCCACGTACCAGTACTTTGCCTAGTAACAAGGGTTGGACGCCTGTGTCCACGAACACCCGGTCAGACGGTCAGATTCCTGGCGAAGGTGCATAACGTGTCCTGGTAATGCACGCAAAGCTGTCTCCTGGATCTTCTGGGAGACAGCTCTCTTCGCTCAGCGGTGTCCCACGTAGCGGATTGGCACTCCAGCGTCAGCGCTTTCCGGGGTACTGTTGAGCGGTGGAAAGGTGGAATACCGTTGAGAAAATTGCTGGTCATCATCTCGCTCGCGTGCATCGCTGCTGCGTGCACTCCGCAACCAAAGCACAACACGCTCACGGTGTTCGCCGCAGCCAGTCTGCACAGTAGCTTCCGGATCCTGGAAGAGGACGTGGAGCGTCAGAATCCGGGCCTTGACATCATTCTTTCCTCCGATGGCTCACAGAACCTCGTGGATCAAGTCATCGCCGGTGCGCCTGCCGATGTTTTGGCCACTGCCGACACTAAGTCCATGGCGCGGGCGCAGGATAAAATGCAGCTCAATGCCACTGAATTCGCCTCGAATTCCTTGGTCTTGGTCACCCCTCCGGACAATCCGCATGGGATCAATGAGGTGAGTGAAAAGCTGAACCAGGTCAAGACCGTCGTGTGCGCGCCAGAGGTGCCCTGCGGCGCCGCAACGGCCGAGCTGTTCAAGCAATTCCCATGGCAGCTCAAGCCCGTGAGCGAGGAACAAAAGGTCACGGACGTGGTGGGCAAGGTCCGCAGCGGTCAGGCAGATGCCGGTGTCGTGTACCGCACGGATGCCCAGGGACTGCACGCGGTCGAGATTCCCGGCGCGCAGCAGCACCCGAACCGGTACATGATCGCAACCCTTACCGGCGATAATCCCTTCACTGATTACGTTCTCAGCCCCGAAGGCCAGGCTCGCCTCGCCGAGCTCGGATTCGGTGCCCCATGACCCCACCACGCTGGGTCTATCTCCCCGCCCTTGTAGCGCTCGCCGTCCTGGGCATCCCGCTGCTGGCCTTGCTTGCCGACGTCAATTGGCCCGCCCTCCCCGCGCTCATCACCTCTGCGGAGGGCTCGGCGGCCTTGGCACTGTCCTTGCGCAGCTCCTTGCTGGCCACAGCAATTATCGTGGTGTTAGGCATTCCGCTGGCATTGGCCCTCGTCTCCTTGAAGAAGTGGGCAGCGCCACTGCGCGCAATCGTGATCGTCCCCATGACTATGCCGCCTGTGGTTGGTGGCCTGGCCTTACTCGCCGCCTTTGGCCGTCGCAGCCCCCTCGGCATGTGGGTCCCTGCTCTCGGAGACTTCTTCGCGTTCTCCACGTCCGCGGTTGTCCTGGCCCAGGTCTTTGTGGGATTACCCTTCCTCGTCCTCAGCGCCGAATCCGCGCTAAAGAGCCTGGATGTGCGCTACCTGGAAGCGGCTCGCGGGCTCGGGGCGGGGCGCACAAAAATTCTCTTCCGTGTTGTCTTACCGCTCATCGCACCGGCCGTTTTTTCCGGCACCGCGTTGGCGCTCGCCCGCGCGCTCGGGGAATTCGGAGCAACGTTGACGTTTGCTGGCTCCTTGCCCGGTGTGACCCGCACGATGCCCCTCGCAATTTACTTGCAGCGCGAGGAGAACCCCGATCTCGCTCTCGCTCTCGCAGCCATTTTGTTGGGACTGGCTGTCGCTCTCGTGGCGGTAGCGGGGGCCACGCCACGGCTTATTCGCCGCTTCCGTCTGCCCCTGCGCCTACCAACTCGACGGGCTGCTGCGCCGGTGTCTGGGGACAAGGTGGCGTCGCAAAGCTTTGATCTGGCGGGGCGCACGATCCCTGTGCGCGGCTGGACTGCGGTGATTGGCCCGAACGGGGCGGGCAAAACCACCTTGTTGCGTGCGCTGGCCGGGCTAGGTTCGCCCGCGCAGCTGCGACGCGCAGTGCTGCTCACCCAGTATCCAGCGCTGTTTCCGCACCTCAGCGTCCTGGAAAATGTGCGCTTTGCGTGCGGGGATAACTCGCGCGCCCGGCAAGAACTCGAAGCGGTTCATGCCGCTGATCTCGCCGACCGCTACCCTGCCGACATTTCCGGTGGCCAGGCGGCTCGGGTGGCGCTGGCTCGTGCGCTCGCCGCCTCGCCCGAGGTGCTGCTGCTCGACGAGCCCCTAGCCGCCGTCGACCCCGCCGCAGCTGGCATGCTTCGCGACGTCCTTCGCCGCAGACTCACTGACATACCCGTCATCATGGTGACACACGACGCCGTGGACGTAGCGACGCTGGCCGACCAAGTACTGGTCATCGAATCGGGGCAGGTCAGTGCTTTCGGCTCCCCCGTTGACATCCTGGCGCAACCAGCCACTGAGTATTTGGCTGAGTTCGCGGGGCTCAGCGCACTCACGGGTGTGGTGTCTGCGGTGGCCGATGTCGTCACGGTTGAAAGCGCTATCGGGGCGATTTCTGGCATCGCCTCCCAGCCCATGCAGGTGGGGAGGCTCGCAACGGCACTGTTTTCGCCGCGTTCGGTGGTGCTGGGCTCAGGGCACAGCTCGGCGCGAACTTCGCTGACCAGTACTGTTCGCTCGACCAGCCATCATGGTTCTTACGTTCGCATCGCACTCGCAGCCGGGGAACAAACCATGTTTGCTGACATCACCCCAACGTCGGCATCGGAGCTGCGCCTGCTGCCAGGAGATACCGTGGCGGTGCAGATCAAAGCTCTGCAAGTGACCGTGGTGCCCTGGCAGCTGGGTGGATAATCTTCCTCGGTGGATGCCGCTGGAACACAAAACCCTCCAACGAAAGCTCTCGTCGGAGGGTGTGATTCTTAAAGCAGGCTACTTCTTGGCTTCGGCAACCCAGTTCTGCAGGTCGTCGATGTCCTTGCCGTCCTTGATGATGCGAGGCGAGGAGACCTTGCCGGTTTCCGTCTTGAGCTTGTCCTCATTGGCCTTGAACATCGCTACTGCGGCAGCGTGATCGGCTGGAGACTCAGCGATCTTCTTTGCGGTTTCTTCGGAGGCACCTACCTGACGAGCTGCATCAGCAAAGTCCTGCATGTTCCACTTAGCGTAGATGTCTGCCTGCTTCTTCATCAGCATGTCGCGGAAGTTCCAGTAGAGGTTCGCGTCACCCTGCTGGGCTGCGATCATCAGAGCGTCACCGGCGCGGGTGGAGTGTCCGTCGGTCTTGCCACCGTCTAGGAAGTGGAGGGTGCGGACATTCACCACCAGTTCGCCTGCGTCGATAGCCTTCAGCATGTCAGCGTCGGTAGCGATGGCTAGGTCGGCGCAGTGAGGGCAAGAGAAGTCCTCGTACAAATCCACCTGAGGAGTTGAATCAGTAGCCTTGTTGGACTTCAGCTGGTAGGCATTGTCCTTAATCGCCATGTCGAACGTGACATCGGTTTTCTCGATTCCCTCGGTGACCTTATCAATCTTCGAGCCCTGGTTGCTCATAAAGATGTAGCCGACGATCACCGCCGCGATTAGCAGCACTGCCAACAATGCCCACAGAAAACCATTGCTCTTTTCGTTGGGGCTCTTAATTTTGGTACTCACGTGTGTTACACCTTTGCTTCAATCGTTTCATCAGTTAGGGGTGAAGTGCGAACCTTCGGTATGGGAATACTACCGCCCATACGGCCATCGCTAAGAATACGACATCGCGAACGATCACCAGCCCCAGGGAGCTGGGTTCACCGTCTCCGGCAGAGAAACACCCGCAGTCAATTTCCAGGCCACGCACCGCCGCAGAGGACACCCCCACGATGAACCCCACCATGATCAGTGCCGAAACCGCGGCCGCCGGGGCAATGAACAAGCCCACCAGAAGGAAGATACCCAATAGGATCTCCACCGGAGGTAGCGCTACTGCAATGAGCGAAACCAGTTCAGGTGGAAACAATTCATAGGCTTCGATCGACTGCCGAAAGCCCATGGGATCCACAATCTTCTGGTACCCGGAAACCAACCACACCAGTGCCAACCCAAATCGAGACACGATGCCGAGTAGCTGCCCTAGAGGCGACTCTACCCACGCACTCAATTTAGTTGACATGTTTACATTCTTTCACGAAGGGCTCTGACAATTGCCTAGGAGTTGCCGAGGACTTCGGAGACCAACGCCTGAGCTTCCTGCTGAACCTGAGCCAGGTGCTCAGCGCCCTTGAAGGATTCTGCGTAAATCTTGTACTTGTCCTCGGTGCCGGATGGGCGTGCTGCGAACCAGGCGTTCTCCGTGGTGACCTTAAGCCCGCCGATGGCAGCGCCATTGCCTGGAGCTTCCGTCATCTTGGCAACGATCGGCTCGCCTGCAAGCTCAGTCGCGGTGACTTGCTCCGGGCTGAGCTTCTTCAGCACTGCCTTTTGCTCACGATTGGCCTCAGCATCGGTACGAGCGTAGGCAGGTGCGCCGTACTGCTCGGCGAGCTCAGCGTAGCGCTGGGATGGGGTCTTGCCGGTCACAGCTAGGATTTCTGCAGCGAGCAAGTCCAGGATGATGCCGTCCTTGTCGGTAGACCAGACTGTGCCGTCGTGACGCAGGAAGGACGCGCCGGCGGATTCTTCGCCGCCGAAGCCCACGGAGCCGTCGATAAGGCCCGGCACAAACCACTTGAAACCAACTGGGACCTCGACAAGGTCGCGACCCAGAGCTGCAACAACGCGGTCGATCATGGAAGAAGACACCAAGGTCTTACCCACAGCAGTGTTCTCGCCCCAGCCTGGGCGGTGCGCGAAGAGGTAGTCAATGGCCACCGCGAGGTAGTGGTTCGGGTTCATCAGGCCAGCATCTGGGGTGACAATGCCGTGGCGATCGGAGTCAGCATCGTTGCCGGTAGCGATGTCGAACTTGTCGCGATTCTGGATCAGGGATGCCATCGCGTTCGGCGAAGAGCAGTCCATGCGGATCTTGCCATCAGTATCCAGGGTCATGAAACGCCAGGTAGCATCCACGAGCGGGTTCACGACGGTGAGATCGAGGCCATGCTTTTGGGCAATGTGGCCCCAGTAATCGACAGCAGCGCCGCCCATTGGGTCAGCACCGATGCGGATGCCGGCCTTCTTGATGGCCTCGATGTCGATGACATTAGGCAGGTCATCAACGTAGGAGTCGAGGTAATTGTACGGAGTTGTCCGCTCGTCCAGCACGCCATCAACGCGGGTGAGCTCAATACCCTCGAGCTCTGCCTCTAGCAGCTCGTTAGCGCGCTTGGCGATCCAATCCGTGGCATCCGTGTCAGCAGGGCCGCCATGAGGTGGGTTGTACTTGAAGCCACCGTCGCGAGGCGGGTTGTGGGAAGGAGTAATGACGATGCCATCGGCGCGCTGCGGATCATTGCCGAGCACGCCGCCCTCGAGCTTGGCGTTGTGGGAAAGGATGGCATGAGAAACCGCAGGGGTTGGGGTGTAGCGGCCACGGTCGTCGACAAGCACTTCGATGTCCGTGGTGAGCAAGACCTCCAGCGCGGACATCATCGCAGGCTCGGACAGCGCGTGCGTGTCACGTCCGATGAACAGCGGGCCTTCAATGCCTTGCGACGCCCGGTACTCGACAATCGCCTGAGTGATAGCCAGAATGTGGTTCTCGTTGAACGCGCAGTCAAAAGAACTGCCGCGGTGGCCCGACGTGCCGAACGCCACCTGCTGCTCCGGAACGGTTACGTCTGGTTCCAGGGTGTAGTACGCGGTGACTAGGGCCGCGATGTCGATGAGATCTTCAGACTTGGCTGGTTGTCCTGCACGCTCGTGTGCCATGCTTTGCTCCTTCACGCGATGAATAACATGGGTACCTCCTCCATCTTTCCTGTTTCTGCCCCCGCATGCAGGGCGTACCTGCCCCATTGAGGTGTACCGGTGCTGCGGAAAAGCATGAAATTTGCATTAACTCGCTTAAATAGTTTTCATTTCTCCACCTGACAAGGCAGAATGTTAGCCACATCACCTTCGAATATTCATGTGGGTGCACGCCATACACCATTACGCGCGGAGAAATTCATGTCTGACTTCACCACCCTGCTGGGTGACATTGACTCTTTTGTATGGGGACCATTCTTCTTGATCCCCCTCCTGCTCGGCACCGGTCTCATCCTGACCATCCGGCTCCGAGGCCTGCAATTTCGCACCCTCTTCACAGCGCTACGGCACGGACTGATTGACCGCAACGATCAAAGCGGCGAAGGCGATATCACTAACTACCAGGCCCTCACCACTGCGCTGGCCGCTACCGTCGGCGTGGGCAACATCGTGGGTGTTGCCACGGCGATCTCCGTCGGTGGCCCAGGCTCGCTGTTTTGGATGTGGGTGACCGGCCTGGTCGGCATGGCGTCGAAATACTCCGAGGCCTTCCTTGGCGTGCGCTTCCGCACCACCGACTCTGCTGGCGAGCAATCTGGTGGCCCTCAGTACTACTTAGAGCGTGGCATCAAGGGCCCGCTCGGTAAGATCCTGGGCCTGTCCTTCACCGTGTTTGCCATCATTGCCAGCTTCGGTATCGGCAACCTGACGCAGGCAAATGCCGTGGCCACGGGGCTTCACGACGCCTTTGGCATCCAGCCACACATCTCCGGCGTCATCATGTTCATCGCCTTGGGCGCGGTGCTTTTGGGTGGCATTCAATCGATCGGCAAGGTCACTGCTGCCTTCGTTCCGCTGATGATCTTGCTCTACATCGTGGGTGCGATAGTCGTCCTGGTGATTAATGCCGAGAACATTCCGGGGGCGTTCCAGCTCATCTTCACCGATGCCTTCACCGGCACTGCAGCTGCCGGCGGCTTCCTCGGCTCTGGCCTCATCCTTGCGCTGCAAATGGGTGTGGCTCGTGGCATCTTCTCCAATGAATCCGGCATGGGTTCTGCATCTATCGCTGCCGCTGCGGCCAAGACGTCCCACCCGGTACGCCAGGGCTTGGTCTCTATGACCCAGACCTTCATTGACACCCTGGTAGTGGTCACCTTCACCGGTTTGGTCATTATTTCGACCGGTACTTGGGACCAGGGCAAGGAGCACGCGGGAACGTTAACCTCGGACGCGTTTGCTGCCGGCTTACCTGGCCACTACGGCGGAATGATCGTATCCATCTCACTAGTATTCTTCGCCTTTTCCACCATCATTGGCTGGTCCTACTACGGCGAACGCTGCATGGAGCGACTCGTGGGCCGTCATGGCGCATTGCCGTACCGCATGGTCTTCACCATCGTCGTGTTCTTCGGTGCCACCACTGAGCTGGAAACCGTCTGGACTCTCGCGGACCTGGCCAACGGACTCATGGCCCTGCCAAACCTCATCGGCCTGATCCTGCTTTCGGGCTTGGTAGCGAAGGAAACCCTCGCATACCTCAAGTTTGACCCGAAGCTGCGCGCCTCCCATGAAGACGTTGCCCGCCACTTGCAAGAACAAGGAACTGACTGGAAGTAGAATTCCATCCTGTGAAGGATTACCTGCTTGTGGGCTGCGGCGCCGCTATTGGCGCTGTGGCCCGCTATGCTTTGGTCACCCTTGACCCAGCAGGACTATGGACCACCGTCTGTATTAACGTATTGGGCTGCTTTCTGATGGGTTGGCGCAGGCCCACCGCATTCTGGGGCACGGGTGTGTTGGGCGGGTTCACCACATTCAGCGCTTACGAACTAGCTGTCATGACTCTCCCACTGGCTACCGCAGCGTCTGTCGCCATGGCAACCGTTGTGGGATGTCTGTGCGCCTGGGTGCTTGGCGACACCCTCCAGCGACCAACCAGCGCCAAAGAGGCAGCATGAGCATTCTTGCGGTCGCCCTAGGCGGATTTCTCGGTGGCGCAGGCCGACTTTTTCTCTCCCGCCGCCTGCCAGCGTTCTGGGGCACCTGGACAGCTAACATGATTGCTTGTCTCATCTTGGGAGCCACCACTTCCCTACTCCATTCGCCTCTCGGCTTGGCGCTCGTGGCAACCGGTGGTGCGGGAGCATTATCCACCTGGTCGACCTTGGTGCGGGAGCTGGGGCAGCTGGCGCAAGACGGGCGTCGAAAAGCTGCAGGCATATACCTTGTGGCATCGGTGGTAGGTGGCGCTACTTGTGTTGTCGTCGGCCTGTCCTTGTAACTAGCTGCTCGATGTCTCTCGGACAAAGCAAAACCTAAACCGGGAAAATAACACCGGTGATGGATACGATCATCGCCCCGAGATCAGCGCAGTGTTTTAAAAGTATAAACGCCACTCTTACCAGCAGTAGCTAGCACCAAACCCTTAGCAACTGTGCGGTCTTACCCCTTTCACTAACTTCTAACGCAGCTACCGAGATCTATGCACCTGAACGAAACTGCGGATTATCATCATTACTGATGTACTAATATGCAGTACGCCTGCTCGGCACTACGAACAACAGTGGAGCTCCGCGCCTTATCAGGGGCTTTTGGATTGAAGTTACGAGCATAGATAGCTCGTCATGACATGAGGACAATGTCGGATTTGAAGCACCCAAGGCACCAACAACCTACGTCGATGGACATCTGACGCAGTGCACGCATGCAAAAGCAGCCGTTCAAGACCACTTCTAGTCTTGAACGGCTGCTTTCATTGTTAAGTTTTTGGTCGGCGGTGTCCTACTCTCCCACACCCTCCCAGGTGCAGTACCATCGGCGCAGTAAGGCTTAGCTTCCGGGTTCGGAATGGGACCGGGCGTTTCCCTCACGCTAATAACCACCGACACAACTGTGACAATCGGCCACACACACATGTGGTGTGGGTGTTGTGTCAGATACTGCATAGTGGACGCGATTTATTCATTTGTTTTTGCTTGCGGCAAGATGTTTTGTTTGCTGTTGCGTGCCCTGTTGTAGGGGTTTTGTTAGTTGGTGTATTAGTACCAGTTACCTCCACACATTGCTGTGCTTCCAGATCTGGCCTATCAACCCCATGGTCTATGGGGAACCTCAAAAGAAACCTTATCTTGAAACAGGCTTCCCGCTTAGATGCTTTCAGCGGTTATCCCTTCCGTACGTAGCCAACCAGCCATGCACCTGGCGGTACAACTGGCACACCAGAGGTACGTCCGTCCCGGTCCTCTCGTACTAGGGACAGCTTTTCTCAAGTTTCCACGCGCGCGGCGGATAGAGACCGAACTGTCTCACGACGTTCTAAACCCAGCTCGCGTGCCGCTTTAATGGGCGAACAGCCCAACCCTTGGGACCTACTCCAGCCCCAGGATGCGACGAGCCGACATCGAGGTGCCAAACCATCCCGTCGATATGGACTCTTGGGGAAGATCAGCCTGTTATCCCCGGGGTACCTTTTATCCGTTGAGCGACACCGCATCCACAAGCCAGTGCCGGATCACTAGTCCCGACTTTCGTCCCTGCTCGACCTGTCAGTCTCACAGTCAAGCTCCCTTGTGCACTTACACTCACCACCTGATTGCCAACCAGGCTGAGGGAACCTTTGGGCGCCTCCGTTACTCTTTAGGAGGCAACCGCCCCAGTTAAACTACCCACCAGGCACTGTCCCTAACCCAGATCATGGGCCGAGGTTGAGGTATCTACTACGATCAGAGTGGTATTTCAACAACGACTCAACAACACCTAGCGATGCTGCATCACAGTCTCCCACCTATCCTACACAAACCGCACCAAACACCAATACCAAGCTATAGTGAAGGTCCCGGGGTCTTTTCGTCCTGCCGCGCGAAACGAGCATCTTTACTCGTACTGCAATTTCACCGGGCCTGTGGTTGAGACAGCAGGGAAGTCGTTACGCCATTCGTGCAGGTCGGAACTTACCCGACAAGGAATTTCGCTACCTTAGGATGGTTATAGTTACCACCGCCGTTTACTGGGGCTTAAATTCTCCGCTTCGGACTTTACGTCCTAACAGGTCCTCTTAACCTTCCAGCACCGGGCAGGCGTCAGTCCGTATACATCGACTTATCGTCTTCGCACGGACCTGTGTTTTTAATAAACAGTCGCTTCCCTCTATTCTCTGCGACCACAACCAGCTCACGTTGTAAAAACGATCACCGCTTGTGGTCCCCCTTCTCCCGAAGTTACGGGGGCATTTTGCCGAGTTCCTTAACCACAGTTCACCCGAACGCCTTAGTATTCTCTACCTGACTACCTGTGTCGGTTTGGGGTACGGGCCGAATATGCACATCGCTAGAGGCTTTTCTCGACAGTACAGGATCACCAACATCCCCTTTTAAAGGGTACGCATCACGCCTCACCCTACATGCGGTCCCGGATTTACCTAGGCCGCGGGCTACACGCTTACACCACAATCCAATAAGTGGCTCGGCTACCTCACTGCGTCACCCCATCACTTAGCTACTACCAGATCAGGCCCCACGCATCCACACCACACAGACAACAAAGTTGCCCACGAGGCGTTTCAGGGTGGTTAGTATCACTGATTCACCATGGTCGCGCACACTCGGGTACGGGAATATCAACCCGTTATCCATCGACTACGCCTGTCGGCCTCGCCTTAGGCCCCGACTCACCCTGGGAAGACGAGCTTGACCCAGGAACCCTTAGTCATCCGGCGGATGAGATTCTCACTCATCAATTCGTTACTCATGCCTGCATTCTCACTCGCGTACACTCCACACCAGGTTACCCGGATGCTTCAACGCAGTACACGACGCTCCCCTACCCATAAAATAATTTATGCCGCGGTTTCGGTGGTGTGCTTGAGCCCCACTACATTGTCGGCGCAGAACCACTCGACCAGTGAGCTATTACGCACTCTTTCAAGGATGGCTGCTTCTAAGCCAACCTCCTGGCTGTCTAAGCGATCCCACATCCTTTTCCACTTAGCACACTCTTAGGGACCTTAACCGGCGATCTGGGCTGTTTCCCTCTCGACTACGAAGCTTATCCCCCGCAGTCTCACTGCTGCACTAACTTTGGCCGGCATTCGGAGTTTGGCTGACGTCGCTAAGATTGTAGTCCCGCTAAACCAACCAGTAGCTCTACCTCCGGCAAGCACCATGCAACGCTGCACCTAAATGCATTTCGGGGAGAACCAGCTATCACGGAGTTTGATTGGCCTTTCACCCCTACCCACAACTCATCCCCTCAGTTTTCAACCTAAGTGGGTTCGCGCCTCCACAACCTCTTACAGCTGCTTCACACTGGCCATGGGTAGATCACCCCGCTTCGGGTCCAAGACATGCCACTAAACACACTAGTTAGTATTCGCTTTCGCTACGACTACCCCACAACGGGTTAACCTCGCGACATGCCGCTGACTCGCAGGCTCATTCTTCAAAAGGCACGCCATCACCGAACAAGTCGGCTCTGACGGATTGTAGGCACACGGTTTCAGGTACTATTTCACTCCCCTCCCGGGGTACTTTTCACCATTCCCTCACGGTACTAATCCGCTATCGGTCACACTGAGTATTCAGGCTTACCGGGTGGTCCCGGCAGATTCACAGCAGATTCCACGAGCCCGCTGCTACTCGGGAAACAAACACGCATGGCTTGCACATTTTCAGGTACCGGGCTCTCACCGTCTACGGCAGGCGATTCCACACCACTTCCCCTAACACACAAACACACACGACCAACACGGCAGTATTGGAACAGCTTGCTCCCACAACCCCACACACGCAACCCCTGCCGGGTATCACACGCATGCAGTTTAGCCAAACATCCGCTTTCGCTCGCCGCTACTAACGGAATCACAATTGTTTTCTTCTCCTACGGGTACTGAGATGTTTCACTTCCCCGCGTAACCCCCACACCCACTATGAATTCATGGGCAGGTAACTAGGCATAACCCTAGCTGGGTTTCCCCATTCGGACACCCTCGGATCAACGCTCTATTGGCAACTCCCCGAGGCTTATCGCAGCCTTACACGTCCTTCATCGGCTCAGTATGCCAAGGCATCCACCGTGCGCCCTTAAGTAACAAAAACACCATACAAAAGGCAAACACAAACAAAATATATGCCACAAAAAACAAAGAAACACAATAAAAATTGCATCGCGTCCACTATACAGTTCTCACACAACACACCCCCCACAACCAGCAACCACACCATCCCACAAAGAAACAGTCACGCAACCAGAAAGCAAGGAGCCCATTGAAACAACACAACAGTGTCATTCCAGACACCCAACAGCATGCCAAGCACAAAAACATATTTAAGTCATATTTCCGGTCGTGATGACCACCACCATATAAGCGGCTAGTTAGTCTCCACCCGATTCATAAACCAACAGCCACACACTCGGTGACTGAGTTGGTGTACACGGCTCACAACTGTGAGCCAAAAAAGCTCCTTAGAAAGGAGGTGATCCAGCCGCACCTTCCGGTACGGCTACCTTGTTACGACTTCGTCCCAATCACCGATCCCACCTTCGACAGCTCCCCCCTAAAAGGTTGGGCCACTGGCTTCGGGTGTTACCGACTTTCATGACGTGACGGGCGGTGTGTACAAGGCCCGGGAACGTATTCACCGCAGCGTTGCTGATCTGCGATTACTAGCGACTCCGACTTCATGGGGTCGAGTTGCAGACCCCAATCCGAACTGAGGCCGGCTTTCAGCGATTAGCTTCACCTCACAGTGTCGCAAACGCGTTGTACCGACCATTGTAGCATGTGTGAAGCCCTGGACATAAGGGGCATGATGATTTGACGTCATCCCCACCTTCCTCCGAGTTAACCCCGGCAGTCTCTCATGAGTCCCCACCATAACGTGCTGGCAACATAAGACAAGGGTTGCGCTCGTTGCGGGACTTAACCCAACATCTCACGACACGAGCTGACGACAACCATGCACCACCTGTACACCAGCCACAAGGGAAACTACATCTCTGCAGCGATCTGGTGTATGTCAAGCCCAGGTAAGGTTCTTCGCGTTGCATCGAATTAATCCACATGCTCCGCCGCTTGTGCGGGCCCCCGTCAATTCCTTTGAGTTTTAGCCTTGCGGCCGTACTCCCCAGGCGGGGCGCTTAATGCGTTAGCTACGGCACAGAAGTCGTGGAAGACCCCTACACCTAGCGCCCACCGTTTACAGCATGGACTACCAGGGTATCTAATCCTGTTCGCTACCCATGCTTTCGCTCCTCAGCGTCAGTTACTGCCCAGAGACCTGCCTTCGCCATTGGTGTTCCTCCTGATATCTGCGCATTTCACCGCTACACCAGGAATTCCAGTCTCCCCTACAGCACTCAAGTTATGCCCGTATCGCCTGCAGCTCCGAAGTTAAGCCCCGGTATTTCACAGACGACGCGACAAACCACCTACGAGCTCTTTACGCCCAGTAATTCCGGACAACGCTCGCACCCTACGTATTACCGCGGCTGCTGGCACGTAGTTAGCCGGTGCTTCTTATACAGGTACCGTCACGTTAGCTTCGTCCCTGTCGAAAGAGGTTTACAACCCGAAGGCCGTCATCCCCCACGCGGCGTCGCTGCATCAGGCTTGCGCCCATTGTGCAATATTCCCCACTGCTGCCTCCCGTAGGAGTCTGGGCCGTGTCTCAGTCCCAATGTGGCCGATCGACCTCTCAGTCCGGCTACCCGTCGACGCCTTGGTAGGCCATTACCCCACCAACAAGCTGATAGGCCGCAGGCTCATCCCACACCGCAAAAGCTTTCCACCACAAACACTAAATCATGGTGGGTATCCGGTATTAGACCCAGTTTCCCAGGCTTATCCCAAAGTGCAGGGCAGATCACCCACGTGTTACTCACCCGTTCGCCACTCGAGTACCCCGAAGGGCCTTTCCGTTCGACTTGCATGTGTTAAGCACGCCGCCAGCGTTCGTCCTGAGCCAGGATCAAACTCTCCATAAAAGATCAAAATAATCAGAACTATGAAAAGCCCAACTACCTAGCAAAAAAACAAACAACCAGCAAAAACAAACAACAAAACGCTGCTCGTCTCTATCTAGATTGTCCAAAAAAATGCGGTCCCAGAAGTTATCCGACGAGGAAGGCCCCCTGAAACCAAAATTGAGTATTAATGCTTACACAGACCCCTCACGGGCCTGCCGGCACCAACACACAACCAAAAACAACTTAAAAAATAAGTACTTGGCACACTATTGAGTTCTCAAACAACACACGCACAACCAACCCCCAGCCCCAAAAGACTGAAAGAAAAAGAAGGCTTGTAATACCAGCGACTCGTTTTCCTACCGCCACACACTCAACAAAGCGGGGCGTTGTCGGTCACGCTGACCCACATAAAGTTACACACCCCCAACCCACAACACAAACCCGCAGGTCAGGGGGTCAATATTAGGCAGTAACGCGTTCTATATTTGCGCCAATTGCATTGAGGAATTCCACGAACTGCGGGTAACCACGGTCGATGTGGAATACGTCGTGAACTTCAGTGACACCATCTGCACAAAGCGCTGCAAGCACGAGGCCTGCGCCCGCACGAATGTCGGAACTCCATACTGAAGTGGACGACAGTTCTTCGATGCCGCGAATCACCACGTGGTGACCATCGACAGTTGCATCGGCGCCGAGACGCTGCATTTCGTCGACAAAGCGAAAACGTGATTCGAAGACGTTCTCTGTAATAACGGAAACGCCATCCGATACTGAGGCAAGACCGATAGCCATAGGCTGCAGGTCCGTCGGAAAGCCTGGGAAGGGCAATGTCTGGTAGTCCACTGCAACTGGTCGACCGTTCATTCGCACCCGGAATCCAGTCTCGTAAGTTTCCACGTCGGCTCCGGCAAGCCGCAGTTTCTGCAGTGGCAGGTGGAGGTGAACGGGAGCAATTCCGCCGACGGTAATGTCTCCGCCAGTCATAGCAGCAGCATATGCCCAAGTGCCCGCGACGATGCGGTCTCCGACAACCTCATGCGTCGTCGGGTGCAGCTTATCTACGCCGATAATGCGGATGGTCGAAGTGCCTGCGCCCTCGATCTTGGCTCCCATCTCGACGAGCATCGAGCATAGATCCACAATTTCTGGTTCGCGCGCGGCATTGTCGAGGATGGTTTCGCCGTCGGCAAGCACTGCCGCGGTGAGGATATTTTCGGTCGCTCCCACCGAAGGGAAATCTAGCGCGATGTGTGCTCCGGTGAGCTTGTCTGCAGTGGCGACAACGGCGCCATGCTTGATCGCGGTTTTCGCGCCGAGTTTTTCCAAGCCACTCTGGTGCATGTCGAGGGGACGGGAGCCAATGGCATCGCCACCGGGCAGCGCGACCACTGCTCGCCCGCAGCGTGAGGTAAGCGGGCCGAGGACGCATACCGACGCCCGGAACTGACGCACAGCGTCGAAGTCGGCATCGCTCTTGATTTCTTCCGGGGTGTAAATGGTGACAACGTCACGGTCGATGGTAACGGTGCAACCGAGGCCTTCGAGCACATCCTTCATCAGGGGGACATCGAGAATCTCCGGGCAGTTAGTGAGGGTTGTGGTTCCCTCGGCGAGCAAAGCCGCTGCCATGAGCTTCAATACGCTGTTTTTTGCGCCGACAACTTTGACGGCTCCGCTCAGCCGCGCACCACCTGTAACCAAGAATTTTTCCTTCACAAGCCCCAAGTGTAAACACAAATCCTCGGCATGTCTTAGGCCGAGTGGGCTAGCGTGAAAGGCATGGCTGTTCACTTAACCAAGATTTACACCCGCACCGGCGACGAAGGCACGACCGGGCTGTCCAATTTCGAACGCGTATCCAAAAACGACCAGCGGCTCCACGCCTATGCTGACACCGAAGAAGCCAATGCGGCGCTCGGCCAGGTGCTGGCTCTCGGCGAACCCCGCGAAGATATCGCCAAGACGCTAACCCGCATTCAGAACGAGCTTTTCGACGCCGGCGCTGACCTCGCCACTCCCATTGAGGAAAACCCCAAGTACCCTCCGCTACGCATCGAACAGTCGTATATCGATCGCCTCGAGCAGGAA
The DNA here is from genome assembly GCF_009734385.1 of Corynebacterium kalinowskii. NCBI lineage: Bacteria > Bacillati > Actinomycetota > Actinomycetes > Mycobacteriales > Corynebacteriaceae > Corynebacterium > Corynebacterium kalinowskii. The sequence continues at coordinate 472,550 of NZ_CP046452.1, read as the reverse complement.
TGCGATGCTTACAACGAGGAACTCGCCCCGCTGGACTCCTTTATCCTTCCTGGCGGAAACCCAACCGCGGCACTTATTCACACTGCCCGCACTATCACTCGTCGCGCTGAGCGTCAGGCCTGGGCAGCTTATGAGCAGTTCCCGGATACTACGTCCAAGCTGCCAGCTCAGTACTTGAATCGTCTGAGCGACTTGCTGTTCATTATCGGCCGAATTGAAAACGCCGGAAATGACGTGAAGTGGGTGCCAGGCGGCTCCCGCTAGACATTTCCTAGAAAAATCCCCCGTGAGATTGTCAGAATCTAGCAGAACATGACATTCTCGCGGGGGATTTTTGCGTGACATCACCCTTTAAGGCAACGCTCCGATGCGGCGAGCCGCATTGACCGCCTCGTAGCGAGTGTGCGCGCCGAGCTTGCGCATCACGGAGCGCAGGTAGCTCTTCACCGTTTCGGCACCGATGCCCATTTCTTCAGCAGCCTCAACGTTGGTGTGCCCCAGCGCGACACAGGCCAAAACATCGAGCTCGCGGGCGGACAACTTGGTGGTTTGCTTCATCCGAACCGGTGTGACCATCTGGTCACACAGCTCTTCGATTTCCTTGCGCAGCGAATCATCGCCGACGCGGTTGGCCAGCATGCGCAGCTTGGAGTGGGTAGAGCGGATCTGCTCCCACTCTGCGCCGTTCATCACCCGGCCAGACTTGACGGCACCGGCTCGCGGACCATCGGCGCGTCGAAAAGCAGCATTGATCGCAAGATCCTGCTCGAGCGCGCGGGCGGTCATGGTGACCTCTTCAATGACCTTGTCGCCGAGACGCAGCGATGAATGAACGCCCACGTAGAGCACACCCACGACTTCGCGGTGGACAATAACTGGCACTGCAACAATAGAGTGCAGGCCCTCATCCTGGATGGCCTTGTCGTACTCGTGTGAAATGACGGTGGCGCGCGTGTAGTCCGAAACGCCTACCGGGCGCTTAGTCGCCAGCACTCGACCACCGACACCGGAGCCAGCATCAATAATGATGTTCTGGAGCGCTGGGGTCCGCAGACCAACCCAAGCACTGATCTGTAGTTTGTTTTCGCCAAACACGGTGGCGTACATCGTGACTGGAATTCCAGTCGCGGTTTTCAGGGAAGTCAGGGCGGCGCGGATCGCGTCGTCATCATCCTTAACGGATTGAGTCTCCACCATTGGATCTCCTCACACATTTCCACCCGAGCAGGTACACCCGCCGGTGTGCATTTCGCACAGTACCGTGGAGTATAACCACAAGTCGGGGGTATTCCAAAGCCAGGATTATTCAGCAATTAGTAACGCGTTTGCATAGTATGCAGAAAATGGCAATTCCGTTTACCCCCAACTAGCACCGTCCCAGATACCGGGAAATAGGCACCCACCTGGGAACTTAAGCATAGATATTGCCCCCTAAGTCCATGCTTTCTATTCATTTATACCGGAGTGTCCATACCCTCCCCCAGATTGCAAGCTTTAAGAACAGGGCATATGTCACAATTTTCACCCCAAAAACTAGCGAATCGTTCAACAAGAATTGCCAGCCTAGACTACTTAGTCTAGTATATATAAACTGACTGGACTAGTCTTTCTAGATGTGGAGGCGTACACTTCCTCTCATACAAATATTCAACCGAGAGGACATCATGTCGAACATCTACCGCAACGTCACCGAAACCATTGGCCACACCCCGTTAGTGCGACTCAATCGCCTGGTCGAGGGTCTCGAGGCAGAAGTTTTGGTCAAGCTCGAGTTCTTCAACCCAGCCAACAGCGTCAAGGACCGCATCGGTCGCGCCATTGTCGACGCCGCCGAAGCGTCCGGCGAGCTCAAGCCAGGCGGCACCATCGTTGAAGCGACTTCGGGCAATACCGGCATCGCCTTGGCTCTCGTCGGCGCAGCTCGCGGATACCGCGTCGTGCTCACCATGCCGGAGACAATGTCGGCGGAACGTCGAGTCCTGCTCCGCGCCTATGGTGCTGAGATTGTGTTGACCCCAGGCGCCGCTGGCATGCAGGGGGCCGTCGATAAGGCAAATGAAGTCGTGGCTTCTCGCCCGGGCTCCATCTTGGCCCGCCAGTTCGCCAACCCAGCGAACCCGAAGATCCACCAGGAGACCACGGCGGTGGAGATTTGGGAAGACACCGATGGCAAGGTGGATGCTTTTGTGGCGGGCATCGGCACCGGCGGCACTGTAACCGGTGTCGGCAGCGTATTGAAGAGCCACAACCCAGACATCACCGTTGTCGGAGTCGAGCCTGCCGATTCCCCACTGCTGACCACCGGCAAGGCTGGCCCACACAAGATCCAGGGCCTCGGCGCGAACTTCATCCCGGACGTGCTCGACCGAAAGATCCTGGACGAAGTTCTTACCGTCACCAATGAAGACGCCGTAGCAACCTCCCGCGCCATGGGCACCCAGGAAGGCATCCTGGGCGGCATCTCCGCTGGTGCCAACGTCAAGGCTGCCCTCGAATTGGCGGCACGCCCTGAATTCAAGGGGAAGACCATCGTGACTCTCGCGCCTGACTTTGGCGAGCGCTACGTTTCGACCATTCTCTTTGAGGACATCCGCGACTAAGTTGCTATTATCGGCGAGTATGTACCAGCTAGTACGCATGATCCGTGAGGATCTCCAGAATGCTCGCGAGCACGATCCCGCCGCTCGTGGCGACGTGGAAAACGCCATCGTCTACTCAGGTCTTCACGCCATTTGGTCTCACCGCATCGCACATGCGATGTGGGTCCGTGGTCTCCGAGGGCCTGCCCGTATTCTGGCCCAGGCCACCCGCTTCTTTACGGGCATCGAGATCCACCCTGGCGCCACCATCGGGCGTCGCTTCTTCATCGACCACGGCATGGGCATCGTCATCGGCGAGACCGCCGAAATCGGCGAAGGTGTCATGCTGTACCACGGGGTCACCCTGGGTGGCCAGGTGCTGACCCAAACGAAGCGGCACCCCACGCTTTGCGACGGCGTTACTGTCGGCGCTGGCGCCAAAGTGCTCGGGCCTATCACCATTGGTAAGGGCAGCGCGATCGGCGCGAACGCCGTCGTCACCAAGGATGTCCCAGCGGGCCATATTGCCGTTGGTATCCCTGCCAAGAACCGACCACGCAACCCGGATGAGTGCATCAAACTCGTCGACCCAGATGCCTACGTCACTGGCGGATTCCCCGCCAACTACAGCATCTAGTTCAAACCCCGCCTGCGCGGGGTTTTTCTGTTATTACAGCGCGTATTCAGGGTTCTTTGCGATGAAGTGCTCTACGGCACTGCAGGTGGCCGTATAGGCAATCCCCTGCGCCTTTGTGTCATCCAAGGCACCCTTGATAAGCGGCTTGGACAGCCCCTTACCCTGGAAGCGGTCTTCGATCACCGTGTGGTCAAAGTCCCGCGTCTCCCCGGCGAGGGAGTACTCGGCGTAGCCGGCGATCTCACCGTCAACATCCAGTACGTAGCGTTGGCGATCCTTTTCGTGGCGAATTTCAGTCATAACCCCAGCATGCCGGAAAGTGAGCCAGGACACAAGGGTTGGTTTTGGAGGCAGGGGACGGCATACCGATCCGTTTACTCGCGGATTCGTCATGGGTAAACCTTGGTCTGGGCTAGTAGGTTTACCCACTGTTTTGACGCTTCACGTGGCCGATTCCTGGGTAAACCTGTTCTGTCCGCCAAGGTTTACCCACCGCTCCGGCAAATTCGCTCCATGTACTGTGTAAACCTGCAAACCCGGATCAGATTTACCCACCAATCCGGCACCACACACCACCGATTCCTGGGTAAACCTATTTGGTCCGGCAAGGTTTACCCACCGCACTACGACCCCCAGATTCTGTACGAGGGGCGATAGACAAAACAAGCCCCTTACCGCTAGGTAAGGGGCTTGCATGTTGTGGCCAGAGCCAGGATCGAACTGGCGACCCCACACTTTTCAGGCGTGTGCTCTACCGACTGAGCTATCTGGCCAAAGACTGTCGCTAAACAGTCTAGCGACCCTGACGGGACTTGAACCCGCGACCTCCGCCGTGACAGGGCGGCGCGCTAACCAACTGCGCCACAGGGCCGTGCGTGAAGAAGTAACTCCTTCGCACGAGGTAAGACTTTACACAGATAGGTCAATAGGAAACAAATCTGCACGTCACGGGCCCAATGAACCAGCTTTCATCCCTGTAGTTTCTGCGGCCTGCGAGATATCCAGATCACACTACAAACACGAAAAAGACCGAGCCACAAAAGTGAACTCGGTCTTCGTTGAATCAGAATTGCGACCCTGACGGGACTTGAACCCGCGACCTCCGCCGTGACAGGGCGGCGCGCTAACCAACTGCGCCACAGGGCCAAATACACCTGGTGTATTTGATTAAAAAGGGCCGCCGAAGCGGTCCTTGTACTCCCAACGGGATTCGAACCCGTGTCGCCGCCGTGAAAGGGCGGTGTCCTAGGCCCCTAGACGATGGGAGCGAGCCTGACAAGGTTTCCCTTGCGACAGACGTTTAATATACGTGAATTTCTTCATAGGACAAAATCTGCCCCTGACCAGCCCTAATACTGAGACGTAAAGTACTCGCTCATCTCCGGAAAGTAGCCCTGCTCAAAGTCAATGTCAGTCACAGACCTGCCGAGAACCGCAGCTTCAAGCCGATCCATGTAGAACTCCCAACCGGGACCAATCGAGGCGGCTTCCTCTGCCGAGGCGACCTCATGGAACAGCGAGATGGAGCCATCCCCCACTTCCAAAGACAGCACCCACATACCCGTGTCAAGGGTCAAAATGCGAGGTGCTTCGCACTGAACAATGGTAGCGGTCATCGGCGGACCGGCTTCTTCGGCCGTCATGGTGATCGCCACCGATTCATCGGATACTCGCTCGAAAGGACCAAACCATTGCGAAGTGCAGGACGATTCAGTCACCCACTGCCACAACTCAGCTGCGGTGCCTGGCAGGTTCCGACGGTATTCCCAGCGGTGGCCGTCGTGAAGCGTTGCGGTTGGCTTAGGCAGAGACATTGATGGGCCATGCCATTCCGAACTTGTCAGTGACGTGGCCGTAAGTGTCACCCCACATTTGCTTCTCAAATGGCATGTTCACCTGGCCGCCTTCAGACAGCTTCTCAAAGTAGGAGCGGCCCTCTTCAACGTCGTCGCCCCAGAGGGACAGGGAAAGGTGGTTGCCGATCTCATATGGGTCCTGCCCCATGAATCCCTCGACATAGTCGGAGCAGGCGAGCTCGATGGTGCCACCGGTCAGGTGACCGTGGGCAAGCAGCTCAGCCATGTCGGCAGGCAGCGACGGATCGCCCATCTGACCGAAGGTCATCACGTTCAGCTCACCGCCGAAGATGGACTGGTAGAACTCCATGGCTTCGCGGGCGTTGCCGGCGAAAGCGTAGTAAGGGACATTTTTGATAGTCATGGCCATAATTGTCCCAGCTGTCAAAGATACTCGCCCGATTTAGCTTATTGAATCTGTCTGCAGATATTGCAAAACTGCCATTACCCTGCGATCCGACTCATGATCTGGGGGCAAATCCAGTTTGGAGAAAATGTTCCGAATGTGCTTATGCACAGCCCCCTCCGTCACAAACATGCGCGCTGCAATCGCCGAGTTTCCTAATCCCTCTGCCATCAAGGACAACACTTCACGCTCCCGCTCGCTGAGCGAGGCCATCGGTGCAGCTGCCCGTTCTCGTGCAAACAGCTGCGCCACCACCTCCGGATCGATGACGGTCTCCCCTGCCACCAAGCGTTCCAAACAGCTGAGGAACTGTTCCACTCGTCCCACTCTTTCTTTCAGCAAATACCCAATCCCGCGTGAGCCTTGCGCGAGCAACTGTGTGGCAAAGCTCTGTTCCACCCATGCGGAAAGCACCAATATTGGCAGATTTGGGTACATCTCCCGGACTTCAACAGCTGCTCGAATGCCTTCATCGGTGAAGGTAGGGGGCATACGAACATCGAGAATTGCTAGGTCAGGAACTTTCGCCCGTGCAGAAGCGAGGAATTCGGCGACTCCGGAAGCGGTAACTACTTCGTATCCTTCATCTTCCAATAGGGCTGCCAGCCCGGCGCGCAACAGCGCATCGTCTTCAGCTATGAGGATTCGCATGGCAACTCCACGTGTATTCGAGTGGGCCCTCCCACTGGGCTCGTAACTGTGATGTGGCCATCCTGGGCGGACACGCGACGCTGAATCCCCATCAGTCCACTGCCGAGAGTGTGGTTGGCCCCACCGACACCATCGTCTTCAATGTCGATCCGGAGGCTGTCCTGCCCAAACTGCATTCTCACCTGGGCTGCCGTTGCTCCGCTGTGCTTGGATATGTTGGTGACTGCCTCCGCGATTACATGATATGCGGTGTCTTCCACAGCAGGAGATAGCTGGGCTGTGCCAGCAATCTGCACAGTGCAGGGCACGGCGCAGCCAGCTGCGAGGGAATGCACTGCTCCTGCGAGGTCATGGGAATCCAGGGCGGGTGGATGAATACTGCGTACAACGGCGCGCAGCTCGTTGAGAGCAGCTTCTACGGCAGTTTGTGCCTCATCGAGCGCGCCTTCAGCCCGAGCGGGATTTTTGTGCAACAGCCGGCGGGCAGAGCCGATTTTGATGGTGCTGGCGACGAGTCTGCTTTGTGCGCCGTCGTGAAGCGCGCGTTCTATGCGCCGCAGCTCATCATTGTGCGCCTGCCACGCACCGCTACGGGTCTGCTGTAGAACCGTGATGCGCCGAATCAACTGCGACGGATCCTGTGGCCACAGGATCCGTTCAGCGATGACCTGGTGAAATCGATTCAAACTCGGGATAATTGCCATCGCAATTGCACCCCACCCCAAACCCAACAGCCCAACCGCAAGGGCCCGCAGCCAGCTGTCGGCCCTCATGCCAATGGAGGAATAGGCATAGTCCGTTGGTACTGCCCACCACCACAGGGGAAAGCTGACATCGCGTAGCGCCAACACAGGCAAGAGCAGGGCCAATACTCCGATGGGGAGACCGACGGTCGCCTGCCACAGTGCCCAGTGCACTTCTTTGCGGGTCTGGGGATCCCGCCACAACAACTCCAAACAGGCTAAAGCACCGCGCGGAATTTCCCTTTTCGGTAGCAATGGCGCTGGCAACGCTTGGGCCGCAAGCCCCTTGACCAGGCTTGTGGCAGGACGGATCAGCAGCAGGCCCACGCCGATGGGAATCAGTGCGTGTGCAAGCAGCAATAACAACACCACGCCGATCGACATAAACGATACGATCAGCCCGCCGGCCAAGCTCTCAAAAGCACGCACGAAGTGTTGCACCGTAAGGGCGCTGCCTCGCCTCATGACGAGCCCGTTTTACTGGCATCCACAGCTCTAACTGTACTGAGCTTGTGCGCGCAAAGCCGAGGTTATCCCCAAAAGTACAGCCTGCTATACCCCAAGTCTCCAGTTGAAGGGATTTCCCTCTCACCAGCACCTTTCTAGCGTTAGAGGTAGCTTCCCACCTACTATCAAGGAGACATCATGGCTGACTATCAGCTCTCAAATCTACCCGAGGAAACCCCTGCCAAGTCCACATCCTCAATGTCCATGACGGCAATTGTGCTGTGGATCCTGGTCGCTCTCTCAGCGGTTGCTAACGCTTTCTTCCAGGCCACCGGTCACATCATCCTGGGAGTCATAATGGGCCTGCTCACTGCAACGTGCATCGTGCTCTTGGTGCGCGACTACCTGAAGAATCGCAACCGATGAACATCCCGGCACCTCTACTGCAGGTTCGGGAGATCTCCCGAACCTTCGGCTCCGGAACAAACGCCGTGCACGCACTGCGCAAGGTATCGGTGGGTATTGCACATGCGAGTTTCGTGGCCGTCATGGGCCCCTCCGGATCCGGCAAGTCCACCTTCCTCAACTGCGTTGCGGGACTCGATCAACCCAACTCTGGGGAAATCATCTTGGCCGGGCAGAACATCGCAGCTCTGAGTGCTGGCAAGCGCAGCAGATTGCGTCGCGAGCGCTTTGGCTTCGTATTTCAGTCCTACAATCTGTTGCCTGCCTTGACAGTGCAAGACAACATCACCCTCCCGCTGAGAATGTCGGGATTGAGCGTCGATAAAGCGTGGGCTGCCAATGTTATCGACCGGGTGCAGATCGACGCGCTATTGAACAAACGTCCAGCACAGTTGTCCGGCGGGCAACAACAGCGCGTCGCAATCGCACGCGCCTTGGTTTCCAAACCTGACATCGTGTTCGCCGATGAACCCACCGGCGCCCTCGACGCGCGTACTGCTTCTGAAGTCTTGGATTTGCTTCAGCACTTGGTACGCAACCTGAATCAGACCGTAGTAATGGTCACTCACGATCCCCTCGCTGCGGCACGGGCCGACCGCGTCTTGTTCTTGGCAGACGGCATGCTGGTGGATGAGATGATGCGCTCGACGGCCACTGACATCGCACTGCGAATGACCGCTTTGGGGGCGCGCTCATGTGGCAGCTAGCTTTAGCCAATATCCGCCAGAATTGGTTTCGCTTACTGGGCGTGTGGTTCACCTTGGTGGTGGCCGCAGTACTCATTGGCACAGCTTTGTTAATGCTCGTCAGCGGGCTAATCCAGCCAAAGTCGTCCACTCTGCTCACTCGGGCAGATGCCATTATCGCCGGTCCAAGCACCCTTCGTCCCGAAGGTGGCGACTTCAGTTCTGTGGTTCGGCTTGCAGAACAACAGCTGGTCACCGGCGAAACAATACGCGCTGCCAAGGCACATGCCACGGTACAAGAAATCCGCACGCTGGACCGGACGCTAAGCACCGATCGGGGCACGGCAACAGTCCAAGTCACCGACTGGCCGTCCAGCGTATTCGGAGATTTTCCGGCAGGCGCAGGTGTCTCGGTCACGGCCCCGTTAGCCAAGGACTTGGGAATCTCCGTAGGGTCGCCGATTCAGCTCAGCAGCGGCGGCAGCTCGACTACATTACGAGTCGATTCGGTGCTCGGCGACGAGTCCTCGGCCCCCTGGGTGATAGTCCCTGATCACACCTTCACTGAGCTTGGCGCCCACCCCACTAGGGTAACTGCGTTAGCAATATCTGAAACATCTGTTACAGACTTCGCCGCGCTTGACGACGCTATCGAAGCCTCACAGCCTGAGCTTCGCCGCTACTCGCCAAAAGAGTTCGGAACATGGGAGCGGCGAGAGGCCACAGCTGGCCAGCAAATATTGCTTGCGATCGCGACGAGTTTCGGCGGCTTTGCAGTGTTGATCAGCGTGTTCGTGGTGGGCGTGTTGCTTTCGCTGAGTGTGGCTGCACGACGTCGAGAATTCGCGGTCTGCCGTGCGATCGGAGCAAGTCCGGCCATGCTCATGAAACTCGTCTCCGTCGAAGGACTGATACCGGGTGTCAGCGCGGCTGTTGTCGGCGTATGGCCGGCATTCACGGTGTCTCGCTGGGCGCTGGCCAGCGCAGTGAGCCACGGGGTGTTGCCTGCTGGGACCCAGCTCGCCAACGGAATTGTGCCACTTGCACCTGCAGTACTGGGAACCATCGTGCTCGTAGGATGCGCTGCGGTAGGCGGTTCCCTCATGTCGGTGTTGGGGGTGGCGTTTGCTGACCCTGCGGAGGCATTGCGGGAAGCGCGGGCAACTTCTCAAAAGCCGGGGGCGTGGCGCGTTGCTACCGGCTCGGTACTGTTCCTCATCGGTGCTTGCAGCGCCACCCTACCGCTGTTTTTGCACACCGAGGTGGGTGCCGCCGGGGCAGGTAGCGCTGCACTACTCATGTGCCTCGGCTGTGCCATCTGGCTGCCACTCGGGGTAATCCCACTGGCCAGGGTCGTATTCCGTCCCCTTCGCCAGCAACGGGTTGCCTGGTTGACGGAACAGAATCTGTTGGCGGCGCCAAGCCGACTAGCTGGTGTCATCTCTCCAATTGTCATGGCGATCGGCTTTGGAGTGACCATGCTGTGCAATCAAACGATTCTTTCGGAGGCTAAGGACACCCAACTGACTGAAACAGTCATCGCTCCAGCTTCGGTGTCGGCCGCAGCAGCCGGTGGCCTGTCTGAGTCCGCGATACAGGATTTGAGGGCACTTCCTGGGGTCAGTGACATTGTCACGGCGCGCAGCACAGTGCTGTATCACGCACTACGCATTATCGACGACGCTGATTTCACAACACTTCCCGCAGTTGGTGTCACGGGCCCGCTAACTGCCGCACTTGATGTGGGCGTTTCTTCCGGCAGCCTGAGCGAATTCCACGGCCCAGTCATCGCGCTCGATGAGAGTGTGGCCGCTGCATTGCGCCTCAACGTTGGAGAGGAGGCGCAGTTCTACCGTGGCGATGGCACCCCAGTAACGTTACGGGTGGTGGCCACCTACTCTCGTGGGTTGGGCATTGGACAGGCGCTTATCCCACTGGATGTGCTGCATACCTTCGATGCCTCCCCGAACCAGGCCATCTTGGTGGGCGATAGCCCCGACTTTCCAGGATCACTAGTGGAGTTTGCTCGCCTTCATCCGGGAGTTGTCCTGACAACGCAACCGGCGTCGGAAAGCGGCGCTTCCTGGGTCAATCTCGCCGGGCTGGCCGCCATCATCTTGTTTCTCGTGATCGGTGTGGCCAATTCGATGATCCTGGCCACGCGGACCCGGCGGAGCGAGTTCTCACTGTTACAACTACTAGGAATTCCTCGATCCACCATCGTTGCAACCCTATGCGCGGAGGTCATCTTCACCGCATTCCTTGCGCTGATACTTGGGTTCCTGATCGCAGCTCTTCCCATTGGAGCTATGTCTTGGGGATTTCTGGGACAGCCCTATCCACTGATTCCCACGCCGGTGATTCTGACTGGCATTGTCGCAGTACTTGGCCTTGTTACGGCAGCAGTGCTGATCCCGGCATTGGGAATTCTGCGTCTGCCAGCGATCTCAGTCGCCGGAGTACACGATTAACAAAAACCCCGCTTACCTGCGTAAACGGGGTTATTTGTGGGCCCTGCGGGGCTCGAACCCGCGACCTGCGGATTAAAAGTCCGTAGCTCTACCAACTGAGCTAAAGGCCCAACTGACAACCCATTTTTTGGGATTGCTAGAAACTCACTTTAGACGCTTGAAAATAGTTAAACAAAACCGGGTCGCTCTCCTCGCTTGAGTAGGCCCCCACGAATGAACACCCCACCCTCGCCGAAGTTTCACCCCCATCTAATTGCCAGCCCCGAAATGGGTGACATCCCATGTGATGGGAACCTCCTTAGTGGCACCCCCGACTAATCAAGAGCAAGCTATGCATTAAGAACATTATTCTCTCCTGGAGGTGTCGCGTATGGACATTGTTGATGTCTCGCGCTGGCAATTCGGTATCACAACCGTTTACCACTTTATTTTCGTTCCGTTAACTATTGGCCTCGCCCCACTCGTGGCGGCGATGCAGACAGCATGGCACGTCACCGGCAAAGATCACTGGTACCGTGCCACAAAATTTTTCGGCACCCTGTTCTTAGTCAACTTCGCCATGGGTGTGGTTACCGGCATCGTGCAGGAGTTCCAGTTCGGTATGAACTGGAGTGAATACTCACGCTTTGTGGGCGACGTCTTCGGCGCCCCACTGGCCCTAGAAGGCTTAGCGGCATTCTTTATCGAATCCACATTCTTAGGTCTGTGGATTTTTGGTTGGGGCAGACTGCCCCGCTGGGCCCACCTGGCCTCGATCTGGCTCGTCGCCCTCGCCGTTAACCTGTCTGCGTACTTCATTATTGTCGCAAACTCTTTCATGCAACACCCGGTGGGAGCGGTATTCAACCCAGAGACCGGCCGTGCAGAACTCGTCAGTATCGGCGCGCTTCTTACCAACCCAACGGCGCTCATGGCGTGGCCGCACACCGTAGCTGGTTCGCTCCTTGTGGCGGGCACTTTCGTGGCTGGTGTCTCCGCATGGTGGCTGGTTCGAGATAGCCGAAATGAGGAATCCCCCACTGCCCGAGTCCTGTGGCGCCCTATCATGCGTCTAGGACTATGGGTAACCGGTATTTCTTCGGTCTTGCTTGCGATCACCGGCGACTTCCAGGCCAAGCTGATGTTCCAACAGCAACCCATGAAGATGGCTTCCGCGGAATCGCTGTGCGAAAGCCAACTTGACCCGCACTTCTCAGTGCTCACCGTAGGTACACACAACAACTGCGAATCGGTAGCACACCTCATTGAGGTGCCATGGGTGCTCAGCTTCCTCTCCGAAGGAAAGTTCAGTGGTGTCACACTGCAGGGCGTTAACCAGCTGCAAGACAAGTATGAGGCTCTCTACGGGCCAGGAAACTACACGCCGAACCTGTTTGTTACGTATTGGTCGTTCCGCATGATGATCGGCCTCATGGTCGGCTCGCTGCTGTTGTGTGTGGTGGGGTTCTGGCTGTCTCGTAAGGGTCGAATCCCGACAGAGAAGTGGTTCGGAAAGTTCGCACTGTGGATGATCCCATTCCCATTCTTTGCTAACTCCGCTGGTTGGGTGTTTACCGAGATGGGCCGCCAGCCGTGGATCGTGCACCCGAACCCGGCGTTCGGGCCCGGAAGCCCGAACGGCGAGGACCAGATCCATTTGATCGTCGACTTCGGTGTATCCAATCACGCGACCTGGGTTGTCTGGGTATCCCTCATCGGTTTCACCCTGGTATACGGCGCACTCGCCGTCGTGTGGTTCTGGCTCATGCGCAAGAAAGTGCTGGAAGGACCGCTGCCGATTGGTGCCAGCGATCACGTCGAGGATGTACTTGGGCCGCCTGCCCCACCAATTGAGCCACTTCATTTTGGTGCGGTCCCAGCTGAAGGAGTGAAATAGCAATGGATCTGCAAACTGTCTGGTTCGTCCTGGTAGCGGTCCTCTTTGCAGGATATTTCGTCCTGGAAGGCTTCGACTTCGGTGTTGGCATGATTCTGCCATGGCTGAAGAAGGAAGAACGCACTGCAGCGATTAAGACCATCGGCCCAGTCTGGGACGGCAACGAAGTCTGGCTTATCACCGCCGGTGGAGCGCTCTTCGCAGCGTTCCCTGAATGGTATGCCACCTTGTTCTCTGGCTTCTACCTCCCCCTCTTCCTAATCCTGTTCGGTCTCATCGTGCGCGGTATCGGCTTGGAATGGCGCAGCAAGGTGGAAACCCAAAATTGGCGCGACTGGTGCGACCGAGGCATTGTTGTCGGCTCCTGGCTCGCCGCCCTGTTGTGGGGCGTAGCGTTCGGCAACATCGTTAAGGGCGTAGCCATCGACGGTAACCGCCAGATTGAATCCGGGTTCGACGGCTTCATCGGCCTACTGAACCCCTTCGGTCTGCTGGGCGGCGCGACCTTCGTGCTTGCCTTCCTCATCCATGGCCTGCTGTTCCTGGGTCTGAAGTCCGGCGAACCGCTGCGCACGCGCGCTCATGACATCGCGAAGAAACTGATCGTGCCCGCCATTGTTGTCGCCGGTGGATTCCTGGTCTGGACTCAGCTCGCCCATGGTCGGGCCCTGACGTGGCTACCACTAGGAATCCTGGTGCTGTGTGCCCTCGCTGCTGCCTTCGCTCTGTTCAAGGGGCGCGATGGCTGGGCCTTCGCCGCCTGGGCTGTCGTGATCCTGATGTGTGCAGCTCAGCTGTTCGGCACCCTCTTCCCGAATCTGATGCCAACCACGCTTGCCGACGGCGTCTCACTGGACATCTACAACTCATCCTCCAGTCCTTACACGCTCAAGGTCATGACCTGGGCTGCCGGTTTCCTCACCCCGTTGGTATTGCTCTATCAGGGTTGGACCTACTGGGTGTTCCGCAAGCGAGTCTCTGTCTAGATGGCTTCTCCTCTCAACCAGCGTCTCCTCGCGGCAGCTCCTGCGGCGAGGAGACACCTCGTTTTAACAGGTATCGCGCAAGCTGCCGATACCGTGTTGACCGTGGCACGCGCCGCGCTTATTGGCACTGCAGCAGCCGTGCTCATCGAGCAAGACGTTATCCGATGGGAGCTCGTCTACGCGTTAGCCGGTGTTGTACTGGCGCAAGCTGGAGTGGCGTTTGTGGCGCGGCGATGGGCGTCGAAAAGCACGGGCGAGGCGGTAGATGAGCTGCGGCTCGCCGCGCTGAAAGCCCTGGAGCGTCGCGATCCTCGCCAGGTGGAGGAGGATTCCGCGATGTGGCGCACCACGCTCACCTCCGGACTGGAGGGGGTGCGGCCGTACCTCACCGAGTACGTGCCCGCGCTTATCGCTACTTGCTTAGCGACGCCCATCGCCCTAGCTACCCTGCTGTACTACGACGCTCCCTCTGCCATTCTTGCAGCTGCCACAATCCCGCTGATCCCGCTGTTCATGGTGCTAATCGGCGTGCTGACTCGCACGCACACTCAGCGCAGACTGGAGGTAACCAGCACCTTGTCGGATCAGCTGTCAGACCTCATGCTGGGAGCTCCTACGCTGCGCGCGCTTGGTGTGACGAAGGCTCCCGTCTCGCAACTTCGCAAAACGGGTGAGACGCATGAAACCGCGACGATGTCGGTGCTGCGCCTGGCGTTCCTGTCCTCCTTTGCCTTGGAATTCCTCGCCACCTTGTCGGTCGCGTTGGTCGCGGTGTGGATCGGTCTGCGACTGGTGGAGGGTGATATGACGCTGCTTTCCGGGCTGGTCGCCCTCATCATCGTTCCCGAGGTGTACGCTCCGCTGCGAAAAGTAGGCGCGAGTTTCCATGCCTCGGTGGACGGCATGACGGCAGCCGAGCAAGTCTTCGATCTCATCGACTCCCCCGGCACCCTGGACGGCTCCTACGTCAGCAGTGGTTCTGCTGAGATCCGCGTCCAGGACCTCAGCGTGCGTGGTCGGGATGGGGTGACACCAACGGGGCTCTCCTTCACTGCCATCCCCGGACGAATCACCGTATTGCACGGACCAAACGGCTCGGGAAAATCCACTGCACTTTTGGCCGTTCTCGGCCTACTTCCCGATTCTGCAGTCAGCGGCCACATCGAGGCGCCCTCGCTTTCAGACATTGCCTACCTTCCGGCGCATCCCGCCCTCGTCGGCGGAACTGTGGGCGACAATCTGGTGCTGCTGGGGGCGCTACCCACAGCGACGACGCACTCCTCTGCCGAAGTCGGGCTCGATATACCTCTAACCCAAGCCGTCCACTCCGGTGGCGCTGGTATTTCGGCGGGTCAAGCGCAACGCCTGGCGCTCGCCAGAGTCCTTGCGCTTGATGCCCCTTGCCTGCTGTTGGATGAACCCACCGCTCACCTGAGCCCTGAACTGGTCATTCGCTTAACCGAACTACTGCAACGTGAAGCTCAGCGCGGCCGCGTCCTTCTCATCAGCAGCCACGATCCCCGCATCCTCGCCATCGCAGACCAGGTGGTGCAGCTATGAATGATCTCCGCTTCCTGTTGCAGCTAGCCGGCGTGCGCCGCCGGGACCTCATATTGTCCATTCTGGCCGGCAGCGTCACGCTCATCTCAGCTCTGTCGCTGACTGTGCTGTCCGGCTGGCTGATCACTCGGGCCTGGCAAATGCCTCCGATTCTCGACCTCGGAGTCGCTATCACGGCAGTTCGGGGCCTTGGCATCAGCCGAGCCGTGTTCCGCTATCTCGACCGCCTTGTCAGCCACCGGGTAGCTCTAGGTGCCACCACCCGACTGCGTCCCGCACTCTTTCAAGCCGTGTCCACCGACCCCACTGGCCGCGCCCACACGCTCTCCCGCGGCGAGACCCTCACCCGACTCGGATCCGATGTGGACCGCGTAGCCGATTTCATCGTCCGCAGCGTGATTCCTGCAGGTGTCGCTCTCACGCTGTCTGTCCTCGCAGTACTGGGCGCCTTCCTGCTCCACCCCTTCGCTGCACTGATGCTGGCAGCGGGCTTTTGTGTCACAGGACTCGCCGTCCCTTGGCTCGTGCTACGGGCCCACCGCAGCGCCCAAGCCGTCGCCACCGCCGATAGCTTTGTCACCGCCCTCGATGATCAACTGCTCCATCGCAGCGAGTTCGCGGTTGCCGGACTCAGTTCTGCGCGTATCGACGCCACCATCTCCGCCTCCCGACGCAGCAGCAACGCCCTCGTGAAGGCTGAACGGCCACTTGCGTGGGCCTCCCTGGTAGAGCAGCTTGGGGTGGGTTTTTCCGTGGCCTGCATTCTCGCGGTCGGCCTGCTTTTCTACCCGGGTGAACCCACCTGGCTCGGCATGTTGATTTTGCTGCCCCTAGCTGCATTCGAGGCACACGGACCATTGGCAACCGCCGCCATTCACGCAGCTGACGCCCGTGACGCTGCCCGCAGACTACGCGAACTCACTGCGCCCGATACTGCGACCGGCACCCTCATTCCCCCAACGATGGAAATTGAGGCAGCGGAGCTCGAACTAACCCGCGGCGAAAAGATCTGGAACCTGACAGTTCCTTTCGGCAGCAGGCACCTCATCACCGGAGCAAGTGGCATCGGCAAGACGAGCCTACTACTAACGCTGGCAGGGCTCATTCCGTCCCGTTCCGGGCAATGCACCATCGGTGGCATTCCAGTCGAGCAAATCAACCCGTCGTGGCTGCGGGAACACGTCCACGCCCACCCCGAAGACGAATGGATTTTCGCCACCACTATCAGGGAAAACCTGCTGGTAGCGGCGCCGATGGCGTCGGAAAGCCTCATGCGGGAAGTTCTAGATGCCGTTGGGCTAGGCGCATTCGAGTTGGATCAGCTGTTGCCGGCCGGCGCAGACTCGCTTTCCAGCGGGCAGCGACGCCGCCTACTGCTCGCCAGAGCGCTGTGCTCCGACGCGGAGGTCCTATTGCTGGACGAGCCGACCGAGCACACGAGCCACGAGGACGCGCAGCGCTTCCTGAACATGCTGCTTGAGCAGCCACTTCCGGGCGCGCGAGCGGAGCGCACCGTGATAGTAGTGACCCACGAGCCTGAGGCTGCGAAGCCCCGCTAATTAGCCAATACAGAAAGCAAAACGCCGGCTCTGGAAAACCAGACCCGGCGTTAGTTGCGTTACAAGACTTACTTCATGGAGCCAGTCTCGAGGAAACGCTGGTGGAAGGAGAACGCAGTTGCCAGGTCGTGTGGCGTCTGCATGATGTTCTTTTCCTTGGCGATGTTCAGAGCACGGTCGTAGTACTCCTCCAGCAGTGGGCGGTAGTCAGGGTGAGCAAGTGCGATGATCTTGGAAACGCGCTCACGTGGAGCCAGGCCACGCAGGTCAGCGTAGCCGTACTCGGAGATGATGACCTTGACATCCTGCTCGGTGTGGTCAATGTGGGAAGCGAAAGGAACGAATGCGGAAATTGCGCCGCCCTTGGCCACGGATGGGGTGATGAAGGAAGAGATGAAGCCGTTACGGGTGAAGTCTGCGGAACCGCCGACACCGTTCATGATGCGGGAGCCGGAGACGTTGGTGGAGTTCACGTTGCCGTAGATGTCAGCTTCGATCAGACCGTTGGTGCAGATCAGACCGAGGCGACGAACGACCTCAGGGTGGTTGGAGATCTGCTGTGGACGCAGGATGATGGTCTCGCGGTACTTAGCAGCATCGCGGTTCATGTTCTCTGCGTACTCAGGAGACAGGGAGAAGGAGGTTGCGGAAGCAACGGTCATCTTGCCGGCGTCGATCAGGTCGACCATGCCGTCCTGGATAACCTCGGTGTAGGCCTTGATGTTCTCGAACTTGGAGTCGAGCAGGCCAGCCATCACAGCGTTAGGGACGTTACCGACGCCGGACTGCATGGTGTAGGAGTCGTAGGTCAGGCGGCCAGCAGCAACTTCGCCCTCGAGGAAGTCGAGGAAGTGACCGGCGATGGCCTGGGAAACTTCGTCGATCGGGGAGAATGGAGCGTTGCGGTCTGGGGCGTCAGTCTCTACAACAGCAACAACCTTGGACAGGTCGATGTCGATGTAGGTGGTACCGATGCGCTGGCCAGCGTCGGTGATCGGGATTGGCTGGCGGTTTGGCAGCTTGTTGATGCGGTAAATATCCGCCATGCCCTCGAGTTCTTCGGACTGCCAGGAGTTGACCTCGATGATGATCTTCTCAGCGTTGTCCAGGTACTCAACGTTGTTACCAACGGAGGAGGAAGGCACGATGTGGCCTTCCTCGGTGATGCGGACAGCTTCGACGATGGCAACATTCATCTGACCAAAGAAGCCCTGCTCAACGTACAGGCCGGACTCGGAGAGGTGGTAGTCAGCGTAGAGGGTGATGCCTTCGTTGATCTTCTTACGCAGGATCGGGTCAGACTGGTAAGGAGTACGGAAGCGAATTGCATCGGCTTCAGCAAGAACGCCGTCGCAGTCAGGCGCGGTGGAAGCACCGGTGAACAGGTCGATCATGTACTCGTCGCCCTTGGCGTGAGCAGCCTTTGCGCGCTCTGCGATCGCGGTAGGCAGGGCCTTAGGGTAGCCCGCGCCGGTGAAGCCGGACACGCCGACCTTGTCGCCGTGGTTGACGAACTGTGCTGCTTCTTCAGCAGTCATTACCTTGCCGCGAAGCTGAGCATTCGCAATACGATCAGACATTCATTCCTCCTGTTTGTGCAGTGCTGCCGCGTGACCCATGTCGCACGCGCCTGTGACTATGGATACACAATGTACACCATAGATACGAATTCCACACTAATGCAGTTTTGCCTTTGCCACCCCCAAAGATCAGCAATTTCACGCCCCTCATCGGCCATAATGCACCCATTCTTGGGTGAAATGACCAAAACCGCTTTCAGACGCGAGTTTGATGTGTCCCCCGAAAAGCTGGACAATGAATCCGTGTCTTTGCAGATCGGTTCCATCACCCTCAATTCCCCCGTCATCCTCGCCCCAATGGCCGGGGTGACGAACATGCCGTTCCGTGTGCTCTGCCGTGAACAAGAGCTGGAGAAGATGGGCTCGGTGTCCGGTCTCTACGTCTGTGAAATGGTCACTGCCCGCGCGCTCGTGGAACGCAACGAAAAAACCATGCACATGACCACCTTTGCACCGACGGAACAACCACGTTCCCTGCAGCTCTATACAACAGATCCGGAATACACTTACAAAGCAGCGAAAATGATCGTGGAGGAAAACCTCGCCGATCACATCGACATGAACTTCGGCTGCCCTGTACCGAAGGTCACCCGTCGCGGTGGCGGATCTGCCCTCCCCTATAAACGACGCCTTTTCGGCAACATCGTCGCGGCGGCAGTGAAAGCCACCGAAGGGACAGACATCCCAGTCACGGTCAAGATGCGCATTGGCATCGACGACCAACACCACACGCACCTCGACGCAGGCCGCATTGCCGTCGAGGAAGGCGCTGCTGCCGTCGCGCTGCACGCCCGAACTGCAGCGCAGCGGTACTCCGGTACCGCAGACTACAATGAGATCCGCCGACTCAAGGAGCATCTCGCTCACACCGGCATCCCGGTACTCGGCAACGGAGATATATTCGCTGCCTCGGATGCCAAACGCATGATGGATGAAACCGGCTGCGACGGCGTCGTCATTGGTCGCGGTTGTTTGGGACGACCGTGGTTGTTCGCGGAGCTGGCTGCCGAACTTCAGGGCGTCGAGAAGCCTGCCCCGCCCACCTTGGGGGAAGTTACGCGCATCATGTACCGTCACGCCGAACTCCTCGCCGAGCACATGGGTGAGGAACACGGCCTGCGCGACATGCGCAAACATATGGGCTGGTACATGCGTGGTTTCCCTGTCGGTGGCGAGATCCGCGCTGATCTAGCCCGCATCACCTCGCTCACTTCCCTCAAGGAGTCCCTCGCCCCATTTGCAGACTCGCAAGCGCTTGCCGACGACCAGGACGGGCCGCGTGGTCGCCAAGGATCACCGGGCAAGGTAGTACTCCCAGAGCACTGGCTTGACGACCCAGAAGATGACACCGTTCCCGAGGGCGCCGAGATCATGCACTCAGGCGGATAGTCCCCCTTCCCAGGACAAGCCAACCTATAACACCTATGCTGTTTGTTATGCGTACCGCTTTTAGGGATAGTTTGAATGCCTTCGCCGACGATCTGATCGTCTTGTGCGACACGGTACGAATCACCGTGCAAAAATCCCTGACGGCACTGCTCGAATCCGATCTCCAGGATGCCGAAGAGGCCCTGTCCATGACGGAAGAGCTGGAGGAAATCCAGCAGCGCTGTGAGCAGCGCGCCGTTGAGCTCCTGGCAACTGAAGGACCATTGGCGCGCGATCTACGCCAAGTGGTGTCCTCGATTTACATTGTGGATGACCTCGCCCGCATGGGTTCGCTGGCACAACACATTGCAAAGTCGGCCCGTCGCCGTCACCCTTCCTGTGCAGTTCCCGAGCCACTGCTGCCCTACTTTGCCGAGATGGCACGCCTGAATATTGAGATGGTGGACAAGGTTCGCCACCTGTTAACCAACCCGAATGCCGACGTCGCCATGGTCCTGGTAACTGATGACGATCTCATTGATGACCTCCACGACCACCTCATGATGATGCTGACCCGACGCGAATGGCCACACGGCACTGTCGCAGCAGTAGATGTCGCCCTACTCGCCCGCTTCCTCGAACGCTTCGCTGACCACAGCGTGAACGTTGCCGCCCGCATCGTGTACCTGGCAACGGGCCTCACCCCGACCGAATACCAGGAGCGTCGCCACCAGGAACGCGAGGAAGCCGACTGGGCTAAGCGCTTTGCCGAGCTCGAAGCACGCTTTAGCAACTAGGAATTATTGCCTTCGGGTTCTACTCAGCGGATGTCGAGCGCGCGTACATACTTGTTTCCCGAAAACCAGTGAAGGCCGTTACCAGGATTTTCCTGGTAACGGCCTTCACTGGTTGCGCTCTAAGGATTTCGCGCAATTGCCCGGGTGCCTACTGACAGCGCCACACTGGGCATGCTCCCGGGCAAGCTTAGAGTCGGGAACTGCTTATCCGAAGCGACCGGAGATGTAATCTTCGGTTTCCTTCTGATCTGGGTTCTCGAAGATCTTGGCGGTTGGGCCAACCTCGACCAGACGACCAGGCTTGCCGGTTGCCTCCAGGGAGTAGAACGCGGTCTGGTCAGACACACGGGCTGCCTGCTGCATGTTGTGGGTCACGATCACAATGGTGAAGTCTTCCTTCAGCTCGTGAATCAGGTCCTCAACAGCGAGGGTGGAGATTGGGTCCAGTGCGGAACAAGGCTCGTCCATGAGGAGAACTTCTGGCTCAACAGCGATCGCACGTGCGATGCACAGACGCTGCTGCTGACCACCGGAAAGGCCGCCGCCTGGCTTGTCCAGACGATCCTTAACCTCTTCCCACAGGTTTGCGCCACGCAGGGAACGCTCGGCAACCTCGCGGAGCTTCTTCTTGTTCTTCTCACCGGACAGCTTCAGGCCAGCAACGGTGTTCTCTTCGATGGACATCGTTGGGAATGGGTTTGGCTTCTGGAACACCATGCCGATGGTATTACGCACGGATACTGGGTCAACCTTGGAACCGTAAATGTTCTCGCCGTCGAGAAGAATCTCGCCGGTAACGGTGGCACCTGGGGTGACTTCATGCATGCGGTTCAGGGTACGCAGCACGGTGGACTTACCACAGCCGGATGGGCCGATGAAAGCGGTGACGGACTTTGGTGGCACGTGCAGGTTGACGTCCTGCACCGCGTGGAAATCTCCGTAGTAGATGTTGACGTTCTTCAGATCGAGGCTCTTAGCCATCGGTGTCTCCTTGAAAGTGTGGATGTTTTCGAAAGCGGGTGGTGAAGGAAGTTACTGCTTGATCGAGAACTTCGCGGAAATGATACGTGCACCGATGTTGAGCACGGCGATGATGAATACCAGGGTGAAAGCAGCACCCCACATCTTGTCCATGACTGCAGGAGTAGAGCCGGCCTTGTACATATCCAGCATCATCAGTGGCAAAGAGGACTGCGGGGCAGACATTGGGTTCCAGTTGATCGCCTGGGTGGAACCCACGAGGATCAGCACTGGAGCAGACTCGCCCATCACGCGGGCAACAGCCAGCATGACGCCGGTGACGATACCGGACAGGGCGGTTGGGAGAACGATCTTCGCGATGGTCTTCCACTTTGGCACGCCGAGGGCGTAGGAAGCTTCACGCAGATCCTGTGGAACAACGCGCAGCATTTCTTCGGTGTTACGGACGATAACTGGCACCATGAGCAGCACCAGGGCCAAAGCCACGGCGATACCGGAACGTTCGAAGCCGAAGAGGACGATCCACACCGAGTAGATAAACAGTGCGGAGACGATGGAAGGAACACCAGTCAGGATGTCGACCATGAAGGTGGTGATGCGACCGAGGCGGTTATTGTCGGCGTACTCCACCAGGTAGATAGCGGTGAAGATACCGATTGGGATGGAGAGGATCGAGGTGATACCAGCCTGCACGAACGTGCCGATGATGGCGTGGGAAGCACCGCCGCCTGGAAGCGTGTAAAGCAGGCCCTTCTGGGACTTGGTCCACCAGTCAGCGCCCAGCACTGGAGGAAGGCCCTTGGAGATAACTTCGTACAGCACCCAAACCAGCGGAATGAAGGCCAGGAACATTGCGAAGTAAATGACGCCGCGTGCGATGGCATCGACAGTCTTGCGCTGGGAAGAAATGTGAGTGAAGGCAGAGGTCTTATTCAGTGGAGCATCTGCGTTCTTGGTGTCTACTGCGTGTGACATGTCAATCGACCTACTTCTTGTTGTTGACGACGGCACGTGCTGCTGCGTTCACGAGGAACGTCAGGAGGAACAGGACCAGACCTGCAGCAATGTAGGCGCCGGCCTTCATGTCGTCGTTGAATTCTGGGGCAGCGTTTGCAATCACCGTTGCGAAGGTGGTGCCACCGTCGAACAGAGAAGCACGGAATGCGGACGATGGAGAAACAACCAAGTACAGTGCCATGGTCTCACCAAGTGCACGACCCAGACCCAGCATGGAACCGGAGATGTAGCCGGAAAGACCGAATGGGAGCACGGTGAGCTTGACAACTTCCCAGCGGGTTGCGCCAAGTGCGAGTGCAGACTCGATGTGGCCCTTTGGCGTCTGGACGAAGACCTCACGTGCAGTAGCGGCGATGATCGGCAAGATCATCACTGCCAGAACAATGCCACCGGTCAGCATGTTGCGGGAGGTAGCAAAGGACGGAGAGTTCGTGTAGTGCGTGAACAGGAAGAAGCCGTTGCCCCAGCTGTTGATCCACTCGAAGAAGCCGGACAGTGTTGGGCCGAGAACCTTGGCGCCCCACAGACCGTAAACGATCGAAGGAACTGCAGCGAGAAGGTCGATGAGGAAGCCGAGTGGCTTGACCAGAGACTTCGGGCAGTAGTTAGAGAGGAAGATCGCTATGCCCAGTGCAACTGGCATAGCGATGATCAACGCGACGATGGAAATCGTGAAGGTCACGGCGAGCAGGTTCGGGATACCGAAGTACATCGCGCTGGTATCAGCGGTGTTCCAGTCGCCGGAGTAAGTGAAGAAGCCGCCGAGCCCCTCAGCATTGTTCATGAGGGATGGAACGGCGCGCCACAGCAGGAAGGCACCGACCGCGGCGATAATGACGGAGATGGTGGCAGCGGAAGCAGTAGAGAGGAACTCGAAGATTCGGTCGCCTGGACGCTTCACAGTGCTGGAAGTGGTTACGACGGGTACTGGATTCTTGGGTACAGAGGCACCGTGGGTGGTAGCGATGACATCGTCAGCGCGCTCCTCCCCGATGAGGTCTGCGCCGTGGCCAGCGATTTTTTCAGCCATGCGGGAACAATTCCTTAGAGCTTGGGGTGTGAAATGGGCTCGGTCGGGCAGGTATTGGTGAGTGTGGCGTAAGTCTTTGGGCAACCGCAGTCGCTTCGTTCACCAACATCGATCCTGCTCAACCAAATTGCCCCCGTTGGGTAGTGGCACTCAACGAGGGCAATTGGGATGCGCTTATCGCACATTTAAGCGGGCGGGAACTGCAGCCCCCGGGGCCATGCCCCCACCCGAATTCAAGTGAATTACTTGATGGCGTCGACAGCGGTCTCGAGCTTCTTCTTGAACTCGCCGTCAACTGGGATGTAACCGAGAGCTTCGAGGTCGGAGCCCTGGTTAGCCAGTGCAACCTTCAGGAAGTCCTTGACGCGACCGGAGGTCTCAGCGTCGTAGCCAGCGGAGCAGACGATCTCGTAGGTGGTGAGCACGAGTGGGTATGCGCCAGCTTCCTTCATCTCGAAGAGCTTGGTGGAGTCAACAACCATGTTGTTGCCCTCGCCCTTGTACTGAAGCTTTGCCAGTGCCTTGTTGACGGAATCCTTGTTCAGCTCAACAGCACCCTGACCGAAGTCCATCTTTGCAACGCCCAAGCCAGCGTCCTTAGCGAAGCCAGCCTCAACGTAGGTGATAGCACCTTCGGTTGCGGAAACCTCGCCGACAACACCGGTGGAGCCGTTAGCGCCAGCGCCAACTGCAGCTGGGAAGGACTTGCCGGAACCTTCCCAAACGCCGTTGGAGGTAGCCTTCAGGAACTTCTGGAAGTTATCGGTGGTGCCGGACTCCTCAGAGCGGTAGACAACCTTGATGTCGGTGTCAGGAAGCTTTGCATCCTTGTTGATAGCAGCGATCTCTGGAGCGTTCCACTTGGTGATTTCGCCCTTGAAGATCTTTGCGGTGAGTTCTGGGGTCAGAACGATGTTGTCAGCACCCTTAACGTTGTATGCAACTGCAACTGGGCCGATGACCATTGGCAGGTGCCATGCTTCGTTGCCACCACAACGCTGCTTAGCAGCCTCGATCTGGTCATCCTTCAGAGCGGAGTCAGAGCCACCGAAGGCAACCTGGCCAGCGATGAACTGCTTCTGGCCGGAGCCGGAGCCGGATGGGGTGTAGGAGAAGTTAGCGCCGGAGACAGCCTCAGCGTACTTAACGCCGAAGAGGTCAACAGCCTTCTGCTGAGAAGAAGCGCCCTCAGCAACGAGGTTGCCGGTGGTACCGGACAGGCCTTCGATCTTGGTGCCGGCATCGCCGGACGTGGTCTCGTTGCTCTCGGAGCAAGCGGTGAGGGCGATGGAGCCAGCGGCTACAGCGCCCAGGACAGCGACGGTGCGCTTGAAGTTGCGGATCACGGGGAATTCCTCCGGTGCATTGATTATGGGTTTCTTCAGGCAACGAAATTGAGACCTTTAAGACACAACACGTTGCTTCGTTATGCAACCTATGAGGTGGAAGTTTCCAAAAGGAACCCACAAGGTAAACATTGGGTGAATTTAGGTTTCAAATCTTTACCAAAGTCGAACCGATAGACCTTTGTAACCCGGAGTTTTCTTTAATCTTTATGGCTAAACCTATAAAGAACATGCCGTTCGGTCACAGCAAAACCCAATTTTTCATACACCGAAACGGCAGGAACGTTATCCGCCTCTACATACAGAATTACCTGGTCGCAGCCACTATCCTGCAGGTGAGCCACTCCAGTAACAGTGAGGAACCCGCCCAACCCTCGACCCCGAGCGGCATCCGCCAATCCAACCACGTAAACTTCACCAACATTTTCCCCAGTATTAACCAAATGTGACCTTGCACACTTTGTCCAGTGGAATCCCATCAAAGTCATTGTTTTCTCAACAATTGGCTTTTCGGACACATCAATGGGGGTACCCCACAACAGAAAGACTCCCTCCGGATCAAACCAAACAGCTTCTTGAGCACGCGCCCACCTCGTCAAGTCCCAACCGCCTTGCTCGGGATGCCAAGAAAATGCCTCATTATTTACCCGGAGAAATTCCTCATCAACCCACGATCCCCACCGCTCGCGAGATTGCGCCAAGGTTAAGATTTCATAGCCCGCTGGAACTGGGAGTGACTCAATTCTCTCTTGCAGGCTCATCACTAGAAGTTCCCGGACCTTATCGGCATCCGGCAAGTCAGCAACCGGGCTGGGACCGTGCGCCCACACGTCAACGGGGCGCTGCTGCACCGAACCAACCAGCGCCTGCGCTTCTCGACGCCCCTCCCCCCGAACTACCACTTCCGCCACCGGCACATCAGGGGCCTCATCTATGGCAATCGCTCCGATCAATTCGCCGTCGACGTGAGCTACCAAGTGCTGATGCCGGAGCCGAGGATCGTCAAGGCCAAGCACGAACTGTTCAGATAGCGGCGAAATGCCGGTATGTGCGGTGACTTCGTTGATAAGGTCGGCAACCTGTGATCGGAGATCAGTGTCGTCGATAAGCGAGGCGTGGGTGATGGAAATGTCCTTCATAGCAACCGAGGCTAGTTGATCCGGTAAGAATAGAGGGGTGAAACTATCCATTCGCTGGGCGGTTGCTGCCTGTGTTGTCGTGGTGTTGGTCGCTGGCTGGCTGGTTGACAATGCCATCGCGATACGCGCTGAACAACGGATCGCGAAGGATGCCCAGTACCATTCGCGTCTTAGCGTCGCGCCCCGTATCTTTTTGGGCGGGTTTCCCTACGTTGCCAATGTGTGGCGCGAAACCACCCCAGTGATGAGCGCTGAAATGTTGGACGTGGATGTGCCGGGATTCGGCATGATTAACGCGCGCACTGAAGTCAAAGACCTAAAACTTAGTCGTCAGGAAATCCTGAGCGGGAAGATCAACTCGGCACCAGCCAAACTCGTGACCCGCATCGTGCGACTCGACGGCGTCGCTATGGGCGAGCAGCTCGGCATCACTGACCTGGATATGTCCAATCCGTACGACATCTCGCCTTCGGGCGGACCATCCTCAGAGGTCCAACTCACAGGAACCCCGGAAGGGTTCGAGGAACCAGTCACTGTCGTCGCAAAGCTGCGGCTATCCGGCCTGACCATCACGATGACCCCTGACCGCTACGTATCCGGCCCTGCGGACAAAGAACAGCAGGCGTTGGCCGCCTTCACTTGGTCTATCGACAGTCGCACTTTGCCTATTCCAGCGCAGACCAACCGCGTTTATTGCAGCGGTGGCTCTATTTACTTTGAGGCTGAGCAACGCAACACCACGATCGACGCGACGAATCTTTCTCCGATCTCCAAGTTGGAGCCCGCACTGAACTAACCGCTAGGCTGGTCGATATGAACGAAAACTCACTGAGTGGATCCGACGCCGTCAACCTAGCCGCTGAGCAGGCAAGGCACACCGCAGACCGGAATATCCCGGGCCTCGGTGAACTACCGATTCCAGATGACACCGCCAACTTGCGCCAGGGACCAAATCTGCACGATGGCCTCCTCGCATTGCTGCCGCTGATTGGTGTGTGGCGTGGCGAGGGCCAGACGGATACCGCCGTGGACGGCCAGTACAACTTCGGCCAGGAGATCACGTTTGCCCACGACGGCGAGAACTACATCGCCTACAACTCGAAAATGTGGAAACTCGATGATGAAGGCAATTCCACTGGCCTGGATATGCGCGAGACGGGCTTCATCCGCATTGATTTAAAGGATGACATCGAATTCATTCTTTGCCACTCCACCGGTGTGGTCGAAATCCTCTACGGCAACCCGCTCAACGAGCGTGCCTGGGAACTCGAGTCAGCTTCCACCATGGTTACCGCCAGCGGCCCGTCCGCGCTGGGCCCCGGCAAGCGCCTGTACGGTCTGCTTCCAACGAACGAACTTGGCTGGGTCGACGAGCGCATGGTTGCTGGCGAGCTCCGCCCGCGGATGTCTGCGCAGCTCAAGCGTGTAATCGGCTAGTTCTAGCCTTCTGAGAGCAATTTCCGGATCGCTTTCAGATCCCCACTTGGCTTCAGCACGTGCTGGTCGAGCTGCGTGACCAGCACTGGCCCTCTGGTGGAGGAAACGAGCCACACTTGATCAGCCTTGAGCAGATCTCCAAGGTACATGGGTTTTTCCTTGCAGCTCAAGCCCGCCTTTTCTGCCGCAGTAAATAGTCGCGCCTGGGTGGTTCCGGGCAAGACTGGCCCGCCCGGCTGCGGTGTGCGCACCTTGTTTCCGCGCAGGGTGATGATGGTCGAAGTTGCGCCTTCCAGCACTTGCTCGCCGTCGGTGAAAATAACATCGTCGTAGCCTTTTTCGCGAGCGTAACGTAGCGCCGCCATGTTCTCTGCGTACGCGAGTGTCTTGGCGCCGCTGATGCTCCACGGTGGTGTTTCGGTGAGCTGGTACCCACGCGGCCCGGTGAGCACTTTGACGCCTTCAGCCCGCTGTCGCAGGATGTCTTTTCCGATTGGCTTTACCACTAGCCAGGTACTGGGAATATGAGGGCGGCTCGCCCGGCCACGCGACATTGTCCAAGTGCATGCAGCTTCACCCTCCCCATATTTTTCTGCCCACTGGACTGCTGCTTCCTTAGTGGCTGCCGCCCAATGCTCGCGGATGGGGGCATCTAGCCCGAGGAGCGTGGCCGAGCGTACGAAGCGATCCAGGTGCCGCTCAAGGTTGACTGGTTTGCCATCCACGATCTTGATTGACTCAAAAACGCCATCGCCACGAGTAACGGCGGCATCATCCCAAAACAGCATCGGCAGCGCAGGGCTGTGTTCGCGGGTTGAGCCACCAAAGGGCTCCAGGATGTAAATCAGAGGACTCATGCCTCCCAGGCTACGCGCTACTATCGGCTTTGTGACTTCTACTGTTTCTCCCCTGCTGTCTCGTCCAGGCGCGACGGGCCTGGTTGAGGATTCCCCGATCGATCACGCTGGCGTCGCCTGGCACTACGGTGCACCTTTGGTTGAGCAAGGTCAGCTTCCCGCCGTCGTTGACCGTTCTCACCGCGCTGTGATTGCTGTCTCCGGTCCAGATGCCGCCACCTTCCTCAACAATCTGCTGTCGCAGAAACTTGACGACGCCCCAGACGGGTTCTCCGCCTCCGCCCTCGATCTTGACAGCCAAGGACGCATCCTCCACCACGCTGACGTTGCCCTCCGCGACGGCACGTTCTACCTCGATGTCCCCGCCTCCCAATCCGCCTCGCTGCTTTCCTACCTACAGAAGATGGTGTTCTGGTCCGAGGTGACCATCACAGACACCGATCTCGCCATTCTCACCTTGCTCGGCGACCTCCCCCTCCCCGACTGCGTTTTCGCCCGCCACGTGGCCTGGTCCGGCCCGCGCCGCGTCGACATTGCGGTGTCGCGCTCGCTTATCGACGCCACCGTCACCGATCTCCAATCCCACGGCGCTGCTCTCATGGGCCTCATGGGCTTTACTGCTGAGCGAGTCAAGGCTTTGGAACCGGAGCTGGGTGCTGATTTGGATGACAAGTCCATCCCCCACGAAGCACCTACCCTCATTGAGCGCGCCGTCCACCTGGAGAAGGGTTGCTACCGTGGCCAGGAGACGGTCTCCCGCGTCCACAACCTCGGCCGCTCCCCACGTGTCTTGGTTCTTCTGCACCTCGACGGCTCCGCCCCAGCGCTGCCATCACCTGGCGACCCTATTGTCGCTGGCAGCCGGACGGTGGGCCGATTGGGCACTGTCGTCCACGACCACGAGCTCGGCCCTATCGCTCTCGGCCTGGTGAAACGCTCAGCACTCGGCTCGGAATTGATGTCGGGAGAAACCGCCTTGGCCGTGGATCTAAGTAGCGTGCCGGATGACTCTGCTGAGCGGCCGGGCCGCGCCGCGATCAACCGGTTGCGAGGAATGGGGGTAGCAGACTGATTGGGGTGTTTTACAAGGTAGAAACGTCGCAAGTTTCGCGGATTGCTCGATTTGTCTCACGACATTTCCGACGGTCATAACCCCGTTTGAGCATTTTTCGTCACTACCCGCTATTGTGTCTTACAGGAATACACACATATAGATATCAAGCCCTGGGGCGACGACCTTCGTTCGTCCCGTTTACTCCAAGGGGGTCAGGCCATGGGTCGCGGCCGTGCCAAGGCAAAGCAAGCCAAGGTTGCTCGTGAGCTTAAGTACAACACGCCAGAGATGGATCTCGATCAGCTCCAGCGTGAACTCGCCGGGAAGTCTCAACGAGATGGCGGTGCAGCAAGTTCTGAAAGCAACGAGGATCCGTACTCCGAGTGGGTAGATGACTGGGACGACACTCCTGAAGCAGGTCGCCGCTAGCACCTGCACACCTCACCAGCATGCAGCGAGGTAAGAGCTCGAATCGAAGCTCTTACCTCGCTTTGGTGTACCCAGACATACGAAAACCGGATCTGGTGACACACACTGCCCAACGTCGCGTTCTACGACAGTGGCATGTCACCAGATCCGGCATTCTTCGCACTTAAGCGTCTGGGTGGGAATCCTTGAGCACTGCGCGCTCGGTCTCGCCTTCGCCTGCGGAGCGGACGGTACCGAGCTCCCAAGCGTCGATGTGGCGTGCGGTGAGCATGGCCAGGGCGCGATCGCGATCCTGAGCTGCCACGACGGCAACCATGCCGACACCCATGTTGAAGGTCTTTTCCATCTCTTCCTGTGGCACGGTGCCGAGCTTTTCGATAGTGCGGAAGATTGGACCCGGGGTCCACGTCGCGCGGGACATCTCTGCCACCATGCCCTCTGGGATCACGCGGACCATGTTGCCAGCCAGCCCGCCACCGGTGACGTGGCAGAAAGTGTGGACTTCGCACTCTGCGGCCAGTGCAAGGCAATCCTTGGCATAAATACGGGTTGGCTCCAGCAGTTCCTCGCCGAGGGTGCGGCCAAGTTCCTCCATGTGAGCATCCAATGGCAGTCCTGCCTTTTCCAGCAGGACGTGGCGAGCCAGAGAATAACCATTGGAGTGCAGACCGGAGGACTTCATGGCGATCAACACGTCGCCGGCGCGAACACGGTCTGGGCCGAGCAGCTCTTCAGCCTCCACGACGCCCACAGCGGTTGCGGACACGTCGTAGTGGGATGGTTCCATAACACCAGGGTGCTCTGCGGTCTCGCCACCGAGCAGGGCGCAGCCAGCTTGGACACAGCCCTCAGCGATACCGGCAACGATTTGTGCGACATGTTCAGGGACAACCTTGCCAATGGCGATGTAGTCCTGCAGGAAGAGTGGCTCCGCGCCACAAACAACGAGGTCATCCACGCACATAGCAACAAGGTCGATGCCGATGGTGTCGTGCTTATCCATTGCCTGCGCCACTGCAAGCTTTGTGCCCACACCGTCAGAACCGGCAGCTAGGAGGGGCTCCTTGTACTTGCCCAGGGCAAACAAACCAGCGAAGCCACCGAGATTTCCCCGTACCTCGGGGCGCGTAGCGCGCTTTGCCAATGGCGCGAACAGTTCAACCGCGCGATCGCCGGCTTCGATGTCCACACCAGCGGCAGCGTACGACGTAATTTGTTCGTTATTTTCAGTCATTGGTGGTTTCCTTGTTAGTTGTTTTCCTGCATGGAGCGGACGAGGTCGGCGTTGGCGTTGCCTTCCGGCAATCCCAGCGGGTACTTGCCGTTGAAGCAGGCACAGCACAGGTTGTCGGCTTGTTCGCCGGTAGCGGCAACCATGCCTTCTACAGAAACGTAGCCGAGCGAATCTGCGCCGAGCGCGACGCGAACGGATTCAACCATCGCTACTTCGTTATGCCCATCAACGTTGTTAGCGATCAGCTCACCAGGTGAGGCGAAGTCAATGCCATAGAAGCAAGGCCACTTCACCGGGGGTGATGCGATACGCACATGCACCTCGGCGGCACCTGCTTCACGCAGCATTCGGATCAAGGCGCGCTGAGTGTTGCCGCGAACGATGGAGTCGTCCACGACCACGAGTTTCTTGCCGGCGATTTCTTCCTTGAGCGGGTTCAGCTTCAAACGGATTCCCAGCTGGCGGATGGTCTGCGTTGGCTGAATGAAGGTACGGCCTACGTACGCGTTCTTGACCAAACCGAGTCCGAACGGGATACCCGAAGCCTGGGCGTAGCCCACAGCAGCTGGAGTGCCGGAATCTGGCGTCGGCATAACCATATCGGCTTCTGCTGGCCATTCGCGAGCGAGAGTTCGACCGATTTCGACGCGGCTGGCATGGACGGAGCGACCGGAAATGACGGAGTCTGGACGGGCAAGGTACACATGCTCGAAAACGCAGAGCTTCCGGCCGACTTCGGCGAAGCGAACGGTGTGAATGCCCGAGGCGTCGATACGCAGCAGCTCACCAGGCTCAACATCGCGCACAAAGGACGCACCAACGATATCGAGGGCGCAGGTTTCAGAAGCAACTACCCAACCGCTATCAAGGCGACCGATGGACAGCGGGCGCACGCCGTGCGGATCCCGCGCTGCGTAGAGGCTGTTTCCGTCCATGAAGGTCAGGCAGAAGGCACCCTTGATACGGGGCAACAGCTCCTTAGCGGAGTCGAAAATTGTCTTGCCGTCGCGGGCATTGTGAGCCAACAGCGCAGTCATAATGTCGGAGTCGGATGGGCGGCACGCGGGGTCGACCAGGCCCAGTTCGGTTGCTTCTTCGAGCAGTTCGACGTAGTTGACCAGGTTGCCGTTGTGCCCCAACGCAACGTCGATGTCATCAGGAGTCACCCGGAACATTGGCTGGGAGTTCTCCCAGGACACGCCTCCCGCCGTCGAGTAGCGGGTGTGTCCAACGGCCAGATCACCCTTCAGCGCACCAAGGGACTGCTCATCGAACACCTGGGAGACGAGCCCGAGATCCTTGAAAACAACGATCGAATCGCCGTCACCCACTGCGATACCAGCAGCTTCCTGGCCTCGGTGCTGCAGTGCGTACAGGCCGTAATAGGTGAGCTTTGCGACGTCCTCGCCGGGAGCCCACACACCGAAAACGCCACACTCTTCACGAGGGGCGTTTTCACCGTGGTCATCGAGATCCGGGCGGGAAAAGTTTCCGTTGTCTACCACGGTGTTCATCGTAGCTTGTTAGAGACCCAACTACCACATTCCGGCTAAGCCACCGACACGCCAAAAACCCAGCCGATGCCGTAGGTAACCACGAGAGCCAATGCGCCACCAATAACCAGGCGCGTCACCGATCGAGACTTGCTGGAATCGGAGAACTTGGCAGAGAAACCACCGGTAATGCTCAGAGCGATGAGGGTGCCGAGGAGGATGACCCAAATGCGTACATCCACCGGGGCGAAAACGGCGCACAGGAATGGAATCATCGCCCCCACGACGAAAGCTACCGCACTGGAACCAGCTGCTACCCACGGATTAGTGAATTCCTCTGCATCCAACCCGAGCTCCATGTCCAAGTGGGCGGCCAATGCATCATGACTCTCCATCTCAGTGGCTGCTTTCTCGGCGGTGGTAACTGACATACCCTTGCTTTGGAGGATGCCGACCAGTTCCTCATGCTCGTGCTCTGGGAAAGTTTCCAGCTCCCATTTTTCTTTGGCGACCAGCTGTTTTTCGGTGTCACGCTGGGCAGAAACTGAAACATACTCGCCCAGCGCCATGGAGACCGCGCCAGATGCAACGGCAGCCATGCCTGCGGTCATGAGTTCCCTCGATCCGGCACCTGCTGCGGCAACACCCATCAACAGACCTGCAACGGAGACAATGCCGTCGTTGGCACCGAGGACTCCCGCACGCAGCCAGTTCAGCTTGGAGTTGACGCCCGTTGCATGTGGTTCAAAGAAGTCGCTGGAGTGATCAGACATTGTTGCCCCTTGTGCTTAGTATCAAAAAGATCTAATTCAAAGTCTAAGCAACATAAACGCAGGTCACAACCAAACTTAGCCTACTCACACTAAGGGCAGCCAATGCTCAATGTCGCGAGCCCGGGTGCCCGAAGCCTCGGCTACACCAGTCGATAGTGCCAGCTCAAGTGACATTTTCCCTATGACAAGCTGGAGCCACGTGAGCGGATCCATTTCCACCACATTCGGTGGAGTCCCCCTCGTGTGTTGTGGCCCCTCGATGCACTGCACTGCCACGAACGGTGGAACTCGCACTTCGACGGCATGGCCCGGCGCGATGTGTTCCAAGGTGCGCGCGGTGAGGCGAACGGCGTCGGCAAGCATGCCCCTAGTCGGGCGTTGCGTGACATCCGGATTTTCGACCCATTCCCGCACGGCGGCAACAGCTGCGCGGGTCGCTTCTGGATCTGGCTTGTTGTGCCTAGGCATGATCCTCCCGTCGGTTATAGTGTGACTACCGCTACATTTCTGCTATTTTATCGACTGAAAGTTAAACAATGCCTGATCGTACCCCTGCCATCACACTTCGCTTCCTAGCCGCCCCAACGGATGTCCTTATGGCAGGTAACCATGGTGTCAACGGCGGACGAGTGTTGGAGTGGATCGATAAGGCTGCTTATGCCTGCGCCACAGGTTGGTCGGGAACCTATTGCGTGACTGCCTACGTCGGCCACATTCACTTTTTCCGCCCGATTCCCTCGGGCCACATGGTGGAGGTTCGCTCTCGGATCTCGATGACTGGCCGCTCCTCGATGCACATCGTGAACGAGGTGTATTCGGCAGATCCACGAGATGGGCAATTTACTCGCGCCTGCGACTGCTTGGTGATCTTCGTAGCAAAAGACACCGCCACTGGCACCACCGTCCCAGTTCCACCCTACGAGCCGACAACTGAAGAAGAGACTCGGATGCACCAGGCAGCGCTGTCCCGCATTGAGCTACGCCAGGCGATTGAATCGGAGATGAACAAGCAGACTTACGATGGCCCATCCGACGCGCCGAGATTGATCACTCGCTTCCTGGCCAAGCCGACTGACGTTAACTGGGGCGGCAAAGTGCACGGCGGCACGGCTATGGAATGGATCGACGAAGCAGGAGCTGCTTGCACCATGGAGTGGTCCGGCGAGCACACTGTGGCCGTCTACGCTGGTGGCATTCGCTT
Source organism: Corynebacterium kalinowskii (assembly GCF_009734385.1). NCBI lineage: Bacteria > Bacillati > Actinomycetota > Actinomycetes > Mycobacteriales > Corynebacteriaceae > Corynebacterium > Corynebacterium kalinowskii. Next base: position 437,892 of record NZ_CP046452.1, on the reverse strand, counting down.
CTATCGCCCGATCCAAATTGGTGACCTCATCGAGGTCGATGCCCGCCTGATCCGTACCGATTCGCGTGGCATGCAAACGTCCATCCACGTCCGTTCCGGCGCACCACGCGGCGGTCGCGACAACCTACAGACTGCCATCCACGCCACCGTTTCCTATGTCGCCGTAGACATCGACGGCAACCCCCTCCCTGCCCGTCAATTCACCCCTCAGACCGAAGAAGACCAGCGCCTGTGGGAGCACGCTGCGACCCTCCGCGAGCTGCGCTCGCAGTACTCGCCACAGCCCTTGGTGGCTCAGCGGGCAGTCAACCACACTACTTAGGCAACTACCAGGCACACTGCAATAAAGTGCAGTGCTGCCGCGATTACTGTCGCGGTGTGAAAGTGTTCGTGAAAGCCCATTATTTTCGCGGAACGACCTGGCCACTTGAACCCGTAAACAATGGCGCCGAGTGTGTACACAATGCCACCGGCGAACAAGAGCCAGACCACTGTCGATCCTCCGGCTCGCCAAACCTGCGGAACCAATGGAACGATGAGCCAACCGATGAGTAGGTAAACAACGACATCCAGCCACCGTGGATGGTTGATCCACACTAGGTTGAGAATTACTCCAGCTATAGCGCCTGACCAGGCGATAAGGAGCATGGTGGTGGCGGTCTTTGCATCAAAAAGAATGGCACAGAGCGGAGTGTAGGTCGCTGCAATAAAGACAGCAATGGTGGCATGATCGGCGCGACGCCACCATTGCACTGTTGTCGCAGAGCGCCAGGGCCCCAGATGATAAGACGCAGAGACCCCAAAAAGAGTCACGATGCCCAGGACGTAGATCGTCACGGCGACTGCCTGCTGCCAGGTCAACGTCATCCAGGCAACTGTCGACAATATGGTTCCTGCTAGCACCGCGATGATGGCAGAAACGAAGTGCAGCCAGCCACGAAGAATAGGTCTACTACCCCGATTGAGCCGGTAGGTCACCTTGACAACATGTTCGGTTTGCACTGGCATTCCTTCCGTACTCACTCCTGCGATGCAATAGATTCCCCAGCGTACACGCCGAAATAGCGACACCCCTACCCGAGTGCTGGATTGGTTTGCAAGCGTCAACCGGCGCTGCTAAGTCCATTTCCAGCTCGCCCATGCTGGAGCTATCCGGAGGAACAACTGCAGCAAATCTGCAGGTAATAAAGGGAATTGAAATCATCCCAACAGGAAAGATAACGCAGGAATGCGAGAAGTCTAATAGTGGGTGAATTCTTGCCAAGGAATAGGTAAAGGCCCAGCGATGGTCACAAACTCATAACACCACCTTGTTAAGTCTTTGTTATACGTAGATGGCCGATACCTTTCGAATGGAGCTAGGAAGTCCCGTGATTATTCGCCGTCATACCACCGCACTCGTTGCGGCTGCTGCCACCATTGCCAGCCTCACCACCCCAGTCTTGGCTACCCCTGCTGGTGACAACGTTGTCATCAGCGAGGCCTACGGCGGCGGCGGTAACACCGGCGCCCCGTACTCCAATGACTTCGTGGAGCTCTACAACCCAACGAACGCCCCTATTGACCTCACTGGTTTCCAGCTCGAGTACTACTCTGCCTCCGGAAACCTGGGCAATACCACCGAGCTGAGTGGCACGATCCCGGCACTGGGCTACTTCCTGGTTCAGATGAGCGCCGGTAGCAACGCCGCTCAGGCCCTGCCATCCCCTGATCTCGAGGGCACGGCCTCGATGGGTGGCAAGGCAGGCACCGTAAAGCTCACCAAGGGTGGTGCTGCCATTGATGTACTCGGCTGGGGCACCGCGACCATCGTAGAAGGCACCGCTGCTGGTGCCACCGATAACACCACCTCCGCCCAGCGCACCGCCCCTGCTACTGACACGGACAACAACGCCGCAGACTTCACTATTGCAGCCCCTACCCCAAAGGGTTCGGGCCAGGCAACGACCGAACCAACCCCGACCCCAACGCCGGAACCGTCACCAGGCAACGTGACCATCGCCGAGATCCAGGGCACCGGCGACACCTCCACCATGGTTGATCAGACGGTAACGACCAAGGGCTTCGTCACAGCTGCATACCCAGAAGGTGGCTTTAACGGTTTCTACCTGCAAACCGGAGGAACTGGCGTCGCAAAGCAGGCAGGCGAAGCTTCGGACGGCATCTTTGCTTACCAAGGTCGCGACACGGTAGTACCAGCCGTAGGCGCTTGCGTGGAGGTCTCGGGCCTGGTGGCAGAATTTGGCGACGCAGGCAAGTCGCTGACCCAGCTCAAGAACGTCACTGTCGCAGAAGCCACCGACTGTGGCGAGGCTATCAAACCGGTCGAAATTGACACCATGCCAGCCGACCCAGCACTGCGCGAGGCCTACGAAGGCATGTTGGTCCTGCCAAAGGGCGCATACACCGTCACCAACAACTACAACCTCAACACCTTTGGCAGCGTCGACCTTGCCGCCGGCGCAGAGGCATACAAGCAGGCTACCGACCTGTTCGAGCCGTCTACTGACCCAAATTCTGAAGTACAGCGTGAGATGGCTCGCCAGGCAGCCGAGGTAGTCGCGCTCGACGACGGCCGCAGCGCCAACTACATGAAAACCGACAAGGAAACCCCGCTGCCGTACATCTCGCAGGCAGGCACCATCAAGTCCCTGCGCACCGGCGACGGTGTTACCTTCCAGCACCCAGTAGTGTTCGACCAGCGCTACGGCGCCTGGGGCTACCAGCCAACCGCGCCAGTCACCGGCGCAACCGCCGCGGCAGAACTCCCGATCACCTGGACCGATTCCCGCGCGTCCGTGCTGGACGTTCCTGACACCGTTCAGGGCGACTTCTCCATCGCTTCCTTCAACGTGTTGAACTACTTCACCTCCCTCGGCGAGGACGAGGCAGGCTGCCAGTTCTACACCGACAAGGACGGCAACCCAATCAGCACCAATTACTGCAACGTCCGTGGCGCTTACTCCACCGCTGCTTTTAAGGATCAGCAGGCAAAGATCGTGGCGGCGATCAACAAGCTGAACGTTTCTGTACTCGGCCTCGAGGAGATTGAGAACACCGCGACCGTCACCGGCGATCCTTCCCGACGCGACGAAGCACTGGCTACCCTCGTCTTCGAGCTCAACGCAGCTGGCGGCAACTGGGAGTTCGTCAAGTCCCCAGCCAAGCTGCCGGGCAGCGAGGACTTCATCCGCACCGCGTTCATCTACGACAAGGACAAGGTCAAGCCTGTCGGTGACTCCATCATCTTCGATGCTGCCGAATTCACCGGTGTTGCCCGCCAGCCACTAGCCCAGGAATTCGCCTCGGTCGCCGACGATTCCCAGACTTTCGTAGCGATCGTTAACCACTTCAAGTCCAAGGGCTCTGTCGCTCACGGCGACGCGGACATGGGCGATGGCCAGGGCGCAAACGCTAACCTGCGCGTCGAGCAGTCCAAGGCCGTCTTGCGCGAACTTGCTGCCCAGACAAAGTGGGCTGACAAGCCAGTCTTCATCATGGGTGACCTGAACTCCTACGCCAAGGAAACCGCGGTCACCACCCTGGTCGACGGCGGCTTCACGCTTATCGACGGCGGATCTGAGTCCTACCAGTTCGGCGGCCGCCTCGGTTCCCTGGACCACGTCCTGGCCAATGAAGCAGCTAATGCCCTGATCAAGGACGCCAAGGTCTGGGACATCAATGCCGACGAATCCGTCGCTTTTGAATACTCCCGCCGCAACTACAACGCCGTGGACTTCTACGCTCCAGACGTTTTCCGTTCCTCCGACCACGACCCAATCAAGGTCGGCTTCAGCTTCGGTGCACCATCCAAGCCGGAAGAGCCAGGCAAGGATTCCGGTTCTAGCTCCAGTTCCACCGGTTCCAGCTCCAGCATCCTGGCTCTGATTCTTGGCGCAGTCGGCATCTTCGGCGGCCTCGAATACGTTCTGCGTACCTACTTCCCTGTTCAGTACGCTCAGCTGAAGCAGCAGCTGTTCCGCTAGTCTGAGGGCGCGGATTTTGATAGAGGAGACTGACGAATTCCTCGGTTTTCGTCAGTCTCCTCTACTTTTTCCAGCATGTGCGGTTTAGATCGGTAGATTTTCCTCAATCAGGTCAACGATCTCGTCATCCTCTGGGTCCGTCTTAGGACGGAAACGACCGATGACCTCGCCGGAAGGCGCGATGAGGAATTTCTCAAAGTTCCACTGCACGTCCCCAGCTTCGCCGGACGCATCGGGAGTCTTCTTCAGTTCCGCGAACAGTGGGTGCGTATCTTCGCCGTTCACGTCGGCCTTTGCCAGCATGGGGAAGCTCACCCCGTAGTTGCGCGAGCAGAACGTAGCGATGTCCTCGGCTGTACCCGGCTCTTGCGCGCCGAATTGGTTGCACGGCATACCGATGACGAAGAACCCGCGCATCGCGTAATCATCGAAAAGGCGCTGCAAGCCTTCGTATTGGCCGGTCAGGCCACATTCACTGGCGGTGTTGACCACCAGAATGAGGTGGCCCGCCCAGTCCTGGAGGGTGGTGGAACGGCCGTCGAGAAGCGTGACAGGAGTATCAAAAATGCTCATGCCCGCCAGGCTAGCGGAAATCGCGGTAATCGCGCGGGGTAACCCCGGTGGCCAGCGCCTTATCGACGGCCTCCTCAAAGTCACGCAACGTCTTTTTGTCCGACAAGTTGCGCGCCGACACGGAAAGACGCACGATTCGTCCCTGCGCAGCGCCTCGCGTGGCTGCGCGGATGATGTTTCGGCGCCACCACTTGGCAGCGCCGTAGCCCTCGCCGAAGGACAAGTTTCGGGTTTGGAAAAAGTCGCCAGTGGCCAGGTTGTGGATGCCACGCGTCGATGAGACCAGAGTGAAGCCGAACTCTGGCAGGACCGCGAGGGTTCCTTCTGAGAGTCGCCAACGTGGTGGAGCGAACAGATCGGTATCAAAGCCGATTTTGTGCATCTGGCGGGTCGCGCCCTTCAGACGAAGGCGCGCCTCATGGGATGCCAGATTCGCAAACTCAGCGCGCCGACCCTGAACAGCTTGGTCGAAGCCATTAAGAATGATGGCGCGGTCGCCGCTTTGCTGGTCGAGGAGCCACTGTTTTGTGTCGGGATCCTTGGCTAGGTGCCAATTGCCGTCGATATGCGGCGCAATGAGCAAAGACACCGGAACTTTGCGCGAGTCGAGGTGCTTAATAAGTTTTTCGGTATCGGCACGAGTCGCATCGAAAATACTCGAGATCGAAACCAACAAAGTGCCGTGCATGCGGGCTATTATCGCACGGCTGGTGATGCTCCGCCACAGCAAAAATCCCCCGACAAAAATGTCGAGGGATTCAAAGCGATGGAGCTAGTGCTTGTAAGCGTCTAGGTCCACCTGCGGGGTTGGCTGCAGGGTCATGTTTGGAGAGTTTTCGACCTCTGGATTACGCAGGTCGACTTCAACGTCAGCTTCCGACTCAACATAAGGAATCTTGCCATCGAGTACGTCCTTGACGCGCTGCTTGTCGATGGTCTTGGTCCAGGTACCGACGATCAGGGTGGCGACGGAGTTACCAGCGAAGTTGGTCAATGCACGGGCTTCGGACATCAATCGGTCAATGCCGACGATGATGCCAACGCCGTCGAGAAGCTCTGGGCGGTGTGCGTGCAGACCACCGGCGAGGGTGGCAAGACCAGCACCGGAAACGCCGGCTGCACCCTTGGATGCGATGATCATGAAGACCAAGAGGCCGATCTGTTCGTTGAGGGAGAGCGGCATGTTCATGGCATCGGCGATGAAGATGGAAGCCATTGTCAGGTAGATCGCAGTACCGTCCAAGTTGAACGAGTAGCCGGTTGGTACCACGATGCCGACGGTGGACTTGCTCACGCCGATGTGTTCCATCTTGCGCATGAGGTTAGGCAGCGCGGATTCGGAGGATGAGGTAGCCACAATCAGCAGGAACTCGCGGCCGAGGTACTTGCACAGCTTGAAGATGTTGAAGCCAGCAAAGATCTTCAGCACCAGGCCAAGCACAACGAAGATGAACAGCACACAGGTGATGTAGAAGGCAACCATGAGCAGCGCCATCTGCTTGACTGCCTCGATACCCGAGCCGCCGACAACGCCAGCGATAGCGCCGAACGCGCCGATTGGGGCGAGCCACAGGACCATGGTCAGGATCTTGAAGACGACCTTCTGCAGGTGCGCGATGAAGCCCAGGATAGGCTCACCAGCGCGACCGAGGTTCTGCACCGCGAAGCCGAACAGCAGTGCCACGAACAGGGTCTGCAGCACGGAGCCAGCGGTCAGGGAAGAAAACAGCGTGTCCGGAATGATGGACTTGATGAATTCAGTGGTACCGCCCGCGTGTTCTGCCTTCTCGGCATACTTCTGGCCAGCATTCTTGGTTGCCTCGATGTTCAGACCAGTACCTGGATCGATGAGGTTACCCACAACCAGGCCGATTGCCAGTGCGAAGGTGGACATCGTGATGAAGTAAGCGAGCGCGATACCACCGGCCTTGCCCACGGACGCAGCAGCACGGACGGAGCCAATGCCCAGGACAATGGTGCAGAAGATGATCGGGGAAATCATCATCTTGATCAGGGCGACGAACAGCTCGCCAAGGACCTTGAATCCCTTGGCCTGTTCTGGTGCAAGCAGACCGAAGGCGATACCGCCTACGATTGCGATGATCACCATGATGTAGAGCCAGTGAGTGCGGTCTTTGCGTGGCTTTTTAGGCTCTGCAATGCGCGGTGACGCAGCGACGGCCGCGCCTGCGGCGCCCTGCGGCGTGGTGTCTGGGTGGGACATGTGTAGTTTCGCTCTTTCTGAGGAAAGCCTGTCCCGAGGTCATCAGGACAGACCATGTAATTGATTGTTCGCACACTGGTCGACGCACTACCTGTGAACGCGGGTAAAGCGCTCGCGAAATGTATCGCGGGGCACATCGATCCTTGGGGGAACTGTAGTGGTCACACCCCAACCGAATCAATGCACGAAAAAGCGAAATTTCACTCCCCCAAAAGTGAAGCGAACTGATCCAAAAAGTCACACACTCAGACGCCGCCTGTTTCCGCAGGACACAGGCCCAAGCACAATTGAATAGGCCTCCATCACTCAATGTTCAACAAAATTGTGATAGTTGTCACTGTGTAGGAATAATACTCAGCAATTCCCCCGCCCAGCTGGCGAACTAAGCCTCCAAACCGGACACTTGATTAACCAACCAAGCGAGCTCGAATGCTGCTTGACGCCAGCTTTCATACCGGCCAGATACCCCACCGTGGCCTGCCGCCATTTCCGTCTTCAACAAAAACTCACCCCCGGTTGCCACATCGCGCAGCTTTGCTATCCACTTCGCAGGTTCCACGTACAGCACGCGGGTGTCATTAATCGAAGTCACAGCCATGATGTTGGGGTAGTTCTGCGCCCGCACGTTTTCATAAGGCGCGTACTCGGCCATGTATTCGTACACGTCCTTGTTATGCAGCGGGTCGCCCCACTCGCCCCATTCCAATACCGTCAGCGGCAACTCGGGCATCAGAATAGACGTCAACGGATCCACGAATGGCACCTTGGCAGAAATCGCTGCGAAACGATCTGGAGCCATATTGGCCACAGCTCCCATGAGCAGGCCACCGGCAGAGCCGCCTTCGGCACCCATCATCTCTGGAGCGGTGACGCCATCGGCGATGAGCGCATCGGCTACATCGATGAAGTCGGTAAAGGTGTTCTTCTTCTTGAGCATCTTGCCGTCGTCGTACCAGCGTCGTCCCATCTCGCCGCCGCCACGAACGTGCGCGTAGGCGAAGATAATGCCACGGTCGTAGGCAGAAATCATCATGTTGGAAAAGGATGGATCCAATGAATGCTCATAGGAGCCATACCCGTAGAGGATCAACGGATTCGGCCGCGAGAGATCCAGGTCCGCGCGGTGCACCAGCGAGACGGGGATTTTCTCCCCATCGCGAGCGGTGACCCAGCGCCGGGTTGCCACGTAGTCGCTCGCTTCGTAGCCACCTTGCACCTCCTGCTGCTTAAGCAGAGTGCGCTCTCCCGTGGCCACGTTAAGCAGGCTCAGGCTCGCCGGCTGCGTATAGCTCACGTAGGAGTACCGGAACACCGGTGTGTCCCACTCCGGGTTTCCGCCCCCGCCCACCGAGTACAGCTCTTCGTCGAAGGACATTTCCACGAACGAGGTGTAGCCCGGATCCAGTTTCATCAGCGCGATGCGACCGATCGCTTCCCGGCGGTACCCCAACACTAGGTGACCAGCGAACGGGTCGATCCCTTCCAAACGCACGTCGGAGCGGTGTGGGACCAACACATTGAGGTCCGCCAATTGGAATGGGCCCGCCGAACATTCGCCGATCTCAAAGTTCGGGCCGGTAGCGTTATGTATCACCAGCCAACGATCCTCGCCAGCAATTACGGCGTGATCAATGCCGTATTCCACGCCCTCTTCTCGTGGCAGTTGACACTGGAATTCGCCAGTCGGGTCAGCCATGTCTAGGAACCACAACTCAGAGGTATCCTTCGAGCTGGTTTCAATGATCAGGTATTTTTCCGAGCGCGTCGCCCCGGAACCCACCCAGAAACGCTCATCAGGCTCATGGAAGACGCGAACATCGTCGGCTACGTCGGTGCCAACCTTGTGGCGCCAGACAGAATCCGGGCGCCAAGCGTCGTCCACCCGGTGATAGAACAGGTAATCATCGCCCGCCCAGGTTACTCCCGCCCCGATGCTCTCAATCACGTCATCAAGCAGCTCGCCGGAGCGCAGATCCTTGATGCGCAGCGTGTACCGCTCATCGCCTTGGGTGTCCACGGAAAACGCCAAGAAATTGCCAGACAGTGCGACCGAGGAGGCGCCAAGAGCAAAGAATTCGTGTCCCTCGGCGAGCTCGTTGGCGTCGAAAAGCACCTGCTCACCCGGCGCAGGTTCCTCCGTAATCGTCGGCGGGAGCCACGCATCTTGCCCTTCGATGACCGGCATGCGGCAGCTTCGCCCGTAACTCTTGCCTTCTTCGGTGCGTCCGTAGTACCAAAAATTGCCCTGGCGCACGGGGACTGACATGTCGGTTTCCTTGATGCGCCCCTTCAGCTCTTGGAACAGGTTCTCTTCCAGGGTCTTCAGGTGCGTCGTCTGCTCCGCGGTGTACGCGTTCTCCGCTTCGAGGTAAGCGACGGTGTCCGGGGCGTCTTTTTCCCGCAACCACTCGTAATCATCCACGAAAGTGATGCCGTGGTGGGTGCGAGGCATGGGACGTTTGTCAGCTATTGGGTGCATGTGTCAGATGATACAGATCACCGTAGGTTCACCGTCGGAAGGAGTTCCCGAAATTCCAGCTCAGGTCGAACATTAAAAAGGCCCCGACCCGGATGCAGGCATCCGATCGAGGCTCATTGTGTCTAACGGGCTGTTAAACGCAGCAACCGATCCACTCAGAAAATTTCTTGCCGGAGATCTTCTCGTAGGCTTCGATGTAGCGCTCACGGGTCGCTTCCACGACGGAGCCAGGAAGTGGTGGTGGCGGAGTTTGGGAAGACTTGTTCCAGCCGGACTTCGGTCCGGTCAGCCAGTTGCGCACGTACTGCTTGTCAAAGGATGGCTGCACGCGACCTTCGACGTATTCGTCGGCTGGCCAGTAGCGGGAGGAATCCGGAGTCAAAACCTCATCAGCGAGCACGAGGTTGCCCTCGACATCCAGGCCGAACTCGAACTTGGTGTCAGCGAGGATGATGCCCTTTTCCAGCGCCATTTCTGCTGCCTGCTGGTAGATCCGCAAGGTGGCATCCCGCAGTTCTTCCGCGCGAGCTTGGCCGAGCTTTTCGACGACCGCTTCAAAACTCACGTTCTCATCGTGATCACCCAGGTCGGCCTTCGTGGCTGGGGTGAAGATCGGTTCTGGGAGCTTGGAGGATTCGCGCAGGCCTTCTGGCAGCTCAATGCCACAGACGGTGCCGTTGTCCTGGTACTCGGCAAGGCCGGAACCAGTCAGGTAACCACGAGCGACGCATTCGAATGGGAGCATGTCGAGCTTTTTACACACCAGCGCGCGACCCAAGACCTCTTCAGGGATGCGAGGGTCGTCGACGGGGCCAGCGAGGTGGTTGGGAAAATCAATGGTGTCGAAGAAGTGCACCGACATAGCGGTGAGGACTCGGCCCTTGTCCGGGATTTCGGTGTCAAGGATGTAGTCGAATGCCGAAATCCGGTCGGAGACAACCATGAGGAGAGTGTCTTCGTCGACTTCGTAGATTTCGCGTACTTTACCTGCGGACAGGTGATTGTACGAAGAAAGTTCAGGACGCATAGTTGGGTAGTGTAGCCCTGCCCCTGCCGGAATGCCATGTCGAGGTCCGGCAAGGGCGACGCTTGTTCCGCTAGAGGATCTCGCCTGGGGTGTAGGCAGCAGCCTCTGGGTAACGGTTGGCTACGTCGGTGATACGGGCCAGCACTCGTCCGACCTGGGACTCCGCTGCACCAATGAAGGCGTGGCGATCCGCGAGGGCTTCACGCAGGTCAGCCTCAGTGAGGGTCATGCGTGGATCAGCCGCCAGGCGCTCGATGAGGTCCTGGGAACCACCGTTTTCGCGCATGTTCAGGGCCACTGCGACGGCATTTTCCTTGATCACTTCGTGCGCAGTTTCGCGACCCATCCCGGAACGAACTGCGGCCATGAGGATGCGGGTGGTGGCCAAGAATGGAAGGTAGCGCTCGAGCTCACGATCGATCATGGCTGGGAAGGCGCCGAACTCGTCCAGGACAGTGAGGAACGTCTCAAACATCCCGTCGAGGGCGAAGAAAGCGTCTGGGAGCGCAACACGACGAACCACGGAGCAGAACACATCGCCTTCGTTCCACTGCTGGCCAGACAGGTCCGCCACCATGGTTAGGTAGCCGCGCAGGATAACCTGCATGCCACCGACGCGCTCACAGGAGCGGGCGTTCATCTTGTGTGGCATTGCCGACGACCCAACCTGGCCCTCCTTGAAGCCTTCGGTCACGGTCTCATTGCCTGCCATCAGGCGGATGGTGTGAGCCAGGGAAGACGGGCCTGCGCCCAGCTGCACCAGGGTGGAGACGGCATCGAAGTCAAGGGAACGTGGGTAGACCTGTCCGACGGAGTCAAAGACGCGGTGGAAGCCGAGGTGATCGGCGATGCGGGTCTCCAGGGAAGCCAGCTTGGTCTCGTTGCCACCCATGAGGTCGAGCATGTCCTGGGCAGTGCCCATTGGCCCCTTGATGCCACGCAGCGGGTAGCGAGCAATCAAAGATTCAGTGCGCTCGATGGCCACCAGCATCTCGTCGGCTGCGGAAGCGAAGCGCTTGCCCAGGGTGGTGGCCTGCGCCGCCACATTGTGGGACCGGCCGGCCATTACCATCGACTGGTACATGCCAGCCCGCTCCCCGATTCGGGTGAGAACAGCCACTGCCTTGCCCAGCACAATCTCAAGTGAGCGATGAATCTGCAGTTGCTCCACGTTTTCCGTGAGATCGCGAGAGGTCATGCCCTTGTGAATGTGCTCGTAACCCGCGAGCGCGTTGAATTCCTCAATGCGGGCCTTCACGTCGTGACGGGTGACCTTCTCCCGGGCAGCAATAGATGCAAGATCGACCTGCTCCTTGACAGCCTCATAGGCACCGATGGCCTCGGCGGGGATCTCCACGCCGAGGTCTTTCTGCGCCTTCATTACAGCGATCCAGAGCTCGCGCTCCATCACGATCTTGGTTTCGGCGCTCCACAGATTCGACAGCTCAGCGGAAGCGTATCGGTTGGACAGGACGTTTGCGATTTTCTTTTTCTCAGCCACGTTTCTAGCCTACTAGGACACCTCGGAAAACTCGTCCAACGCCTTGGCAGTACCGGCGGCAATGACGAGGTCGCCAGACCTCAAGAGGTAGGAAGGGTCGGGCGTCGCAAAGCGCCCTTCGGCTTGGCGCACTGCAACGATCACGATCCCACGCGGCATGTCGCAGACCTTGCGCCCGATCAAGCTGAGCGGTGGTGCCAGCTTGGCCAAGGCAAATTCGGGGTCGAACTCCACATAGTCCTGAAGGTGCCCAGCGATCAAGTGAGCGACGCGGCGACCAGTGTCGCGCTCCGGTCGGACCACGTGATGAACGCCGATCTGGGTGAGGATCTTCGCGTGCTGATCATTGTCAGCCTTCGCCCAGACGTTCTTCACACCCAAATCCAACACCGCCGAGGCAGAGAGCAGGGACGCGCCCATGTTCGAGCCGATGCCGATCACCACGCGGTCAGCATCGTCCACGCCTAGTTGTTTCAGCGCCTCTGAGTCGGTGGTTTCCGCGACCACAGCATGCGTGATCACAGAAGCAGCCTTGGTCACAGTAGCTTCGTCCACATCGATGCCGAGAACCTCAACCCCGGCGCGCACGAGCTCCTCCCCTAACGCCAAACCAAAGCGACCGAGGCCAATGATGACAACGGGCGGGGTGGTTCGGGAGGAAAATAGCTTAACCAATGAACGGCCTTTCTACTGGGAACTTGTACAGACGCTTGCTCTGCCGCGCGGCCAACGCCGCGACCAAAGTGATTGGGCCGACGCGACCCGCATACATCAGGCAGACGAGCCAAAGCTGAGCGAAGTCGGGAAGCTGCGGGGTGATACCGGTGGTAAGCCCCACGGTGGCGAAAGCGCTGATGCACTCGAACACGATTTGGTGCGCGGCGAACTGCGGCATCAGTACTTGGAGGGTAAGGATCGAAATGAGCAAAATTAGTGAAGTGGCCATGAGTACCGCCATGGCTTGGCGGACGATTCGGTTCGGAATACGACGCCCGGCCACGAGAACTTCGGTGTCGCCTCGGATCTCAGAGATCAGCACCGCCACCAGCACTGCGATAGTGGTCACCTTGACACCACCGGCCGTACCACCCGAGCCACCACCGATGACCATGAGGACGTCAGTCATCATCAGTGTGGAATCGTGGAGGTTGGACAGGTCGATGGAATTGAATCCCGCTGTGCGGGAGGAAACCGAATGGAAGAAAGCGGCCATCAGAGCCGGCCCCGCTTCCAGGTGTGCGAGGGCCCCATTCCACTCGAACACCGCGGTCCCGAGGGTACCAACCACCAGCAGAACGCCGGTGCCCCAGAACGTGAACCGCATGGTCAAAGAGATGGGAAGGGTTGTCCTCGTACGCAGGCGGTGACGCAGTTCCAGCAACACCGGGAAACCCAGGCCGCCGATGATGATGCCGAAGGCGATCGGCAGGATGATCCCGGCATCTTTGACGTAAGGGACGAGGTTGGTGCTCGCAAGACCAAAGCCAGCGTTATTGAACGCTGAGACAGCGTGGAACGTGCCCTCCCACACACTGGCTCCAGGCCCCATCCCATAACCAAAGTAGAAGCGCAGGGTGAGTACAACAGCGATGATGAGCTCAAATGAGATGGAAAACCCGAGCGTGCCGAGGATGACCGTCTTCACCTCGCCCAGGTCACGGCCACGCATTTCTGCAGCGGCGTTGAGCCTGCCTCGCACGCCCATCCGGCCCATCAATAGGTAGCTGGCCACGGTGGCCAGCGTCATTATGCCCAAACCGCCGATCTGAATCAGCAAAATAATCACTGCTTGGCCGAAATGCGACCAGTACGTAGCGGTATCCACCACGTTGAGACCCGTCAGGCACACCGCCGATGTCGCGGTAAACAACGCCGTCATAAATTCCGGGCTCTGCGGGCCGCTGCGAGAAATCGGCAGCAGCAGCAATGCCGTGCCAAAGAGGATGAGCAGCAGGAAACTGACTGCGACCAGCTGCGCTGGGCTCATCCCCTTAGAGGATTCGTGGCGTTTCACGAACCTAATCGTACGCGCTAGATGGAAATTCGCCCTTCCACAGCTGGCAGCGCGATATCAGAGCGGTAGTGAGCGCCGTCGAGGGCAATATCCTTGATTACAGCGTAGGCGGAGTCACGGGCGTCGGCAAGCGTTGCCCCAGTGCCGATTACGTTGAGGACGCGGCCGCCCGCAGAGATGAGTTTGCCCTCTTTCAGTGCGGTGCCAGCGTGCAGTACCTGGGCGGACTCGGCGCCGGTGATCTCGTCGCCGGTGCGTGGACTTTCTGGGTAGCCGCTGGCGGCGAGCACGACGGTGAGCGCGTAGCCGTCTTCCCACTCAAGTGGTGGCTGCTCGGCGAGGGTGCCGGTGGCCACTGAATTTAACAGCACGCCGAGTGGAGTTTTGAGCAGCGCGAGAACCGCCTGGGTCTCCGGGTCACCGAAGCGACAGTTGAATTCGACCACGGCGATGCCATCCTTGCCCCACGCCAGACCTGCGTACAACAGGCCGGAGTATGGGGTGCCGCGACGCACCATTTCCTTGGCCACTGGCACGCAGACCTCGTCGACGATGCGCTGCACGCCGTCTTCCGGCAGCCATGGCAGCGGGGTGTAGGCACCCATGCCACCGGTGTTCGGGCCCTCGTCATTGTCGCGGACACGCTTGTGGTCTTGTGCTGGGAGCAGTGGCACAACGGTTTCGCCGTCGACAAGGCAGAACAGGGAAACCTCGGGGCCATCGAGGTAGGACTCGAGCAGTACCGGGTTGCCAAGCTCATGAACAGCGACAACATGCTCGCGGGCTGCCGCGCGATCCTCAGACACGACCACGCCCTTACCGCCGGCCAGACCGTCATCTTTGACCACCCAGATGGGTCCAAAGCGGTCGAGAGCTGCGTCGATTTCCTCTTCAGAAGCTCCCGGCGCGACAATCTCCGCGTGGGCGGTCTTCACACCAGCTGCGGACATAACATCCTTGGCAAAGGCCTTTGATCCCTCGATCTGGGCGGCTTCCTTGGAAGGTCCGAAGACGTTGATGTCCGCCTCGCGTAGGGCGTCGGCTACACCGGCCACCAGCGGTATCTCAGGGCCAACCACCACGAGGTCCGCGCCAAGAGAGGTGGCAAGCTGGGTCATTTCGGCGGGCGAATCGACTTTGCCTTCGTGCAATGTCGCCAGCGCGGACATCCCCGCATTACCGGGAACAACGTGGAGTTCAGTAACAGCAGGGTCCTTGGACAGTCCAAGCAGGAGGGCGTGCTCTCGGGCGCCCGAGCCGATTACAAGAATGCGCATGGCTTCATCCTAGTTCAGCTAGGGTGGGTGCCATGAGTAGCGTATTCACCAAAATCATTAACGGCGAGCTGCCTGGGCGTTTTGTGTACCGCGATGACAAGGTAGTCGCCTTCCTAACCATTGAACCGCTGGCTTACGGCCACACCCTTGTGGTGCCAGTGGAAGAAGTGGATAAGTGGACTGATCTCTCCCCTGAGCTGTGGGGCCATCTGAACTTGGTCGCACAGAAGGTGGGACAGGCCATCATCGAGGCGTTTGGTTCCCAGCGTGCGGGCTACATCATCGCTGGCTTTGATGTCCCGCATACCCACATCCATGTCTTTCCTACCAATGCCATGGGCGACTATGACTTCCGTAAGGCGATGGCCATGGATGCCACTGATCCGAAGTTGATGGATGATGCTGCCGAGAAGATCAAGGCTGCTCTGGCTTCCGCGTAGGGGCCGCCTCCCCGTACCGATCGAATCTGACGGGGTACCTGTGGTCGTCCTCCACGGCACGTTGGGCTCGCCCGGCAATTTCGAGCGCCTCGCCCAAGAGTTGGCCGCGCGCGGCCGCCGCGTCGTCGGCTTCGAATATGGAGACCGCGGCACCGGGGACCTAGAGGCGAGCACCGCTGAGGTTACGGAGTTTTTGGGGCAGTTTGAGCTTGTCGACGTCATCGCCCACTCCCTCGGTGGACTCATGGCATTACGCGCTTCCCATCATCACGGCGGGGGCAAGATTCGCATCCTCATTGGCCTGGGCGCCTCGTGGCGTGGCTTGCCTGAGCGCTGGTATAAAAACTTGCTGGGAAATATCGCAGGCCCGGCTTTCGCCCAGCTCATGCAGCGTTTTGAGGCATCAGTTCCAGAAGGAACAACGGTCATTTCGATTATTTCCGATGCCGACACGGTGGTGCCCCGCTCATCGAGCACACTCGGCGAAGTGATTGAGGTGCATGGTGTCCACCATGCACATATCCCCAATCAGACTGACGTGATTATTTCCGCATTGGAACGAGCCGTGGCAGGCACACGCTAAAAGCGGTGCCTTTGCCCAGTTCTGATTCAACCGTGACAGTGCCGTTGTGTGCGGTCACAATCGACTTGACAATCGCCAAGCCCAGCCCGGATCCGCCCGTGGCGCGGGAACGTGAAGCATCAGAGCGGTAGAAACGCTCAAAGACGTGCTCAGTGTCTTCGGGGCTCATCCCAATGCCGTTGTCCTTGACGTTGATACAGATATGCTCAGGCGTTTCGGAAACCTCGATTTCCACTGCCGCCTCTGGCCCGCCGTGAATGAGGGCGTTGTTTACGAGGTTTGCGACTACTCGATGAATCTTTTGCGGATCCGCGCTAACAAGTGGCACATCCTCAGTCCGGTTGAAAACAACGATTTTTCGGTTGGGGTGAGCAACGCGCAGCGAGGAGGCAACCCCGACGGCAAGGTCGAAGGCGTCAACCTCTTTGAAATCAGTGGGGCTTTCTTCCGCACGAGTGAGGGAAAGCAGGTCTTCCACCAGATAGCTCATGCGCCCTGCTTCGTCAGAAATCTTGGTCAGTACTTTGTCGGCATCCGGCATCGCTCCAGAGCGATAGAGCTCGGTGTAGCCACGCAGCGAGGTGAGCGGCGTGCGCAATTCATGCGACGCGTCCCCTACGAAGCGGCGCATCTTCTTTTCCTGCGCATGCGCTTCCTCCACGGATTTTTGCAGCTGGCCGAGCATGGCATTCAGCGCAACGGACAGCTGACCCACCTCGGTCTTGGTAGAGAGGGTCGGCACGCGCCTATCTAGGTCACCGCCGGCGATAGCGACGGCAGTTTGTTTCACATCGCGCAGTGGCCTGAGCGACGACTGCACCACGAAGTACGCGATCAGAGCGAGCACCACCAGCACCAGCACACCGATGGTCACCTGAGTGACGATGAGCTGCTCAATCATGCGATCCTCGCGCCCCAAATTCAGCGCCACCACAGTGGAGACACCGTCCTGGTAGCGGGCGACAACACGCCACCGGACGCCACCGCTTTCCGGGTTGGCCTGGCCGACGGTGACCGGATCCGAATCCAGTTGCACGTTGCTCAGATCCGGGGCGCTTTCGGAGTCGTTAACAATGATCCTCGAGCCATCCGAATACATCTTTTGCACATAGAAATCGCTCGGCGGCCGGGCACTGGAAGGGTCTGGGCGCAAGAAATCATTGCGCGTGGCCCAGCCCTGCGACGCCTTGAGCAGATCCTGATCGACGCGAGTAATGGTGAAGTCCCGCATGATGGAACTCACCACTACTGCGCTCGCCCCCAGGCCGCAGCCTGAGATGATCACCACGATGAGCACCAGCCAGGTGCGCAGTGGGATGTTTTGGGAAAGGTGGGTCATTGAACCTGCTGGAGGACTACTGGCGTGGCTTGCGCAAGACGTAGCCCACGCCGCGCACGGTCTGAATCAGCGGGGTTTCGCCGGTGTCGATCTTGCGGCGCAAGTAGGAGATGTAGGATTCCACCACATTGCCGTCGCCACCGAAATCGTAGTGCCAAACGTTGTCCAGAATCTTTGCCTTGCTGAGCACGACTTCGGCATTGAGCATCAGGTAACGCAGCAGGTTGAATTCTGTCGGGGAGAGCTCGACAATCTCGCCGGCCTTGGTCACCTCATGAGTATCGTCATTGAGGACGAGGTCAGCATAGGTGAGGACCGAGCTGGACTTTTCGCCGTCAGAGACTACGGCGCCGCGTCGCAAGATCACGCGGAGACGAGTGATGACCTCTTCCAGGGAAAAAGGCTTGGTTACGTAATCGTCGGCACCGATGGTCAGGCCATGGATACGATTTTCCACCGCATCCTTCGCGGTCAGGTACAGCACTGGCCCATCGAATCCCTCGGAGCGCAGCTTGGACAACAGCTCGAAACCGTCGAATCCGGGGAGCATGACATCGAGAATGAAGGCCTCTGGCTGGAATTCTCGCGCCACCCGCAACGCCTCAGTGCCGGAGGAGGCAGAGGCAACGTCAAAGCCCTGGAACTTTAGGCTCACAGTCAACAGCTCGACGATGTTCGGCTCGTCATCTACGACGAGTACCTTCACACTTGGGTCACTCATGGTTTCTTCTTTCGTCGAAGACATTTGGACTATTCCAGTTAAGGCTACTGCCCTACCGCCAGTCTGAACGTTAACTGTACGCCCACTGTGAGACCCGAGATCGTGATTAGCGCCACTGAATATTGGCCAAATCCACTCCTTCCAGTGCTGCCTGCGCCTCCACCAAAGCCAACAGATACTCCTGCCGACCGGCATAAGCCTCATGGAAGCGCTCGTCTGCCACATACATCCGAGCAAGGCACACTTGCTTCTCTCGGGAGCAGTCATACCACTGTTCAATCTGGGCGCGGTGACGGTTCACCAGTTCTACTGCCTCGGCGGTGCCAGGTTGGATGTCTCGCTCAGCGGCGTCGATAAGCGCGGCGGCAAAATCAGCCATCTCACGCTTCACAGCCGCCATATCGACGCCACTGCCTCGCTCCTGCGCTTGTTTCCACTCCGGGGTTTCTCCCCATCTTGCTTCGGCTTCTTCCGCATATTCTTGCCACTTCGTGCCCATGTTCTCGAGCTTTTCAGCCATGGTGAGGTTCCTTTCCAACATCGTGGTGACAGCGTCATTCATCTGACGCAGGCGAGCGAGCTGCTGTTGCAGATGCGCTTGTTGGCGACGCAGCCGCTCCACCTTCGACGCACCCTCGTGGACGATCGCAGCGATGTCCTTCAGCGGCATGCCAGTTTCGCGGTAGACCAGGATTTCCAACGCCACTTCGAGATCATCCTCGGTGTAGAGCCGGTAATCACCCCAGGTGCGAAAGCTAGGTTTCAGCAACCCTATGTCATCCCAATGGCGCAACGTGCGGGCGGAAATTCCCAGGAGCTCCGCCGCTCTGCCAACAGTTAATTCGCTCACGAGACCTACCTTCCACCTTCACGCTACGGCAAAGTCAAGTAGTTCCTTTGGTGAGCGCGTTTGCCCCGGTCAGATTAGAGTTCTCGGCATGCAAACTGCTTCAAGTAGACGCCCGGTGCTGTCATGGGCATCGTGGGACTGGGGTTCCGCAGCATTCAACGCTGTGCTCGTGACTTTCGTGTTTTCGGTGTACCTGACCAGCTCCGTTGGCAAACACGTTGATAACCCGACGGGTAAGTTCAGCTTCGCGATGGCCGTAGCCGGCGTCGCCATCGCCATCTTCGCCCCCGTTCAAGGACGCCTCACCGACGTCCGCGGGACGCGTCGCCGCAGCGTCCGTTTCTGGACTATCGTCACGTTCTTCCTCATGGCTAGCCTGTACTTCGTTCGCAACGACGCCGAATGGTACTTCTGGCTGGGCACCGCCATCATGGCTGTCGCATCCGTGACCTTCCAATTCGCCGAAGTCCCCTACTTCGCCATGCTCCGCCAAGTTTCCACGCCCGCTACCGTCGGTCGCGTCTCCGGTTTCGGCTGGGCCGCCGGCTACTTCGGAGGCATCTTCCTGCTGCTCGCCTGCTACGTCGGTTTCATCGCGGGCGAAGGCGGTGTGCTGGGCTTATCGACGGCCGAAGGCTTCAACATCCGCCTGGTAGCGCTCTTTGCAGCAGTCTGGTTTCTATTGTTCGGATTACCCGTCATGTTCCGGGTTCCCGAAATCTCTCCCGACCCAACAGCCTCTCGCGTGGGCTTTTTTGCCTCCTATCGGCAGTTGTTCGGGGAGATCAAGGAACTGTGGCACACTGACCGAAACTCCGTATGGTTCCTCATCGCCGCCGCGATCTTCCGCGACGGTCTGGCTGGAGTCTTCGCTTACGGCGCGATCCTGGCTGTGTCGGTCTATGGGATTAGTTCCTCCGACGTGCTTCTATTCGGTGTGGCAGCCAATGTGGTCAGTGCCCTTGGCGCTCTAGTTGCTGGCTTCCTTGACGATGCGCTCGGCCCGAAGCCGGTGATCATGTTCTCCCTGATCTGCATGATCACTGACGCTGTGATCTTGTATTTCGTTTCCGGCCCGACCATGTTCTGGATTTTCGGCCTCATCCTGTGTCTCTTCGTGGGGCCGGCACAATCGGCAGCCCGAACTTTCCTCTCGCGTGTTTCTCCCGAAGGCCGCGAAGGCCAAATGTTCGGACTGTACGCCACCACCGGCCGCGCAGTGAGCTGGATGGCTCCCACGGCATTTGGTCTCTTTGTCTCCCTACTGGGTGCCGATCGTGCGGGCATCATCGGCATCGGTCTCATCTTGGCGATTGGATGCGCGATGCTGGCGTTTGTAAAGGCACCAGGCGGGGCACGAACTGTACTGGGTAAACCTGGACAGCTTGGGTAGATTTACCCACCAATCTGACACCCCAACGCACCAAAAGATGGGTAAACCTCTGTCACTAAAACAGGTTTACCCACCACATTCTGCCGAGCACAAAGAAGGGCCACTCCCCAACTGGGAGCGGCCCTTTCAGCGTCAATGAACTACACGTCGCGCGCGATGAGCTCGTCCAAGCCCAGTGGGTGGATGAGGTATGGAGCGACCTCGAGAACCGTGAACGCTCCGGTGGCTCCGGACTGAGCCAAGCGGTGCGCAGCACGACCGTAGGCCACCATGACACCTGCGGTGAAGTCTGGGTTCTTATCCAGCTTCAGGGTGTACTCGATCAGGTGGTTGGTGTCGCCGATCTTGCCTGCGGTAACGACATGTCCACCGTGTGGCATGCCGGTGTGCTCTGCATCAAATTCTGCCTCGGAGATGAAGTTGACCTCGACCTCGTAGCCGACAAAGTAATCCGGCATGGTGCGGATGGTGTTCTCGATATCCTCCAACGAGGCGCCTTCTTCGGCAACGATCCAGCATTGACGCAGGTGAGCGTTTTTGCCGGTGATGTCCTGGCCTTCGCCATTGCGAGCCTTGTCCAGAGCTTCTGGCGCTGGGATGGTGTACTGGACTGCCTTGGCAACGCCCTCGATGCGGCGCAGCGCGTCGGAGTGTCCCTGGGACAAGCCCGGTCCCCAGAAGGTGTGCTGATCGAACTCAGGCACTACCGCAGAAGCGTAGGTGCGGTTGAGGGAGAACATGCCTGGATCCCAGCCGGTGGAGATGATGGCAACGTGGCCAGATTCCTTGGCAGCGGCATCCATTTCAGCGCGGTGGCGTGGGACTTCGTTGTGATTGTCGTAGGTATCGACGGTGTTGTACAGCTTCGCCAGGCCAGCTGCCTGCTCAGGGATGTCTGTGGCAGAGCCGAGGCACATGTAGAGGACGTCGATCTCGTCGACGTACTTTTCTGCGTCGGCAACCGGAAGCACTCGGGCATCAGTGTCGAGGGTGTCGCGGCGAGAAAACACGCCCACGAGGTCGATGTCAGGCTGAGCTGCGATGACCTTCTCAGCGCTCTTGCCCAGATTTCCGTAACCAATGATTGCGGCACGAATGTTGCTCATGTGTGTTCCTTTCCACGTACAAGCATGTGTTTTAGGATTTTCATCCTACCGGCCACGCTGCAGAACGGGCCGTTTTATTCATGGACTGACGAATAAATTGAAGGATTACTTAATATGGTTAACTCTTATTTACCTCGTGTTTGAAAACTCACGGCCTCGGAACGTTTCGCAAGTTTGCTGCAGCAAGATCAAGCATTCGACCTACACCACCTTCGTAGACGGTTCGGCTCGCAGCCTTGGAGAAGCCAAGAATCTGCTCGAAGGTGATGTTCGGCGGAATGGACAGCGCGTTGGGATCAGTTACGACGTCGATAAGCGCTGGCCCCTCGTGACGCAACGCCTTTTCCAGTACTGACGGCAGCTTTCGCAGATCCTCTACGCGGAAGGACGCGATCCCCATTGCTTCGGCGATCGCCGCATAATTCACCCCGGAGTGGTCGGTTTCGAACTCCGGATAGCCCTGCACAAGCATTTCCAACTTCACCATGCCGAGCGAGGAATTATTGAAAACCACGGTTTTCACGGGGAGTTGGTGAAGCTTCACAGTCAGCAACTCGCCGAGGAGCATTCCCAGGCCTCCATCGCCGGACATCGAAATCACCTGTCGACCACGATCCGCAGCCTGCGCGCCGATCGCATGCGGTAGGGCGTTGGCCATCGTGCCGTGCCGGAAGGAACCGATGAGCTCACGTCGCCCAGAAAAATTGTTAACGTAGCGAGCTGCCCACACGTTGCACATGCCGGTGTCCACGGTGAATACGGCATCCTCGTCTGCTAGCTCGTCAAGGTGGTCCGCTACCAGTTCCGGGTGAATCGGTGAGTGCTTTTGATTCTTGGAGGTGTAGGTCTCCACCACGGTCTCGAGCTTGCGGTGGTGCTCGCGGAGCATGGAATCCAAGAATTTGCGAGACTTCTTCTCATTCACATGCGGCAAAATGTTGTCGATCGTCGCAGCAACGTCGGCCACTACTGGGTACTTCACAGTGGTACGTCGTCCGATGGCCGCGCCGTCGATATCCACCTGCGCCACATTCTTCTTCGGCAAAAACTCTGAGTAGGGAAAGTCAGTACCAAGCAGGATCAACAAGTCCGCGTCGTTAGTGGCATCGTGACACGCTCCATAGCCCAGCAGTCCGGACATACCCACGTCAAACGGGTTGTCGTGCTGGATGTACATTTTGCCGCCCAGCGCGTGCCCAACGGGAGCCTTAATCTTCTCGGCCAACGCGAGCACTTGCTCACGGGCATCCTTGCATCCTGCACCGCAAAATAGCGCGACGGTCTCCGCATCATTAATTGCTTCCACCAAAGCTGCGGCCTGTGCGGGATGCGGATAGCTGATGGGCTTATCGACGGCCACAGTAGACGCCAAAAACGTGTCGTCTTCCGCTTCCTGCATGGAAATGTTTCCCGGCAGCACCAGTACCGACACCCCACGCCCGGCCATGGTCGATTGCACGGCATGGTGCAAAATCCGTGCCCCTTGTCCGGGCGCGTTCACCATCTCGCAATAGCCAGAGCACTCGGCGAAGATCTGCTCAGGATGGGTTTCCTGAAAGAACTTCGAGCCAATTTGCGGGCCAGGAATGTGGCTGGCCAGGGCGAGGACCTTGGCACCGTTTCGGTGCGAATCGTAAAGTCCCTGGATCAGGTGGGTGTTGCCCGGCCCACAGGAGGCCGCACAAACAGCGAGCTTGCCCGTCATTAGCGACTCTGCGCCGGCAGCAAAGGCCGCGGCCTCCTCGTTTCGGACGTGCACCCACTCGATTGATGAAGAACGGACGGCATCCGAAATCGGGTTCAGGCTGTCTCCAACTAGCCCGTAAATCCGCTCCACACCGTACTTTTCCAGCGCTTCAACAATTTGCTCGGCGAAGGTCTTTGCCATGGGTTCCACTTCTCCTAACAGACATTGGTTGTGCTTCCCAGTGTGGTGGCAATCACGACCACCTGCCAGGTGAAGAACCTCCGTGAGTAAGGAAAAGTGACCTCTAACTGCACTGACAGGCGACTGTCACAAATCGGTCAAGCGCTTCATCCATACAGAAAGGTCGAGCTCCCTGCCCCACTTCTCGCCGACTCCCGGCATGATCCCAATTGGCTCGAAACCACATTTTCGATGCAAAGCAATGGAAGCCTCGTTGCCGGCTTCAATGGAAGCCACCATGCGCCGATAGCCATCGCTGCGAGCGACGTCGATAAGCGTGCTCATGAGCGCGAACCCGACGCCCTTACCTGCGGCCTCCGGCCCGATATACACGGAATCTTCGACTGTGAACCGATAGGCGGGGCTTGTCTTCCACGGACCGAATCCGGCAAAGCCCAGCACTACGCCATCTTCTTCGGCAACGAACGCAGCGTGCGTGCGGATCCAGTTGAGTCGGTTGGAGACGGAAACAGGCTCCGGAAGCCACGACGCTATACCGGTTTCAATCGCATGATTGAAGATCCTTGCTATAGCGGCTGCGTCAGATTCCAGAGCCTGTCTGATGTGCATGAGCTGGAGACGAGACTTGAACTCGCAACCTACGCATTACAAGTGCGTTGCGCTACCGATTGCGCCACTCCAGCACGTGCCAATGGCACGAGAAGTCATGCTACCTGAAAGCACTATTCCAAACCAAGATTGGCTTTGCCCTTTAGAATGTCGACAGATCCGTTTTAAGGGAAAGGGACTTTTCGTGCTGGAATTCTTCCGGGGGCGCGGGCACATCGCAACGATTGATGCCGCGAAGGCAGCACCACCTCCTTCCCCACTTGCTCCCATTGATCTCACCGACCCTGGCCAGGTGGCTGGCGTGATGCACATTGCTGCGCGCATCGGCGACATCCTTCTCATGTCCGGCACGGGCAACAATGACACGAAGGCGCAGATCCATGCTGTGACCTCGGCATATGGCCTGCACTACGCGCACGTAGACATCACGATGAACACCATCACCTTGTTCACTCACATGGGCACCTACAAAACCCCGGTGAGCGTGTTTCGTGTGGTTAATCGGTTGGGCACTAACTTTGGCCAGCTCGCAGAAGTTGACCGCCTCATCCGTTCCATTCAATCGGGCGCTACCAGTCCGGACATGGCGGAAAAGATCCTCGATGAGATCATCTCCACCACCCCGAGCGCCCGCCAGCTCCGCTTCACCTTGGGATGGGCATTCATGGCCGCAGCCGTTGCAGTGCTGCTGGGCGGTGGTTTATTGGTCGCGGCGATTTCCTCCGTCACCGCCGCAGTCATCATGCTGGGTAGCGAGCTTCTCGACGCCCAAGGCCTCCCACCCTTCTTCCAGAACATTTACGGCGGGTTCGTCGGCACCGTCCCCGCGGCGGTGGCTTATTTGCTGGCTGTCCGGCAAGGCTTCGAGCTAGCTCCGTCGCAGATTATTGCGTCGGGAATTGTGGTGATGCTGGCAGGCCTGACTCTGGTGCAGGCCCTGCAGGATGGCATCACTGGTGCACCGGTCACGGCCAGTGCTCGCTTCTTCGAGACAATGCTCATGACCGGCGGTATCGTCGCCGGCGTGGCCATCGGCATCCAGGTCTCGGATGCACTCGGTATTAATCTGCCTCCGATTCAAACGACTCCCGCCCCGAATTTCTCCTCGAGCACGGTGAAGGTGCTTTCGGGCGCGATCGCATCGGCAGCGTTCGCGGTTGCTTGTTTTGTGGAGTGGCGTTCGATGTGGATTGCCGGTTTAACCGCTGCTGCCGGCTCCTCTGTGTACTACTTCGTGCTGATACCCCATGGCGTGGGCCCAGTCGTGGGGATTGGCATTTCGGCGACGATTATCGGCCTGGCCGGTGGTTTGCTTGCCCGCCGTTTCTTAATCCCACCGCTAATCGTGTCCGTTTCCGGCATCACCCCGTTGCTGCCAGGCCTGTCGGTGTACCGCGGCATGTACGCAATTCTGAATGAGCAATTGCTCATCGGTTTCACCAACATGGCCCTGGCACTAGCTATTGCTACCTCCCTGGGGGCCGGTGTAGTGCTTGGCGAATGGATCGCGCGCAAGCTGCGCAGGCCACCGCGCTTTAACCCATACCGCGCGTTCCGTACCCGACGCCGCTTCTTCCACAAGCCACCCGCGCCACTGTCGCAGCAGTAGGCGTAGGATAGAATGCCTACGTGTCCAGATAGATTTCGACTTCAGGAGGATCCTTGCCACCCAAGGTGACTGACACCCGCTCCGCTGCTGCCGAGTACATGGTTGCCCTCGAGGAGGAAACCGCGCTGGCTGCTCGCCGCATCGTTGCTACGTACTCCACCGACTTCCTGGACGCGGTGACGCTGGCATGCATGCTGGGCGTAGAGCCTGAGGGCCTCATCCACCGCAAGGTAGCTGCTGATTTTGAAGCAGAAGGCCCGAAGAAGGCGACTAAGCGAACTCGCAAGAAGGCTGCTTCCAAGACGGCTACTACCGCGAAGAAAACTACCAAGAAGGTTGCCAAGAAGGCCACCAAGACTGCGGCAAAGAAGGCCACTAAAAAGGCCACGAAGAAGACCACCAAGAAGGCGTAGTCTGGCCCCATGGGTGGAAATAGCTTCGTTGTCGTTGCCAATCGATTGCCAGTGGACCTGGACAAAGACGGTAATTGGCAACCAAGCCCGGGCGGGCTCGTAACAGCTCTCAGCCCGGTGCTGATGCAACACCAGGGCTGTTGGGTCGGTTGGCCGGGGATGCCAGACAGCGACCTCGAGCCGTTCCGTACCGAGGACGGCATTTTGCTCCACCCCGTTTCACTCAGCCAGTCCGACTACGAGCTGTTCTACGAGGGTTTTTCCAACGCCACTTTGTGGCCCCTGTACCACGATCTCATCGTGCCACCCGAGTTTCACCGTCATTGGTGGGAGGCATACCGCGAGGTCAACCTGAAGTTTGCCGAGGCGGTCAGCAACGTCTCGGATCAAGGCGCCACAGTATGGGTACAGGACTACCAGCTCCAGCTGGTTCCCGGTATCTTGCGCCAGATTCGCCCTGATCTAAAGATTGGCTTTTTTCTCCACATTCCTTTCCCCGGTGCCGAGCTGTACCGGCAGTTGCCATGGCGCGAAGAGATCATGCGCGGCCTGTTGGGGGCGGACGTTATCGGCTTCCACAGCGTGGATAACGCAAAGAACTTCCTTGCGCTGTCGGAACAAATCGCTGGCGCCGCAGGCTCACACATCGGTCAGCCTGATGAGCTAGAGACGTCGGGAACGCCGTCGATACGCGAAATTACGGCATGGGTGACAGCCCCGGACGGTCGCAGCGTCGGTGTGGCCGCGTTCCCTATCTCCATTGATTCACAGGCAGTGGCAAAGCTCGCGGAACGCCCCACCGATCTGAAGGCACGACTGGGCAACAAAACTCTCATTCTCGGCGTGGATCGCCTCGACTACACCAAGGGCATCCTCCAGCGCCTGCTCGCTTTCGAGGAGCTTTTGGCCAGTGGTGCGATCAGCCCACAGGACGTGGTGTTTGTACAGATCGCAACGCCTTCGCGCGAACGCATCGACCATTACCGCAAGACGCGCTCCGAGGTGGAGGCAGCAGTCGGCCGGATCAATGGCCTGTACGGCGAAGTAGGCGCCCCGGTGGTGCACTACATCCACCGCAGCGTGTCCAAGGATATTTTGATGGGCTACTACGCGGCCGCCGATGTCATGCTGGTCACCCCGTTCAAGGACGGCATGAACCTCGTAGCCAAGGAGTACGTGGCCTGCCACCAAGATTCTGGCGCGCTGGTCCTCAGCGAGTTCGCCGGCGCTGCCGTGGAACTGACCGAGGCTTACCTCACCAACCCACATGACCTCGAATCGATCAAGCGCCAACTGCACGCGGCGATCACGGATGTGGAAAGTGATTCCGAGGATGCCCGCCAGCGGATGCAGTTGCTGCACGCCCAGGTGATGGAACACGACGTGAACTTGTGGGCCACCAGCTTCCTCAACTCGCTGGAGAAGCACCGATGAAGAAACTCCTAGCAGTGCTCGTGTGCGGGGTAGCGCTCACTGCCTGTTCGAATGAAATCCCGATGTCCAACACGTGGCAGGTGACCAACGTGTACACCAGCCCGGACGTGCCTTCCCAGGTACCTGTGCCTGCCTATTTAGTCTTCGGGGACTCCACAGTGACCGGGTCCACCGGCTGCTCCGAAATCCAAGGCCGGGTGAGTTTTACCCCGGATGCAGCCCAGCCAACCCACGCTTCTTTCCGCGATATGAACTTCCGAGATGCCTCCTGCGAAGGTTCGCAACGCTTCTTCCACGATCAGATGGTGGCGCTGCTGGGTGGCGAGCTCGAGGTGAAAAAGGAAAAGGACGAGATGCTGCTCACCAAGACTGACGGGCTCGATCGCCCGGGAATTCGCCTGGTGGCCGCTAACTAGTCCAGCAGACTAGGTTAGTAGCTATGACCTACGCATCCGCAGCTGACATCACCTCTGCCCTATCCCGCGTCGCCGCCGTACAAACCCTGCTGGTGGTCTCGGATTTTGACGGAACCCTCGCCGGTTTTTCCACGGAGGCACTGAACGTCCCCGTGAATCGAGAGTCGATCAATGCGCTCATGGAGCTAGGCACCGTGGCGGGCACGCATTCCGCGATCCTCTCCGGCCGTCACCTAGCCGGGTTGCAGCAGGTCGCCGGTGAAGTTGGCGGGATCCAGCTCGTTGGTAGCCACGGCGCCGAGGGGATCGAACTTACCGATTCGCAGGCAGCTCTACTCGATTCTCTCACTGCCGAGCTCGATGCGCTTATCGACGGCATCGACGGCGCCTTCATCGAGCACAAGCCCGTCCACCGCGTCCTGCACTACCGCAAGGTTTCCCCGGAACTCCATGACGATCTGGTAGCTCGCGCCCGCTCCTTGGAAGCGGAGGGCGTGCATGTGACCCACGGCAAGTGCATTGAAGAGTTTTCCGTAGTGGATGTGACTAAGGGAACGTGGATTTCGCAGGCCCGCGATCGGTACAACGCAGATGCAGTGGTGTTCCTCGGCGATGACTTCACCGATGAAAATGGCATGCGAGCTCTTGGCCCCAACGATCTCGGTGTGCGCGTCGGCGAAGGAGAAACCCTTGCTCATCTGCGTGTTCCAGACCTCGAGGCCGTGGAAGCGCTCTTAAAGGAACTACTTCAGATGCGTCGGACGGTGCTGCCGGCGTAGAAGCTGGTTGGCAGGACGGTATTCGGCAGGTCGATGGAGGTGTCGGCCAGGTTGGCGTCGATAAGCGCCCCCAGCATGCGTCCCGCCGCGGCGCCCTTGTCGTGGTTTGGCTGGATCACTGTGGTTAGTTCTCGGTACAGCGCGGTGGAGATGCCGTCGAACCCCGTGACGGAGATGTCCGGGCGGTAGTCGAGGACAGCGAGCGCCATCGAGTCGGTGGTACACAGGACGGCGGTGAGCTCCGGGTGGGCGGTGAGCAACTCCCGAGCGGCATCGAGGTTGTTGGCCCGGTCATTGATGTGGCGCTCGACGATCGGCACATGGCGCGGGTCAATCCCACCGGCCGCCAGCACGGCCAGCGCTC
Organism: Corynebacterium kalinowskii; assembly: GCF_009734385.1. NCBI lineage: Bacteria > Bacillati > Actinomycetota > Actinomycetes > Mycobacteriales > Corynebacteriaceae > Corynebacterium > Corynebacterium kalinowskii. The sequence goes on along the minus strand of NZ_CP046452.1, from coordinate 408,867 downwards.
CTTCCACCCTGGCCTTTTGCACATGCAGGCTTGCCGACGCCAACCGCTCCGGAGACACCGGGCCGTCATTGCGTTCGCGCCCCAATCGAATACAGAGGATGCCGATGTGGCGGTGTCCGGCATCAAGCAAGGCCTGCGCAGCTGGTGCGATCGCGTGATAGTCGTCAATTCCGACCCAGGGCAGGTCGGTAGTGGTGGGCTGATCCACCACCACTACCGGCACCCGGCGCGCAACCGCCGCCGTCAAATAGGGGTCTCCTTCTGCCACGGAATACACCACGAATCCGTCCACTGCGGACTGCCCGACCAAGGCCTGCGGGTTTACGTCCTCGCCTGGACCTGCGGGAATTAGGGTGAGCGCGGTGTGCGAGCCGTATGATGCGGCAGCCATGCCAGCAAGGAAGTCAACTGACGCGAGATCTTCAAAGGCATAGGTGAGGTCGTCTGTGAACAGCACGCCGACCGTACCTACCCTGCGAGTGCGCAGCGAGCGGGCAGCTGGATCTGGTCCGGGGTAGCCGAGTCGCTCGGCGGTGGCGAGAATGCGCTCGCGTAGTACGGGCGACAGCTGGTCGGGGCGATTGTAAGCGTTGGATACCGTCGTGCGGGATACACCGAGTTCTGCTGCCAGCGAAGCTAACGTGCCACGGCTGGTTGACCTTTTCCCCATGCCGAAACTGTATCACCTATTTGTTTTCATTAACCGGACCCGGTCCGCGGAGCTACATTCACGTGACCAGCACAAATGATCTTTGGTGTGCTGACACCATTTTCAATTTGACAATCGTGTTCAATAAGGGTTTTATGTACATCATGAGTTACTTCACTTCTTCACTTCGCCGCCTTTCCCCCGTCCTGGCAGCACTCGGGCTAAGCGCCAGCTTGGTTGCCTGCGCCCCTACCAACGGCGACGATGAAGACAAGATCAACATCCTCACTTCCACTCAAGTGTGGGCAGACGTCGTTGATGCAATCACTGATGACTCCCAGGTGAAGATCGAGACGATAGTGAAGGGAACCGACGCTGATCCGCACTCCTTCGAACCCACCGCAATGGACATGGCCAAGGCCGGTGAAGCCGATATCGTGGTGGTTGGCGGCGGCGGCTATGACTCCTGGCTGTACTCCCGGGTCGATGAAAAGAAGGTCGTGCACGCACTTTCGCTCAGCGAACACGACCACGCCACGCACGAGGACGACGATCATGCGGGCCACGACCATGGCCCGGTAGCTGAAGATGCCGAGACCAACGAACATGTCTGGTACAACACCTCCGCCCTCTCCCAGGTCGCTGAGGACACCGCCAAGGCGATCACAGCCATCAATCCCGAGGTAAAGGTCGATCCGGGCGCCGTCCAGTCAACCATCGACGCTCTGGACAAGCGCATCCACGCCCTTCCCGCAGCCAAGATCGCCCAGACCCACCCAATCGCGGACCACATCCTCCTCCACACCCAGATGGCCGACATCACCCCGGCTGGCTACCGCGCCACCACGCTCAGCGAGTCCGAGCCAACCGCCGCCGACGTTAACGCCTTCCTCGAACTCATCAAGTCTGGTGACGTTCAGCTACTCATTGACACTCCGCAATCATCCACCCCGTATTCCACGCGCATCCGCGAGGCGGCAGAAGCGAAGCAGATCCCCGTCATTGAAGTTGCTGAAACCCCGGCCGCAGGCACAAACTTCTTCGACTTCTTCAACAGCACGGTCGAAGGCTTTGAAAAGGCCTCCGAGCGCGTCGGGCACGCACGATAATTGCGATATCCTCAAAACGTGCTTCTGAAATTTACCGATGCCGCGGTCGACCCGCTGTGGGCCGACCTCAACCTTGATGTCGAGCCCGGCGAGTTTATCGCCGTCCTAGGCCCCAACGGCGCCGGGAAATCAACCCTGCTCCACACCATCCTCGGCACCCGCAAGCTCAGCAGCGGCACAGTCACAGCGACTTCAGACATCGGTTTCATCCCTCAGCAACGCATGTTCCCGCTGGACCTGCCCATGCGGGCAAAAGATCTCGTGAGTTTGTCACTGGCACACGGCGTGTTGTCTGGGCGACGGGCGTCGCAAAGCGAGGTGCTGGCGCGGCTGCGCGAGGTAGACGCGGAGCACTTGGCCGACCTGCGCGTCGGCAAGCTCTCCGGCGGGCAACAACAGCTCGTGCGCCAGGCGCAGGCCTTCGCCCGCGACCCAAAACTGCTGCTTTGCGACGAGCCACTGCTCTCCCTCGACCCCGGCGTGCAACAACGCACGGTTGCGCGTCTCGACGCCCGTCGCCGCGACCACGGCACCGCCATCCTGTTCGTGACCCACGGCATCAATCCGATCTTGAACGTGGTGAACCGAGTGTTGTACATCGCCCCTTATGGCCACACACTCGGCGAAGTAGGAGACGTCATGCGCTCCGAGGTCCTCTCCGAGCTTTATCGCACGCGCGTGGATGTCATTAATGTCGACGGCCGATTGATTGTGGTGTAAACATGCTCGAACAAACCCTGTATCTGTTGAACGTCGACTTCGTCCAAACCGCATTGGTAGCCTCGGCGCTGCTTGGCATCGTCTCCGGCATCATGGCTCCACTGATCGTGCTGCGCCAAATGTCATTCTCCGTACACGGCACCTCCGAGCTGGCTCTGATGGGCGCCGCGGCTGCCCTACTCTTCGGACTGAACGTGGGAGTTGGCGCCGTGGTCGGCTCGATCATCGCGGCTATCGTGCTGGCCTTACTCGGGATGAGTCAGCAAGACAGCGCAGTTGGGGTGGTGATGAGCTTTGGCATGGGCCTATCCGTGCTCTTCATCCACCTGTATCCTGGAAAGTCCTCCACCGCATTCGCACTGCTCACAGGGCAGATCGTCGGCGTTTCTCACAGCTCGTTGTGGCTGCTCGCGCTCATCGTTACGATTGTCGTCCTCACAGTGACGCTGCTTTGGCGACCGCTCCTGTTCGCCTCCGCAGACCCAGTCATCGCTGCGTCTGCGGGAATCAAGGTGCGCTGGATGTCGATTCTTTTCGCAGTCCTCGTTGGACTCACTGCCGCGCAATCCGTGCAAATCGTCGGCGCGCTACTGGTCATGGCGCTGCTGATCACGCCGGGTGCTGCCGCTGTTCAGATCACCTCGAGCCCCGTCGGAGCCGTACTGTGGTCTGTGCTGTTCGCCGAGGTGGCAGCCGTCGGCGGCCTCATCCTCTCACTAGCACCAGGCCTGCCGGTGAGCGTCTTCGTTACCTCGATCTCGTTCTTGATCTACCTCGTCTGCCGATTCATTGGCTGGCGCCGAGACAAGAACGTGCATATCCAGGAAGTCGACCACTGCTGCGGGGAGTAATGGTCGGGAAACAAAAATGGCCCCGTATGGGACCATTTCTCACCGCTAATAGCTAGTTCGAAGTCCTGCGCTGACGCGCAAACTCGCTGAGCACTACACCTGCAGCGACGGAGGCATTGAGGGATTCGACCCACTTTTCCGTCGGGATGGACATGATGGTGTCACAGGTTTCGCCGACGAGACGAGAGATGCCCTTGCCTTCCGAGCCGACAACGATGACCACTGGATCAGTGCCATCGTAGGTATCCAGGGTGTGGTCGCCACCGGCGTCGAGGCCGACGACTTGGTATCCGGCCTGCTGGAGGCGCTTGAGGGTGCGAACCAGGTTCACTTCACGGGCCACCGGAAGGCGGGCAGCGGTGCCGGCCGAGGTGCGCCACGTAACAGCGGTGACTGAGGCGGAGCGGCGCTCCGGAATGATGACGCCATGGCCACCGAAGGCAGCTACGGATCGAATGACCGCGCCCAGGTTTCGTGGGTCGGTGATGTTGTCGAGCATGACGATCATGCCTGGTTCGCCAGACTCATTCACGCGATCAATGAGGTCATCCACGGTGGCGTACTTGTACGGCTCCACCACCAGGCCAATGCCCTGGTGCATCATGTTGCCGGTCAGGCGATCCATCTCATGCTTGGCCTTCTCGATCACCGGGATCGCGCGGTTATGCGCCAAGTAGACGGCCTCAGACAGACGATCGTCCTTGGCGGTGCCTTCCGCAATGTACAGCGCGGTGGCTGGCACCTTGGCATGGAGGCACTCGACCACTGGGTTACGGCCGACGACGAACTCGTCCTGCTCCTTTTCGTGGCGACCCTGCGCGCGACGCTCGGCGAGCTTCTTAGCCCGGAACTTCGCGTGGTACTCGCGGTCCTCGGCCTTAGGCGTTGGCCCCTTGCCTTGCAGGGAACGTCGAACCTGTCCGCCCGAGCCCTTGGTCGCGCCCTTTTTGTTGGTCTTGCGGACGGCGCCGCGTCGCTGATCGTTTCCAGCCATGTTGTTTCCTTAAGATAGCGACCACTGTGGGCCGTCGGGAGTGTCGGTGACGTCGATGCCTGCTTCGATAAGGCGGTCGCGCACCTGGTCAGCGGTTGCCCAATCCTTGTCGGCGCGCGCCTTCGCCCGTCGTTCGAGCTCAGCTTCCACCAGAACAGAGAGCGCATGCTCGCCGCCGCTTGCACCGCTTGTCGACGCCCATTGCTCCGACTGCGGATCGACACCAAGAATCGCCATCATTGCACGAACTTGGCCCGCAAGCCTAATCTGCTCTTCTTTGTTGGTCGTGGAATTGCCGGCACGGACAGTGTTGTGGATCTCTGCGAGTGCCCGTGGCACCGAGATGTCGTCGTTCATTGCTGCTTCGAATGCTGGGGTCCAGGAAGTTTTTTCGACCTGCCCCACGCGTTCGAGGAAGGACTCGATACGTCGGTATCCTGCGGCTGCCTCCTGCAGGGCGGCCTCGGAGTACTCGAGCATGCTGCGGTAGTGGGCGGAACCGAGGTAGTAGCGGAGCTCAACAGGACGAACGATCTCGAGGATGTTCGGCACGGACAGCACATTGCCCAGGGACTTGGACATCTTTTCCCCGGACATGGTCACCCAGCCATTGTGCATCCAGTAATTGGCGAAACCGTCGCCGGCAGCATGCGCCTGTGCAATCTCGTTTTCATGGTGCGGGAACTGCAGGTCAAGCCCGCCGCAGTGAATGTCGAACGTGTCGCCAAGGTACTTGGTAGCCATGGCGGTGCATTCGATGTGCCAGCCTGGACGACCACGCCCCCATGGGGTGGGCCAGCTGGGTTCGCCCGGCTTCGCGGCCTTCCACATGGCAAAGTCGCGAGGATCCTTTTTGCCAGTTCCGTCTGTGTCGCCTTGGTCCATTTCATCGAGTTTCTGGCCGGAAAGCTGACCGTAACCGGGAATGGTAGCCGGGGTCGCATAGACGTTGCCGTCAGAGGCGTAGCCGTGGCCGTTGTCGATGATGCGCTGCATGTATTCGACCATTTCGGTCACATGGCCAGTGGCACGTGGCTCGATACTCGGTGGACGTACACCTAGCTGGTCGTAAGCCCACTGGAAGTGGCGCTCGTGAGTGGCCGCCCACTCCCACCACGGGCGACCGTGTTCCTCGGCCTTGCGAAGGATTTTATCGTCGATATCCGTCACATTGCGCACAAAAGATACGTCCAGGCCTTGAGCTTCCAACCAGTTACGCAGGATGTCGAAAGCTACGCCAGAGCGAACGTGACCAATATGCGGAATAGATTGCACAGTGGCACCACACAGGTAGACAGACGCATGTCCTTCCTTAACAGGGACAAAGTCGCGGAGGCTACGGGTGTTGGTGTCAAAGATGCGTAAAGTCACGAGCTTCAGTCTAGCGGGTGACGTATTTCTAACAGGGGAAAGCGTGACAAAGAAGAATTGAGGTCACAACCTCAATGAATTCCCAGTGAGTATTCAGAGTCAATAGCTAACCTAAACAACGTGAAAAAAGCTTTGATAGGTGCCTTTAGCGTGCTGGGGCTCTTGGTTACGTCGTGTTCCAATGCGCAAACCAACAGCGCGGAGTTCGGCAATGTTACCGATGTACATTTCATCGCCATGATGACCCCGCACCACCAGCAAGCCGTGGATCTGAGCGGGATAATCCTGGAAAAGCAGAGCATCTCGCCGGAAACAAAAGATCTGGCAGAGCGCATCAAAGTGGGACAGCAGGAAGAAATCGACTACATGAAGGGCCTGGCCACCAAGTGGGGCGAGGAAGACACGATGCAGCTTCATGCCCAGCACATTGCCAACGGCATGATCGTCCCTTCTGAGCTGGAACAACTGCGTTCTCTCGAAGGTCCCGACGCTGAACAGTCATTCCTAGAACTCATGCACAGCCACCACGAGGGTGCGATCCTCATGACTCAGGACGAAGTACAAAACGGCCATTACCAGCCGCTTCGCGAGGCAGCCCAGAAGATGATCGAAGTTCAGACCGCAGAAATGCAGGAAATGGAAAACTTAATGGACTAGGCTCGCCACACGACGGCCGTCGCCAAGGCAGCGCGCCCCTCACCGCGACCAGTAAATCCCATGTGATCGGTGGTAGTGGCAGAGACCGTTACCGGCGCTCCCAGCAACTCGGACATGACCTTTTCGGCCTCTGCGCGGCGCGGTCCCATCTTGGGAGTCTGGCCGATCAGCTGAGTCGCAACATTTCCAACTACGAAGCCTTCTCGTTCTAGCAGCTCGCGAACCTCACGGATCAACTGCGCGCCAGAGACCCCGTCGTACTCGGGACGGCCGACTCCCACGAAGGACCCCAAGTCCCCCAACCCGGAGGCAGAGAGCAAGGCGTCCACCACGACATGCGCCACCACATCTCCATCAGAATGTCCCTCGCAACCGTCTTGGCCGTCGAAAAGCAGGCAAGCGATCCAGCAGGGCTTACCGGCCTGAATCTGGTGGGCATCACTGGCAATTCCAACGCGGGGGATCAAGTTACTCACTGGGCACCTCAAAGATTGTGGGTTCGGCATCATCGGTGATGACTTGGGCCAGGATCATATCCATTGGCGTTGTCACCTTAAAGGCCATCGGATCGCCCTGTACGGTGACAACTTCCTTGCCAGCCCATTCCATCAAGCTCGCGTCATCGGTAGGGACAAAATCAAAGTCTCCGGCGAAATACTCCGCGTTAACGGCTTTCAGCGCAGCCGAATCAAAGCCCTGAGGGGTCTGGACGGCGCGTAGGCGCGCACGGTCGGGCGTATCGACGACCACAGCCCCCGACACCTGTTTGATAGTGTCTGCTACCGGCACGACCGGGATCACAGCATCGCTGCCCGAGAGCACTTCGCGGGCAACGCGGGCGATCATGCCCGGAGGCGTAAGTGCCCTGGCGGCATCGTGGATGAGGACGACGCGGTCGTCGTGAAGCGCCTGCAGGCCTTGCCAAATGCTGTCCGCGCGCTCCCCGCCGCCATGAACAAGGCGGATCGGGATTTCAGCATCGAACAGGCCACGCTTAGTGAGCAACTCGCGGGCGTACGCCTCCATATCGGGGCTCACGAGGACGATGATGTCATCGACAACCGCTGAGTTGATCATCGCTTGGATGCTACGTTCCAACAGTGTCTTACCCCGAAGGGTGACGAACGCCTTGGGGACCGGAGCCCCCAGGCGCGTACCTTTTCCTGCCGCGGCGATCAGGGCCGTGACTGGACGGCTAGTCTTCGTCATCGAAGTTGAGGTCATCAAGATCGATGTCCTCGTCCCCGATCGCAGGCTTTTCTAGTTCCGGCTCGCTCGATCGGTGACGCTCAATAGCCTCGTCCATTTGCGCGAGGATGCCATCTGCTTTTTCCTCGTCCATAGTCTCAGCCAGCGCGAGCTCGCCGACCAGCACCTGACGAGCCTTGACCAGCATGCGCTTCTCGCCAGCAGACAACCCACGGTCCTGGTCACGACGCCACAGGTCGCGCACAACTTCGGCAACCTTATTCACATCGCCGGAAGCCAGGCGCTCTTGGTTTGCCTTGTACCGGCGGGACCAGTTGCCTGCTTCTTCCACGTCAGTTTCACGAAGAACAGAAAATACTTTCTGCAGTCCTTCTTCGCCTACTACATCGCGGACGCCCACGAGCTCAGCGTTCTTGGCAGGAACACGTACCACCAGATCAGACTGGCGGATCTGCAGCACCAGGTATTCCATCATCTGGCCGCCGAGTTCGCGCTGCTCGATCGCCTCAATCTGAGCTGCGCCGTGATGCGGATAGACGACAGTATCCCCGACCTTGAATTCCATACCCACTCCTGTAAGGACTGATTGTGACAATGGCAGTCATTCTACCACGCCGTCGGCCTGCGACTTTGTCGACCTCCCTACCACCATTGAGGTGTGATTTTGCCAAAAACTAGCAGGTGACTGCCCAATGAGTGTGTGTTCTCCTACCCGTGGGGTTAAACTGGCTATTCGACAAATATCTTTCCCAAAAGCCTCAGATGGCCTCAGATGGAGGACGTATCCAAGTGATGATCTTCAAGACTGCCCGCCGCTCCGCCCTCATTGCCGTAGCTGGCGTAGCCGTCGCTGCACTTTCCGCTTGCAGCGCTGGTCAGATCTCCCAGACCTCAGACCAGGTTGCCGCCGTTGACGGCGCAAGCGCTAACACCGCCGATAAGAGCATCGCTGTTCGTGACGTCACCGTCATCGTCGACGAAGATCAGACCGCTGCTTTGAAGTTCACCGCTGTCAACACCGACACCACCATGAAGGATCACACCCTCAAGTCCGTGAAGGTGGACGGCAAGGAAATTCAGCTTTCCGAGAAGCCAAAGATCGAGCGCAACTGCTCCGTCGTTGCCGACTCCAAGGACAACATCGAGCTGCTGAAGAAGAACGACAACGTCTGCATCATCTACATCGACACCGAGCTGCCTAACGACGGCTTCGCAGTCGGCGGCCAGAAGCCAGTCACCTTCGAGTTTGACTCCGGCAAGATTGAGATGAACGCAACCATCGCCGCCAACCACAACGAGGATGTCGCTGGCAACCGCGTTGAGGCCCCTAAGGCTCACTAAGCGTTTGATTAAGCAGGCCATCGGTATCTTCGGATGCTGGTGGCCTGCTTTTTAGATTGAGCGTGCTGGATTTGGTAATGCAAACGATTGTTTTCTGGCGATTTCTTTAGTCTCCATTACCAAATCCAGCACGCCTATCTACGATCAAGAACATGGCTAAAAAAGAACGCAGCATCCACACCTGCAGTGAGTGCGGTTACTCCAGTCCGAAATGGCTCGGACGATGTCCGGAATGCGGTTCGTGGGGCACGCTCGAGTTGGGTCAGACCCAACCGGCCACATCCACTGTCACATCGCTGACTCCGCGCTCCCCTGCCGTGCCGATCACACAGGTCAGCGCGACCACGAGCGCCGCCGTGACCACTGGCATTGGCGAATTGGATCGGGTGCTCGGCCAGGGCATTATCCCGGGTTCTGTGGTGTTGCTTGCCGGTGAGCCTGGCGTGGGCAAGTCCACCCTCCTGTTGGAGGTCGCAGCGGGCTGGGCTCGCCAGGGACGCACGGCGCTGTATGTGACTGCGGAAGAGTCCGCTGGCCAGGTACGCCTACGTGCGGAGCGCACCGGAGCGGTGATCGATACCCTGTATCTCGCGGCGGAGTCGAATCTAGACGTGGTGTTCGGCCATGTGGAACAGCTGAACCCCTCGCTGCTGATTGTGGACTCCGTGCAGACGATGAGCGCTTCTGGGGTCGAGGGGGTATCGGGTGGCGTCGCACAGTCCAGGGCAGTGACAGCTGCGCTCACCACGCTTGCGAAAACCAGAGGGCTTCCGGTGCTTCTGGTTGGCCACGTGACTAAGGACGGCAATGTTGCGGGACCTCGCGTGCTGGAGCACCTGGTGGATGTGGTCTTGAACTTTGAGGGCGATCGGCACACTTCCCTACGCATGCTGCGCGGCATCAAGAACCGTTTCGGTGCCACGGATGAAGTGGGCTGCTTTGAGCAGCAGTCGGATGGCATCCATGAGGTTCCTGACCCTTCAGGATTGTTCCTTTCACACCGCGAAGACACCCCGGACGGCACCGCGGTGATGGTGTCGATGGACGGCGTTCGCCCAATCCTGGCTGAAGTTCAGGCCCTGATGGTGAAGACGACTGCCAAGAATCCTCGTCGAGCTGTCACCGGCTTGGATTCCACCCGGGTACCGATGGTGCTCGCAGTGCTCATGGCACGAGCGGGCCACGATACGTCGGATCGCGATGCCTATGTGGCCACCGTCGGTGGCATGAAGATCTTTGAGCCTGCCTCCGACCTGGCGGTGGCTCTGGCTACTGCCAGTGCGATCAAAGGTATTCCACTGCCTCCCCAAACGGTGGTGATCGGTGAAGTTGGCCTGGCTGGTGAGATTCGCCGCGTGCCGAATCTCAGGCGTAGGCTGCAAGAAGCCGCGCGCCTCGGATACACCCGTGCGATTGTCCCCGATGGTGAGCGTGTCGAAATTCCTGGTATGAAAGTCACATACATCAAAGACATTGCGAGTGCCCTCGCTGAAGTGAAATTAGGTTCCTGATGACTGAGCTTGCCGCGACGCCGCCGTCCACCCTCCGCGCCACCCTGGAGCGCCTCGCCCCGGGCACTGGGCTTCGCGACGGCCTCGAACGCATTCTCCGTGGCCGCACCGGCGCCCTCATTGTCCTTGGTTACGATGACCGCGTGGAGGCCATCTCTGACGGTGGTTTCGAAATTGACGTGCCCTTCGCCCCTACGCGCCTACGCGAGCTGTGCAAGATGGACGGTGCAGTGGTGCTCTCTACTGATGGTTCCCGCATCCGTCGTGCGAACGTCCAACTTATGCCGGACCCGATGTTCCCAACGGAAGAATCTGGCACCCGCCACCGCTCCGCAGAGCGCACGGCTCTGCAAACCGGCTACCCGGTGATCTCTGTGAGCCAATCGATGAACATCATCACCGTGTATGTGGACAAAAAGCGCCATATCCTCGAAGGATCCTCGGACATTCTCTCGCGCGCGAACCAGGCTATCGCCACGATGGAGCGTTACCGTACGCGCCTTGACCAGGTCAATGAGCGCCTGTTTATGGCGGAGCTGCACAACTACGCTTCCCTCACAGATGTCATCACCGTGATCCAGCGTCTAGAGATGCTGCGTCGCGCCGCGGAGACCATCGATCGCGATGTGATTGAGCTCGGTACCGACGGCAAGCAGCTGGGTGTTCAGCTGGAGGAGCTATTTGGCGATAACGACAAGGATCGTGAGTTCATTTTCCGCGACTACTTAGTCGCAGCCGAGCTCCCGTCGGATGAAGACGTCAAGCAGGCTCTCGGCGAACTGGAGGCACTGAGTGACATTGACATTGTGAAGTCCTCCCACATTGCCCGCATCCTCGGTTTCCCTACCGCAGAAGAGGCGCTCCACCAATGGATCGTGCCGCGTGGCTACCGAATCCTGGGCCGCGTCCCACGCGTACAGCCGTTCCTCATGGACAAGTTGATTCTCGCTTTCGGCGACTCCAACAAGCTGCTCGAGGCGAGTGTCGAAGACATTGCGGCCGTCGAAAACGTGGGCGCGCTGTGGGCCCGCCACATCCGCGACGGACTGATCCGCCTGAAGGCCTAGCCCAAGTTAAACGTGAAGGCCTCGGAGTTGTTTTTGCCCACGAGGGTGTGCAGGAAGTAGCTTCCGGCTGCCACCGGCTGGCGATTGTTGCACTCACCCGGGGCAGAGGTGGTGCGGGACCAGACAGCTTCGTAGTGGCGCTCCTGGCCTGCTGGGAAAGTGCGCTCGGAGGTGTCCTCGCTCGGGTTACAGTCGGTGTCAGCCCAGATCGGCTTGTTGGAAGCGAGATCGTAAACTTCGAAGCGCAGGCCGTCCTTGCGCAGGTCGATCTTGCAATCGGCCTGCGTTGGGTTCTTCACCGTCAGATAGAACTTCGGGCGCTCCTCAGGGCCATAATTTGGCTTGTCTGCAGATGCCGTGATTACCAGGTCTTCCAGTGCGCAGGATGTCTTTGCCTGCGCTGTTGGAGTTGGCGTTGGTGTTGCAGAGGCTGAGGCCGTGGCAGTTGGTGACGGCGTTGCCGGAGCAGTAGTGGAAGCGGTGGACGTCGTGAAGGCATTAGGCGCAGGTGCCGGGGCTGGCTCTTCCTTCTTGCCACCCAGGCTCACCATCAGCCACACGCACAGCGCAACAACAACCAGCAACAACAGGATCGCCGCGACGCGACGCCGTAGGTAGATTATCTCTGGGTGCCTCTGGGTCATACAGCCAGCTTAAAGGGCTAGCCGTCCGAAAACAGCTAGCCCTTGGGGGTGTGTCTTAAACGCCAAACTCGACGATCGACTCGACGGCGCCAGTTCCGAGGCGGTAACGAGCGCCAACCACGCCGAGAGCTCCCTCATCGAGTCGCTGCTTGATCACTGGGCAGCGGTCGAGAATCATGTCCACGGTCTCGCGAACGTGCTCAATTTCGAAGTCGTCGGTGGTGTCCAATCCCTTGCGCTTGGCGTTCAGAATCGATGGAGCAACCTTCTCGATCAGCACACGCTGAAAACCTGGAGGAACTTCGCCACCTTCCAGCGCCGCCTTGGTGGCCTTTACCGCGCCACACGACTCGTGCCCCATGATGATCAGGTTCTGCACGCCCAGGCCATCCACGGCGAACTCTAGGGAGGCAAAGGTACCCATGTCTAGAACCTCGCCAGCGGTGCGGATGACAAAAATATCGCCCGCACCCTGGTCGAAGATGTGCTCCACCGGCGCTCGGGAATCAGAGCAGGCCAGCACTGCGGCCATCGGTTTCTGACCTGCGACCAGCTCTTCACGACGCCCAGCATCCAAATTCTGGTGCAGCATCGCAAATTCCTGATAGCGCTTGTTCCCCTCTTTGAGGGCGTTCCAAATATTCTTCGGGTTTACATCTTTGACATCACGCATACCTCCTATTTTCCTCTTTTGAGGAAATTTTCAAAACCCCATACAGTGACCAGTTATGCTCCACACCCGACTTCGTGACTGGTACCACGCCAACGGCCGAACCATCATTTGGCGCAACCCACACACCTCTGCCTGGGGAATTCTGCTGTCAGAGGTCATGAGCCAACAAACCCCAGTAGCCCGGGTGGAGCCCATCTGGAAAGAATGGATCGAACGCTGGCCTACCCCCACAGACTTCGCCAATGCCACCCCCGATCAGGTACTCCGCGCATGGGATCGCCTCGGCTATCCGCGCCGCGCCCTCCGACTCCTTGACTGCGCCCGCGCGATTGTTGCCGAACATGGCGGCGAAGTACCTGTGGACGTCGACAAGCTCCTTGCCCTGCCCGGCATCGGCGACTACACCGCCCGCGCCGTTGCCGCCTTCGCATTCGGGCAGCGGGTCCCCGTCGTGGACACCAACGTGCGGCGCGTATATCGCAGGCTTATCGACGGCAAATTCCTCCCTGGCCCAGCCCGCAAACGCGAACTCGCTGAAGTGGAAGCGCTGTTGCCGGAGGTCGGCGCTGCCGAATTCTCAGTGGCATTAATGGAATTGGGAGCCTTGGTGTGTACGACGCGACCCCAGTGCGACATCTGCCCCGTGCGCGATCTGTGCGCATGGCAGCAGACAGGATGTCCTGCGCCGACGGACGAGGAATTGGCGAGCGCGAAGCGTCGCGTGCAGAAGTTCGAGGGGACGGACCGCCAAGTGCGCGGCAAGATCATGGCTGTGTTGCGGGCAGCCACGGCGCCGGTTCCCTTGTCAGAGATTGACGTGGTGTGGCCCGACGCGGCGCAGCGCTCCCGGGCCTTGTTTTCGCTGCTCGACGACGGGCTCGCCGAGCAAGACGAGGAAGGTTACTTCCACCTACCGCGGTAGGTCATACCGCCCGGCAAGTTGACCCAGACGCCACCACGGCTGTTGATGGTCACGGGACCGACCTTAGTGGATGCCGACGCGCCAGACTTGGACACGTTGATCCAGCTGTTCTTGCCGACCTTCTTCTTTTCACGGAACAAAATACCCATGAGTTAAGAGTCTAGTCGGAATGCTGAAAAAGGTGATGCAGACTATAGAAATCTGAAGAAATCTACAGTCTGCATTATCAAATTTCGCAGCTCTTACTCTACGTCGGAGACAGCCTCCACAGCTTCAGGAGACATCTCGGAGAAGGTGCCTTCCGGCAGCGGCTTTGGCTTCGCAGAGAAGACGAACTTGGCGTCTTCGCCCTTGGATTCGCCGTCCCAGCCTGCCACGTCCACCATGACGATTTCGCCGGCACCGAACTCGCCGTAGAGAATCTTCTCGGAGAGGACGTCTTCGATCTCGCGCTGGATCGTACGACGCAGCGGACGGGCACCGAGTACTGGGTCGAAGCCACGCTTGGCCAGCAAGTTCTTGGCCGTAGTGGTGATTTCGATGCCCATGTCCTTGGCTGCCAGAGCCTTTTCAACGCGGCCGATGAGCAGGTCGACCATTTGGACGATCTGTTCCTGGTTCAGCTGGTGGAAGACCACGATCTCGTCGATACGGTTGAGGAACTCTGGGCGGAAGTGCTTCTTCAGCTCGTCGTGAACCTTGTTCTTCATCCGGTCGTACTGGCCTTCAGCATCCGCTTCGCCGGAGCCGGAAAAGCCCATGCCCACTGCCTTGGAGATGTCGCTGGTTCCCAGGTTGGAGGTGAAGATGAGCACCGTGTTTTTGAAGTCGACCATGCGGCCCTGGCCGTCGGTCAGACGACCATCTTCGAGAACCTGAAGCAGGGTGTTGTAGATCTCCTTGTGGGCCTTTTCGATTTCGTCGAAAAGCACCACAGAGAACGGCTTGCGGCGGACCTTTTCGGTGAGCTGGCCGCCCTCTTCGTAGCCGACGTATCCCGGAGGAGCACCGAACAGACGCGACGCGGTGAAGCGGTCGTGGAATTCGGACATGTCGATCTGGATGAGGGCATCTTCCTCGCCGAAGAGGAACTCGGCGAGGGCCTTGGACAGCTCAGTCTTACCCACACCGGACGGGCCGGCGAAGATGAAGGAACCGGATGGTCGCTTTGGATCCTTGAGACCTGCACGGGTGCGGCGAATGGCACGGGAAACTGCCTTGACGGCTTCTTCCTGGCCGATGATGCGCTTGTGCAGCTCGTCCTCCATGTGCAGCAAGCGAGAGGACTCTTCCTCCGTCAGCTTGAACACTGGGATGCCGGTCCAAGAACCGAGGACCTCGGCGATTTGTTCCTCGCCTACCTCAGCGATTTCCTCGAGGTCACCGGAACGCCACTGCTTTTCCTTCTCGGAGCGCTCTTCACCCAGCTTGCGTTCCTTGTCGCGCAGGCCAGCAGCCTTCTCGAAGTCCTGTGCGTCGATCGCGGCTTCCTTCTCGCGACGGACGTCGGCGATGCGCTCGTCGATCTCGCGCAGGCCTTCAGGGGCGGTCATGCGCTTGATGCGCATGCGGGCGCCGGCCTCGTCGATGAGGTCAACAGCTTTGTCTGGCAAGAATCGGTCGTTGATGTAGCGGGAAGACAGGTTGGCAGCGGCAGCCAGTGCGCCATCGGTGATGGATACGCGGTGGTGCGCTTCGTAGCGATCGCGCAGCCCCTTCAGGATCTCGATGGTGAGCTCAACAGATGGCTCGGGGACCTGAACTGGCTGGAAACGACGCTCCAGAGCGGCGTCCTTCTCGATGTGCTTGCGGTACTCGTCGAGAGTGGTAGCACCGATGGTCTGCAGTTCACCGCGGGCGAGCTTTGGCTTCAGCAGCGAGGCTGCGTCAATGGCTCCTTCGGCGGCACCTGCGCCGACCAGGGTGTGGATCTCATCGATGAACAAGATGATGTCGCCGCGCTGGTTGATCTCCTTGAGAACCTTCTTCAGGCGCTCTTCGAAGTCACCGCGGTAGCGGGAGCCCGCGACCAGGGAACCAAGGTCTAGCGAGTACAGCTGCTTGTCCTTCAACGTCTCTGGCACCTTGCCGTTGACGATGTCCAACGCCAGGCCTTCGACGACAGCAGTCTTACCAACGCCAGGCTCACCGATCAGCACTGGGTTGTTCTTGGTGCGACGAGACAGCACCTGCATGATGCGCTCGATTTCCTTATCGCGGCCCACCACTGGGTCCAGCTTGCCCTCGCGGGCAGCCTGAGTCAGATTGCGACCGAACTGGTCGAGCACTAGAGAGTTGGAGCGCTCACCAACACCGCCCTGGTTGCCACCCCGGCCACCAGGAGCTGCGCCAGCACCGGCAAGGTTTGCGCCACCCTGGTCATCAGGAGCGTTGCCTTCACCTTCGTAACCGGAAAGGAGCTGAATGACCTGCTGGCGTACGCGTGGCAAATCAGCGCCGAGCTTAACCAGCACCTGGGCGGCGACGCCTTCGCCTTCACGGATCAGGCCGAGCAGCAGGAATTCGGTACCGATGTACTTGTGGCCCATTTGCAGACCTTCACGCAAGGACAGCTCAAGAACCTTTTTTGCGCGTGGGGTAAACGGGATATGACCGGTCGGTGGCGTGGTGCCGTGACCGATAATTTCCTCAACCTCGCGACGCACGTCCTCGAGGTTGATCCCCATGGACTCCAAAGCCTTCGCGGCTACGCCTTCACCTTCCGAGATCAGACCGAGCAGGATGTGCTCGGTACCGATGTAGTTGTGATTAAGCATGCGAGCTTCGTCCTGGGCCAGAACGATGACGCGCCGAGCGCGGTCAGTGAACCTCTCGAACATGACTCTCCTAGTTTTCGTTGTCTAATTGCACCTACTCTAACGCGCACGGCGGACGATAATTTCCACTTTCACGCTCGCAGCATGCTTTTCGACGCCAAAACCTGCGCCTACCAGCACAAAGGGCGCTGTACGCCTTTAGCGAACAACGCCTTTTTAGAGCTAAAAATGCTTACATGTACCAAGCGGGCATTGGATTCAAAGAAGGATTGGTGGCCAAGCAAGCCCAGGTAGCCACCATCTGAACCGGCTGAATTTCGGCGCTGCCGGAGCTGTTGGCTACGCATTGTGCGAGTGGTTCCATCCCGGCAGGCGTATTTCCTGCAGCCAGGCCGTCGGGGATCACAAATCCCAGGAACGAGGCTTGCATGATGCGCATTGTGATGTTGTCCTGTAAGCGCTGCAATGGCGACTTCGCTGCTTCACGGGCAATCTCGGACGGGTGCCGAAAGTCCATGCCTGGAGAGTAAGGGTTAGCCTGTGCGACCGGAGCGCCAATGATTGATACCGCCACCAATGCGGAAATGAGAACCTTTTTCATGTTCTCGATTTTAATGAGGTTCACTCAGCCCGCAACCGTTTTTGACGACTAATGTACGTGGAATGAGGAATCTAGTACGTGCAACTGGTGTTATCGCCGGAGTGCTCGGCGGCTTCGCCGTGGCTCTAACCGGCTTCGCCACCATCACCACGCCCTTCGAGGACTGGCCCGCCTTCACCACGAGGCGCCAGCGCCTACTCGCGTCGTATAGCTACTTCACGTTGTGGTCGAACATGTTGGGCGCCGTCGTAGGCGCTCAGTACGCTCTTGGCCGCCGCCCTGCGCGATGGGCGGTGGCGCGTATCGACGCCGTAGTCATGCTGATCATCACCGGAATCATCTACAACACGATCCTGGCCAAGGAAACCACCCCAACCGGCCTCTACGCCATTACTAACCCCATCACTCATGGCGTCATGCCAGTGATTGTCCCGCTCATGTGGCTGATCGATAGGTTCATCGCCGACGAAGGCGACGTTAACGCCAAGAACGCCTTCTATTCGCTAGCTCTGCCAATGCTGTGGTCGGGCTGGACCTTCTATCGAGGTGCATCCACCCAGGGCTACTACCCATATAGCTTCCTCAACGTGACAACTCTTGGTGGCCGGATGGTCGCCCGCAACATGGCTGGGGTCACCGCGAGCTTTGTAGCCCTCGTGGGTGTCCTAGGTACAGCCGAAAAGATGATCATGCGTCGTGCGAACTAGCACGATCTGAGCATGGCGAAACTCTAATTGCAGCCGAGTGCTTGTGTGATTTCCCGAGGTTGGTTTCCCTGATTGCAAGTTGAACCAATTGAAAGCAACCAGTAATAGAGTGAAGCGGGCATGTAGTCTCCGTGATATCTATCAGGTCACTCAGCACGTCACATGCAAAACTCTATGCTGAGCCAGCCGCAATTCATGGCCAGTTACCTAGTCAAAATGTAAAAAGGAGCAGTTCAGTCCAAAAAGTGTGGCCGATCCTCGTTCACCTAGATACTGATTACGGCCTCTGACTGGATACGACGCACCATGTGCCACTAGTTCAGCGGACAAAACCTTCGCCCGGTCGCCAAGCCTTCGTAAGCGCAACTGAAACCCCTGATTCTGCGAGTTCTACGTTGTTCACGCGCACAAAGTCCACAGCAACTTCATCACGGCGCAAGTGCGCGATGCTGTATCCGTGGGCATCGAAGTCCAGGTGTTTGACCCACCTATTGGCGTCGCGAAGCATGCCCTCCACCAGCAACGAGGTGCTGTTATTCGGGGCGTGCTCGATCTTGGTCTTGTCGGTCAGTAGATCATCAATGTTTGCTGAAGAGATGGACGTGCAGACCATCTCCACGGCCACTTCCCTACCGCCGTGATGGATACTGTTTGCCCATTCGGAATGGATGTCGCCGGTAATAAAGAGTGTGTTGGCATTTTTGGCAGCCACGAGTTCGAGCAGGCGATCTCGTTCGGCAGCGTAGCCATCCCATTGGTCGGAGTTGATGGCAAAGCCGGTGGTCTGCTGACGAGCAAAGCGCAACGCCTCGGTCGCCTCCCAACTGTGTGCGATCGTTAGGAGCTTGAGCGGAGCGATCATCACTGAGGTGCCCAGTACATTCCACGCGGCCGTCGACTGCTCGATCTGCGCAGCCACCCAGTTGAACTGCTCACCGCCCAGCATCGTCCGGTCCGGGTTGCCGAAATTGGCAACGGAAGTTTCCGAGTCGCGGTAAGTCCGCAGATCAAGCATGGTGAGCTGCATGAGGTCGCCAAACTGCAGCGTGCGATAGATGTGCCCCTGCTGCGAAGGCGAGGTCGCTCGCACCGGCATCCACTCAAAGTACGCCTGCAACGCTGCTTCTCGACGCCCCGCCCACGACCCCTCTGCGCCAGGAGTATGGTTTTCCGCGCCTTCCCGCCACGCGTTATTCGCCGTCTCATGGTCATCCCACATCGCGATCCACGGCAGCGCTGCGTGCGCGTTCTGCAGATAGAGATCCGTGCGGTAGTGGCCGTAGCGCTGGCGGTAGTCCGAGAGATTCAAGATCTCCCACTTCGGGCTGGTCGGGCGAACAACGCCATGCTTGCCCACATAGCCGCCGGTGCCATATTCATAGATGTAATCGCCGAGAAATACAGTGAAATCGAGCTCGCCGGCCAATGCGCGGGTAGCCATGTCTTGATATGCCTCAAAGTAGCCGGCCTCCCAGTTGGCGCAGGATGCGAAGGCAAAGTTCAACTGCTTCACGTTCTCTCCTGCGACAGGAGCTGTTTTGGTCCGGCCCACCGGCGAGGTTCGACCGGCATACGCGCCGTCAAGCACAGTGAAACGGAAATAGTAAACGGAGTTTGCCTTAAGACCGGTGGCATCAACGTGGACAGTGTGGTCCCGTTCTGCGCTGGTCACCGTGGTGCCCTGTTGTGCAACATGGCGGAAAGAGGGATCAGCCGCGACCTCCCATTTCACTTCCACTCTTTCACCGATCCCCGTTCCGGGCAGAGCATCCGCCTGCGGGGTAACACGGGTCCACAGAATGACCGAGTTCGGCAACGGATCACCCGAGGCCACGCCATGTAGGAATGGCAGCTCAGGCTGGTTACCTGGGACAGTTTGCATCCCAGGGTTCCACGAGGAGCTACCCATCGGACTTGCCTCGGCTATTTGGGCGCCGAGCCCAGTGGTTGCGGTGAGCGCTGCGGCGGCTTTGAAGAAGCCACGACGGGAAACGGCAGGAAAAGTGTCAGTCATGGTGTCATGGTCAAACGGCCTCAGAGGACCTACCAGCCCAAAGGCTAATAGTTAACCAACAATTCTTAGTAACCACTAATACTTCATTTCGAGTTAACCGCCCGTTCTCCGGCCGGTCGATAGGCTGGAATCGTCTGAACATCAGCGTCCGCTCCCTCATCGCAGCACTCAGCTGTATCGCAGCTACAGCAACCCTCTCGCCCGCTCAAGCTTAGAGCACTCTGCCACCAGAGTTCGCAGATAGCTCCAAGATCCCGGGCATTACCATGCCACCTCAGGTCTTCCGCGCCATCCTCGGCGTGGGCGCCACTCAGTCCGAAGCAACGGTGTCTTGGCGCACCATGACGCTGGGGCCGAGCTATGTGCAGTTGAGCGAAGTCGGCTCGGACAACACCATCGTGTTTGAAGGTATCAAGCAGAACGCAAACACACTGCTCTACCGGTCAATGGAAACTAACCTCACGGGACTAAGGCCCGGCGCCACCTACAACTACCGCATCGGCTCCCCCGACCACGGCTGGACCGATATCTCCCAGTTCACCACCAGCGATGGTGACGGCACCTGGGACTTCCTTGCGCTTGCCGACCCGCAGATCGGCGTCAACCTCAAGAACGCAGAGCAAGGTCATACTTGGCGGACCTCAATTTCTGCTGCCACTAACGCAAACCCGAACGCTGAAATGATCATCAGCTTGGGTGACCAAGTGGACGGTTGGGGCGCCCCGCAACCGCAGTACAACGAGTTCTTCTCGCCGAACCAGCTGCGCTCCTACCCCACCGCCGTCATCCCGGGCAACCACGAAACTTACCTCGCGGGCATGCGCCACTTTGACGAGCACTTTAGTCTCCCGAACGAAAGCAACCGGGACTACTTCTATATCCGCAACAATGTGCTGTTCATCGGCCTGGATTCGAACCAAAACCGGCCCGAGGATGTGGCGCGCCATCAGGCGTTTGTGCGAGATGTCGTCGCAAAGCACGGCGCAGACGTGGACTGGACCATCGCCACGTACCACCACGTCCCATTCTCGCAGGGCTCACACACCAACGACGCCGATGTGGTGGCGCTGCGCGAGGGCTGGACTCCTGTGTTGTCCGAGGTAGGCGTGGACGTGGTGCTCAGCGGGCACGATCACATCTACACCCGATCGCATCTGATGAAGGGCACCTCCGCGGTTCCGCAGGAGGGCAATCGTCTCCAGCACACGGACGGCCAGACGCTGTACATCACCACTACGACTGCGGGCGGCGGCAAGTACTACGATTTCCACGACGTCAATGGTCAAGCGCACCCCGGCGCGAACCCCGACAGCATCGACCCTGCGCTGCAGCAGCCGTGGACTGCATTCTGGAGCCAGGACTACACCCCGGGATTACTTGGCTGTTTCCGTGAGCCCACGGGAGCTCACCCTCCGGACTGTAGACGTAGCAACGGGCAAGCTTATCGACGCCGTCACCCTCGCCAAGTAAGGCAGAAGGCGGGAGCCTCCCTATTCGAATTTTCCCCCGTGCGAATGTCAGAATCAGACAGAAATTGACATTCTCACGGGGGAAATTTGGGTGGGCGAGCTAGTCCCGCCGAAGCCTGGCCACATGAAGCGCCAGATAGGAGATCTCATCCTCGGTGAGTGGCTCGCCAAGTCGAAGTTCCACCAATTCTGCCAGCCGCAGCGCGCAGGTGACCGCCTCCGGATAGGACTTGTTCACTGCATCGCTGACTGCGGTTGGTTCGCCGGTGAGCTGTTTGTGCTGCGCAATGCGCACGAAGAGGTAGCGCAGGTGTGTGATGAAACGAGCGACGCTGATTTCGTCCATCTGCTTCTCATCACCTTCCGCAATGACGCTGATCATTTGCTCGATCAGCCCGGTCATCTTGTATGTGTAGGACAGGTCTCCGCTGGTAAAGCTGGCGTTGACCAGGTGGAGGGTGAAAGCTACGGCCTCCTCAAGTGAGATTGGCACGCTGATGCGCTCGTTGATCGCTTCCACCAGTCGGTGCGCCTGCTGGTATTCCTCGGCGTAGAGCTGCTGAACTTCAGCCCGCAGCGGCACCTCGAGAATCTGCCCGTCGTGCGCACGCCGGATGGCGCCCCCGACGTGATCTGCCAAAGCAATCACGAGCGTGAGCTTGTCTCGGTTGTCCTGCGACATCCCCGCATCAGCCATGGAGTCGATGATGAGCTTGATGTGTTCAGCAGGGATAAAGGAGAGCATTTCTGCCAGGTGATCCGGGTCCCGTCCGTCTGCCGGATAAAACACCTTGGCAATACGCGTGGCATCGACTTCGTCACCTTGTTTGACCTGGAAACCGATGCCACGACCAGTTACAACAACTTCGCCGCCCTCGCCGGTCGAGGCGAGGACGACGTTGTTGTTGAAGATTCGTAATACCTGCATAGGTAGCAGTGTATTAGCCTTCCACGGTGACGACTTCGTCACCTGCAGTGACTGCACCTGCGGCGGCGGGGACGACGCCACCGAACTTCTTGGTGTTGGTTACAGTCATGATGACGGTGTCGTCGTAGCCAGCGGTCTTGACTGCATCGAAGTCGACGTTAGCCAGTGGCTGGCCGACGCTCACGCGGTCGCCCTTGTGAACGAGCTGCTCGAAGCCTTCGCCCTTCATTTTCACGGTGTCGACACCGATGTGGACGAGTACCTCGACGCCGCTGTCGGTCTTAAGGCCATAGGCATGGCCGGTCTTCATGGCGGTGATGACGGTGCCTTCGACTGGGGAAACGACGGTGGCTTCAGCAGGCTTGATGCCGATGCCGTCGCCAAGCGCGCCGGAGGCGAACACTGCGTCGGACAGGTCCTTCATGGCCACGAGCTGGCCGGTGACTGGGGCGGCGAGGGTGCCGACCTTGGTGAGAGTTGCAACGCCACCAGCAACAGCTGCAGGCTTTGCGACGTCCATGACCTCATCTTCAGCGGACAGGCGAGCCTTGGCTTCTGCCTTTTCTTCTGGGGTGCGGTAGTCGGTGATCACGATCAGGCCGAATGCTACAAAGAAGGCGACTGCGATAGAAATAACATAGGTGAGCCAAGGGCTGAATACTGAAGTCGTCAAAAGTGAGGTAAAGACGAATGCGTCGGTCTTCACGCCGTTAGAGGAGGCACCAAGGATGGCGATGGTCAAGCCACCTGCGAAACAACCGACGAGCATGCGTGGGTAGATCCTCTTGAAGCGGAGGTGAATACCGTACAGGGAAGGCTCGGAGATACCGCCGAGGAGGCCAGCAGCAAGAGCGGAGCCTGCGGTCTGGCGCATTTCGGTATCCTTGTCGCGGATGGACAGGAAGAGCACAGCGGCGGTGGCGCCGAAGCAGGCGAAGTTCCATGCGCCCATTGGACCCTGAATGAAGTCGTAGCCGAGGGTCTGGATGTTGACCAGCATCAGGGCGTTGAGTGGCCAGTGCAGGCCGAGCGGGACCAGGAATGGGTAGAGCATTGGGATCAAAATGGCGAAGACGAATGGAGCGTTGTCGTTCATCCAAGACAGGCCGATGCCGATTTCGTTACCGAGCCAGACACCGAATGGGCCGATGAGGAACGCGGTGAGCGGAATCATCACGACGAGGGTGAGGAATGGGACGAATACCATGTGTACTGCGGAAGGAATGATCTTCTGGAAGAACTTGTACGCAGCGGCAGCCACAGCGGCCATGATCAGTGGGACGAAGACGTTTCCGCCGTAGCCCTGTAGCAGCATTGGCAGTCCGAAGATAGTGGCCTTACAGGTGTCGGTGCCTAGGGCTTCGTTGGTGGTACACACGGTCGCCACGTTCTCGGAGAGCGACAGGAACTCAGGAGTGAGGAGGGCAAACATGATGGAGCCCGGAACCCAAGGGTCAATGCGCAGCTTTTTACCGGCATTGTAGGCAACCATCACTGGGAGGAAGTAGAACACAGAGCGCCACATGGCGTCTACGAAGATCCAACTGATGCCCTTATCCTCTGCGCGGAAGTCAACGATCCTAAACGCATCAAGAATTGCGGTGAATGCAATGATGAGGGAGGCACCGAGCAGCACGCCGAGGATCGGGCGGAAGGAATCGGACAGGTACTCGAAGAAGGCGTCCAGCCACGGCATCTTGCCCTTGGCCTTCGCACGCTGTTCTGCCTTGACATCGTCGTTGGACTTGACTGCGCCGCCCTTCATTTCTGGGAGAGCATTCATGTCGTCGTACACGGTGGCGACGTCGCCACCGATAACGACCTGGTAGTGGTTGCCACCTTGTGGAACCGCACCCATGACCTTGGGGATGGAATCCAGTGCTTTCTTGTCAGCCTTCGAAGCATCGTTGAGCTCGAAGCGCAGACGAGTGGCACAGTGGGAAAACGACGCGATGTTATCGGCGCCGCCGATGCCGTCGAGAATTGCCTTGGCAGTATCTTGCCTGGTCATACTCACGGGTCATCACTCCTTCATTAAGTGAAGTCGGGCTGCTGTCGCGAAGCTTTGTCGAGGACACTGGAGGAAACAAAAAAGACCTGAGACATCAGGCGCCGAACGAACATAGTTCGGTACCTCATGTCTCAGGTCTTGCCTCACAAAGCTTTATGAGTAACAACCCTGATTGGTTGGTATGCACCCAAGTCTAGCCCTGTGACCGCTTAAGTCAAAACCCCGTTGGAGTGAAAAGGGCCACATAGAAAAGCCCCACAAACGGATCCCAATGCCCATTTTCGTCCGTTTGCGAGGCTTTGTTCTGAAACCTAAGCTTCTGGCTTCACCATTGGGAAGAGCACCGTTTCACGAATGCCCAGGCCGGTCAGGGCCATGAGCAGACGATCGATGCCCATGCCATTGCCGGACGTCGGTGGCATGCCTTGTTCCATAGCAGCGAGGAAGTCTTCATCAAGGACCATAGCTTCGTCATCTCCGCCGGCGGCCAGGCGGGCCTGATCTTCGAAGCGTTCGCGCTGGATAACCGGGTCAACGAGCTCGGAGTAGCCGGTGGCGAGCTCGAAGCCGCGAACATAGAGGTCCCACTTTTCGGTCACTCCTGGCTTCGTGCGGTGCTGGCGGGTCAGCGGAGAGGTTTCGACCGGGAAGTCACGAACGAAGATTGGGCCGTGGAGCTGGTCTTCACACAGCACTTCCCAGATTTCCTCGACGAGCTTGCCATGTCCCCAGCCACCCTTGGCTGGAACAGCCAGACCGACGACTGCAGCAATGGCCTTAAGTTCCTCAACGGTGGAATCGATCGTAACCTCTGGCTGGCCAGGGAACTTGCGGGCGAGCGCCTCATTGAGAGACGGGTACATCTCAATCTGCTTCCAGTCGCCACCGAAGTCGTACTTCGTGCCATCCGCGAGAGTGACTTCCAGCGTTCCGAAAACTTCCATTGCCACGGACTGGATGAGGCGCTTGATCAGGTCAGCGCCGTCGTCATAAGTGCCCCAGGCTTGGTAGGTCTCGAGCATGGCAAACTCTGGGGAGTGTGAGGAGTCGACGCCTTCATTACGGAAGTTGCGGTTGACTTCAAAGACGCGCTCGATGCCGCCGACGACGCAGCGCTTGAGGTAGAGCTCAGGAGCAATACGCAGGTAGAGATCGATATCCAGGGCGTTGGAGTGAGTCTCAAATGGACGCGCTGCAGCGCCGCCGTGCAGGGTCTGCAGCATAGGGGTTTCTACCTCGAGGAAACCTTCGGATTCCAGGAAGTGGCGCAGCGCGCGCATGACCTTGATCCGGGTCATAGCGTTATCGCGGGCAGCCTCGCGCATGATGAGGTCGGTGTAGCGGTGACGCACGCGGGAGTCTTCCGACATATCCGCGAAGGCAACCGGGAGCGGGCGCAGCGACTTAGCTGCCATCGCCCACGAGGTAGCCATGACGGAAAGCTCACCACGCTTGGAGGCGATGACGCGACCACGCACTGAGACAAAGTCACCGAGGTCCACGTCGGACTTCCACGCAGCAAGGCGCTCCTCCCCTACTTCAGCCAGGGAGAGCATGGCTTGGATGCGGGTGCCGTCGCCCTCCTGGAGGGAGGCGAAGCAGAGCTTGCCGGTGTTGCGGACGAAGATGACGCGACCGGCGATGGCAACCTCGTCTTGAGTTTCCTCGCCGACTTCCAAGTTCACCGCGCCCTCAACAGGCTCGACACCCTCCGTGAGGACGTTGTACTTGGCGCGCACATCCTTGATGGCGTGTGTGCGATCAACAACGACCGGGTAGGCGTCAGTACCTTCTTCGAGCAGCCGCGCGCGCTTCTCGCGGCGGATACGCAGCTGCTCTGGGAGATCTTCAGTAGGGGCTGGGGTGTTCTTAGCGTCAGTCACGGCTTCCAAGCGTAGTCCATCGCAAGGTAAAGAAACTAGCTGACCAGCCAATCGTTAGGAGAAAACAGCTCATAGCGAACTGCGGCGGGCTGCTCATCCAGCGCTGCGATCTGATCGCGGACATTTTGCAGGAAGCCGGTGCCACCACACAGGTAAACATCCGCCCCGGAAGGAATGAGGCCATCGATCGACAGACGCTGCCCCTCAGATCGGAAAAACTCGTGGTGATTCTTTGCCAACTCCAAGGTCTGGGCGCGCTGGGCGTAGGTATCCATGGATTCGTCGGCATGCAGCACGACGACCTCACGCTCGGAGTCCTGCAACGCAGCCAGCATGCCGACCATCGGGGTGGAGCCGATGCCCTGGGAAATCAGCACGACTGGGTTCTCGCCTTCGTGCAGCACCAAGTCACCAGCAGGCAAAGTAATGTCCACCTCATCCCCCACGGACACAGCATCGTGCAGGAAGGACGAGACTTCGCCATCGCGCTCAATAGCTACGACCCAGCGGCCCTGCTCTGCGGAGACAAGAGAATACTGGCGCAGCTGACGGGCGCCGTCTGGCAGGACGACGCCGATCGAGGTGTACTGTCCTGGCACTGCAGGGGTGAGCGCGGGAGCTTCGAAGGTAAAGAGGGAGACGGCGTCGTTAAGCGCCTGCTTGTTGGTGAGCCGGGCACGACGGAAGACATCGCCAACCTCAACGTCGGCGGAATCGTATAGGTCTTTTTCAAACTTGATCAACACATCAGCCATCAGCCAATAGACGGTGTCCCAAGCCTCGGCAACTTCGGGAGTCACGGCGTCACCGAGGACCTCCACGATCGCCGCGAAGAGATTGTCGTGCACGATCTGGTACTGATCTGGGGTGATACCCAGCGAAACGTGCTTGTGCCCGATGCGGGATAGCATCTCAACCGGGTCTGGGGCGTTCGGATCCACCAGCATCTGAGCGAAGACTGCGATGGAAGCAGCCAGCGCCTTCTGCTGCTCACCCTGCTTCTGGTTTCCGCGGTTGAAGGTGTCACGGAGCAGCTCCGGATGGGCAGTGAACATCTTGTTATAGAAGATCGGGGTGATCTCGTTGATGTGCGCTCCTACGATCGGGAGCGTGGCCTTGATGGTGGCCTCATGTTCTGGGCTGAGGTGAACGGCTTTGGTCTCTGGGGTGTGGCTGACATGCATAGGATGGAACGCTCCTGCGTTATGTGGTTATGGGCATACCAAGAGCAACGAGGGTTTTGGTTTCGTTGTCCCTGAGCAAATCTGCGACCGTTAGGTCGTCCATGGAAGCAAAGAAAGCCTCCTTGGCAGCAGCAAGACGATGGCGCAGCAGACAGTCACGGGAAGCGAATGGGCATTCCGCGCAGTTAATGACCTCCCCAGGACCTTCAAGGAGGCGAAGGATCTGACCGACGGTCATGGTGTAGGCAGCCTCGTCGAGGTACACCCCGCCGACCCTGCCGCGCACGCTGCGGGCGATGCCAAGTTCTGCAAGCTTTGCGACGACCCTGGCCACGTGAGCTTCAGACCCGTTGATATCCGCTGCGAGGTTCGCAACGGTGCTTCGCCGCCCTGGCTCGACTGCGAGGTTTTTGGTGTACTCCCCGAGCCGAAGGACTAGGCGAAGTCCCAGATCTGAAAAGCGCGTCAAGTGCATGTCATCCACCTTACCAATAAACATGAGTTTTGTTTACATGATTTAAAAACCGTTCCACCGTCAGCCTATCCCGACCCCAAGCATTCTTAACAAGAAGTTCACCTCCATTTCACCCACATTCCGCTTGGCTGCAACACTGCTTACCTAAGGTCAGACGCGCACTCACCCTGCTCAGACATTGACGAAAATGGAGGCCCCAAGTGGGACTTAAGGGACTGAACCTGTTTACTTCTAGCCGCACCAAGCAGACTTGTACTTACAAGTGCGGCAACGCATGCTTCGGCGCATGTGCCAACGAATCCGACAACGAGTACTTCGGCGACATCTCCCGCCGTTCCGCTTTGAAGGCCGGCGCTGTAACCGTTCTAGCCGTCGGTGGCGCATCCGCACTCGCTGCTTGCTCCCCTTCCGATCAGAAGGACTCCGGTTCCACCGGCTCTTCCTCCTCTTCCTCCGCTAAGAACGCACCTGCAAAGTCCCTCGAGGGTATGCAGTTCAAGTCTGTTCAGCCAAACACCGAGACTGATGTCAAGGTTGCCGAAGGTTACGAGCACAGCGTCCTGATCGCTTGGGGCGACCCAGTAATCGAGGGTGCTCCTGAATTTGACATCGACAACCAGACTCCAGAGGCTGCTGAGAAGCAGTTCGGCTTCAACTGTGACTTCGCTGGTCTTCTCGATCACCCAGAAGACAAGAAGCGCATGGTCTACGTGTGCTCCCACGAGTACACCACCGAGCCAAACATGTTCAAGGGCTACGACGCTGAGAACCCAACCGAGGATCAGTTCAAGATCGGCCTGGCAGCTCACGGCCACACCATCCTTGAGGTCTCCAAGGTCGACGGCTCCGGCGAGCTCAAGCGCGAGTTTGGCAAGCTGAACCGCCGTATCACCGCCACCACCCCATTCACTGTGGCCGGCCCAGCTGCTGGCTCCGACCTCCTCAAGACCGAGAAGGACCCAGAAGGCAAGACCGTCCTGGGCACCCTGAACAACTGCTCTGGTGGCATCACCCCTTGGGGCACCATGCTTTCCGGCGAAGAGAACTTCGACCAGTACTTCGGCAACGCTGACAAGCTCGCCGACGAGGACGCAAAGAAGAAGCTCAAGCGCTTCGGCATCAAGGGCGAGGCAACCGAGCGTAAGTGGGAGCGTTTCGACGACCGCTTCGACGTCTCCAAGACCCCTAACGAGCCAAACCGCTTCGGCTGGCTCGTTGAGATTGATCCAACGGATCCAACCTCCACCCCGATCAAGCACACCGCTGTGGGCCGCTACAAGCACGAAGCCGGCAACATCCACATCACCAAGGACGGCACCGTCGTTTGCTACTCCGGTGACGATGAGCGCAACGATTACCTGTACAAGTTCGTCTCCACGCGCAAGTTCAAGGAAGGCGACATGGAGAACAACCTCAAGATTCTTGATGAGGGCACTCTCTACGTTGCTAAGTTCGAGGGTAACTCCCCTAAGGACGAAATCGACGGCTCCGGCAACCTGCCAAAGGACGGTGCTTTCGACGGCAAGGGCGAATGGATCAAGCTCCTGACCGCCAAGGAAGACGGCTCCGCTGAGTCCCACGTTGACGGCATGAAGGCAGACGAGGTCGCAGTATGGACCCGTATCGCAGCCGACAAGAAGGGCGCCACCAAGATGGACCGCCCAGAGGACGTTGAGGTCTCCCATAAGACCGGCCTGGTCTACGTGGCACTGACCAACAACAAGTACCGCGGCGCTGTCGAAGATGGCAAGAACTACCCAGGCGTTGAGGAAGTTGCTCCAGTCAAGGAGAACAAGAACGGCCTCGTCCTGGAGATGGACGACGATCACGCTGGCGAGAAGTTCACCTGGAACCTGCTCCTGGTCTGTGGCGATCCAAAGGAGGCTTACACCTACTTCGGCGGCTTCGACAAGACCAAGGTCTCCCCAATTTCTTGCCCAGATAACATTGCCTTCGACACCCACGGCAACCTGTGGATCTCCACCGACGGCAACGCTCTCAAGACCAACGACGGCCTTTACGCATGTGCCGTTGACGGTGACAACCGCGGTGAGCTCAAGTGCTTCCTCACCGTTCCTAAGGGCGCAGAGACCTGTGGCCCAATCGTCACCGATGAGCGCGTCCTGGTCAACGTTCAGCACCCGGGCGAAGGCGATGATGCTTCCGCTGACAAGCCTGCAATGCACTGGCCAGACGGCGGCAACGCTGTCCCACGTCCAGCAGTCGTTGTTGTATGGCCTAAGAAGGGCAAGGTTGGCGTAGAAGCCTAACCCCCTCTAATAACCAAAAGGCAGCCCTTCGGGGCTGCCTTTTCGCATTGGTAGGCAAGTTTCGGGCCGTCGATAAGCCACAGGAGGCCGCTACCAGCCCCCGAGCTGACGAATCACCACATCCTTGGCGGCTTCGCTGCGCACGGTGTTCAGCGCCCGCCGTTTGAGCGCGTTGGCCTGCTTTGCCAACTCCAATGCTTCCGCGAGAGCAATGCGCTCGTTTTCAGGTATCCGCCACATGTTCCCGCCCATTTCAGCCACCAGCGCAGCAGCAACGGCATCGCTAATCTCATCAACCGTAGACACGACAAATTCACGGCCCACGCTATGCATGGCAATCGCCAGAGAGGGTAAGTCTGTGAGCACTTCCGGGCCGACTTCCAGTGCGGTGTGCACCACGATGTGCTTTGGCCCAACAACGGGCTGCAGTCGCGCCACAACTTCGGGAAGAACATCCGCGGGCACCGCGAGCACGATCAAATCGAAATCACCAAGCGCAGACCACGTCTGATCAAATTCCAGATGGTGGCCAGCGTCGTCCAAAAACTCGCACAGATCGTCAGGCTGACCCACGACAACCACGCTCATGCGCGGCGGTCGCATTAGGACTTCTTTTTCAGCTGGGCAAGCAGCTCAGCCACGGAGATAGAATCCTGTTTTTCATCGCGACGACGTCGACCGTGCGACCCATCTTCCTGCGGCTCTTCCGCAGCAGGAGTGACTACAGGCTCCTCTTCCTTGACTTCCTCCGGCTCAACGGTCGGGGCATCCAGCTTCACGGCCGCAAAAGAACCAGTATCAAAGCGTTTTGCGCCGGACTCCGGCACAATCTCAGCCTCGGCGAACGGATGCTCGACCTCTTGCTCGGCTTTTTGCTCGTTCGCTGCCTTTTCCGTCGCGGTTTCTAGCTCACGGATACGGGAGGCCTCAGCGGTGAGGGTGGTAGGGACGTAAGAGAAGTCGCGGCCTGAGAGCTCTTCCAAATGCTGGCGCAATTCGCTGAGCTGCTGGCGGATTTCACGAAGCATTTCGGTATCTTGGGCCGAGGCCTCAATGGCTTTCTCGCTGGCAAGTTCAGCCTGCTCAGCGCGCAGCTGCGATTCCAAGGACTTCATCTTTTCCTCGGAACGCTCACGCTCTTCGGTGGCCAAGCGACGGTACTTTGCCACGAGGAAAAGCCCGATAAAAGCTGCCCACAATGCAGCAAGAACGGCAATTTTCATCGCCGCTGCGCTACTGGAAAAGAGCATCACGATGCTAGCCACCACCGCTAAGACCACCAACACAATCAGCATTACCTGGGACTTGTCAGTGTTCTCAGTCATCGCCTCATCACTCATGGTTTAATAATCTACCTGCTATGCAGGCTCAGCGTCAGTAGGTGGTGGTGTCTCGCAGTGTCGTTCGAGATAAATCCCGGCTGCGCACAGTGCAATGCCACCTAAAGCGGACGCGATAACTCCCGGTGTGTCCTCCGCAGCAGCCGCAAGCTGCGCCGCCCGGGGCACTACATAGCTGGCCATTCCCACATACGCTCCGCCAACGACCGCACCGGTCCACGCCGATGCTTTGGCTATCACCAGGTACTGGGCTGCCTGCAGGGGGCTGAGCTGCGAGCGGTCCATGCCGATTGCCCCGCGCTCTTTACGATCCCGCATGCGCCAAGCCAGCACCATGCACAGCAACGCCATCAGCCACAAGGTCACAGACGCACTGAGCGATGTCGCTGGCATGTCCCCGTAGAAACCCCAGGTCAGTATCGCAGCTGCGCAGGCGACAAAGACCCCGGTCATCACGAGGAGCGCAATGCTGGTGTGCTTCATCAGAATTCAGATACCTTCCTCACTTCGGAGGTGTCCATGCCCTCCAGCAGAGCACGGACAGGCTCGCCCCGCAACTCCGCTTCCGGGTCCGCTTCCAGCCACGGCGCAAGCACAAACGCCCTCTCCTGCGCCCACGGGTGGGGCAGGGTAAGCACTGGGTCTGCGGAGATGACTTCGACGTCGTCGATAAGGCACTGCACGATGTCGATGTCGAGGGTGCGCGGCCCCCAGCGCACTTCGCGACGCCGATCGGCCGCGTTTTCCACTTCCTGCGCCGCAGCGAGCAGCTGCATCGGGGTCCGGTCGGTGTCGATGATGAGGATGGCGTTGAGGAAGTCGTTCTGGGAGACAGGTCCCCACGGTGGGGTCGAGTAGATGCTGGAGGCGGCCACGAGCTCGGGGGCGAAGTAGTCGTAGGCGCTCCGGAGCAGCGCGTCTCGGTCGTCCATGTTGGAGCCGATGGAAAGTACTGCTCGCATATTCCTTACCTCCTGGTGGGGCGGGATCGACGGGCGACTACAGCGACATCAGCGAAGGTGAGTGGGATCGGGGCGGACGGCTTGTGGATCGTAATCTCCACAGCGTGCAGCAGTTCGAAGCGGGACATCACGGTGTCGGCAATCTCGGCTGCGACGGTCTCGATGAGGTCGCGCGGCTCGCCGGTGACGATCCCGTAGATCAGCTCGGCAAGCTCGGCGTAGTTGAGAGTAAGTGTGAGATCGTCCGACTTGGCCGCTGGCGCGCAATCGAGCCAGCACGTCGCATCGATGTAGAAGTGCTGGCCGGTGGCCTTTTCTTCCGGCAAGACCCCGTGGTAGCCAAAGCACTCCAAGCCCTTGAGTTCAATCCGATCGGCCATTGCTACTTCCCCGCGTTCCAGCGTGCGGCCACGTCGACGGCGTCACGAGACACCCCGACCTCGTGCACGCGCACACACCAAGCACCCATTTGTGCGGCGATCGCGGTGACGGCGGCCGTTGCCGGATCAGCTTCGACTGGCGAGGCTAGGTCCAAGCCACGGTCATTGCGAATCTGGGCCAGGAATCGCTTCCGGGAAGCCCCGACGAGCACCGGATATGGTCCTGCTACGAACTCAGGCAACGCTTTGAGCAGCGCCCAGTTATCGGCTGCGGACTTGGCAAAGCCAAGCCCCGGGTCCAGGGTAATCTGGTCTTCCTTCACCCCGTTGGCGAGGGCGTTGTCCACTAGTACGTCGAACACGCGGTGCACGTCAGCCACCACGTCGCCAGTGACGTGCGCTTGACCAGCAGCGTCTCCAAACTGCACGGTCTTCCAGTGCATCAGGCACACGGGCAGGTCTGTGTCAGCCATGACCCGGTACATGTCGGGATCGGCAAGGCCGCCAGAGACGTCGTTAAGCAGGCTCACCCCGGCCTCGGCAGCCGCGGCTGCGACTGTGGAACGCATGGTGTCCACGGAGGTGCGGATCCCATCCTGGGTCAGCGCCGCAATGACCGGCACGACGCGATCTCGCTCAATCTCAGGGGCGACACGGGTGGCACCAGGGCGGGTCGATTCGCCACCGATGTCGATGATGTCCGCGCCTGCTGCAACCAGCTCATGCGCGTGCCCAATGGCCTTATCGACGTCCACGTACCGCCCGCCGTCAGAAAAGGAATCTTCCGTGACGTTGACGATGCCCATCACGGCGCAGCGTCCCGGAATCGTGAGGTCAGCGACGCGCATCACGCACCCCGAATCAGGCTCAGCGCTTCTGCGCGCGAGGCAGCGTTCTTCTGGAAGCCGCCACGCACGGCGGAGGTTGTGGTGGTGGCACCTGGCTTACGGATGCCACGCATAGCCATGCACAAGTGCTCGCACTCGATCACGACGATCACAGCGTGGGCATCAAGCTTGTCCATCAGCGCATCCGCGATCTGTGAGGTCAAGCGCTCCTGTACCTGTGGGCGCTTGGCATAAAGATCAGCCAGGCGCGCCAACTTGGACAGACCCGTCACTTTGCCTGATGGTCCCGGAATGTAGCCAATGTGGGCCACCCCGAAGAACGGCACCAGGTGGTGCTCGCAGGTGGAGTAAATCGGAATGTCGCGCACGAGAACGAGCTCGCGGTGATCCTCGGAAAACGTCTTGGCGAGCACGTCAGTGGGATCCACATGCAGCCCTGCAAAGACCTCAGCGTAGGCACGTGCAACACGGGCGGGGGTCTCCTGGAGGCCTTCGCGATCCGGGTCCTCTCCAACAGCAATGAGGAGTTCGCGGACCGCGGCCTCAGCGCGGGCCTGGTCAAAAGTTGGATTAGTCATCCTTGCGCTCCTCAGACTCCGACTTCTCCGGGTGGTCCGGCTGCTCGTTATCAGGCAGGCGGAAGCCGAATTCCTCGGTCGGGGCCTCGCTCGGCTGTGGACGAACGGGGGTCGATGGAGCATCAGCTGCGTAGTTCTGCATGCCAGGGTGCTCGCCAGTTGTCGAGAATGGCGAGGCAGAGTTCGCAGGCGACTCTGGATTCTCGGCCCGCGTCGGCAGCTCAGTCTGATCAGGACCGCCAACCGGGCGTGCTGGAGCCTGAGGTGCTTCAGGTTGTGCTGGCTGCTCCGGTTGTGACGGTTGGGCATACGGGTTATTTGCCGAATCGCGAGGCGGCCAACCTGGTGCCGACCAGTCGGCTGGTGGCGGGGTGCCACCGTAAGTCGGGGCAGGCCCCTCTGGAGCAGCATGACGGCCAGCATCACCGGCTGGAATCGGCGCTACGGGAGGCATCGGAGGAATTGGCAGCTTGCCCTGTTCTTCCAGCTCCTTCTGGCGCTTCGCGCGGGCAGCGCGGGAGGCTTCCAGAATGGAGAACCGCTTTGGCGGTTCTTCGCCACGCTCGATCGCGATCTCGACAGGGGTCTTGACTGGCTCGAGGCCGACCTGTCTTGGGAAGTTCGCGGTCTCGCCTGGGAAAACCTCCAGGGCATCGCGTGGCTCCAGGCCTTCGAAAATGACCTCTAGGTCCGGACGACGCAGGGTTTCCTTCTCCAGGAGTTTTTCTGCCAAGGAGTCCAGGTAGTGACGGTTCTCGCGCAGAATGTCGTAGGCAACCTGGTGGGCCTTGTTCACCAGGTAGCGGGTCTGCTCATCGATGGTGGACTGGACAGATTCGGACGGGTCAAAGACTCCGCCGCCGCCACGACCAGAGAACGGATCGCCCTGTTCCTCGCCGTACTTCACGGTGCCGATCTCTGGGCTCATGCCATATTCGGTGATCATCGCACGGGCGATGCGGGTCGCCTGCTCGATGTCATTGGAAGCGCCCGTGGTTGGGGCACCAAAGACGAGCTCCTCAGCGGAGCGACCACCCATGGCGAAGACTATGCGGGCAAACAGCTCGTCGCGGGTGTACATGCCCTTGTCGTCTTCCTGTGCGGTCATAGCAAAACCACCGGTCTTACCGCGAGCCAGGATCGTTACCTTGTAAATGGACTCAATATTCTTCATGCCCCAGGCAGCCAGCGTGTGGCCACCTTCGTGGTAGGCCGTGACCTTCTTTTCGTGCTCGGAGATCACCTTGGAAGAACGGCGTGGACCGCCGATGACGCGGTCGGTCGCTTCTTCGAGTGCGTCCGCCGTGATCACATTGCCACCAACTCGTGCGGTAAGCAGCGCAGCTTCATTCAAGACGTTGGCAAGGTCAGCGCCGGACATACCTGCGGTGCGCTTTGCCAGTGCCGTGATGTCCACGTCCTTGGCAAATGGCTTGCCCTTGGCATGTACCTGCAGGATAGCCTCGCGACCCTTGAAGTCTGGGTTGGTAACCGGAATCTGGCGGTCGAAACGACCCGGTCGCAGCAGCGCTGGATCCAGGATGTCCGGGCGGTTGGTAGCCGCCATGAGGATGACGCCCTCGCGGTCGCCGAAGCCGTCCATCTCCACCAGAAGCTGGTTCAGGGTCTGTTCGCGTTCGTCGTGTCCGCCGCCCATGCCGGCGCCACGCTGGCGGCCGACGGCGTCGATCTCGTCAACAAAGATGATGCACGGGCTGTTTTCCTTGGCCTGCTTGAACAGGTCGCGCACGCGGGATGCACCGACACCAACGAACATCTCAACGAAGTCAGAGCCGGAGATGGAGTAGAAAGGCACTCCTGCTTCACCTGCGACAGCTCGCGCCAGCAGGGTCTTACCGGTACCCGGAGGGCCGTACAGCAGAACGCCGCGCGGAATCTTTGCGCCAAGCGCCTCATAGCGGGATGGATCTTGCAGGAAGTCCTTGATTTCCTGCAACTCGTCCACAGCCTCATCCGCACCCGCAACATCTGCGAAAGTGTTGGTTGGCATGTCTTTGGTCAGTTCCTTGGCACGGGAACCACCGAAGCCAAACATGCCCATGCCGCCGCCCTGCATGCGGGTCATGACGAACATGATCAGGCCGAAGAACAGCAGCATTGGCAGCAGGAGCTGCACCATCGAGCCGAGGAAGGTGTCTCGGGTGACCTTGGTGTTGTACTTTTCCGCTTCAGACTGGGCGACTTTGTCAAAGATCGTCGGAGCCGTGCGTGCCGGGTAATCGGTGATCACCTTGGAAACGCCCTCGCGTTCCTCCACCTTGATTGGTTCTTTGAGCTCGAGGCGGACGCGCTGCTCACGGTCGTCGATACGCGCTTCCTTGACGTTCTTGTTGTCCAGCTGCTGCAGAGCAATGCTCGTGTCAACCTTCTGGAATCCTCGGGAATCGCTGGTCAGCAACGTCATGCTGAACATCGCAATGAGGATGATCGCGGCGATAGCGCCGTAGCGAAGAATCTTTTTGTTGTCCATCGATTACCGGCGGACCCTTTCGTCTAGAAATAGCAAAGCTCTGAACAAGAAACGACGACCACGGGGAATAAGTTCCCGTGGTCGTCCCGAAAGCACAGCTAGTTGGTGTACACGCGTGGGTGCAGCGTGCCGACAAACGGCAGGTCGCGGTAGCGCTCCGCGTAATCGAGGCCGTATCCGATCACGAACTCATTCGGGATCTCAAAACCGACATCGAACAAATCAACCTTTGCCTTTACAGCTTCTGGCTTGCGCAGCAAGGACACAACCTCCAGCGACTTCGGGTTGCGGTTCTGCAGGTTCTTGATCAGCCACGACAGGGTCAGACCGGAGTCGATGATGTCCTCAACGATGACTACGTTGCGGTCCTCGATATCGCGGTCCAAGTCCTTCAGAATGCGCACCACGCCGGAAGAGCTGGTGGAATTGCCATAGGACGACACCGCCATGAACTCCATCTGCGATGGGATAGACAGCGCACGGGCAAAGTCGGTGAGGAACAGTGCGGCGCCCTTGAGGACGCACACCAGGATCAGGTCGTCCTCCGAATCCTTGTAGGTTT
Organism: Corynebacterium kalinowskii; assembly: GCF_009734385.1. Classification (NCBI taxonomy): domain Bacteria; kingdom Bacillati; phylum Actinomycetota; class Actinomycetes; order Mycobacteriales; family Corynebacteriaceae; genus Corynebacterium; species Corynebacterium kalinowskii. The sequence goes on along the minus strand of NZ_CP046452.1, from coordinate 371,669 downwards.
CGGAGACCTTGTCGGCCAGCTCCTGGATGCGGGCATGCAGCGTAGCCTCATCGATCAACACCGCCTCAACATCTTCTCCGTAGCGGTTGGCCGGAACATTGAAGTCCTTCTTATCGTGCATATCCCTAGGTGCCCCTTGGTGTCCAGAAGTGTGAGCGAACAGTAGTTAACTGCCAGCTTGCCACTTTTTCGCCTTGAGCACCAAGAAACCTGTTAATCCACTCGGAGCTCACTACCGTGGCGCCGGATCGAGCGACCGCCACCGATCGCTACCGGCCCCTGGCCGTGCCACTGCGTCACCAACTGTTCGACCGCCACCACCGTGGCGTATTTGATGGGGCAGTCGGCGTCACGAATGAGCCCAGCTATGGAGGCGTGCCGGACAGCCGGGTGCATGCTTGCCAGCTCTGCAATGGAAGTTGTTGCTCGCGCTGCCTGCTGCACGAAGTCATGTTGGAGGGCCACCCGGTAGGCGGCTTGGGCCACGCCGGGGACGGCGGGGCCGCCGTTGATGGCGTCGAGAAGCGGCATGACCTGCTTTCTTACGGCCACGCGCCGGAAAGCCTCGCTGTCGTTGTGCGGGTCCTCCCACGGGGTCACGCCGAGTTCGGCGCAGGTGGCACGGGTGGTCGCGCGCCGGACGGAGAGCAGCGGTCGAACGATGTCCGCCTCCCCATACTTCGAGTGCGGCAGCATTCCCGCAGGATTACCCCGCAGCGCGCCGAGGAGATAGGTTTCGGCCTGGTCATCCATGGTGTGCCCGGTCCACACGGGCCGACCACATGCGATCAGAGCCTCGTAACGGGCGGCGCGCGCGGCCGCTTCCATACTGCCTTCTTGTGAGACGGTCACGGGGATCACCGTGGCGTCGGCGCCCCACGCCCGTGCCTGCATCGCCGCCTGCTTTGCGACGCCCACAGACCCCGCTTGCAGCTGGTGGTCCACCACCACCGCATGCACGGCTTGCCCCTCAACGAGCGCTGCTGCTACTAGCGCCAGGGAATCGGCACCGCCAGACAGGCCAATGGTGACGGGTTCCGGGGATACAAAAGGCCTAACCGCTACCCTGAGCTGCAGGAACGCTGGGCTGCGGTGTGGGTAGTCGACTGGCATTAGCGCAGTCCGGAGACGAGTTCGTCGAGCGCGGCACGCGCGGCCAAAATATCGGATTCGTTGGAGAGCAACGCGAAGGTATAACTGTTTCCATCTCGCGCCGTGACGATGCCTGCCAGCGCAGATACGCCCGTGAGGGTGCCGGTCTTAGCGCGCACCCAGCCCTGACCTGCGGTGTCATGGTAGCGGTTTTCCAGGGTGCCATTCGCCGCGGCGATGGGCAGGGTGTCAAGCAGCGGGCGAAGTTTCGCATCGGTGACCGCGCGGTGGAGGAGGTCCTGCAGCAGGCGCGGGGTGTTGTAGTTGGTTTCGGTCAGGCCGGAGTTGTCCTTCAGCTCTAGCCCGGTGAGGTCAAAGCCGGCCTCTTTCAGCGCGTCTTGGGTCGCCTGCACCGCAGCAGCCACCGAGTTCCCGGTGCCGCGTTTCAGCGCCACTTCCCTACCCACCGCCTCGGCCATGACATTGTCAGAATTTTCCATCATGGTTTCCAGGCGCTGCCAGAGCGGGTCGGACTGGACACTGGCCACGACTTCCGCATTCGCTGGCGCTTGGCCTTTCCCGGAGGTGGCGCCAAGACGACTGGCTAGAGCTTTTGCGACATCTTCGGCCGGGGTCGTGGACCGCGTCAGGTCACCGCTGTGCCCACCGATGCGCCCGCCATAGAGCATCGCGGGCTCCATCGGCGCGATATAACCGGCAGCAATATTCTCCCTGCCCCAGCCATTGACGAAGGTCTCCGAAGACCACAGCGACGTGTCGATCAACACCGTGTCAGCAGCGCCGATCTGCTGCGCCAGCTCATCGAGCTGCTCATCCGTCATCATCACATCACCCGCCGCACGGATGACCACTGTGCCGGCGTCCGCACGCACCACCTGCGTCTCGATGCGATCATTCAGGTCCAGAGTGAGCAGCGCTGCCGCGGCGGTGAGAATCTTGGTGGTCGAGGCCGGTTTCGCTGGCACCTCAGTGCCACGTTCCCACACCACGTTTCCCTGCGCATCAGTCACGATGCCGCTGAGCTTGCCGAGTCGCGGATCGCTAGCCTTCTGCTCAATCTGCGCCCGCAGCTTGTCGACGTCCGTCGCCGCCCCACCGGCTGCCGGAAGCGTCCGCGTTGCCGGGCTCAGGGTGAGGGGTGGCGCGATCTGTCGTGATTGGAAGGAATCGGTATTCGAGACAGCGGCCGTCGCTAAGCTTGCTACTCCTGCGCCAACGAGGACGACTGCGCTGATCCACCCAACCTTTTTGAACACCCCACTAGGTTACTATGAGTGGTGTAAATACCTACGTAGCCATGAAGGAGTGCGCATGAGCATTGAAGTAACCATCGAGATCCCAAAGGGTTCCCGCAACAAGTACGAAGTTGACCATGAGACCGGAAAGGTCTACCTCGACCGCTACCTGTTCACTCCGATGGCCTACCCTGCCGACTACGGCTTCATCGACCACACCCTTGGTGAGGACGGCGATCCACTCGACGCGCTGGTAATCCTCCCTGAGCCTGTGTTCCCAGGTGTCATCGTTAAGGCTCGCCCACTCGGCGTGTTCAAGATGACCGATGAGGCTGGCGGCGACGACAAGCTCCTCTGCGTTGTTGACGACGTCCGCTGGGACCACCTCCAGGACATCTCCGACATCTCCGACTTCCAGAAGGACGAGATCGAGCACTTCTTCACCCGCTACAAGGACCTGGAGCCAAACAAGGAAGTTACCGGCTCTGGCTGGGGCGACAAGGCTGAGGCAGAGAAGATCCTCGCTGAGGCAATCGCTCGCTTCAAGTAAATCTTTCTTCAAATAGGCCCCGTGGGATTCCTCCTGCGGGGCTTCCTTGTGTTTTCTGGGGGTAGCAATTTTCACTTTCACATTCATCTAAGCATTGCATTTTCAATAACGTTCCCCCCACCTCCACTTTCCGGGAAGAATGCCCGATCATTTCAACTTATATCTAATTGAATGTCCGCACTTGAGACTAGAAAGTTGACAATGATCAAGAATCTTGGCGAGAAGTACTCGCCCCTCTATTTCCTCGCCTCCCTAGGTTTCGGTGGCATGGGTGTCGCCTTCTTCATGATCTTCATGCACCTGACCCCACACCCGAAGCACCCAATCCCTATCCTGGAAACGATCCAAGACACCTGGGCAACATCCGGTCCGATCCTCAAGACGGCCATCGTCATCGGCTACGTGGGCATGATGGCCTTCATCCTCATGCACCTGCTACTGCTGGCCTGGAACCTGCGAGAATACGCGCTGTTCAAAAAGACCCCGGCGTACCAAAAGCTCCTGAACTCCAACGCCGAAATCACGTTGATGGCGATCCCGCTGACCCTCGCAATGACGGTCAACGGCCTGTTCATGGCATTCGCCACCACCATCCCGAACCTGTGGGATGTCGTGGAGTACCTCTTCCCGTGGGCACTGGTCGCCTACGCGCTCACCGGAGCACTCGCACTGAAGTACCTGGCAGCCTACGTCAAGCGCATCCTCACCGCTGGCTTCGACTTCGAGGGTAACGGCGGCCTCAACCAGTTGCTTTCAGCTTTCGCCTTCGCCATGGTCTCCGTTGGCTTCGCCGCTCCTGCCGCGATGTCTGACAACAAGCTGACCGTACTGTTTGGTTTTGCAGGCGCACTGTTCTTCGGCGTGATCTCCGCAATGCTGCTCGCCGTCTTCCTCCCAATGGGTGCAATGAGCATGTTCCGCTACAAGCTGACCCTGCAGAACTCCGCCACCCTGTGGCTGATGGTTCCGATCATGACGCTGTGGTCCATCACTTTCCTGCGTCTGCGCCACGGCACGTTCACGCTTGCCGACGCCGGTGCGGAAGCCCTCGGCAAGCCAGTCGCAGCGCACGCCCCTAGTTCCATCGGTGTCATGGTCATCCTGGGCCTGGCCGTCTCGATGCAGCTCACTTTCCTCATGGGCGGTCACGCCGTGATGAAGAAGAATGGCTTCTACAAGTCGTTTGTGTTCTCCCAGGAAAACCGCACCCCGGCACCTTTCACCCTGATCTGCCCAGGCGTGGCGCTCACGGTGCTCGGCTACTTCTTCCTGCACATCGGCCTGGTAAAGAATGGCCTGATCGAAAGTGGCACGCCGCTGTACATCCTCGCTATGACGATCATCGTCGTGGCACAGTTGACCACAATTGGATTGATGGCAACCCTCGTCAAGAACCAGTTGTTCCCTAAGAACGCCTAGCGTAGGCCTTAGCTCAAAACCGGCTACCTGAAACCGGCTATTGGGAGTAGAACTTGCCCTACCAGTACCCAAAGTGCTGAACTAGCAACTTCTCTACTCCCAATAGCCGGTTTTACATAGCTGAAATCGCGCGGAAAACTACTACTCCCCCGCCTGCCGGTACCCACGCCGCAAATCTTCCACGATGAACGGCCTATCCAAAGTGGATGGCTCCAGATCGCGGGGCCCATTATCCAGGCCGAAGACAGCGGAAGCCGCCAGCACCTCTGGGGTGAGGTAACGCAAGCCCGAGACGTCCGGCATGTCGAGAGTTGACGCGCAGGAAACGAATCCCCAGTCACCAAAGGTAGGCACGTGCGTGTGGTACGGAATGGCGTTCGAGCAGCCGGCAGCTAGGACCGTCGATCGCACCCGCCAGAACACATCAGGTGTGGTGTAGGCGCTCGAGGCCTGCACCACCATCCGACCACCAGGATTCAGCACGCCGAGCGTCAGAGCGTAGAACTCCTCGGAGTAGAGGCGGGCCAGGGTGGGGTTATCGGGATCGGGAAGGTCGATGATGATCGCATCGTAGCTGGCGCCGGTGCCACCGGCGCGGAGCCAGGTGAAGGCATCATCGTTGATGACGGTGACGCGCGGGTCCATGAGGGCGCCACCGTTGTCGTCGATAAGCACGGTGTTGGCCACCTCGACCACCGCTGGGTCGAGCTCAACTTGAGTCACGGTAGCCCCGAATCGCAGAAGCTCGCGGGCAGCCAGACCATCACCACCTCCAATGACCAGCACGTTTTTAGTGTCAGGGGTCAAGGCTGGGTAGACGAGGGATTCGGTGTAGCGGTACTCATCACGGCTGGAATATTGCAGGCCGCCATTGAGGTACAGGCGACGATCCTTCCCTCGGCGGGTGATCACGATGTCCTGATAATCCGACTGATGCGCATAAATCACCGGATCGCGGTAGAGCGCTGCGCGGGCCGTCGCCACAATCCCGTCGCTGCGTACGAGCAGCACCACGAGCAACACCAGAGCCACCACCAACGCGCACACGGCGCTCCACAGTTGGCGGGCTGGCAACGACGATCGCAGCAACACCACGGCGATAAACAGCGCAGCAACCAGGTTGATCATGCCCGCAGCGAGTGTGCCGCGCATCATGCCTAACGACGGCAATAGGACGAAAGGCCACAACAAGCCGCCAATCAAAGCGCCCAAGTAGTCCGCGAAGTTGAGGGTGGCCAGGAGTGAGCCGACGGAACGGGCGTCGGCAAGCTTGCCTTGTTGGATCAAAGTCATGAGCAGGGGCAGCTCCATACCCACCAGCGCGCCGATGAGGAACGTGGCGATCACCAACACCACCACTGACTGCCCGAGAGTGGCGAAGACGATATACAGCACCAGGGCAGACACGCCACCGATGAGGCCGAGGACGCTTTCTACGATGAGAAAGGAAAGTCCTGGCCAGCGCAGCAATGGCTTCGCGCACAACGCGCCCACGCCCAGTGCCGCGACATACCCGGCCACAATCAGTGAGGTTTCTACTACCCCGCCACCATTGAGGCTGGTGGAGAGGGTGAGGAGGGCCAGTTCGTAGATCAGGCCCGAGGCAGCGCACACCCCGACTGAAATCAGCAGGAAGAAGCGCCACCAGCGAGAGCCTAGGTCAAACATGCAGCGTTCACGGCAGCAATAACAACCAACAGCACGCCCGCAGCAATCGCTCCGGAGCGCAGCTTGTGATCAAGGACCAGGTCACGGAAGCGCCCAGGAATGAGCATCTCCAAGACGACGAGCGCGATGGACTGCAGCGCTACGCCGAGCAGTCCGATGACCACTACCTCGGTCACGCCCTCGATGAGGGATTCCGGGGAGCCGAGAACCGCGGTGACCACAATGATGCCGAGGCCGATCTGCTGAGCGATGGCCACGATGGCCGCATTCGGCAAGTGATCGACAAATACGGCGCGATACAACTTGCCAGGGGTCAGCAGGTCGAGGACGCCGAAGCCGATGAGGAGCACAAAGAGCGAAAGTACGAAGTAGACGACCGTGTCACGGACATCGATCAGCAATTCAGGTGCCATGAGAATTCCTTGGTTAAGAGTTATTTGACGCCAGTACCAGAGCCGCCCGAGCCCGAGGACCCGCCGGAGGACCCCGATGGGGAACCCGGGCTAAAACCTGGACCGAGCCAAATGAGCCCGCCGCCATTCACACGATCGAGGTTTTCCACGGTGATCCGGCAGCCGGTTGGCCCTTCCTTGGACACCGAGACCAAGCGCTTGCGGTACTTCAGGTACTCGGTGCCCGTCTTAGGATCAAACTGGCGGGCTTGGGGCTTGTCCTTCGCAGCAATCTCATTAGCCACCTTTTGTGGGTCGCCTTGGCACTCGTACTGGCCATAGCGCGCATTGGAGTAAGTACCCGACTTAGGAGTTGGACCAATGACTAGCGCGCCAATGAGACTGAAAACGGAAAGGAACACGAAGAAGCCTCCCAGGATGCGGCGGCTGTGGGGATTCATATCTGGTACCTACTTGTTGTGCTGACGATGATCTGCTCCTCGGGATACAGGTGAATGGTCTCCCACTCCCAGGTGCCCTCCTTGAAACTGCCCCGGACTGCGGTGATGTGGAACTCTCCCTCCCCCGGAAAGTTGGCGCACAGCCAATCTTTGCCCGCTACGAGTTTCAGGATGCGGGTAGCTTGGTCCTCGAAGTCCGGATACCGCTGCGTCGAGGTCTGCAGCGAGTAACTGCCCCGCTCCTGGGACATCAAGCTGCCACGCTCGCCTGCGAAACAGGAGATTTCCTCCCGAAACGTGCCTCCGGGAAAGCGCACCGTGGCCACGTGTGAGGCCCCGATGATGCCCAGCTGGAGTTCGGTTTCCGAGTCTGTATATGTGCGTTCGACGAGGATCTCGGGAAGTGGGCCGTTGAAAGCTACGCCGAGGTCGCGTGCACTGACGTCGGCGGTAGGGCAATCGAGGCTCACCAGCATGGCTTACACCTTAGGCGCTGGGTAAACAGTCAGCTCGCCCGGCTGGATGGTCTGTCCCGTGGAGACTTCCCAGGATTCGTTGTTGGCCCAACCTTCGAAACCGAGCAGCTTGGTGCCGGTGGAGTCAGCAAGGTCGACGTAGCGCATCTCGCCACGCTCGGGGAGGCCGGTAGTGCCGATCGACTGGTAGAACGCGTGACCACGCTCGGCTTCCAGATAGGTGATGCCTTCGAACTCAACCCGACTGTCCGGGCTAATGCCGGCGCCTTTGCGGGTGTTCCACCACGTGAGGCTTAGCTGGCCTTCATCGACTTCCACGCCGAACCATTCCGAGCCGTCACCACCGTCTAGCAGGTGCTCCCACCACAGATAAGGACCTTCTTTCAGCGCGAGAGTGCCACGAACGACATAGTCCTTACCACCTCGGGAAATGATGGCACCTGGGGCGATACGATCCGGACCAAACTCGTCCGCACCGACGACATCCTTAAGTGGATCCTGGTGGAAGCGCTGCGGCTCCTCCAGGCCATCCTCGGCCTTCTTCGCCGAACTAAAGAAGTAAATCGCTGCTCCTGCTGCGATGACAGCCAACACGATAAAGAATATGAATCCAGAGCTCATGGACTCTGACTCTATTAGAGAGCGCACTCACGCGCATAGGTCTAGCGGACAACTTAGACAAATCTTTACAATCGGAAAGTACACGCCTCCCCGACTGAAAGGCACCACACATGCGCTCTGTCACCGTCAATGAAGTTCCAGAAGCAGCCCAGCTCATCGACGTCCGCGAAGTAGACGAGTTCGAGGCGGTTCACGCTGCTAATGCTGTCAATATGCCGATGTCGAATTTCATGTCTTTCATCGATTCCATCGACAAGGATCGTGAGGTCTACTTGATCTGCAAGAGTGGCGTTCGCTCTGCTCAAGTCGGCCAGTATCTAGACAACGCGGGCTTCGACCCGATCAACGTTGAGGGCGGCACCGATGCGTGGGTAGCTACCGGCCTGCCCACCATCTAAACCTATCCAGCTAGAACCTTAAGTTCACCGCCACCAATAGTTGTGAACGACCAATGATTTAACCTTTTCATCCTTGGGGACTATCATGTAGGCATGACTACACCTACCGAGATCCCAGCAACGCTCCTGGAGTCGCCATCATTCCAGTTGGAGCGCCTTCGCCGTCGCACGCGCGATGAAGTTGAGTCCGCCCTGAACAGCCGGGGCACGTCCTTGCGCGAGTACTGGGTGCTGACCTGCCTGATCGAGGCATCGGCATCCAGCCAGGCATCCCTGGGCGAGCTGCTCGCCATCGACGCCTCCGACATGGTTCGTCTTATCGACGCCCTCGAGTCCCACAACTGGGCGAAGCGCGAGCGTGACCCCAAGGATCGTCGCCGCCAGATCGTGGGCGCCACCAAGAAGGGCAAGACGGCTCACGCCGAACTGACGGTGCTCGTTTCTGAGGCCGAAGGCCGAGTACTCAACGATTCGACGGAAAAGCAGCTCAAACACCTGCGCAAACTCGCCACTTCGGTGCTGGTTTCTGAGGAGGATCCACAATAGCTGTGATTCCTTCTCACTACCTCCGCGGCCACGAGGCGCCAGCGCCTCGCACCCTGTACGAGCTACTCAAAGACACTGCCACGAAGTACCCCGAGGCAGCGGCCATTGATGACGGCACGATTCTCACCTACTCCGACCTCATGGAGGAAGTGGACAACCTAGCTGCGCATCTGCACGCTAACGGAATTCGCCGCGGCGATCGCATCGGCATTCGGATGTCCTCGGGTTCGAAAAACCTGTATTTGGCCATCCTCGGCACGATCGCAGCCGGCGCCGCCTACGTCCCAGTTGACGCTGACGATCCCGATGAGCGCGCCGAAACTGTCTTCGGCGAGGCCGATGTCAATGCTGTGTTCACCGACGCGGGCCTCGTAATCATGCGGCTCAGCGACGGCGGGGACACCAATCCCCCAGCCCTGACGGATGACGCCTGGATCATTTTCACCTCGGGTTCGACTGGCAAGCCAAAGGGCGTGGCCGTATCCAATCGCAGTGCCGCAGCCTTCGTTGACGCAGAGGCGCAAATGTTCCTGCAGGGCGCCCCACTGGGCCCAGATGATCGCGTCCTGGCTGGCCTGTCAGTCGCATTCGATGCCTCCTGCGAAGAAATGTGGCTCGCTTGGGGCCACGGCGCCTGCCTCGTGCCTGCGCCGCGTTCCTTGGTCCGCTCCGGCATGGACCTTGGCCCTTGGCTCATTCGACGCGATATTACCGTTGTCTCCACGGTGCCAACCCTGGCCGGAATGTGGCCAGCAGAAGCCCTGGATCACGTCCGCTTGCTCATCTTCGGCGGCGAAGCATGCCCGCCTGAGCTGGTAGAAAAGCTCGCTACGACTGAACGCGAAGTATGGAACACCTACGGCCCGACCGAAGCGACCGTCGTCGCTTGTGCCACGACCATGGAACCAGGCAAACCAGTCAGTATCGGCTTGCCACTTGCTGGTTGGGATCTGGTGGTCGTCGATAAGCAAGAGCAACCCGTCGCTATCGGCGAGGTGGGCGAACTCGTCATTGGTGGAGTCGGCCTGGCGCGATACTTGGATCCGGAAAAGGATGCGGAAAAATACGCGCCGATGCCGAGCGTTGGTTGGGAGCGGGCTTATCGCTCTGGCGACCACGTTCGCCTGGAAGAGGACGGCCTGTACTTCGTAGGTCGTGTCGATGATCAGGTGAAGATCGGTGGCCGTCGCATCGAGCTCGGCGAGGTTGAAGCCGGGGTGGCTTCGTTGCCGAACGTGCGTCAATCGGCCGTAGCCGTGCAGACCACCGGTGCTGGCGACAAGGTGCTGGTCGGTTACGTGTCTTTGGAGGATCCGGCGCTCGCCTTCGACCAGGCTGTGGCGCACGGCGAGCTGGCCAACATCATGCCGGCCGCACTCGTGCCACGCATTCACGTGATGGACGATTTGCCGGTGCGCACCTCCGGCAAGGTGGACAAGAAGGCACTGCCGTGGCCGCTGCCGGGCACCGCCGTGGAGGCCGATGGCCTGACGTCCACGGAAAATTGGCTCGCCCAGCTATGGGTGGACACCCTCGGTGTCTCTGTTGATTCCAAGGAAGCGGACTTCTTCGAGCTTGGCGGAACTTCGCTAGCCGCCGCGACTCTCGTTGGGGCGATTCGTGACCGGGTGCCAACTGTTTCGGTACGCGACCTGTATGACCACCCACGCCTGGAACTGCTGGCAGAGAAGGTCGACACGATTGCCGCCGAAACTGGAGTGTCGCTGACTGTCGACGCGCCAGAGGACACGGAATCTGATGTGAAACCAGTGGGTGTCGGGACGCGACTGGCACAGGCACTTATCCAGATCCCCGCCATGACCTTGTTCGCGGCGCAGTGGGTCACCGGCCTTGCAGTGCTGAACTGGGTGCTGGGGCTCGCTGGGGCTGAGTGGGCACTGACGTTACCGTCGTGGCTGCTCATCGTGATGGTACTGGCCTTCTTTACTCCACTCGGTCGCTTGCCAATCGGCGCACTGTTGATCCGCCTGATCGTGGGCCGGATCAAGCCAGGCACGTACCCACGTGGTGGCGCCACCCACCTACGCATTTGGGCTGCGGAACGCGTTGCTGATACCTCCGGTGCAACGAGCATTTCTGGCGCGACGTGGATCCTCACGTACGCCAGGTTGCTGGGCGCGAAAATTGGTAAACACGTTGACTTGCACACCCTGCCGCCAGTCACCGGCCTGCTCGCTCTCGGCGACCATGCCTCCGTGGAACCCGAAGTTGACCTCACCGGCTACTGGGTAGAAGGCGACAAGGTACACGTGGGTGCCATCGAGATCGGCGCGAACGCGCGCATCGGTGCGCGCTCTACGCTTATGCCGGGCGCGATGATCGGCGAAGATGCGCACGTCGAAGCTGGTTCCTGCGTGACCGGCAACAAGCCGGTGAAGGCCCGTGCTCGCTGGTCAGGTTCCCCTGCCGCAAAGGTCGGCCGCTCGAAGCACCGCTTCCCCGATGAGCACCCTCCGCGACGCAGCTACTGGGTTATGTTCTACGGCATCACCTCGCTGCTGATGAGCCTCATTCCGCTGGTGGCGCTGTCTACTGCGGCGCTAATCGTGGTCTTGCCAAGCATTCTGCGCCCGCTTTCCGAACTACAGGCGCTCGGCTGGGCCCTCGCGCTAACACCGCTCGCCGCTCTCGCCGGCATGCTGACCTACATGGTGCTGGTGTGGCTGATCGTCCGCCTGGTCGGCATCGGGATCAAGCCCGGCGTGTTCCCGGTGCGCAGCCTCATGGGCTGGCGACTCTGGGTCACCGAGCGTGTGCTTGACGACGCCCGTAACCACCTCTTCGTCCTGTATGCATCGCAGCTCACCCCAGTCTGGTTCCGCTCTTTGGGCGCCAAGATTGGCAAGAACGCGGAGATTTCGACTGCCGTGATGATTCCTAAGTTGACCGAGATCAAGGAAGGTTCCTTCCTCGCCGATGACACCCTCCTGGGCGGTTATGAGCTCGGTGGCGGCTGGATGCTGACGGAGCACGCGCGCATTGGTAAGCGCTCTTTCCTGGGTAACTCCGGTATTGCTGGCCCGGGCCGCAAGCTCGGCAAGAACTCGCTGGTGGCAGTGCTGTCTTCGACTCCTAAGAAGGCGCGGGCCGGTTCCAACTGGTGGGGCTCTCCTCCGGAGCGTCTGCGTCGCGTAGCTGTAACTGCGGATTCCGGCGAGGATCTGACCTACAACCCTGGCTTCCGTGTGAAGGCTGCGCGTGGCTTCGTAGAGACGCTGCGCCTGCTGGCACCGATCACCTCTGCGCTGATTTTCGTTTCCGTGTTGACGGGCTTGCAGGTGCTGTGGCGAACCTTTGGTTTCTGGGCAGCCTGGGGTCTTGGCGGCCTGGTGCTGATGGCTGGTGGACTGGTCGCACTGCTAGTGACCGTCCTGGTGAAGTGGGCGTGCGTCGGTGGGATTCGCACCGCTGATCACCCGCTTTGGTCGCGCTTTGTGTGGCTCAATGAGCTCCAGGATTCCTTCGTTGAAGGCGTCGCCGCCCCGTGGTACCTGAACCACAACTTGGGCACTGGCTCGCTCAACAACGCACTTCGCCTGTTGGGCGCACGCATTGGTCGTGGCGCATGGATCGAGTCTTACTGGTTCCCAGAAGCTGACCTCTGCCGAATTGGCCGTGGCGCTACCGTCGGACGCGGCTGCGTGGTCCAGACGCACCTGTTCCAGGACCGTGTCATGAGCCTGGACACTGTCACGCTTGCTGAAGGTGCCACCCTCGGCCCGCAGTCTGTCGCGCTTCCTGCATCTGAGCTGCGTATCGACGCCTCCGTCGGCCCAGCCTCCCTGGTCATGCGCGGCGACAAGGTTCCCGCCAACTCCAGGTGGCAAGGTAATCCGATCGAGCCTGTGGCTTAGTTTTACTTTTATCCCCGTTTCCGCTTGTCTGATAGGCAAGTAGAAACGGGGACTTTACGCAGTACGCCTCAGCGAAGCTGCGGCAATGTGGGGCACGATTCACAGCCAGGTAATCCCGCAGCTTCCAGTGCTGTAATTGACCCAAGCAAAATGCGCTACCTCGAAACCGAGGTAGCGCATCTTCTTATTTCCTAGTCGCCGATCTGATCGCGACCACGCAGGACAATCAGTGGATCTGGCTCGCCGACAAGCTCATGGTCCTTGCCGGTGTATTCGAACTTGGAGAGCACGTAGCGCATGGCGTTGATACGGGCGCGCTTCTTGTCATTGGACTTGATGGTGATCCATGGGGATTCATCGGTGTCCGTGTAGCGGAACTGCTCTTCCTTGGCGCGGGTGTAGTCATCCCACTTATCAAGGGAAGCAAGGTCCATCGGAGAGAGCTTCCACTGGCGAACTGGGTCAACCTGGCGGATGGCGAAGCGGGTGCGCTGCTCTTTCTGAGTTACGGAGAACCAGAACTTTGTCAGAGAAATACCGGAGCCCATGATCATGTTTTCGAGCATCGGAACTTCGCGGAGGAACTCCGCATGCTGCGACTCGGTGCAGAATCCCATCACACGCTCAACGCCGGAGCGGTTGTACCAAGAGCGGTCGAAAAAGACGATCTCGCCGGCGCAAGGGAAGTGCTGGATGTAGCGCTGGAAGTACCAAGAAGTGGACTCGCGTGGTGAAGGCTTCTCCAGAGCAACTGTGCGGGCACCACGAGGGTTCAGGTGCTCGTTGAAGCGCTTAATCGTACCACCCTTACCTGCGGCGTCACGGCCTTCGAACAAGATTATGTGGCGCTGACCCGTATCCTTGGTCCAGTTCTGCCACTTTAGAAGCTCAATCTGAAGCTTGCGCTTGGTGTGCTCGTACTCTTCGCGAGAGATGCGCTCCTCGTAAGGGTAGTTCTCACGCCACGTATCGATTTCCTCCCCTTGCGGGGTCAACAGGACGGGATCGTCCTCGTCAGAGTCATCGACGACATAGCCCTCGGTTGCCGCCAAATCGACGATGTGGAATTCCTGCTCTTGTGCTTCAGCCATGATTCAATCTTACCTTGATTCAGATATTCGGCATTGCAATGTGGGCATGAATAAGCCCCCGCCAAAAGGCGAGGGCTTAATTCCTGATTAAGTCTTAAAGACTTACTTTGGCATCAGGCCGATCAGCTTGGAAACAGCGGAAGCAACCTTGCCCATTGGCTCGAGCCACTCAGCAACAGCAGCAATTGGGCCAGAAAGAACGATCAGGTCAGAAGAAAGAGCGGCAAAGAAATCGTACATTTTTACTCCTTAGAAGTTTTTGGGACTGAAATTAGTTGTTGATCTCAGTGGAGGTGAAGGAATCCTCGGAAGAGAGGAACTCGAAGGTGGAGGAGGTCATGTCGAAAAAGCCGGTCCAGGTGTCACCATCGAGCAGCATGAGAGCGTTAGCAGCTGCGTCGCCGATGTTAGCGAAGAACTTGACAGAGTTCTCTACGAGGGTGCCGAAGTCAGCGAGCTGAGTCTTGAGTACAGAAAGATCCATGAGATAAATCTCCTTGAGAGGCACCAGCTTGATGCTGGTGAAAAGTTTCCAGTTACTGACGCCCCTCAGGACGTCATGAACTAATTTAAGCACATATTTGGTGATGGTCAACCGCAAAGCCCCAATTGAATTGTGAACTTTGCACTAATTGCAAAGAGTAGATTAACTAAGGCTTCAAATTGACAACAACCTATTAACCAGGGGTTTTGCCAGTAGAGGTGTGAAGTAAGTCGCAAAGTCACTATCGTTCAGGAAAAGATTTTGAAAAAACCTCTCTCCTGACGTAACACCCTTTCGAACACTTTCGATTAAGCGCAAACACGCCCGAAATAAAGAGAGTTCTTTTACCAAACTACCCCCACAAAGGGTTATTTTAATCCTAAATTTAACCCCAATACACTTTATGTTCACTTTAGGGATAAAAGAAAATCCCGCCCCAGCACGAAACTGGAAACGGGATACTTCTATATTAAGGGCGCTTAGAAGCCGCCCATGCCACCCATAGCATCAGCGTCAGGCATAGCCGCGCCTGCTGGCTGAGGCTTTTCGGCTACGACGGCCTCGGTGGTCAGGAACAGTGCAGCGATGGACGCAGCGTTCTGCAGGGCAGAACGAGTCACCTTGACTGGGTCATTGATGCCCGCAGCCATGAGGTCAACGTATTCGCCGGTTGCAGCGTTCAGGCCCTGGCCAACTGGCAGGCCAGCAACCTTGTCAGCGACAACACCTGGCTCCAGGCCAGCGTTCTCAGCGATCTGCTTCAGTGGAGAAGACAGTGCAGAGCGGACGATCTTAACGCCGGTGGCTTCGTCGCCGGTGAAGCCCAGGTCGTCGTCAAGCACGTGCGAAGCCTGCAGCAACGCAACGCCACCGCCGGCAACGATGCCCTCTTCCACAGCAGCCTTAGCGTTGCGGACAGCATCCTCAATGCGGTGCTTGCGCTCCTTGAGCTCAACCTCGGTAGCAGCGCCAACCTTGATCACTGCAACGCCGCCAGCCAGCTTGGCCAGGCGCTCCTGCAGCTTCTCACGGTCGTAGTCAGAGTCGGAGTTCTCGATCTCAGCGCGGATCTGGTTCACGCGGCCTTCGATCATGGAGGCCTGGCCAGCACCCTCAACGATGGTGGTCTCATCCTTGGTGATGACTACCTTGCGGGCGGTGCCCAGCAGCTCGATGTCAGCGGTCTCCAGGGAGAGGCCGACCTCTTCGGAGATAACCTGGCCACCGGTGAGGATAGCCATGTCCTGCAGCATTGCCTTGCGACGATCGCCGAAGCCTGGAGCCTTCACAGCAACAGACTTGAAAGTGCCACGGATCTTGTTCACAACCAGAGTGGAGAGAGCTTCGCCCTCAACGTCTTCGGCGATGATCAGCAGTGGCTTGCCGGTCTGCATAACCTTCTCCAGCAGTGGGAGCAGGTCCTTGATGTTGGAGATCTTGGCGGAAACCAGGAGGATGTAAGGGTCCTCGAGGACAGCTTCCTGACGCTCCATATCGGTAGCGAAGTAACCAGAGATGTAGCCCTTGTCAAAGCGCATACCCTCGGTAATGTCGAGCTCAACGCCGAAAGTGTTGGACTCCTCAACGGTAATGACGGATTCCTTGTTCAGCTTGCCGCCACCAACTGCGTACATTGCCTTAGCGATCTGAGCGCCGATAGCTGGATCAGCTGCGGAGATGCCAGCGGTAGCTGCGATCTCTTCCTCGGTCTCGATTTCCTTGGCAGTAGCCAGGAGCTGCTCGGTAACCTTTGCTACAGCCTGCTCGATGCCGCGCTTGATACCCATTGGGTTAGAGCCAGCAGCAACGTTGCGCAGACCCTCGCGAACGAGCGCCTGAGCCAGAACGGTAGCGGTGGTGGTGCCGTCGCCAGCGACGTCGTCAGTCTTCTTGGCAACTTCCTTAACCAGCTCAGCGCCGATCTTCTCGTAAGGCTCCTCGAGCTCAATCTCACGAGCGATGGACACACCATCGTTGGTGATGGTCGGAGCGCCCCAAGACTTCTCCAGGACAACATTGCGACCCTTTGGGCCGAGGGTGACCTTAACGGCATCTGCCAGGGTGTTCAGACCCTTTTCGAGGCCACGGCGTGCTTCTTCATCAAAAGCGATGATCTTAGCCATGTAAGTATGTACTCCTTGATTGTTGAGGACGACACTCACGTCTGTTCAGCGGGCGCCCGCGACGGCACGGTCGGTGAGTGTATTGCCAACCTCACCCGCTAAGTTTCCTGGCACTTAAGCAATGCAAGTGCTAGTACCGTTTTTAGCAGTCAATAGAGGCGAGTGCAAGATAGTTCGCTGTCAGCACCTGTGGCGTCGAAAAGCCCGCGTCTACACTGGACTGCATGACTTTCGCTAATACCGACGCCGTCCGGGCCCACATCACGGGCCAGCGCGACCGCATCTTCCAAGACCTCGCCGAACTGACCTCATTTAACTCCGTCCACTCCACGCCTGAGCTCGAAGATCAGCTCATGGGCGCCGCCGATTGGGTTGAGCAGGCGCTTACCGACGCCGGACTCGATGTCACTAGCCACGATGGCATCGACGGAGCCCGGATCTTCATCGCCACCAAGGCCCCGGAGCCCGGCCAGCCGACCGTACTCCTCTATTCCCACTACGATGTTGTCCCTGCCGGCGACCTCTCCAAGTGGACCAATGACCCGTTCACCCTTACCGAGCGCGATGGCCGTTGGTACGCCCGTGGCGCAGCCGACTGCAAGGGCAACCTGGTCATGCACCTCGCCGTGCTCCGCGCACTGAAAGAGCTCGGCAACACCAATTTGGGACTGCGTGTCGTCATTGAAGGATCCGAGGAGATGGGCGGCGAAGGCCTCGACCACCTCATCGACACCCGCCCCGAGCTCTTCGCCGCCGACGTCATCTTCATCGCCGACACCGGCAACGTCTCCGTTGGCACCCCAACCCTCACCACCAGCCTCCGTGGCGGCGGCCAAATGCAGGTCACCCTGGACACCCTGAACGCTCCGGTCCACTCCGGCAGCTTCGGCGGAGCCGCTCCGGACGCCGTCTTTGCGATGGTGCGCCTACTCGACACGCTTCGCGACGACAATGGCCTTATCTCTATCGACGGCCTCGACTGCTCCCAGACCTGGCCTGGCCTGGCCTACCCAGAAGAAGACTTCCGCTCCGACGCGGGCATTCTGGACGGCGTATCCGTCATGGGCTCCGGGGTAGCCGGAGTGGCCGACCAAGTATGGGCACGCCCGGCAGTGTCCATTACTGGTTGGACTTCCACCCCAGTAGCTGAAGCCGTCAATGCCGTTCCCGCTACCTGCTCCGTCAACTTGCAGTTCCGCGTACCACCAGGACAATCCTCGGCTCAGGTTGCAGAGGCCCTGGAAGCCCACCTGCGGGCGCATGTGCCATGGGGCGCACACATCAGCATTTCCACATCCGGTTTGAACGACCCCTTCAGCACCGACACCGCCAGCCAAGCCGTCGAGTTCTTCTCCCAGTGCATGGCCTCCGCTTACGGAAAGGACGTTGTCACCGTGGGCGCCGGCGGATCCATTCCGCTGTGTGAAAAGCTCCAGAGCATCATGCCTTCCGCCGCGATCACGTTGTTCGGAGTGGAGGAGCCATCCTGCCTCATCCACTCCCCTGACGAGTCCGTCGCTCCAGAGGAAATTCGAGATGTCGCGATCGCAGAGGCGTTGTTCTTGTTGAACTACGCTAAGTAGTTTTTTGCTGATTGGCTGAAGGAATCTGAATTGGTTCCTCCAGGGGGATGGGTAAACCTTGCTGGGCGGGGTAGGTTTACCCACTATTTGGTTACTCGAAGCGTCGAATCGCGGGGTAAATCTAGCCGAGCGAAGCAGGTTTACACACCGGACGGTTTCCCAGCCGGTCGGTTCGGCCACACCTCGCCGCTAAATGCACATGCTTCATGGCCGGCTCGGCGAAATGACAGCACGTGCCAAAACAGGGCGTTATCCTCCTCGCCGGAAGATATTGTCACCCACATCTGCCAGCTCAAATTCATGACCAGCAGGGATAAACTTTGGTTAATCACGACAAAATTTACTAATCCCGACCAATGAAACGACATTTCCCATTACCCCCATCACCTACCCCACAATTGACCAACCGTGTGACCCGCGTTACTGTGACCAACATGACTATTGCAAACCTAAACCTCCGAGTGGCCAAGGCTACGTACCCCAGCGAAGGACAGACTGACTGACCCCCTTCGCATGGGGAAGTAGTCGTTAGAACACCAGCACCTGGGTCGGTCCGAAAAGAATTCACCCGAAACAAGAAGGACCACACGAAAATGTTCACTAAAACGACCACCTCCCCACGCACAGGTTTTCAACGTCATACCAACGAGCTGGCAGCTGACCCTTTCCAAGCACGATTCGGCCACAACCTGCCTAGCGATCTTCGTGAAGAAGCTCGCGGAATGTCCTGGCGGACGTTCACCGAGACCTACGCACCTACCAGTGCCATCCGAATTCACAACATGTTTTCCGAGCCACTTCATGGCCACAAGTTCAACTACTTCACGAACATCACCACCATGCGTGGCGGACGCCGTATTACTCTCGGTCGCGACATTGAAGCGACCGGCGCAATCTCTGCGTGCACCAACATCCTGGGCGACCTCGGTTACCCAATTGAAATCATGAAGTTCCACCAAATGGATATTTTTGAAGCGACCGTCACCTTCATCCAGGCAACGCATCGCGGAACCACCGTTTGGGCAATGGGATTCGGCCCTGACCGGGACAATTCCGGAGCCGCAGCAATGAGCTCTGCAGCTCACCGCCTCCACGGACACAAGATCTCCACCACTAACTAAAGCAAAAACCCGGTGACGCACAGGTCACATTTTGGGTACACTCGGTTGCATTGCCGCGCCTAGCAACACCAGCTTGAAGACGCCGGCAATGCAACTTTTTGTTTGCCCACCACAAGGATTGCCCGGTGGGGCGACAAGTGAATTGTGAGTTGGCGTCGATAAGCGGCCTGAACCTGCCTGCCTCCCGAGCCGAAAACTCCCCTGGTGATAACACTTTTCTTCAGCCTTGTCCTAATGTCCGTCCTGGCCCCGCTCCTCATTAGAGCCCTGGGCCCAAAAGCCTTTGGGCTGCTGGCCATTGTCCCCGCTGCGGGTTTCGGCTGGATCGCATTCCTCTTTGCACGGGGCGATATTCATCGCGAATACCATCGCGAGTGGATGTCCAGCGCACATCTCAATATTGACCTGATCCTCGATCCCCTCGCGGGCATCTTCAGCTTGATCATCCTGGGGATGGGCGCCCTCGTATTGCTGTACTGCTGGGGCTATTTCGGCGGCGCATCTAAGACGACTCCAAAGCGATTGCAGGCTTTCGGCGGGCAGATGGCAGCCTTCGCGATGGCCATGTTCGGCCTGGTGATCTCGGACAACTTCCTACTGATGTTCGTATTCTGGGAAATCACCAGCGTGCTCAGCTTCCTGCTGGTGGGTTACTACTCGGAACGAGCCTCGTCCCGCCGCAGCGCCGGCCAGGCTTTGCTGGTCACTACCTTGGGTGGCCTCGCCATGCTCGTGGGCATCATCTTGCTTGGTGTCGGCGCGGGCACGTGGCAGCTGTCGGAGATCTCGCGCCACGACAGCTTCAACCACACCCCCTACGCCATCACCGCAGTCGTGTTGATCCTGGCGGGCGCGCTGTCCAAGTCCGCGATCGCCCCCATGCACTTTTGGCTGCCCGGCGCGATGGCCGCCCCCACCCCGGTGAGCGCGTACCTGCACTCGGCAGCGATGGTGAAAGCTGGCATTTACCTGGTGGCGCGCGTGTCCCCGGCATTCGCGACGGTCCCAACGTGGCACCTCGCGGTCATCCCCCTCGGCGTTTTCACCATGCTGATGGCGGGCTGGATGGCGCTGCGGCAAAAGGATCTGAAACTGATCCTGGCCTATGGCACGGTCTCGCAGCTCGGCTTCATTATCACGCTGGTCGGCATCGGTTCGCGAGAGGCGCTGATGGCAGGCTTGGCCCTGACATTCAGCCATGCACTGTTCAAAGCGGCCCTATTCATGGTCGTTGGCGCGATCGACCACGCGACTGGCACTCGCGATGTGCGTAAACTCTCCGGGCTCGCACGCAAACAGCCAGGCTTGGCGCTCATCGCAGTGCTCTCGGCAGCATCAATGGCGGGTATCCCACCGCTGCTCGGATTCGTAGCTAAAGAAGCCGCGATCACCACAGTTTTCACTGAGGAACTGCTCGTGGGCATGCCGGGCAAGATGACACTTACCGGCATCGTCTTAGGTTCCATCCTCACCATGGCCTACGCGCTTTACTTCGTGTGGTCGGCCTTCGCCACCAAACCTGGCATGGGTTGTTCGGCTGAAGTGCGTGGCATGCACCGGGTGGGCACGTGGCTGTGGCTGCCGCCCGCTATTCTCACCGCGTGCAGCGTCCTGATTGGTTTGTTCCCGCAGCTTATCGACGCCCCCATCACCGCCCACCTCACCGAGGCCTTCCCACACGAAGCTGCCGATAGCCACCTGAGCTTGTGGCACGGCTTCACTATCCCGTTGGCGATCTCCGGCGTGATCATCGTGGTAGGCGCCGTGCTGCACTGGCAGCGCAGCCTGGTAGCGAAGCTGCACTTCGAGCAACCTGCCCTCGGCGACGCGAACCTGGCTTATGACTGGGTACTGGAATGGCTACGCAAGATCTCCTTGCGGATCACCGCGACCACGCAGCGCGGTTCCCTGCCAATCAACGAAGCAATTATCCTGCTGACGCTGGTACTGCTGCCGTTGTTGTCATTGATCACTGGTGAACGGTCGTTCGTACGGATGGAAATGTGGGATTCCCCGATCCAGGGCTTCATTGCGGTCCTGGTGATCATCGCAGCGATCACCGCTACCGTGATGGATAATCGCATTTCGGCGCTGATCATGGTGGGCATGACGGGCTACGGTATCTCCGTCATCTTCGCATTGCATGGTGCCCCGGACCTCGCACTGACCCAGTTGCTGGTGGAGACGATCTCAATGATGATCTTCATGCTGGTGCTTCGTAAATTCCCGCCGAGCACCGAGCGTGCGAACAGCAGCACCCTCGTCCGCGGGCGCGCTTGGCTGTCCGTGGCTGTGGGCGTAGCGGTGATGGTTGTCGCTGTCTTTGCTATGAACGCCCGCGACAACGGTCCGGTTTCCGTCTACATCCCGGATCTGGCCAAAAACATCGGTCACGGCGCCAACGCGGTGAATGTGCTGCTGGTGGACATCCGTGCCTGGGATACTTTCGGCGAGATTTCGGTGCTGGTGGTGGTCGCTACGGGTGTGGCATCGCTGGTCTACCGCACGCGTGATTTTTCCCGCGATTCCCGACGCCCGACTCTCCTCGCCGAGGGCGGTCGCTGGCTGGCCACCTCGGATACGGAACGGGCCCGCAACCGCTCCCTCATGATCGACGTGGCCACCCGCGTGCTCTTCCCTTCGATGCTGGCACTGAGTGCCTACTTCTTCTTCGCCGGCCACAACGGTCCTGGCGGCGGCTTCGCCGGTGGCCTGGTCGCCTCGCTGGCCTTCACGCTGCGTTATCTGGCTGGTGGCCGCCGAGAGCTGGATGAGGCGCTTCCCGTCGATCCCTCTACTCTGCTGGGCATCGGCTTGCTCTTATCTTCGATCACCGCGATCGTTCCCATGCTTTTCGGACTGGCTCCTCTGACCAGCCAGTTCTGGGAATTCCATCCACCGCTCATCGAGCACATGGCGATCGTCAGCCCCCTGGTATTCGATGCTGGGGTATACCTGATCGTCATCGGACTTATCCTCCACGTACTGCAAAGCCTCGGCGCGCAGCTCGACCGGGACGAGGAAGCCCGCAAGGAACGCGCCCGAGAACGCGCCCGAGTTCTCGCCCAACGATTCGAACGGAAGGAAGTATAAGTCGCCATGGTTGCCAATTTCTCCCTTCTGCTCGCCGCGGCTGTCCTCATCGCCTGCGGAGTGTTCCTACTGCTTGAACGCGCGATTACCAAGATGCTCCTCGGCTTGCTCCTCATGGGCAACGGAGCCAACCTGCTCATGCTCACCGCTGGTGGCGGCGCGGGCGCCCCACCCATCAAAGGTCGCGATACCTCGCTCACTGCTGTGGACGCCGACCCGCTAGCCCAGGCGATGATCCTTACCGCCATTGTCATCTCGATGGCCATGACTGCGTTCATCCTGGCCCTCGCGTATCGCCAGTACCAGTACCGAACCGCAGATATTTTGCAGGACGATACGGAAGATACGGTCGTCGCAAAGCGCCCTGCTACTGCCTCGGCCGCCCCGGACCACGACCGTTCCGACGACCCCGACACCGGCCGCCCGACCTTGATCGGCGATGCCTTCGGCCCGAACTCCTTTGAGAAGCCAGTGCAGGAGGACCGCGATGCTTAGTTCCCTGCTGCCACTGCCGGTGATCATTCCGGCGGTCGCCACCGCGCTCGTCCTCGTGGTGAAGCGGTCCCACAACGCGCAGCGCTTCGTCGCGCTCGGCGCACTATTTTCCCTGATCGTGCTGGGCGTAACCTTGGTCGTGCTCGTAGACCAAACCGGAATCCACACGCTGCGCGTCGGTGGCTGGGACTCGCCGGTGGGTATCACGCTGGTGGCCGACCGTCTGGCCGCGATCATGCTCGCCGTTTCCTCCCTCGTACTGTTTTGTGTGATGTGGTACGCGATTGGGCAGGGGCTTCGCGACGGCACCGAAGACGAACCCGTCGCAGTCTTCATTCCCGCGTACCTGCTGCTCACGATGGGGGTGAACCTGGCATTCTTGGCTGGCGACCTCTTCAACTTGTACGTCGGCTTCGAAGTGCTGTTGGTGTCCTCCTACGTCCTGCTCACGCTGGGCGCGTCCCCTTCGCGCGTGCGCGCGGGTGTGTCCTACGTGATGGTGTCCATGCTCAGCTCGCTGATCTTCCTGCTGGCCTTGGGCTTGATCTACGCCTCCGTGGGCACGATGAACATGGCTCATATTTCGGTGCGCATGGAAACCGTGCCTTCGGGTACTAGGACCGCGATTTTCGCCGTGCTGCTCATCGCCTTTTGTATCAAGGCTGCGGTGTTCCCCCTGTATTCCTGGCTGCCAGACTCCTACCCGACCGCCCCGGCGCTGGTCACAGCGGTGTTTGCCGGACTGCTCACCAAGGTCGGCGTGTATGCGATCATCCGGGCCCGCACCGTGCTTTTCGTCGATGGCAGACTCGACTACGTCCTGATGTGGGCCGGGCTCTTCACCATGGTGTTCGGCATTCTTGGCGCGATGGCGCAGAACGACATCAAGCGTCTCTTGTCCTTCACCCTGGTGAGCCACATCGGCTACATGATCATGGGCATCACCTTCGCCTCGGAGCACGGACTAGCGGGAGCGATCTTCTACGCCGTGCACCACATTCTCGTGCAGACCGCACTGTTTCTCGTGGTCGGCCTCATCGAACGTCAAGCAGGATCTTCCTCGCTGCGTTCCCTGGGATCGCTGGCCTACACGGCACCGTTGCTCGCCGTCCTGTACCTGATTCCGGCCCTCAACCTGGGCGGTATCCCACCGTTCTCCGGCTTCCTCGGCAAGGTCATCCTGATTGAAGCCGCCGCAGAGCGCGGAGGTTTCATGGCCTGGCTGCTGGTCGGCGGCGCGGTGATCACTTCGCTGCTCACCCTCTACACGATGGTTTTGGTGTGGTCGAAGGCGTTTTGGCGTGACCGCGCGGACGCCCCAGACGGACACTTGGCCACTGCCCGCCCCACCCCGCTGTCAGATATGCAGGACATGGTCTCTCTGGAAGAACGAGCAGACGTCGGCCGGATGCCGGTGGGCATGGTGGCCCCGACCTCCGCTTTGGTAATTGCTTCGCTGCTGGTCACTGTCCTGGCCGGCCCACTCACTGGGGTGGCAACCCGTGCGGCCGATGCCTCCCTGGACGTGTCGGTGTACCGATCTGCAGTGCTTGGCGATGCCGGTGCGCAGCCGGGGCGCACGCCAAAGGTGGTGCCATGATCAGCGGATTTCGTAGGCGCTTCCGTCCGTTCACGGTCGCCTGGATCACCTTGATGTGGTGCCTGATGTACGGCGAGTTTTCCTGGGCCAATGTCATCGGTGGCTTATTAGTCGGAGTAGCCATCGTGCTGCTGTTTCCCCTGCCAGCATTGCCTATTGCCGCCCTTGGTGTGCGGTGGGGAGCGTTAGTTGGGCTTGGTTGGTTCTTTGTTAAAGATCTGGTCGATTCCTCCATTCGCGTGAGCATTCTGGCGCTGCGCCCTTCGTCGCAACCGCCGTCGGCAATCATCAAGGTTCCGATGCGTGTCCAGGAAGACTTCGTCTTCTCCCTGGCGGTGTCCTTGCTGAATCTCACGCCGGGTGGCTCCGTGATGGAGCTCGACATTTCCGGTCGCATGCTCACGATGCACATTCTGAATGCCCGATCCACCGGTGAACTTCAACGCAGCATCGACGGTATTGCAGAACTCGAAAAGCGCCTCATTCGTGTCTTTGAGAAAGGAAACTAGATGGATCCGGCACTCTACAACGCATTTTTAACAGCTGCGGCTGTTGGATTCGCTCTCGCCTTCCTGATCAACGGCTACCGTCTGCTCGCCGGTCCTAACTCCGTCGACCGACTCCTCAGCCTTGATGCCACGGTTGCCATGATCCAATGCGTCCTTGCACTGTATATCTGCTGGACACTGGATACCACCGTCTCCAACGCGATGATGGTGGTCGCGCTCCTCGGCTTCATTTCTTCCGTCGCCGTGACCCGCTACCGAAAGAAGGACACCAAATGAGCCTGTTTTTGGACATCGCTTCGCTGGTCTGCATCTTTCTCGGCACAGGCCTGGTGTTGGCTACGGCGGTGGGAATGGCCAGGTTCCGGGATACGCTCTCGCGCCTGCACTCGGTCACCAAACCCCAAACCTTGGGTCTGATTCTCACCGTAATCGGGGCGCTCCTGCGTCTCCTCGGCTCAGGCCCACTGACTCCCGGCAATAAAGGCGACATGGGAGTGCTGATCCTGGTGATCCTCTTTGCGCTGCTTACCGCACCGGTGGTCGCACAGCGCATCGGACGCATCGCCCGGCGCGAGGGTCTCTTCGACCCCGACTTTTTGATTCGAGATGATACGCAGGGCTCGGCCAACTAAGGGCGAAGCGTCTCCAACTCATCGCACGCCAGGTCAACGACAGCTTTCCAGTCATCAGTTTCTTCAAAGCGTTCCCGCTGGCGCTGGTAGGCAGCCTTGCCGTCCATAATCTCGCGGACGAGTTCCAACTCGGCAGCGCAGCCAAGCTGCTCGGCAAAGGGGCGGAGTACATCCAGAAGCAGCTCAAGATCTTCGGTGACCGGCACCTCGTCAGTATCGCGACTGGTAATGATGATCGCATCCATGCCATAACGGGCAGCACGCCACTTGTTTTCCGTGTTGTGCCACTGTTGCAGGCTCGGCAGGGATTCACCAGCTTCAAAAAGGCTGTCGTAATAGACGATCAGGCAGTGCGTGAGCGCAACGATTGCGGCGAGTTCGCGCAGGTTAGTAGGCGCGTCTGAGAATCGGACCTCAATGGTGCCCCATTTTTCGGCTGGACGAATGTCCAAGTGCATGGAGCCATCGTGGTCGATTACGCCGGACTTCTTCTGGTCAGCGATGAAAGACGAATACTCTTCCCAGTTCTTAAAGTCGTAAGGAATCCCAGCTGTGGGAAGTTGCTGGTAGAGCATGGTTCGGTTGGAGGCATAGCCGGTATCCTTGCCATCCCAGCCCGGGGAGCTCGCAGACAGGGCGAGCAAATGAGGGTACTTGGTCATCATTGCGTTGATGACGGGCCACACCCGGTCAGCGGTATCGATGCCGACATGGATGTGCACACCCCAGATCAGCATCTGCTGCCCCCAGTACTTGGTGCGTTCCAGAATCTCGTTGTAGTGAGACTTATCCGAAATGATCTGGTCAGAGGAGGACGCGAAGGGGTGGGAGCCGCTCGCCCACGCGCGGGCGCCACGAACTGCCGCAGCCTTTTCGACGGCCTCAAGCCCGGCGCTCAGCTGACCGATGGCCTCCCCCACGGTGGCGCAGACGCCCGTGACCAGCTCGACCGTGTTGGCGAGGAATTCCTTTTCCACGCGAACTGGGAGCTCTTGCTCAGCGAGGTCTGCGATGACCTGTTCTGCCAGCGGCACCAGGTCGCGGGTTTCTGGGTCAATGAGCGCGATTTCCCATTCCACGCCAAGAGTGTGGTTTTGGGTTTGTGCGAACGCGTCTGTCATGCCCCGATTCTAGCGGTTCAGATCCTCAGCGATCACGAGAATGACACCAGCAGGCTTATCTTTCAGCGCATCAATACGTGGCTGGGCAGTAATTTTCAGCTGATCAGCGATCTTGCGAGCCGCGGCTTCCTCATCAGCATTGCCGGGGGTGAAGAAGGCGACGGACTTCGGCAATACCTCATCAGGGAAGTTACCGCTCTCCACGTCTGCGAATCCCTTTGACTTCAGATCCTCTGCCACTCGGTTGGCCAGGCCTTGGACGGTGGAGTTGTTGAGAGCGAAGACCTTAGGGGTCGCACCGGAGGTGGCGGCAGGTGCTGCTGGCTGGGACGGAGCTGCGGAAGCGGTAGCTGCCGGAGAATTTGCGGCGCTCGTAGCAGGCGTAGCTGGTGCGGCCGGCGCTGCCGACGCATTAGCGGCTGGCTTGTTAGCCGAAGTCTCGGCAACAGTGACCTCTTCCTGGGCGGTGTTGGTGCCGGAATTGGTCATGGAATATACGCCCCACGCGAGGAGAAGCACGGCGACGGCGATGATGATCATGGCGATGCCACGAAGTGGGAGTCCGGACGGCTGTGGAGGGGTTACTTTAGTAGACACGAGTCACAGCTTACCCTCCAGTCACATTAATAGCGGAGATTGGCACGCTGGTGTCGAATGCGTTCCAGCCGGTGGACCAACACGGGGAACTCGGCGACGGCGGCTGGGTCGTCGATAAGCGCGTTGAGACGGTGGAAGTAGCGTACGGGCGTGATCCCCAGCTCCGCGCGAATAGCTTCCTCTTTGGCGCCCACATTGCGCGGGGCACGTGATTCAAACTCCAGGAGGGTGCGGTCGGCTTCGCTCAAAGGCATGAGAACAAGGGTATATGCTCGTAAGTTATGACCGTTCGTCCCATCGTCATTCACGGCGACCCAGTCCTTCACAACCCCACCGAGCCGGTGACTGAAACCCCTGCCGAGCTCGCTGAACTTATCGCAGACATGTACGAGACCATGGACCGCGCGCACGGCGTCGGCCTGGCCGCGAACCAGATTGGCGTGGGCAAGCGCCTGTTCGTCTACAACTGCCCGGACGTAGAGGGGCCATCCGGTTCCTTAAAAACGGAGGAGGAGATCGCAGCGCAAGGCGGCGAATACCGACGAGGCTGCGTGATCAACCCGGTACTGGAAACTTCCGAGATCCCCGAGTCCATGCCGATAGACGACGGCACCGAGGACGAGGGCTGCCTTTCCGTGCCTGGCGAGTCCTTCCCCACTGGTCGCGCGGACTGGGCGCGCGTCACTGGTACCGATGAAAACGGATCACCGATCACTGTCGAAGGCTACGGCTTCTTCGCGCGTTGCCTACAGCACGAAGTAGGCCACCTCGACGGCTTTGTGTACACCGACGTGCTGATTGGCCGCTGGAAGCGCATGGCCAAGAAAACAATCAAAGCCAATGGTTGGACGTCTGCAGGTCAGACGTGGACTCCGGGCGTAGATGAGGACCCGTTTGGCTACGACTCCTAAAGTTGGCGACCGGGTTATCGTCCGTCGCCGACTTCCGAACACCCCAGGTCACCTCTCCGATGTGATTGGTCACGTCGTTTCGCTGTCCCCGCTGGTGGTGCGCCCACAATCTGTCGGCGGATTAGTCTCGACCGCAGCTGGTGTCGAGATCCCCCGGGATCTCGTGCAGGTAATCAAGGTGCTGCCACCTCGTCGGGTGCGCAATTCCGACATCCGCGCGATCGAGTACGCCACCGCGGCCGCTTTCCCCGGCATTGAGCACACATGGGTGGACGGCTGGCTGCTGCGCGCTGGCGACGGCATCACTGAGCGCTCTAATTCTGCGGTGCCGCTGGGCCCGTCTGCAGGCATGTCTCCGGTACCTCTACCTGCGATTCTCGAGTTCTACCAGCGTCACGGATTGCCACCGCGCGTGCTCATTCCTGACCGGATTGCCCCAGCTACCCAGCGCCTGGCCCAGGCCGCAGGGTGGGAATTGGGCCCGGACATCGTCGTCATGTCCCGATCACTTTCTTCCGCAGTCCCGCTCCGCGATGACCTCCGCTTCGAGGTCCTCGATCAGCCCGACGATGCCTGGCTTGCGCTGTACCACTTCCGTGGCCAACCGCTCCCGCCTACCGCCCTGGAGCTGCTGCGCACCCAGATCGACGGCCTGATGTGCTTCGGCCGGATCCTCACCGCCGATGGTGCCACTGTCGCCATCACTCGCGGAACGTTGACAGATTCACCCGACGGGCGTCGCTTCCTCGGCTATTCCGCCGTGGAGGTAGCACCTGCCTATCGACGCCAAGGGCTAGGCACAGCACTCGGCCAATGCATGCTCAACTGGGGATTCAACCATGGAGCAGACAATGCCTATCTCCAAGTGCTGGCCTCGAATGAGGCGGGGATTGGGTTGTACGAGAAGCTTGGGTTCCTCGAGCACCACCGGCATCGCTACGCTACGGTAACTGCTTCCTAACCACACGGGTGCGAGCGAAGCGATCGTGTGGCGCTACTCCGAAGGCATCAGCCTTGGCGGCACCGGCGTACCACAGCCCCACGCCGATCGCGGCTACGGGACCCGCGATGGGAATCATCGGCAGGAGGAGCCACAGGTTGCGACGTGCGGTTTGCCCCACGTCGACCGGGGTGTCGGCTGGGCCGACCACGCGCAGCCCCATGACGCGCTTACCGATGGAACCTCCGGCCGCATCAAAGGTAACCTGCCAGAGGTAAAACAGCACCGGCCAGGCAAAAGCGGCAGCCAAGGTCCACGGCTGTGAAAATGCGATAGCTAAGCCGATCACTACGGTGACGAACATACTGGTGAAGATAGCGGCATCGATCGCGAGGGCGCTGACCCGGCCAGCCACGGGAGCGTTGTCCACGGAGCGCGGACCGATATTTCGCCCAGGCAGGAAGGCGTTGTATTTCTCCAGCTCTCCGTAGGACACTGGAATCGACATAGCATCGCGCACCTCGCGGGCGAGGCGATCACGCACCGGCTTGGCGTTCAACACGCGCTCCTTTACTCCATCATTATGGGTCTCACTAGGGATAACGGCTGAGAGGTGAGATTGGTTCCTTGTCTTCTTTTTAATTCTAGTTTTTTTGTTCTGCTAGCCCTCCTTTTTCCAGGCAGAACACTTTTAAATTAGCCCTTGTGTTCTATTTTTCGTTTGCTATAATGGAGGCATGAACATCGGGGGATTTTCACTCACATCGACACTCAGCCAAGTCCGGGAACTGTTACAGTTCGCCGTCGACTTCGGCGAGGATTTCGATGCTTTCCCCGAGCTTTTGGAAATCAAAGAGCTGATCGCACGGCTCGAAACCGATATGGCTACTGGTAAGGAAAAATACGAACTCGAGCGCGCCGGCGCTTCTGCAAGCCAGGCCCTCCGTATTCACCGTCGCTCCACAAATACATGGAACAAGGAAGTCCCGGCAGAACACCAAGACCTCATTTTGTCCGCACTGGAAAAGCCCTCACCTGCATCCACCGAACGTGAGAACATTTACCAGGAGGCAGCAGCTACCGCACTCGCTTCCACCCCAAAGGCCACCCACACTTACGCTAAACAACTCGTACGTGAAGAAAATAAGCGCCTGGCACGGGATCCTCATCACGCCTTCGCTCAGCGGCGCTTCCAACTCCGTGACCAAGACGAACACGGCGGTTGCTCCTTCTCCGGCTATGCCCCGGCTGCCCACGCCGCTCTTCTAAAAGCCCCCATGGACGATGCCTGGCGCTGCGAAAAGGCCGAAGAAGACGAAGCGAAGGATGACAACCGCACCATTGCCCAGCGCCACGCCGACAACTTCTTCCAAGTGCTCCGCTGGGCCTCCGGCACCCGCCAAGACACCACCGGCCACTGCTCCCTCGTCATAGGCGTGAAAGAGACCGACGAATTCAACTGGCGCGCCTCCTTCGGCAGCAACGTCGGCATCGACCTCACCCTGTATGACCTCTCTCTGCTCGATGGACACCGAATCATCGATTACATCGTGGTCCACGACCAAGATGGAGCAGTAAAATCCCTAGTCACTTGTTCAAGATCTGCCACCTTCAATCAGCGACTTGCCATGTTCTCCCGCGACGGATGCTGCGCTTACCCCGGTTGCGACGAGCCACTCAGTCGTTGCGAAGCGCACCATGTACTCCCCTGGGCACGAGGCGGCCCCACCGCTATCGATAACCTTGCCCCATTGTGTCGAAAACACCACTGTTGGAACGATGACAGCTACCTCGAAGCACACATCAGGATGTCGCTTTCGGGCATACCTATGCATGTCGACAAATACGGCAACTACACACGCAACAACAGCGCTCGGGCACGAAACTCCAACGGTCGGCACGTAGCCAGGTAGGTTATTTGGTATGCGCATCGCCACGTGGAACGTCAACTCAGTGCGGACTCGCATTAACCGAGTCACCGACCTCCTCACACGACACGACATCGATGTCCTCACCCTGCAAGAAACCAAGACCACCGACAAGAACTTTCCCTACGCCGCCGTCGAAGCTGCTGGCTACGAAGTCGCGCACCTAGGACTCAGTCAGTGGAACGGCGTAGCCATCGCCTCCCGCATCGGCTTGGAAGACATCACAACACAATTCCCGGACCAACCCGGATTCCACAAAGACCCACTCCAGCCACAAGACATCGAGGCCCGCGCCATTGGTGCCACATGTGGTGGCGTACGCGTGTGGAGCCTCTATGTACCCAACGGCCGCGAGATCGCCGACCCACACTATGACTACAAACTTCGCTGGCTCGATGCCCTAGCCAAGGCAGTAGAAGACGACCTACGCCGCACCCCGGAGCGGCAACTCGTCCTCACCGGCGACTTCAACATCGCTCCCCGCGACGAAGACGTATGGGACATGGCTTTCTTCGAAGGAAAGACCCACGTCACCGAACCAGAACGAGTCGCCTTCGAGGCGCTCCTCGACGCCGGACTCCAAGAAGTCACCCGATCCTTCACCGAAGGCCAATTCACCTACTGGGACTACCAGCAGATGCGGTTCCAGCGCGGGCAGGGCATGCGGATTGACTTCCAATTGGCGTCGAAAAGCGTGCGGGCGGTGCATGCCTTTGTTGATACCGAGGAGCGCTCAACCAAGGGAGCATCCGACCACGCCCCCGTCATCGTGGATTATGAGACAGCCAGGATAGACGACGTTCGCTAAATGCTTGACTACTTCAATGACCCCACATGGCAGACCATCGGCCTCGTGCTCGACTACGCCATCAAGATCCTCGCCATTGGCATCGTGCCGGAAGGACGCAAGCCGGCCGCATCCAGCGCGTGGCTGCTGGCCATTCTGCTGATCCCAATCGTCGGTTTGCCCCTGTTCTTGCTCATGGGCAGCCCGTACATCAATCGGCGTCGTCACCGCATCCAGCAAGAAGCCGACGCCATGATTCGCGACGTGCAGGTAAGAATCCCCGACGTACCACCACACGTACCGCTGAGCCCGGAATTGGAATCCATCATCCGTCTCAACCGCCGGCTCACACGTCTCCCTGCTGTGACCGGCGCCAACTGCGGCGTGTACTCGGATTATGCGGAAGCCATTGAAGCTATGACCCGCGCCGTGGACGAGGCGAAAGAGACCGTTCACGCACAGATCTACATCATCGCCTGGGACGAAACCACCGAGCCTTTCTTCCGCGCACTCGAACGCGCCGTCCAACGTGGCGTCAAAGTCCGCCTGCTTTTCGACCATGTCGGTTCGTGGAAATACCCCGGCTACTGGAAACTCGGCCGTCGCCTGAACTCCATCGGCATCGACTGGCACCTGACCCTGCCACTGCAACCGTGGAAGTGGCGCTTCCGCCGCCCGGACCTGCGCAATCACCGCAAGATGCTGCTTATCGACGGCCATCGCGGCTTCATCGGTTCCCAAAACATGATCGACTCTTCGTATCTGATGCGCCGCAACCGCAGGCTCGGCCTGCACTGGATGGACCTCATGGTCGAGCTCACCGGCCCGGTGGTGTCCTCGATGGAGATGGTGTTTGCGGTGGACTGGTATTCGGAAAGTGGCGAGGCGCTAGCGCTGCCGGAGACAGGCTCGGGTCCTTTCCCCCCAGCGGGGAAGACGGAGATCAACGTGCTGCAGCTGGTTCCTTCTGGACCCGGCTACACCACGGAGCCAAACCTGCGGCTATTTAACTCGATCGTTCACCATGCCAAACAGCGGCTCGTACTGTGCAGCCCTTACTTCATCCCGGATGACACCTTGCTGGATGCAGTCACCACCGCGTGCTATCGAGGCGTTCGCGTGGAGCTGTACGTCAATGAACGGGGCGATCAGTTCATCGTCAGCCATGCTCAGTCCAGTTACTACGCCGCATTGTTAGAAGCGGGTGTCCACATCTACCGATATCCTGCGCCGGCCATTCTCCACGCTAAGTACGTGATTGCCGATCCAGACACCCCAAATGCTGTGGGCGTGCTCGGCTCATCCAATCTGGATATGCGCAGTTTTGGCCTGAATTACGAGATTTCCCTGCTCGTGGCCCACGGCAACTTGATCGATGAGTTGTCTGAATTGACCGACAAGTACCAGGCAGCCTCGACCGAGCTCACTATCGAGGAATGGTCCAAACGATCATTGCTCAAGCGTTACGTGGACAACGTGATGCGACTGACCTCTGCGTTGCAATAGCCCCAGACAGTCAGGGTAACGTGGAGGTAAACAAGAAATGACAGCTGAGTACTGGGAGGGTGAGTGATGGCCATTTCCGTAGGTTCTGACCTGGCCAAACTACATTTTCCCGGAACGATTCACTACGTCAATCCGCGACACCCCATGCCGGATGAAGACACTATTCTCATTTCGGAATTCGGGCGCGCGGTACGTTGGGGCGGCATCGCCCTGTGTATCTACATTCTCATCGTCGGAATCAACCTCATCACCACCGGCGTTCATTCGCTGGGCCACCCCTTGGTGTCGAGCTTTATCAGCTACGCCACCAACCCCATTCTTGCGGTTCTCCTGGGCATCTTCCTCACCTTCGCCGTACAATCTTCCACGGCCGTTACTACCATCACCGTCGCAACCGTCGGTGCTGGAATCGTGCCAATTGAAATCGCCACCATGGTGATCATGGGTGCGAACGTGGGAACCTGTTTTACCGCTCTTCTTGTCGCCGCGGGCTTCTACCGAAATACCTGCAACCTGCACCGAGCACTCGCCGCGGCTATGACCCACTGGTGGTTCAACGTGCTCTCGCTGTTGATCCTCTTCCCTCTAGAAGTCACATTTCGTCCGCTGACCAGGATGTCCAGTTGGCTAGCCACGCGCCTAACTGGTGAGTCTAATTCTCGCGTCACCCTCACCGACTTCACTGAGCAATTCGTCCATCCGGTGGTACGCATGATTGGCGTCGACGGCTGGCTCGGACATGTGTCATCGGCCTACACCGCAGCGGCCTTGACAATTGTTTTGGGGGCCATTGCGATCATCGCGACCATCAGGTGGATCAGCACTTTGATGACCGATATCACCGCAGCCAGTTCACACCTCGTGCTGGAGCACTCAGTAGAGCGTCGCGACGCCGTCATGTCAGGGAAATCTCTCCTCGCCGGACTCGGGCTCACCATGATGTCTCAGTCCTCTTCCGCAACCATCTGCTCCACACTTCCCTTCGCAGGAACAGGAAACCTCTCGCTGCGTAAAGTGCTGGGGATCGTGTTGGGAGCCAACCTGGGCACCACGCTTACCGCGGTGCTCACCGCGCTAGCTGTACCCGGCGACTACGGCACACTGGCTTTGCAAGCCGCCCTCATCCACGTGCTTTTCAACCTAGGCGGAGTTCTCGTAGTACTCAGCGTGCGCCCAGTAGGAAGGCTCATTTTCTGGCTTTCCGAGCAGGCTGCCGGCATAGGAACCCGTTGGCCGCTGACCGCGTTTGCCGTGATGACGGCCAGCTACACGATCATTCCACTGGGCATCATTGCGTTGGCCACCTGGTAGTTAAGCGTCGCGACGCACCAGCAGTACCAACCCAATGATGTAGAACACGAGCGCCCAAGCTCCGAAGTAGGCCAGAGAGCCCCATTCATTCCATGGCACCTCTTCGATCGGCTCGCCGTAGTAGAACGCGCTGAGGTTCTTGAATGGTGCGTAAGGCACGATCTTTTCGCCGACCTTGTAAATCATCGGCAGCACCATCACCTCGAGGGCCATGTACCAGCCGAGGATGATAACGATCGCTGCCACGGCGCTCCGCAGAATCCAGGCCAGCCCCTGGGCGAAAAGGACGAACATCATGGCATACACAGCGGATTTCCACAGGTAGCCCTGCACCTCACTATTGCCCAACCCCAGGTCCGCGCCCATTTCCTTGCCCAAGATCAGCTGCGCCATCGGGAAGCCGATCAGCTGTACCAGGAAGGCCAGGAGCCCACCAACCAACATCATGAGTACCAGTTTGGCTAGTGCCAGCACCACTCTGTTCGGGGTCGCCTGGAAGGTCATGGTGATGAACTTGTGGGTGTACTCGCTGGTCACCACAATCACGGACATGATGGCGATGATCATCGCACCCGGCATGTTGATGCCCGGCGCGACGGACTGTGGCGGCACAGGGATCCCTTGAGTTTCTTCGGAGAACTTGGCCATCATGAAAAACATGAAGGCATTAAAACCCAGGGTCATGAGGAGGAAGAAGATCAGATTGCCCCAGAACGCGCGGGTGGTGCGCAGCTTGGTGAACTCCGATTTCAGAACATTGAGAAACATGGTGAGTTAAGCCCCCGGGACGTCGGTACGGTACTGGACGGTGTCGCCGGTCATGGCGATAAAGGCGTCTTCAAGCGATGCCTTGCGCTCGGAGAGCTGGTGCAGCAGGATGCCGGTGGAGAAGGCGAGAGAGCCGATGTAGTCGGTGGTCTGGTTGTCAATGACCAGCACGGTGCGCCCCTCTGGATCGGTCTCCTGACGGAAATCGATTTGTTCCTCGCGCAGCACTTGCTCAAACTCGGGCAGATTTTCGGTTCGCACGAGGACGCTGGCCTGGGATGAGTTCTTTACGAAGTCATAGGTCGTGGTCTCGGCGATGAGTCGGCCACGACCAATCACAACCAGGTCATCGGCGGTCAGCGCCATCTCGGACAACATGTGGGAACTCACCAGCACACTGCGGCCTTCGGCGGCCAGGGACTTCAAGAAACTGCGCACCCAGCGAATACCCTCCGGATCCAGCCCGTTCACTGGCTCGTCGAGCAGCAGCACGCCGGGGTCACCAAGCAGTGCGGTGGCAAGACCGAGACGCTGGCCCATGCCTAGCGAGAAGCCACCGGCACGCTTGCCGGCAACTTCGCTCAGGCCAACCAGCCCGAGTACTTCGTCGACGCGAGTTTTCGGAATGCCATTGGACTCAGCGATCCACTGCAAGTGAGCCCGGGCGGATCGATTAGGGTGCGTGGCTTTGGCGTCGAGAAGTGCGCCTACTTCACGCAGCGGGTTCTTCATGTCGGCATAGCGCACCCCGTTAATCACAGCCGTGCCCGCGGTGGGTCGGTCGAGCCCGAGGATCATGCGCATGGTGGTGGATTTTCCGGCGCCATTCGGACCAAGGAAACCGGTGACCACGCCCGGTTTTACGGTGAATGACAAATCTTCTACGGCATGCACTCTGCCGAAGTGTTTAGTCAGTCCAGCTACTTCAATCATGCGTACCAGTGTGTCATACCGAGGTATTACCGCTACTTGCGAACGAAAATTGTGATCAATTGGAGATACCCAGAATCTCGTGAATGACCGGCAATGCTTCCACCAGAGCAGGCAGCAGATCCAGGGTGTGTAGCTCACCGAGTGGGACCCACCGCAGTTCTAGGGATTCCTCGTCAGGGACTACGTCGAGCTGCGCGGGCGCCTTTGCGACGACCGTCGTGTACGTCCAATTCCCCGACAGCTCAGCTCGTGCTGGGTCAGCTGGAAAAGGGCCAGCAGTGACAGCAGTACCGAGGACCTGGACTGGAACAGTACTTATCCCGGTCTCCTCCACGGCTTCACGCAGCGCGGCATCCACAGCGGTCTCATGGGAATCGCGGGCGCCACCAGGAATTCCCCACTTGCCGCCACTGGCAGTCCAGTAGGCGCGGTGTTGCATGAGGACTGTCGTTGAGTCTTCCGCGAGCAGGAACAGACCCGCCGCGCCGTATTTCCCCCAGCGCTTCGTCCCACCTGGGCCCGCAGACCAGCCATCACCATCGCCATACATACTTACTAGCTTAGCGATGAAACATTTGTGACCGGGATTACGATATCTAGGGGTAGACCGGCCAAACCCTATCTCGGGCAACCACAGAAAGAACTATCCTGCAATTATGACCGAAGTGCAGCGAGGAACCTCCCCGGTGACCGTCGTTCTCTCCGACGCTCCCGGCCGCCGCGCACACCCAGCCAGCGGGTCGGATCTGTGGCTGGAGGATCACCAAAACCAAGAGGATTCCCCTTCGCTTTCGCGACGTGTGCGCGATTCGTTTGTCATGCCAGCACAGTGGGTGCGGAAGGTCCAAAGCTTCAGTTCCACCACCATCGGCATGATGACGTTAATTACTGTTGGGCTGACCATCGCGATCCTGGCCGCGGGCATTTCCATGTCGCAATCCACCGATCGCAGGCAAGCAGCACTCAGTTCCCTCAGCGCCACCACGGAGCCGATGTCCGCAGACGCACAGGACCTGTTCACCTCACTTTCGCTGGCGGACACGGTGGCAGCAACGGGGTTTGTGCAAGCAGGAGTAGAACCGCCGACGACTCGAGAACGCTACCTGCGCGCCATTCAACGAGCTTCCGCGGCAGCTACCAAGACCTCGGCTGGCCTCGGCTCAGCCCCCTCGCAGGAACTGGAGCTCATCACACAGATTCAGACGCAGCTTCCGGTGTACACCGGCCTGGTGGAAACCGCCCGGACAAACAACCGCGCCGGAAATTCGGTGGGTGTGGCCTACATGTCCGAGGCCTCCTCCCTCATGCGCTTGACCATTCTCCCGGCTGCCCGCGAGCTGCTCAATATTTCCAACGAACGGCTCAACGAGGAACAACGCAGTCTGGCAAAGCCACAGTGGATCCCGATCACTGGCCTCGCCGCATCGGTGATCTTGTTGCTCCTGGCCCAGCGGTGGCTGGCCACCAAGACCCGGCGCCGACTGAACAAGGGTTTCCTCACCGCAACCGGATTCATGCTGGTGGCGCTACTCTGGGTTATTTCCGCTAATGCGTTTACCTGGTATTCGGGATCCAAAGGCTACGAGGAGGCCTCCGCTCCGCTCGGGGTGCTGACCGATGCCCGGGTACTTGCCCAACAGGCACGCACCGAAGAAACCATGGCGTTGGTGCGTCGCGAAACGTCGAACCAATCTATCGAAGACTTTGACAAGGTCATGCGCAAGGTGCACACCGAACTTGACCTTTACAAGTCCTCGGCCCTCCTCGAACGAGGCGAAAATGCAGCGGAGACCGAAAAAATTGAGGCCGCCCTCGGCGAGTGGGAAGGCATGCACAGCAAGCTGCGCAGGCATTTGGACCAGGGAGAGTACAACGAGGCCATCAACCTGTCATTTCAGGCTAAAGACGGCACCGCGACGGCGTCCGGCACCACGGCCGAGCACTTCAACACCGTAGACACCGGCCTGGCTAAACTGATGTCCGATGCCCGCCAGTCTCTGAAGTCATACCTGGACAGTGGCCTGATGGCCACGCGCTGGGTGTCGACGCTCGTTTTGATCCTTTCGATCGCCTCAGTGGCCGCCATCTGGCTCGGCATTCGTCCGCGACTGCAGGAGTACCTCTAATGAAAAAACTCCTATCCTTGTGCACCGCGTGCTGCCTGGCCACCGCTTCGGTAGCAGGTTGCGCCGATCCCGATGGAATCCCAGATATCCCAACACCAGCGCCCGGCGCGACGTATCAGCCGGTCATTCCTGCCGGCGCTCAGTTCGAGGCCGCGGGCTCTGTCACAGCGCGCCCACCACAGTTCGAGAACCTGCTCGGTAGTTTACGTCCGGACGATAAGAAGCCCGAGGAGCGAGTCCCGGGCATCGTCACCCGCGGTCGCATCATTGTGGGCGTGGATCAATCTCACCACCTGCTCAGTTTCCGCGACCCGGTATCGGGCGAGCTGCGTGGATTCGAAGTGGACTTGGCCAAACAGATTGCGCAAGACATCTTCGGTTCCCCAGACCGGGTGGATTTTAGATTCGTCGACAGCGCCGACACAGTCAAGGCACTGGAATCCGGCCAAGTAGACATCATGCTTCGCTCACTGTCCATCACCCGGGCAGCGCAGGACCAGGTATTTTTCTCCATTCCTTATCTGTCCACTGGTACCCGAATGTTGGTTCTGGAATCGTCGGGTCTGAACTCCATCGAGGACCTCAGCGGGCGCACGGCCTGCGCACTCCAGGATTCAACAGCTGGGCAGCTGACCCGCCAGCACAACCCGCGGGCCAACATCATGAACACGAAAACCTGGTCGGATTGCCTGGTGATGCTCCAACAGGGCAACGTGGACGCGATCGTCGCACATGACACGATTTTGGCCGGTATGGCCGCCCAGGACCCATACCTGCGGATCGTGGGAAGATCCCTCAGCCTAGAAAACTACGGCGTCGCCATTGCAACGCCGGGAACCCGCCATGACACCACGGGTCTGATCCGCCAGGTCAACTCCACGATCGAGCGCATCGTCGCCGACGGCACCTGGTGGGAAATGTACAACCGCTGGCTCGCGGTCTACCAGTTCATCAAGGGCCCACCGCCGATCATCTACCGCCCGGAGGGAGAGCAATGAACGACAACGACCCGCGCACCGAAGCCGTGGAATACCACCCCTTCGCCGACGACACCGAAGGCGAAATGCGGGTGCTTATCGACGACCTCGAAGAGATCAGGGATTCCGTCACCCATACGTCGGCTGTCCCCTTCGACCCCTTCGCCGATGATGACGAAGACGATGACGTCGAGCTCGACACTGAAGCGGTGCTGCGCGTAGCTGGTATCAAGACAGGGCCGGCGGCGGAGGATGTAAATCAGAAGAGTCGTCGAGAAGCACTGTCGACTTTTCGCCAGCGTCGTGGCACCACTCGTGCCGGCCGTGTGGTGGCTGACGGCATGGTGCAGCTGCCGTTCGTTGCGCTGACGAACCCGCAGGACGCGGTCATTGAGCCGGACCCGCGGGTAAAGCCACCGACGCTACGACCGGGCGACATTGTGGCTGGCCAGTACGAGGTGCTGGGTGTCATCGCGCACGGCGGTATGGGATGGATTTACCTGGCCAATGACCGCAATGTGTCCGGGCGGTGGGTCGTGCTCAAGGGCATGATTCCGGGTGGCAATCCGCGCGACCATGGCACGGCGGAGGCCGAACGCGAGTTCCTGGCGGATATTACGCACCCGGAGATCGTGAAGATTTATAACTTCATTGATGATCCGCGCGTGCCCGGCGGCTTCATCGTGATGGAGTACGTGGGTGGCCCGTCGCTGCTGGATCGTCGCCGCGACCAGCCCGGGGACGTGCTCCCTGTCGACATCGCGCTCGCCTACATCCTGGAGATTCTGCCGGCGCTAGAGTACCTGCACTCGCGCGGTGTGGTGTACAACGACTTAAAACCAGACAACATCATCGTGACCGAAGACCAGGTCAAACTCATCGACCTCGGCGCGGTCTCCGGCATCGGCGCCTTCGGCTACATCTATGGCACGAAGGGCTACCAGGCTCCGGAGGTGTCCACGTCCGGGCCGTCTGTGGCCTCCGATATTTACACCGTCGGACGCACCCTCGCGACGCTGGTATGCAAGCTCCCAACCACCGACGGCGTGCTGGAGATGGGGCTACCCTCCCCCTTTGACGAGCCGCTCTTCCGCAAGCACCTCTCCCTCTACCGCTTGCTACTCCGTGCCACGCACGAGGACCCGGTGCAGCGCTTCCGCGACATCCACGAGCTACGCACGCAGCTCTATGGCGTGCTCCGCGAGATTCTCGCCGTCCGCGACGGAAAGCAATTCCCCGCGCAGCACTCGCTTTTCTCGCCACAGAGAACCACGTTCGGCACCAAGCACCTGGTGTTTCGCACGGACCAGCTTATCGACGGCATCGACCGCCAAGCCCGCATCACCCCACCCGAAATCGTGGCGGCCCTGCCTACCCCTCTCATTGATCGCACCGACCTCGGCGCCCCGATGCTTTCCGGCACTTCCTACGCCGAACCATCCGAAGCTCTCGAAACGCTGCGCCAAGCGATGAAAAATCCTGATTACGAGGGCTCGGTGGAAATTCCGCTGGGCGTGGTCCGGGCTTTGCTCGACCTAGGCTTTATCGCCGAAGCTCGCAAGTGGTTGTCTTCCCTGTCCTTCCATCTGGACGGCGATTGGCGCTATCAGTGGCACAGCGGAATCACCTCGCTGCTGCTGGATGACTACCCCACCGCCCAGATTCACTTCAACAAAGTCCTCACTATCCTGCCTGGTGAGGCCGCCCCGAAGCTGGCACTCGCGGCCGTCGATGAGCTCTTATTGCAGCAGGAGGGAATGGAATCGACTGCTTTGCTGGCCTCTGGGGTTGCCAAGGCCACCGCTGAGCTTGGTTCCTCGATGGCTGACTTAGATGTTTCCTTCCTCGCCAGCCTCGAAAACACCTGGTCACACATCACGTCCGACCCGATGGCGCTCAGGTTCCATTCGTTACGCCTCTACCGACTGGTGTGGGCGACCAACCCCACCACGGTGTCCTCCGCCTTTGGTATGTCTCGCCAGCTCATGGCTGAAAATCACCTGGAGCTCGCGGTCGCGGCTCTCGACCGCGTCCCCCAAAACTCTCGCCACCACCGCATGGCAAAACTCACAACCATTTTGCTGCTCATCACCACCGATGTCAGCGAATCCCGGATTAGGCGCGCGGCCCGACGCCTCGAAGAAATCCCCACGAACGAGCCCCGACTCCTTCAAATCCGAGTCGCAATTCTGGGCGCGGCCCTCACGTGGCTGCGCGCCCATGAACTCGACCATGCTGCCAGCCCCAACGATCTCTTCGACTATCCGTTCACTCAGCGAGGCCTGCGAACCGGGCTGTCAGATACGCTGCGGCTACTCGCCCGTTCCGCACCGTTCGCCCGGCATCGCTACTCGCTGGTCGATATGGCCAACCAAGTGCGACCGACCACCTGGTTTTAGTGCGCTAGCGCTACCGCGTACTTAGCGATGGCCAACTCTTCGTTGGTCGGCACGACGCAGATCTTCACCTTGGACTCCGGAGTGGAGATGATGCGCGGGCCGGTGTTCGGTAGCGCGTTGCGCTCCGGATCGAGGATGATGCCATATTCTTCGAGGTCGGCGAGGGCATCGGCGCGCACATTAGCGTCGTTTTCACCGACACCTGCGGTGAAGGTGATGGCATCGACTCGTCCG
Source organism: Corynebacterium kalinowskii (assembly GCF_009734385.1). Lineage (NCBI taxonomy): Bacteria > Bacillati > Actinomycetota > Actinomycetes > Mycobacteriales > Corynebacteriaceae > Corynebacterium > Corynebacterium kalinowskii. Next base: position 329,646 of record NZ_CP046452.1, on the reverse strand, counting down.
AGGGCGATCATGTAGGAACCGATGTACTTGCGCAGATTGTGGATGTAGACGTTGTAGGCGAGCCATGCGTCGGAGTTTTCCTGTTGGATCATGGCGCGCAGTTCGCGGAAGTCATTGACACCGGAAATGCCCTTGACTCCGGACTTCTTATTCAGCAGGTCGTCTACTTCGTCGACGCTCATACCGCTACGCAGCAGGTGGAAGACAATACCAGGGTCAATATCCCCGGAGCGGGTGCCCATCACGATGCCGGCCAGCGGGGTCATACCCATAGACGTGTCAATCGCGTGCCCGTTATGCACTGCAGAAATAGACGCGCCGTTACCCAGGTGGCAGACGATCTGGTGGGTGTGTTCCGGGTCGCGGCCGATGAGAGCCGGAACTTGCTGGGAGACGTATTCGTGACTAGTGCCGTGGAAGCCATAGCGACGAATACCTTGCTGACCAGCAACAGAGGCGTTGATTGCGTACAGCGCGGCTGCCGGTGGGAGGGAATGGAAGAAGCCGGTGTCGAAGACCGCGACATGCGGGATCGAAGGCAGCAGTTCGCGGGCGACCTCAATACCAACGATGTTGGCCGGGTTGTGCAATGGGGCGAGCGGGATGAGGTCGCGCACCATCTCCAGGATTTCATCAGTAATGACGGCTGGCTGGGAGAACAACAGTCCGCCGTGGACCACACGGTGACCAACAGCGGTGATGTCCAGGTTTGACGGGCCGATGCCATGCTCGTCCAGCATGACGAACACCCGGTTCAGTCCCACGCCGTGGTCTGGGATCGGCAGTTCTTCCACCCATTTTTCGCCGGCGTGCTTGATGGTGATGCGCCCCATGGGCTCGCCAACCTGCTCGACGAGGCCAGCAGCAAATGGCTCGGCGGTTGCTTCGGCTTCAGGGTCTAAGATTTGGAACTTCAGGGAAGATGACCCGGAGTTCAATACCAGTGCTAGCGCCATTTATTCGCCTCCCGCTTGAATCGCAGTGATCGCCACGGTGTTGATGATGTCTTCCACGGTGGCACCGCGAGATAGGTCATTGACCGGTTTGTTCAGGCCCTGCAGGATCGGGCCAACAGCCAGCGCGTGTCCGGTGCGCTGCGCGGTCTTGTAACCGATGTTGCCTGCTTCCAGGTCTGGGAAAATGAACACGTTTGCCTTGCCAGCGACGTCGGAATCTGGCATTTTCTTGGCCGCGACACCCGGGTCGACCGCAGCATCGAACTGTAGCGGGCCGTCGATAAGCAGTGCTGGGTCGAGCTCGCGAGCCTTGTCGACGGCCGCAGCCGCGCGATCCACATCAGGCCCAGTGCCGGAGGTACCGGTCGAGTAAGACAGCATCGCCACGCGTGGCTCGATGCCGAACTGGGCGGCAGTGCGAGCGGAGACGACCGCAATCTCGCCGAGCTGCTCGGCCGTTGGGTTCGGGTTGACGGCGCAGTCACCAAAGGCCCAGAGTCGACCACGCATCACCATGAGGAAGATAGAGGACACGACGGATGCGTCTGGAATCGTCTTGATGATCTGGAAAGACGGCTTGATCGTGTGAGCGGTGGTGTGCGCTGCGCCGGAGACCATGCCGTCGGCGATGCCCTTGTGCACCATCATCGTGCCGAAGTAAGAGATGTCGCGCATCGTTTCGCGAGCCTGCTCCTCGGTGACGCCTTTGTGCTTGCGCAGCTCAAAGAAGTCCTGGGTGAACTCCTCGGCGAGCGGGGAGGTCAGGTGATCGATGATCTCCGCCTTGGACAGGTCTAGACCCAATTGCGCTGCGCGCGCGTTCACGGTGGCTGGGTCGCCCAAGATGGTGAGGCGGACGGTGTTATCGACAAGTAGGTAGTGCGCAGCCTCGAGGATGCGGTCATCGTCTCCCTCGGGGAGCACGATGTGTGAGTTGGCCTGACGGGCACGGCTGAGCAGCCAATCAGCGAAAACCTCGGCGCTCATAACCGGCTCGACCGCCAGGTCGAGGTTCGGCACCGGCTCATTCTCGTTGAAGGTACCGAGCACGGTAGCGCCCAATTCCTGGGCGTGCAGGACGGACAGATCGGCGCGTGGGGTGCGCTCATCAGCGAGAATGAGCATGCCGACGCCCAGCGCTGCAGCAGCCTTGGCATCGTAGTCGATGGATCCCGTGCCGACAAGCAAGACCGGACCATCCGCCAGTGGCCGCGCCGCGAGGATCTCGGCGAGATCAGCAACGCCGTCGGCAAGCGGGCGAACCTTGAGGCCATGGGCGGTTGCCAGGGCGTCCAGGTCATAGCCGTCGAGGGTGCGACCGACCGAGGTAATCAAGACTGATGCAGCCATGATTCATCCTTTCTGCAAATCTTGCTACGAGGAACCCTTTATGAGTGTGATTCAGTACCGGATCTTACAGAAACTGTGGCGTTTCGACACTAGAATTGGCAGACTTGTCAAGATTTCCTGGTCTATCTTGTACAGAGCTAGAATGTATGTACTTACCCCTTATTCCCCTTCTTTCTTAAGGACTTGTGCGTAACTTATGTCTCGACCACTTCGCGTAGCCGTGATCGGTGCTGGCCCAGCTGGCATCTATGCCTCAGACATTTTGATGAAGTCTGGACAGGAAGTAAGCATCGACCTCTACGAGCGCATGCCAGCGCCTTTCGGCCTCATCCGCTACGGTGTCGCTCCTGACCACCCGCGCATCAAGGGCATCGTGAATTCCCTGCACCGTGTGCTGGACCGCGACGAGCTGCGCCTGCTGGGCAACATTGAGATCGGCAAGGACGTCTCCATCGACGAGCTCCGCCAGTTCTATGACGCCATCATCTTCTCCACCGGCGCCACGCAGGACCGTGACCTCGAGATTCCTGGCGTCGACCTCGACGGTTCCTTCGGAGCCGCTGATTTCGTAGGTTTCTACGACGGCAACCCTAACTTCAAGCGCACCTGGGATCTGTCAGCCCAGTCCGTCGCCGTAATCGGTGTCGGCAACGTCGGCCTCGACGTCGCCCGCATTCTGGCCAAGACCGCAGACGAACTCCACGTCACCGAAATCCCGGACAACGTGTACTCCACCCTGAAGTCGAATGCTGCAACGGAAGTCCACATCTTCGGCCGTCGCGGGCCAGCACAGGCCAAGTTCACCCCGCTGGAACTCAAGGAGCTGGACCACTCCCCCAATATTGAGGTCATCGTGGATCCAGAGGACATTGACTACGATGAGGCTTCTATCGAAGCGCGTCGTGAAGCCAAGTCCGTCGACCTTGTCTGCCAGACCCTCGAGGGCTACGCCATGCGTGAACCAAAGGGCGCGCCACACAAGCTCTTCATTCACTTCTTCGAGTCCCCAGTGGAGATCCTCGGTGAAGACGGCCGCGTGGTTGGCCTCAAGACTGAGCGCATGGAGCTCGACGGCAACGGTGGCGTCCGAGGCACCGGCAACTTCACCGAATGGTCAGTGCAGTCCGTCTACCGCGCAGTCGGCTACAAGTCCGACGAAATGCCCGAGGTGCCTTTCGATGCCGCCAAGAACGTCATCCGCAACGACGGCGGCCACGTTATCAACCACGATGGTTCCATCGTTCCTGGTCTCTACGCCACCGGTTGGGTCAAGCGCGGGCCGGTCGGCCTGATTGGCAATACCAAGTCGGATGCTAAGGAAACCACCGACATGCTCCTCGCGGATTATGCTGCTGGCACGTTGACAGCACCATCTTCCCCAGCCCCAGAAGCTGTGACCGAGTTCCTCGATTCCCGCGGCATTGCGTTCACCACCTGGAACGGCTGGTACCAGCTCGATGCTGCCGAAAAGGCGCTGGGCGAGGTCGAAGGCCGCGAGCGTAAGAAGATCGTGGAATGGGACGAGATGGTCAAGCACTCCCGCGGAGACCTTTCGGCAGACTAGTTTTTAGGTGCCACTGTCCGCCCGGAAATTTCCCCCGTCAGCGTGTCAATTTTTCAAAGTTTTTGACAATCTGGCGGGGGATTTTCCACGTCTCACCCCCACACCCCGCCAGAACTACACATCCACGCAAATTTATAGGCACAAAAACTCACATCTTCAACCATGGAAAAGCCGAGCTAATTACACTTGGGCGCATGAGTCATTTCGTCGAGGTAAAGCAACTCAAGGACATGTCCGCGCTCGAGCTTCATGAGGTATACAAGCTACGCGTCGGCATTTTCGTGAACGAACAAAACACCGCTTACGAGGAAGTTGATGAGATCGACGCGCTGGAAACAACCCGTCATATCTTGATCTGGAACTCCCCCGAAAAGAAAGAGATCCTCGGCAACATCCGCGTCTATGAAGACGAAGTGGAAGGCAAAGACGTCATGCGCCTGGGCCGGGTCTGCGTCACCGAGGCCGAGCGAGGCACTGGCCTGTCCAAAGAGATGATGCAGTACACCATCAACTGGGCCGACGAAACCTACCCCGACAAGGACCTCGTCCTCGATGCCCGCACCCCGCTCGTAGGCTGGTACGAAAAGTTCGGGTTCCGCCAGATCGCCCCGGAGTACCCATTTGCGGACATCACCCTCACCCCAATGATGAAGCTGCACTAGATGCTGGTTGGGAAGCTCGACGAGCTGACACCACGTCAGGTCTACCAGCTGCTCAAGCTGCGCGTGGATGTGTTCGTGGTGGAACAACAGTGCCCCTACGAGGAAATCGATGAGATCGACGCCACGGCCACCCACATTCTCGCTCTAGAGGAGGGCGCGGTAGTCGGGTGCGCCCGCGTGTACGACGGGCATGTCGGCAGGTTGTGCGTCGATAAGCGCCACCGTGGCACCGGACTCGCGCAAGAGATCATGACCCGGGCGCTTGAGCTTTGCGACGGCCCCGTCGAGATCACCGCCCAAGCGCCGCTGGCTTCCTACTATGAACAATTCGGGTTTGCGCAGGTCGGCGAGGAATTCGACTGGGATGGGATCCCGCACGTGCCGATGCGGCTGGAAAAGTTCCCGGGATAATTATCACGATTACATTCTTGTAATTTAGTCCTATGGTGGGGGTTATGAGTGTCATTGACCCAACCCGTACCATTACTGAATACCTTTCCCGCGAGGACTGGCGCGTCAATGCCAACGCCAACCAGGACTATTCGCTCGGCGGGATGATCCTCAATTCCAGTGGCAAGATGATCGCCAATTATTGGCTCGATAACGTCTTCAGCCCTGAGGCTGCCACCGCGCACCGCGAGGGCGATATCCATATCCACGACCTGGATATGTTGAGCGGCTACTGCGCTGGCTGGTCGCTGCGTCAGCTGCTGGCGGAGGGTTTCGGCGGAGTACCCGGCTCGATTTCTTCGAATCCACCGCGGCATCTGTCGAGCGCGCTCGGGCAAATGGTGAACTTCCTCGGCACCCTGCAAAACGAATGGGCGGGCGCCCAGGCGTTTTCCTCTTTCGATACCTACTTGGCACCGTATGTTCGGGTAGATAATCTGAGCTATGAGCAGGTCTTCCAGTGCATCCAGGAGTTCGTCTTCAATTTGAACGTCCCGAGCCGCTGGGGCACCCAGACTCCGTTCACGAATGTGACGCTGGATTGGACGTGCCCGGAGGATCTCAAAGATGAGTACCCGATGGTTGGCGATGCCCCATACGGTGAGCTCCAACCCGAGATGGACCTGATCAACCGTGCGTTTATCGAAGTCCTCAGCGAGGGCGATGCCGACGGCCGGCCCTTCACCTTCCCGATCCCGACCTACAACATCACTAAGGACTTCGATTGGGACTCGGAGAACTCGCAAGCCCTCTTCACCATGACCGCCAAGTACGGTCTCCCTTACTTCCAGAACTTCATCAACTCTGACCTCGATCCCGGCGATATCCGTTCCATGTGCTGCCGCCTCCAGCTCGACCTTCGCGAACTCCTCAAGCGGGGCAACGGCCTCTTCGGCTCCGCGGAACAGACCGGTTCGATCGGCGTCGTCACCCTGAACTGCGCTCGACTGGGATACCTGTGCGACACCGAGGAAGAGCTCTTCGCCGAGGTCACGCGTTTGGTGGGGATGGGCGTCGATACGCTCGAGCGGCGGCGCACTACCGTCGCTGACCTGCTCGAACAAGGTCTGTACCCCTACACGCGGCGCTGGCTGCCGACCTTGGACAACCACTTCTCCACCATCGGTGTCAACGGCGTGAACGAAATGCTGCGCAATTTCAGCGGCGAGGACATCACTCAGAACCAGGATTTGGCCATCCGGTTGCTGCAACACATCAACGCGCTGCTGGTGGAAGCACAGGAGTCCACCGGGCACCTCTACAATCTGGAGGCAACCCCAGCGGAAGGCACCACCTACCGCTTCGCTCGACTGGACAAGCAGCGCTTCCCCGACATCATCCAGGCCGGAACTGACGAGGAGCCTTACTACACCAACTCCACCCAGCTGCCTGTCTCGCACACCCCGGACCCGTTCCACGCGCTGGAGCTGCAGGATGCCTTGCAAACCGAGTACACCGGTGGCACGGTGTTGCACCTGTACATGGGCGCGTATCTATCTTCTGGCCAGGAATGCGCGAAGCTGGTGCGTCGCGCCTTGTCGACGTTCCGGTTGCCGTATCTCACCGTCACCCCGACCTACTCGATTTGCCCGACGCACGGCTATCTCGCCGGCGAGGTGCCCGTCTGCTCTTGTGGCGAGAACACGGAAGTGTGGACCCGCGTCATGGGCTATTTCCGTCCCGTTTCCAGCTTCAATACGGGCAAAAAGGGCGAGTTCCATGAGCGCGTCTACTTCGCCTCCTGACCTGCCGATCGCCGGCGTCATCCCCTTTTCCGCCACCGACTGGCCCGGCCAGCTCACCATCACGGTGTTCACCCAAGGGTGCCCGCTGCGATGCCCGTATTGCCACAACCCCACATTGCAGGCGGTGGGACCGGGGCTTGCGTGGGATAGTTCTCTCCTTGAACGTCGCCGCGGGCTTATCGACGCCATCGTCATCTCAGGCGGCGAACCCACCATGCACTCTTCGCTGGGTGCCTTCATTGCCTGGGTGCATTCATTGGGGTTCCCCGTGGGGCTGCACACCAGCGGATATCGGCCATCGGCCATCGCGGCGTTGTTGGCAGCGCCGTCGACCACTCCCGACTGGGTCGGACTCGATGTGAAGGGTTTCCCGGAAGATTGCGAGGCCCTATTCGGGATGTCACCACGAGCAGCCCGCGGTTGCTGGTCGTCACTGGAATTGCTCAGCGACGCTGGAGTTCCGCTGCAGGTCAGGACGACCGTGTGGCCAGCGTTTACTGACCACCTGCCCGCTTTGAAAGCCAAGGTGGGATCCTACGGCCACCAGTTGGTAGTCCAACAAGCGCGGGGTGTGGACGCCGAAGGTCACTTCCGAGCCAGCTAGTTACTCCACGACGCTCACAGCAGCGGATGCAGCAGCAGCTCGCTCGCGCGCGACCTCAGTGGACTCGCCGGTAGCCACTGCCACGCCCATGCGGCGCTTCGCGCCGGCAACTGGCTTGCCGAACAGTCGCAGGTCAGCTTCCGGAACAGCCATGGCGGACGCTACACCTTCATAGGACACCGGACCTTCTGATGCGCCGTAGATGACGGCCGAAGCGCCTGGGGAAACCAACGTGACGTCGATAGGCAAGCCGAGGATGGCGCGGGCATGCAGTTCGAACTCCGAGAAGCGCTGGGAGGCGAGGGTGACTAGGCCGGTGTCGTGCGGGCGTGGGGAGACTTCAGAGAAGTAGACATCGTCGCCAGCAACGAACAGTTCGACGCCAAAGACACCTCGGCCGCCGAGTGCCCCCGTGATGCGAGCCGCGACGGAGCGAGCGTTTTCCAGTGCCGTCGCAGACATAGCCATTGGCTGCCACGATTCAACATAGTCACCGTCCACCTGGCGGTGCCCGATCGGTTCGCAGAACCAGGTCGCATCCTTACCGGTTGCTGGGTCGATGGAGCGAATGGTGAGGAGGGTGATTTCGTAGTCGAAGTCCACAAAGGACTCGATGATCACGCGGCCGGAGTCCACGCGGGCACCGGACATCGCATAATCCCAGGCCCCCTGCACATCCTCTGCAGAGCGCACAACAGACTGTCCCTTGCCGGAAGAGCTCATGACTGGCTTGACCACACATGGGTAGCCGATGCGTTCCACTGATGCCGTGAATTCTTCCAGGGTGGATGCAAACTCATAGCCAGAGGTTGGCAGTCCGAGCTCTTCGGCGGCGAGGCGACGGATGCCCTCGCGGTTCATGGTGAGCTGGGTGGCGCGAGCTGTCGGGATCACCGTGGTGCCAGCTTCTTCCAGAGTGGCGAGGGCATCGGTGGCGATAGCTTCGATCTCTGGGACGATGAAGTGTGGCTGGATCTGTGAGGCCAGCTCGCGCACGGCATCTGCGGAGGTCATGTCAATGACGTACGCGCGGTGCGCTACCTGGTGAGCAGGGGCGTTTTCGTAGCGATCCACTGCATGAACCTCTACGCCGAGGCGCTGCAGCGCAATAGTTACCTCTTTGCCAAGTTCGCCAGAACCAAGCAGCATGACGCGGGTGGCGTTGGGGGCGAGCGGAGTACCGATTCGGTCAGGTGTGTACATGCCTTTCAGTATACTTCCGCAGGTCACGCCCCAAGCTTTATTCAGCCATCACCGGCTTCAGTTCGGGCTTTTGCTTAGCGACGGTCGCCGACAGCACGCCCCAGGCCAGCAGGAATGAGATGGCCTTGTCTACCGGCCCAACGAGAAACACGTCGGTGAGAATACCCGTGAAGGGCGAGTCGCCGAGGAAAACATCGCCAAGCATTGTCACATTGAGCGGAGCGGCCAGAATTGAGGACGGCATACCAATCAGGAATCCGGATACCGCTGCCGCCAGCGGGGTCCGGAAGCTGCCCATTTGCGCGAGGATTCCAGCTGCCATGCCAACAAAGGCTTGGATCGAGGCGAAGTCCAACGCAATCGGATTAAACAGCGCTGTGAGGAGCGCGGAGGCAAGACCTGTTACAGCCCCGGCGTGAGGGCTCAACCAGACCCCGACCACGATAGTGCCCACGGTGTCCAAGAAGATTGGCAAATCCAGAGAGACCACAAGCGCGTTAATAATAAGGTTGAGGGCGATTCCGGGGAGAATCGGCCATAGTTCGGCCCATCTGAAGCTGTAGCGCACGCGCAGCACCAGAAGGGTCAAAGCGATGACTGTGAGCCCCAGACTCGTCCAAATCGTACTGGTATCTACTGGCCAGTTGTTTGGAAGACTGTGGACCGGGCACAGCCAGCTCGCAAGAATGGCAAGCACTGCCAGCACTGTGAGCGCGGCGGGTCTCCATTCCTGCACGACGGTCCTTTGGTCGGGGCTGAGCATGCTTGCTATTCAACCACGCTACCTGTGAATCTGCCAAGTTGTTTGTACGGTTACATGCAGGAACCCTTGATTAACCTAAGGTTATGCCAAGTATTCGCTTCTCCCGGCACACCAATCAACTCACTACTGGGATGACCACAGCGACAATTAAGCACACCAATGCTTTATCTAGGGGATCGCTGGTCGAACCCTCGTGCGCCACGAGCGAGAAGATCACATCAGCTTTTCCTATCCCATATCCCGACAAAGGCATTGTGCCCGAAGCTCGAAGAAAATGAAACGAAAAGCAATCTTTATCGGTCGAGAAGGGGGCGATAGCGTCGTTGCTCGAAAACGGAGTTGCCCCACGTTGGTGGGGCAACTCCGTTAGACATCAGCTTCGATTAAGCCATCACATCATGGCGAACAATGGTCTGGTCACGACCAGGGCCAACACCGATGTAGGAGATCTGACAACCAGACAGCTCTTCCAAACGGAGCACGTAGTCCTGAGCCTTCTGTGGCAGATCTTCAAAGGTAGTGCAGCCGGTGATGTCTTCATCCCAGGCTGGCATGGTCTCAAAAATTGGCTGGGCGTGGTGGAAGTCGGACTGTGTCATCGGCATTTCGTCGAAGCGCTTGCCGTCCACGTCGTAGGCCACGCAGATTGGGATCTCACCGATGCCCGTGAGCACATCCAGCTTGGTCAAGAACAGATCCGTGAAGCCGTTGACGCGGGAAGCGTAGCGGGCGATCACGGAGTCGTACCAGCCACAACGACGCTTACGGCCGGTGTTCACGCCAACCTCGCCGCCGGTGGTCTGTAGGTACTCGCCCCACTTATCAAACAGCTCGGTTGGGAACGGGCCCGCACCGACGCGGGTGGTGTAGGCCTTAATAATGCCCAGGGAGTGCGTGATGCGGGTTGGTCCAACACCGGAGCCAACGCAGGCACCGCCAGCGGTTGGGTTGGACGAGGTAACGAATGGGTAGGTGCCGTGGTCGACGTCCAGCATCGTTGCCTGGCCGCCCTCCATGAGCACGTGCTTGCCCTCGTCGAGTGCCTTGTTCAGCTCCAACTCGGCCTCGATAACCATCGGACGCAGGCGATCAGCGTAGGACAGGAAGTACTGGACCATCTCTTCCGCAACGATTGCCTTGCGGTTGTACATCTTCACCAGCATCTGGTTCTTTACATCCAGCGCGGATTCAATCTTCTGGCGCAGGATGGACTCGTCGAAGATGTCTTGCACGCGGATGCCCACGCGGGCCACCTTGTCGGCGTAAGTTGGGCCGATGCCACGGCCGGTGGTGCCAATGGCACGCTTGCCCAGGAAGCGTTCCTGCACCCGGTCAAGGACCTGGTGGTACGGCGCAACAACGTGGGCATTTGCGGAAATGCGGAGACGGGAGGCGTCGCAGCCGCGAGCGATAAGGCCGTCCATTTCGTCGAAAAGCGCCTCGAGGTTGATCACCACGCCGTTACCCAAGACTGGAACGGCGTTTTCGCTGAGCACACCTGCAGGTAGGAGCTTGAGTTCATACTTCTCGCCGCCCACAACCACGGTGTGGCCAGCGTTGTTTCCGCCATTCGGCTTCACCACGTAGTCAACGAGGCCGCCAAGAATGTCAGTGGCTTTGCCCTTGCCTTCGTCGCCCCACTGGGCGCCGACGATCACGATTGCAGCCATGTTTACGTCACTTCCGATCAACTCGAGTAGCACCCCATGAAGCGGGCACAAAAGACGTTAACCAATTCTACATGGAGGAGGTGTCTGTATTCCTAACTTGGTTCCCTCACTACTGCACCCGACACCTCCGAGACACCCCAAAACTTCTTAGCCAACCAAGGCGCCACGAAAAACACAATGGCGAAGACGATCACCTTATCCACCGGATCCGACAACAGCGCCCAGGCAGAGAACGGCACTTGAAAATAGGTATCAACCGCGACTAAAGAAGTAAAAATATCAAAACTCTGACGCGGCTTCGAACTATTGGACAGCACGTACATCAGCGGCGAACTCACAATCGACACAGTGAGACCTGCGACCAGTCCGCTGACCACCATGGTCAGCCAATTACTGAAACCGTCAAGTCGAGCCACCAAACCAGCAATCCAAGCGGTCACGATGGACGCGGCTGCAAACGGAATGCCAACCGGGGCAACGAAGATCCACAACGAACACGACACCGTCGCACAAAACACACCTGCGGTAGGTCCGAGCAATGCCCCCACCAACACCGATCCCAAAGTGTCGAGATATAACGGCAGGTGGAGGCGGTAGACTGCCTCGCCGATCCCCTGGTCCAACGCCACACCAGCCAGCAGCAACAGTGCCGAGCGCTTATCCAAGGTAGGGATCACCACAATCCCCAACAGGATCATTGCGCCGACCAACGTCGCGACAATGATCCAATTGACATTGGTGCCCACAAACGACATCAACGAATCACTCAGTGGCATCAGCACCGGCAATGCCCATTGCACAAGCAGAAGCAGGGCCGCTAGGACGAACAGCGGCCCCCGCAATTTTTGATTCACGCTCCCAGCTTAAAACGTCCAGCTGAAAAGTACTAGCTTTCCCACGTCTCCGGCGGGATACCCGGATTAGCTACCGTCGGGATCAGCGCAGCGACTGCCGAGTGTCGCGACAGTCCACAGACCTGCAGCAAGTCCACAATCAGCGACCGAGTTTGCCCCATCACCATCAGTCCCGAAAACACTTCAGGAGACACCGCTTTTGGATCTGCCTGAGCTGCGAGCTTTCGTAGTCGCACCACCAAATCAGGAATGTGCGGCGACAGCGCAGCGTCTGGTTGGTGGTAGTACACCTCGGACAGCTCGTGAGAGATGTCGGCCAGCTCGAACAGCATGATGATTTGCTGCTGGGAAACTGTGGAATGGTCGTCGAGAAGAACGCCCGCGCGCCGCACCAGCACTCGCGTGGTGCGCATTGCATTATCGACGGGCCGAAGTACCCGCAAAATCGACCTCAGCTCGCGGCGACGACGCCACATGAGCGGCGACGTGGCGATCACTTCCTTGCCCGTGTTCGCGGCGGCGATCATCGTGTTGATGGCAGCCTGAGAACCACGGGCGCGCTCGAGAGCATCGGAGACCTGGTGAATGTCGTCATCGGTGAGCGCTTCCGCTACTTCCTCCAGCACCTCCGAAATAATCGCCAAGATCCTCGCAATTTCTCGACGCCCGTCCTTGAGCGGTGACTTAGGCACCAACCCCATGACCGCGATGCCGATTACGCCACCGATCAACGCATCCAGCGCGCGGTCAATGCCGCCAGAGGTACCAGGCGGAAAGATTGTCGCGATGAGCACCGACGCAAACGCGGCCTGGTTCGCAGCCAACACGCCACGATCGATGAACATCACCGCCGTCACCGACAAAATCACGCCGACCGCGATCTGCCAAACACCTGTGCCGACAAATGTAATGAGAACGTCGCCGAGCACCACCCCAACCGCCACGCCGAGTACCAGCTCAACGGACTTACGGACCCGATCGCCACCCTGAGTAGAAAGCACAATAATGGTGGCCATCGGAGCGAAGAAAGGTAACGCGTGCTTAAACAGATGCAGCGCCGTCCAATAGGACAGTCCAGCAGCGAAGCCCAACTGTAGGATGTACGGCCACGACACAGCCACTCGCTGCGCCCCCTCGCGCAGTCGTCCCACTGTTAGAGCAGTTGCGGTGGACGTGCGTGTTTGTTTCACACCTTGCAGTCTAGTGTTGCATCGGATCCAGCGAGAGGGACGAGAGAGATTTGAGAACCGAAGTGCGCTGGAGCAGCCTGATCACACCGACAACAATCCAGAAAACTACGAGTTTGTTTAGGAGATCACTAGGGGTGCCATCGCTGACAGGAGGTCCGAATAGCGACCCGAGCAAATTCTCAAGCACGGTATAGTTCACCCCTTCATTCGCAGATGTGATGTTGCCCGCGAAGTACAACGCGATCGGCGTAGAAATTATCGTCGCGACGATGCCAGTAAACAGCGCGCTGAGCACAATCGCAAGCGGCAACAACGCTGGCCGCCACCGATAGAGCAACAGCGCAGTCATACCGGCCACAAATGCGCCATAGCGACTGCCAAGGAGCACTGCCGCCGGCACGCAGCCAATAGTGTCCAGGTAAAGCGGAATTGGAGTCAGGAACATGGCCACAGCGGCGAGCAGCATCACTGCCCCGAGCAAGCCGAATTATTGTACTTCGGCTGCAGACTGAAATTGCCCACCCCATTGGATCTTGGGACGCGCGATGGACAGATACACCCAATTACCGACGATCAGGATTCCTGCCAACACCGCTGCGATACTACGCATTACGTAACCGAAATTCATGATCGCCCCCTCGGTTGCTCCGTCAGCAAATTTTGTGGATACCTAAACAAATGTAGCTGTTGGTAGATTAAATAACCATGCAACTTGTCTCCCTGGGCTGTGGTGCCAGCAGCTTTCCAGCCGACCTTGACCTGCCCGAAATCCCTTCACAGCGCGACTTGCGCTTCCTCGAAGGGATCGCTCGGGCTGCTCTGCCCGAAGATCCCACCCCGTCTCTCGAGGAAATCCAACGCCAGCCCGATGTCAAGCCGTTGGGTGCCCCGCAGCCTGCGCCACAGCGCCCGCTTCGCGACGTCCGATTGGTAGTCATCGGTTCGGACGCTGCCTTATCCGCGGTAATCACTCGCTTGATGCGCCAGGATGATATGTGGATCCAGATAGCTTACGTTCCCACTTCTCCATCAGCTGTAGCCCAGAACCTAGGGCTGGAAAAGGACGCTTTCCACATTGCCCACAACGGGTCGCTGACCCCAATGCCACTCATTCGCGACGATGCGGGTATCGCAGTGGCTGGTTCCGCAAAGATCACCGAGTGGGACGGTGGCGAGATCACCGGCGAGATCATCGTGGATGACCACGTGCTGTTGCACAGCGAGCAGCAAGTGGCCAATTTCGGCGCACGACTTGTACCACTGCGCGATGCTCCGGGAATCGCAGCAGTGAAGAAGGTCAACACCAAGTCTGGATTCTTACGCAAGGAATATGACCCACGCACCCTCACCACAGGGCGCGCACTGCAAGTGGGCGGCCAGAACCTGCGTATCACTATCGATGGAGTGAGTCGAAAGCGTCCAGTTGAGCGGGCGACCTTCTACCGCCATCTCCGGGACGTTCAGTTTGTATTGCCCACCTAATAGATATTCCGATATTGTTTAATGAAGTCACTATAAGTCTCTAGACAAAGAATTGATAGCTCATGGTGAATGAGTCGAAACGCCCCCTGGGGCTAGCTTGGGGAATTGCCTTTTTGAGCTTGATTTATGCTGAGCTCAATACCCCGCCTACCCAAAACTCATTCACAAACTTCCTCGATGCGATGACCGAAGACGGCCCCGCCGCCTGTTTTGGTTTTCTCACGGGTGCCACCGTGATGTATTACCTGCATCACGCCCGCGACGAAGAGGAAGCATCGCGCGCACGCTATCGCATCGTGATGCTCGCAGCTTTCTGCTTAGCCTCGGGCATGATCTTGAACAGCATCCAGGTGGCTATCGTTCCTATCACGGTCACCATTGGAATCGTCGCACTCATTGCGTTGCCACTTTCCCAGTTGAACAATTTGGCATTGTTGCTGGCCTTGCTTGCTTCCACACTTCTGTCCGCACTCATCCACACAGTTTTCATCATGGAATTCCCGGCAGGTGGCCCGTACCCGATCGTTGCTTGGGCGGCTTACGGAATCTGTGGCATCCTCATTTACCGCGTCCTGATGGGCCGCCGGGTGTATGTCTATATCTTGTTCTGGACGGGCGTCCTCGTCGGAATGCTAGGCATTCTTACGGTCCTACCCAACTACCTCCCGGAGCTGTTCGGCATTAGCTCTGATATGGGCACCTACTATCGAGTAAACCCACAAACTACTTCCATTCGTTACCTGTCCTCCACCGCACATTCCGGTGGCCTGATCAACGTAGTCGGCAATTTCGCGGCGGGCACTTATTTGCTGTCAGCGTGTTTTATACTCCAACGCTTCCGATTCCTAGAGCCGATTGTCTCCGCTGGTCGCTTGACCCTGAGTATCTATCCATTCTACGTACTGATTTCTGCGATCTTCATGGCTGGTTTCCCTGGGTTCTCCACCGAACTCAACTCCGCTCTTTCATCACCTTCGGTCTCCGTGAAGCAAGAGGAACTCGATTGGGAGACGTTCTCAACATGGGTGGACGATTCCGATTCCTGGGACGACCTGCACATCCATTCACAGCACTTCTACGGCAACGACGGAACTTCCCTCATAGACAAGCAAAAGACTGAGAACATCGAACGATCAGCTTTCCAATGGTCCTACCCGTTTTCAGCGCTAGCTTTCTTGATCATTTCCACCCTGTGGCTCCGTCGTTTCCCCGACGGCTTGGTCGAAATGCTCCTGTTCCGGCGGCGTAAAGCAAGTTAGCCTTTTCTGGGCTTCTCGACGCCCCTGCCATAGCAAAACGCCCCCTCCAACCGGAGAGGGCGTCTTAAACCGAACTGACTACTACTTGGTTACGGAAGTACCCACGGAGTGCAGGTCCTGGCAAGCCTCGATGACGCGCTCGGACATGGACTGCTCGGCCTTCTTCATGTAGGAGCGTGGGTCGTAGACCTTCTTGTTGCCAACTTCGCCGTCGATCTTCAGGACGCCGTCGTAGTTGGAGAACATGTGGGCCACAACTGGGCGAGTGAAAGCGTACTGGGTGTCGGTGTCAACGTTCATCTTGATGACGCCGTAGCGCAGTGCCTCTTCGATCTTTTCCTTCTCGGAGCCGGAGCCACCGTGGAAGACGAAGTCGAATGGGAAGGCGTCGTCGCCAAGGCCCAGCTTCTTGCGAGCGACCTGCTGGCCCTCGAGCAGAACCTCTGGGCGCAGCTTCACGTTGCCTGGCTTGTACACGCCGTGCACGTTGCCGAAGGTAGCAGCGAGCAGGTAACGGCCCTTCTCGCCGGTGCCGATGGCATCGATGGTCTTCTCGAAGTCTTCAGCGGAGGTGTACAGGTTGGAGCCAGCCTTGGCCTCCACGCCGTCTTCCTCGCCACCAACGACACCGATCTCAACTTCGAGGATGATGTTGGCGGCCTTAGCCTTTGCCAGCAGCTCCTGGGCGATCTCAAGGTTCTCGTCGATGTGGATGGCAGAGCCGTCCCACATGTGGGACTGGAACAGTGGCAGTTCGCCGCGGTCGACACGCTCCTGAGAGATGGCGATCAGTGGGCGGACGTACTCGTCGAGGACTTCCTTCTGGCAGTGGTCGGTGTGCAGCGCGACGTTGATGCCGTAGTTCTTGGCAGCCTCGTGAGCGAACGCAGCAAGAGCGACAGCGCCGGCGACCTTGTTCTTCACAGCCAGGCCGGAACCGAATTCAGCGCCACCGGTGGAGAACTGGATGATGCCGTCGGACTCTGCTTCTGCAAAACCCTTCAGTGCAGCGTTGATGGTTTCGGAGGAGGTGCAGTTGATCGCTGGGTAGGCGAAGCCACCCTTCTTGGCGCGATCAAGCATCTCGTTGTAGACCTCGGGAGTTGCAATAGGCATAGTCTGGGACCTTCCATTCGGGGAATATTTACCTGCCATCAATTATGCCCGTGTTTTCGTTTGCATGCTTTTCGACGGCCATAGGAAAAGGCCCGACCCCCTGCTATTGAGGGGATCGGGCCTTAGTTTTCTAGCTCCAGCTACTAACTATCGCTTAGTTTTCCTTGCGGCGTCGGATCAGAGCTGCACCGAGCAGCATCATCAGCGCGGCGATACCAGCAAGGCCAGCAACATTTGCACCGGTGTTAGCCAGCAGGCCCTTAGGGATACCCTTGGCCTTAGGAGCAGGCTGGTTAGCCACCCCGAGCACCTGGTCTTGACGCTGTGGCTGCTCAGGAGCCGGGTTAGAAATTCCCTGGACCTGGTCCTGACGTGCGCCAGACTCGGAAGAACCGGAGATGATACCGCCACCTACCAGTGGGATCAGCGGGATCAGCGCGAGCCATGGGAACTCAGAAGGCTTACCCACACCCACAGTCTGAGACTGATCATTGAGGTCTTCGTGTTTTGCCACGACTACTACCGTGACGGAGTTGCCGTTTTCGTCAACGATGGTTTCGGTGACGCGACCTGGGAACGTACCCTGACCGGTTTCAACAGCTTGGTTGAGCTTTTCAAAGACAACCAGTTCCTTACCCTGGTACTTCTTCGCCGTCTCAGCATTCAAGACGAACTCGATCACAACACTGCCGTCAGCAGCCTGTGCGGTGAAGTTATTCACTGCAGTTACAGGCAGACCAGATACAGCATCCATGACTGTGGTGCCAGTGGACTTGTCCATCAGCGTGCCGGCCAAGATGTACTGACCACCAGCGACAAGACCTTCGTACTGAACAGTGTCCTTGATGGTGCCACCGTTTTCAGAGATCGCCTTGTCCGTATCCTTGGCATCAGTTGCAGTGGTTCGGATCTTCTCCGCCACGTTCACCGTTTGAGCACCATCGTTAATATCGGTGTGCTCAGCGATTACAGGGGTCTTCTCAGCACCAGAGGTGGTGCCAGTGGTGCCCTCGTTAGTGCCGTTGGAACCAGGGGTTGGCTGGCCACTGCCATCGATCACTGCGTTGTGCAGGTACTCGAAGACCACCAGGGTCTTACCAGCGAAGCCAGCAGGAACAGTGAAGTCAAGTTCAACAGTGCCATTAGCAGCAGCTGCCTTAAACGTCTTCCACGCGGTGATACCAGTGCCAGCACCGGTAGCCTTGTCCATCAACTCACCGGTCACGGTGTACCAGTTGCCAGCAACAAGGCCGGTGTAAGTCACCGTATCGGTCACGACAGACCCGCCCATAGCGAGTGATTTGTCGCCATCAGCCTTGTCGGTCGCAGAGGTGGTGACACCTGGATTCATCGTGGTGGAGTGTGCCTTGTCCTCATTCGAGGTGACCTTATCCCCAGGATTATGGGAGTTGCCATTCTCATCCTTGAATGGGACCTCGTTACCATTGCCATCAACCGGAGTACCCGTTGCCTTAGCAACGTCACCATGGAAGGAACCAGCCTTCGGAGCATTCACCGTAGCGGTGAAGAACTTCGTCTCGCCGACCTTGATGTCCTGTGCAGCAGGAGTGATATTCATAACCGGCTGGGAATCAAACTCAGCACCCAGGATCAGCTCATCAGCAACAGAAACACTCTTCATATCCAGCGCACCAGTGTTCGTCACAGCGAACGTGATCACCAGATCCTGGCCAGCCTTAGCAATGTAAGCGGCCTTAGTGTTCTCAGCATCAATCACGCCAGCAGAACCAGCGCCACCAGCCTGAGGAACCTCAACACCCTTGAACTCCTGGTCACCGATGTACTTCTTCAAAGCAATCTTCGCCACCTGCTCAGAAGGAGCTGGCGTGGTAGAAACTGCCGGGGTGGTGGTAACAATTGGGGTCGTGGTGACTACAGGAGTAGTCGTCACTGCAGGAGTAGTCGTCTCGACAGGAGTCGTGGTCACAACAGGAGTGGTGGTGACCACGGGGGTCGTAATCTCAGGAGTAGCGGTCGCTACCGGAGTCGTAGTTGAAGGCATATCGGTGACGGTAAGCTCGTTACCAGCAGCAACAGCCTGTCCATCCACAGAGGTGACCGTAATTGTACCGTCAGCATTCACCGTGAAGGTGATATCGGTGACCTTCTCGTAGCCTGCAGGAGCTGCATCTTCGACGAAGGTGTAATCACCGGCCGAGAGATCCATGTTGTGTGGCTCCGAAGTAGATGTAAAGGTCTCTACAACATTGTCCGCAGCATCCTTGATCGTGATAGTGGCGCCTGGAAGTTCATTGCCAGCGATGTCAACCTTGGAAATCACTACAGGATGGTCACCAGGGACCACAGGAGTGGTAGTAGCGGCAGTCGTGGTCACAACAGGAGTGGTAGTAGCGGCAGTCGTGGTCTCGACTGGAGTGGTCGTCACAACAGGAGTCGTGGTGACAACAGGAGTTGTCGTCTCGACAGGAGTCGTGGTAGGAGCAGGGGTTTCCTTGGACACGGTCACAGTCTGAGCCGCATCCGTTGGATCCTTGTGCTCTGCAACAGGGGTAACATCCGCAGGCTTCTCAGAGCCGTTAAAAGTGTTGACCAGAGAGACAGCCTCGAAAGCTACCAGAGTCTGACCAGCCCAAGAAGCATCAACCGTAAAGTCCACAGTCACAGTGCCATCAGCAGAGGTAGGAATAAACGTCTTCCACGCAGATGCAGCAACAGTTGCAGGATCGGAGGCAACAACCAGGTCGCCCTCAACCAAGTACACCTTGCCTGGGGTCAGACCAGTGTAAGAGATAACGTCAGTTACCGTCTTGGGCTGCTCAGTAGTGAAGTTAACGTCCTTATCACCATCAGCCTTATCGGTAGCAGTCGTACCGATCTTGACCTCAACAACCGGAGTGGTCGTCACAACTGGAGTGGTCGTCTCGACAGGAGTCGTGGTGACAACTGGAGTGGTCGTCTCGACAGGAGTCGTGGTGACAACTGGAGTGGTCGTCTCGACAGGAGTCGTGGTAGGAGCAGGGGTTTCCTTGGACACGGTCACAGTCTGAGCCGCATCCGTTGGATCCTTGTGCTCTGCAACAGGGGTAACATCCGCAGGCTTCTCAGAGCCGTTAGAAGTGTTGACCAGAGAGACAGCCTCGAAAGCTACCAGAGTCTGACCAGCCCAAGAAGCATCAACCGTAAAGTCCACAGTCACAGTGCCATCAGCAGAGGTAGGAATAAACGTCTTCCACGCAGATGCAGCAACAGTTGCAGGATCGGAGGCAACAACCAGGTCGCCCTCAACCAAGTACACCTTGCCTGGGGTCAGACCAGTGTAAGAGATAACGTCAGTTACCGTCTTGGGCTGCTCAGTAGTGAAGTTAACGTCCTTATCACCATCAGCCTTATCGGTAGCAGTCGTACCAATCTTGACCTCAACAACCGGAGTGGTCGTCACAACCGGAGTGGTCGTCACAACAGGAGTGGTCGTCACAACAGGAGTGGTCGTCACAACAGGAGTGGTCGTCTCGACAGGAGTCGTGGTCACAACCGGAGTCGTGGTCACAACAGGAGTGGTCGTCTCGACAGGAGTGGTCGTCTCGACAGGAGTCGTGGTCACAACAGGAGTCGTGGTCACAACAGGAGTCGTGGTCACAACAGGAGTCGTGGTCTCGACTGGAGTCGTGGTGACAACTGGAGTGGTGACAGTCGCCTTGTCGGTGACCGTCATCGTGTTACCGGATGCAACAACCACACCATCAATCGTGGTCGTGGTGATCGTGCCATCAGCATTCACAGTGAACGTAATATCAGTGACCTTGTCAAAACCTGCAGGAGCAGCGTTTTCCACAAAGGTGTACTCGCCAGCAGGCAGAGTGAACTCATGAGCCGCGGTACCAGAGGTCCACTTCTCAATCTCAACACCAGCAGCATCCTTGATCACAATCTCAGCACCAGCAAGCTCGGCACCAGCGATATCAACCTTAGAAATCTTCACCGCATGCTCGATCGCCTTGTCGGTGACCGTCATCGTGTTACCGGATGCAACAACCACACCATCAATCGTGGTCGTGGTGATCGTGCCATCAGCATTCACAGTGAACGTAATATCAGTGACCTTGTCAAAACCTGCAGGAGCAGCGTTTTCCACAAAGGTGTACTCGCCAGCAGGCAGAGTGAACTCATGAGCCGCGGTACCAGAGGTCCACTTCTCAATCTCAACACCAGCAGCATCCTTGATCACAATCTCAGCACCAGCAAGCTCGGCACCAGCGATATCAACCTTAGAAATCTTCACCGCATGCTCGATCGCCTTGTCGGTGACCGTCATCGTGTTACCGGATGCAACAACCACACCATCAATCGTGGTCGTGGTGATCGTGCCATCAGCATTCACAGTGAACGTAATATCAGTGACCTTGTCAAAACCTGCAGGAGCAGCGTTTTCCACAAAGGTGTACTCGCCAGCAGGCAGAGTGAACTCATGAGCCGTGGTACCAGAGGTCCACTTCTCAATCTCAACACCAGCAGCATCCTTGATCACAATCTCAGCACCAGCAAGCTCGGCACCAGCGATATCAACCTTAGAAATCTTCACCGCATGCTCGATCGCCTTGTCGGTGACCGTCATCGTGTTACCGGATGCAACAACCACACCATCAATCGTGGTCGTGGTGATCGTGCCATCAGCATTCACAGTGAACGTAATATCAGTGACCTTGTCAAAACCTGCAGGAGCAGCGTTTTCCACAAAGGTGTACTCGCCAGCAGGCAGAGTGAACTCATGAGCCGCGGTACCAGAGGTCCACTTCTCAATCTCAACACCAGCAGCATCCTTGATCACAATCTCAGCACCAGCAAGCTCGGCACCAGCGATATCAACCTTAGAAATCTTCACCGCATGCTCAGTGGGGGTTTCTACTGTGACGGTCTGAGCTGCATCGTTGATGTCCCTGTGCTCAGCAACAACAGCGCCAGTGGCATCGTAAGCGGTCTCAAACGCAACCAAAGTTTTACCAGCGTTACCTGCAGGAACGGTGAAAGACAGCTCGACCGTACCATTCACAGCGGTGGCAGTGAACGTCTTTTCTGCGGTGACGCCGGTGCTCGCGCCAGTAGCCTTGTCCATCAGCTCGCCCTTGATTGTGTAAGTCTTGCCTACCTCAAGGTTGGAATATGTCACAGTGTCAACAACAACGCCACCATTGGCAGAAATAATCTTGTCACCATCAATCTGATCGATCGCAGAAGTAGCAATCGACGGCTGGGGTGCAGTCCAAGTTACGGACGCCGTGGCAGATATTTCTGCAGAACGATCGTGGGTAAGAATCGTAGTTTGCGAATGAGACCAACCGGAGCCCACATTTACAATCGCGCCTGAAATAGCAGTGCCAGAAACTACTGCCTTCAAGGTAGCTGTACCTGATTCTGTGGCAAGGGCAGGATCAACAATCTTAAGGTACAACTCTTGACCGGATACCACGTTGTGAATATCAACTGGATTGCCAGACGCATCTACAACCTGAAATCCCTTTGCCGGCTCAACAGAGAATTTGCCGGAAGAGTCGAAGACGATTGGGCCAACAAGTTCGCCACTCTTGGTTGCGGTAACAGCTGTGTTCTGAGAGATACTACCTGAGAAATTCGAGCTCTCTGGACGACCGACATTTGCAGCTGAAAGCAAGTAGTCATAGAGCTTATACTGACCTGCTTGCAGTGCAGCCACTTGCTCCGCATCCTGAAAAGGATCGAATCTGAGGCCGTTGTATTGGAAGTCCGTACCTTCAGTTAGCTCCCAAATCGCAGCCTGAGTCTGAGAAATGGCAGAGGCCTCATTTAGTTCACCTGGCTGCAATCCCAAATGCTGCCGCAACTCTTCTAGGCTCACTGCAGGGTAAGAATTGGCAACGATCCAGTTGACCCTTTCCCGGACTACCTGGTCGCTCTTGAAATTGTTATTTCCCGAAAAGGAATCCCAACGCCCAATCGTGCCTGTGACAGTCGGGGCAATTCCGACGCGCAACTCAATGCAGTACGTCTGCCCGATCAAGACGCCATTAGCATCCTCGATCACAAACAGCTCCGGATAAGAATCCAGGAGCCTTTTAGAATCGTCAATCGGATAACCGGAAGTACCCGAGTTGACAGAAACCGTATCGCCAATTGCGACAGCCTCTGCCTTCTGATTGGTGGCGACCATAACACCACCGACCGCGATAACCAAAGCCATCAATAGGGCTAAAGCCCTACCCCACCAGGATCCAATCCTTGTGTCAGCGAAGCCGGCGAGTGTCCCACCGCTTCGCACTGAACGATTACCAGTCATTTAATTTTTCGACCTTTCAAGGCTCGTCCCGCCCCAACACGGGACGCAGACTTAAGTTTCTCTTAGACATTCACCGCTACCCTTGGGTAGATACATGAACCTAAGAGAACATAGTATGACCTACTCTCAGGTTTGTCTATTCTAATCTTAGTGTTTTTTAAGTGGATTGTCGGAATAAAAGTAGGTGTTTGGTCACCAATTTTCCTATATATGTCGCCAATGTTTCCGTGACCTGCAACTTCACCCGCCTATTGGGAAGTGGTTTGGTTATTTATTAGATAATCTTTCTGAACCGTACTGATAAAGCACGTAAAAGATATTAAGGACACACACTGTTTCGGCCGACTATTTGAATCAAACTCTCAGCAATACCGGCCGCGGCCCTGTTTTAGGCAATGATTCCCCTGCCACTAACTGCAACTTGTAAAGAATGGATGCGGCAAAGCTACCTAAAAACGCTCCCCCACCAGCCCTTTAGTAATACCTTTCCAAGGTGATGTTCCATGCCGTTACAAGCTCAGGAAACGCTCAGGCAATGACCTTTACACTCAGGAACCCTGCCGATCGCCGATGCCTCTCAGTGCATCATTGTGCAGAGCACCGAACTACAGATCCGCAGCCGCTACCCTTGCGGCAGCTTCCAATAGCATCCATCCGGAAAGTTGCACGGACAGATCACGCTCAGGAACGGTAGAGCCCAGGACTGCTCCCCTAATTGTGCCGACAGAAGTCGATAGCGATGGCACGCGCGCATCCTCGGTCCAGTTGGAGGCGAAAACCGGGAGCCCATCGATTTCGACGCGTCGGTTCCACAGGGAGGTCGCTGAAGCCGTGACGATACGTGCGGCCTTGCGTCTGGTGTTGTCAGAAAGTGAAGAGTCGCCAGGCAAACGGGTAGCTACATCCGCGAGGTAGCGCGCGAGAATGCCCTTAAATAGGCCGCCGTCTCCGCCATCGGTGTGGGTATTGAGAATTCCTTCTGGGGAGGCGAGATGGCGTTCAACGGCGTCGACAAGCTCGCGCGCACGAGAAATATACGTATAGGCCTCGTCGCTGTTCTCAGACAGCAAATGATCGGCGATTTCTAGGCAGGCACCCATCATGACGCCCTGGCAGTACGGATGGATGACAGGTACCAGCTCCGGGCCGTGCATGCGCATGCGCATACCGTCCATGACCAGGCCGTCTTGGTTGATGAGGTGGTCGAAAACCCAGTCGGTGAGCTCGCGCGCCTTATCGACGCGCCCTGCCCGCGCCATCATGATCGCCGCCGGCCCATTCGTAGGAACGTTGTAGAAAGTTTCATTGGTACGCCATGGGAGGACACCAGTGAGGGTGTCGATGCCGTCGTAAATGTTGCGTTCGAGCGCACGCAGTCCCTTGTGCTTGGATGACGATAGCCACCGTCCCACTGCCAGTGCCAGCCAGGATTTGTCGTCGTAGTAACGATTGACAGTCCAGCCGCGGAGATTGCGGATCCGGATCCCACGCATCGTTTCCTTGATGCGGCGCTTGCGCTTCTTGGTGGAGCGACGCTTGGTCGCGTCGATTTGGCAGTCGAGGTAATGCGCCTGCCACCAATAGTGCCAGTGGAAGAACAGCTCGTCCTTAGTAGTGGACGGCCATCCGACAACGGCGAGGTTAGTACCGGGGATCCCCCAGACCCGTCGAGCGTGACGGTCCGTTATGGCAGCTTCTGCCAGATCAGCCCTGTGGGACCACTTTTCCTGCACGAATTTTCTCCTCACCATGCGTGGCTAAGATCAGCGTGTTGCCTAATCCAGGCATGCATCGCGATTCCAGCCGCAACGCCCGCATTAATTGACCTGGTCGAACCGAATTGTGCGATTGAGCACGTCATTAAAGCACCGTCGCGTGCCGCTTGGGTCACGCCTGGACCTTCTTGACCAAAGAGTAACAAGCATTCCCGCGGAAGGTCGGCTGTTTCCAGCGGAACGCTCCCAGGGGTGTTATCGATGGCCACGATTTTGAGCCCTTGCGCCACCGCCCACTCCAATAGATCTGCGACCGTTTCGTGGTGCATGAGGTGCTGGTAGCGGTCAGTGACCATCGCTCCGCGGCGGTTCCAGCGCTTCTTCCCTACGATATGCACGGTGTCCACGGCAAACGCATTAGCCGTGCGTACGACGGTTCCGATGTTCGCATCGTGCTCAAAGTTCTCGATCGCGATGTGTAGCGGATGACGGCGCTGATCAATGTCAGCCACGATCGCTTCACGAGTCCAATAGCGATAGGCATCTACCACATTGCGCTTGTCGCCGTTTTCGAGCAGTTCAGGGTCATACTTTGAGTCAGTTGGGCGCTCGCCCTCCCACGGGCCAACACCCACCCGCGCTTCAAACCACTCGGTAGGGCCTTTATTCGAGTCCAAGGTCATCCAGGCCCAGCAGGTAGCGGTACTCCAGTCCCTCCGCAGCGATCACGTCGCCGGCACCAGTGTTGCGATCCACGACGGTGGCCACACCCACGACCTCAGCGCCAGCTTCGCGCAGCGCGGCAACAGCAGTGAGCGGCGAGTTGCCCGTGGTCGTGGTGTCTTCAACCACGAGCACTTTCTGGCCCTCCACATTGAAACCTTCAATGCGACGCTGCATACCGTGCTTCTTGGCTTCCTTGCGCACCACAAAAGCGTGAATCTCGCGGCCGTCGGCATGCATCACGGAGGTGGCGACTGGGTCGGCCCCCAGTGTCAGACCACCGACAGCGGCGTAATCCCAGTCCGCGGTGAGTTCGCGCAGAAGCTCGCCGATCAAACGGGATGCTTTCGCGTGCAGGGTCGCGCGGCGCAGATCAACGTAGTAATCAGCTTCCTTGCCGGAAGACAAAGTGACCTTGCCATGCACAATGGCTAGCTCCTTCACGAGCTCCGCCAGCTGCTGCTTCTTATCCAATGTGTGCTCCTTAGAAAATAGTTGGCTTATCTGCGCGGCGTACGACCCGCGTCCCGTCGCTTTCCGGCAACTGCGCCGGCCCATCTGCGATCGCCCCGACTTCATCGACCCCCACCGGGCGCGCCTCGACGACTCCCAACGCTGCATGCCGAGCCCGCGTCGGCATCTCAACCGGCTCCTCCGCGCGCGGCACCTTCACGACCTCCGGCTCCGCAGGCTTATCGACGACCACTGGCTCCCCTACCGGCCGAGTCTTCATCACAATGTCCAAGTTTCGCACCGCACGAGGTGGCAGGACTCGAGACGCATCCGCGATCAGCGCCAAGGGTTGAATCATCCGCTCCCAGTCTTCGGAGGTGGAGTTCTTGTGTGTTTGAGCCAGCACCCAGTCCGCTTCGGCCCACACTGCAGTAACTGCTTCCGGCATCGCAGCGAGCGCTGCGATCACGCGCTCGTCCACCACGCGTTCAGCCGCGCCAAAGTCATTGGAGAGGATAGCGAACCCGGACACCTGCGTCACTGGGAGGAGATCATCGGAGTCGTCGTCAAGCAATTCGCCCACGCGGCGCGCGTCGACGACCACATCGCTGGCAGCGCTGCGACGCATCGCCATCACGGGGATGGCGTCGAGATCAACGAGGTACATCTCATAATCCATGCCCAAGACATCAACGACGCCAGCTACCACTTCGCGTGGGGCAGCACCGGTTGCGGCGGCGCCACGGGACCATTCGTCAGTGAGGTACACGTCCGTCTTGCTGAAGCTAAAGCCCCGGTCAGCGGCCCAATGCTTGCGCTCACGACGCTGACCGCCTGGCAGTTTCACCGCGGAACGCTTCGGCTCAGCCTTCGGGGGAAGTTCCGGTTGAGGTGCCGGTTCGGGTTCTGGTTCCGGCTGTGGTTTGGGTTCCGGCACAGGCTCCGGCTGTGGTTTAGGTTCTGGCTCGGGCTCTGGCTCGGGATCCACCGGTAGCGGCTCCAGCTCCTCAACTACTTCGAGCTGAAGTTCTTCCGTTACCGGCGTCGCCTCAGGCTGCTGTGGGGACTGCGGTTGAGTCGGCTTTTGCGATCGCGAAAGCCACAGGAGCACGCCGGCGACGACGAATAGGATGAGAGCTGCAAGAATTAACCACACGTGGAATGAGTTTAGTCGACGCGCACGACCGGGTTGCTACCGTCCGCTGCCCACTGCGACCAACCACCGACGAACAGCGAGGCGCCGGGCAGATCAGCGTGGTGCATCGCGGCAATCATTTGGGCGGAGTGGAGGCCGGATCCGGAGTAGACGATAACGTTGTCGCCGGATTCGATACCCACCGCAGCCAGCATCCTGCGAATCTCAACAGGATCCTTGAAGGTCAGATCGTCGTTCAGCATGTCGCCACTTGGCACGTTCACAGCGCCTGGGATGTGTCCAGCCTTGAGATCCAGGGACTCTTTCTGGCCGGAGAAGCGCGAGCGCTCGCGGCAGTCAAGCAAAATACCTTGGTGGCTCTTCACATCGTCCAAACTCGAGGTCGGCATCTGACCAAGATTCGGCCGAATCGTGCTGGTCGGAGGGAAATTGCCGGGCCCGCCAACCACCATTTCTCCAGCATCAACCCAGGCCTTGAGACCGCCGTCGAGAATGCGCACATCCTCAATACCAGCCCACTTGAAGATCCACCACGCACGCGCTGCCATCAGGCCCTTGTGGTGGTCGTAAACCACCACTGGGCTTTCAGCATTGAGGCCCATGCGTCGGAACCAGCCCCCCAACTGCTCGGCATCTGGAAGTGGGTTACGACCTGCAAGGCTGGAAGGAATACCGGCGAGCGCTAGTGCGGCATCGCAAAACATGGAATTAGGAATATGTTCCATATGGAATCGTTCGAGGCTTGCGCCTTCTCCGGGCTCCCATACAGATGCAACGATGGATGTCTTCATGGAGGATCGCACACGCTGGATAAGTTCAGCTGGGGTGATGGTGATCATGACCCTCAGTCTAGGCAAGTGCTGTCGTAAGCGCGACGCAGACAGCTGTGCCAGCCAGGATCGAGAGCACCGCGTTTCGACGCCAAAGGTGTACTCCCACTGTGACAATCAGACCCAACAGGTAGCCAACCTTGTTGCTGGTAGGCCCCCAATTCACCCCATGCAGGCAATAGGCCAAAAGGATCAGCATCGCGCCCTGTGGCATCCATCGCCCGAAGTTTTCCAGGAGTGGCGAACCGTACAGCCTGGTTTTAATGAGAAACGGGATAGCGCGTAACAGGAAAGTGACAGCTATCGCAGTCCCCACGGCAGCAAAGAAGTAGCTATCCACGGCGATGCCTCACAATAAGAGCGCCCGAGAAAAGCAGCATGGCCACCAGCATCATGTTCTGATGCCCGGCCAGCATGCCAATCCCCGCCGCTCCTGCAGCCAGCAGGGCACCAACCTTGTCTTTGGTCAACTGCCAGGAGTCAAGGCTGAGCACCGCAAACAGGGCGATGAGGACGAAATCCAGGCCCTGTGCTCCTTTCAAGAACTGCGCCCCGCCCAGCGCTCCTGCCAACGACCCCAAGGCCCAGCTCGCATGCAACCCGATGTGAACCCACCACATGGTTTTCGGGTCCTTTTCATTGGCGTTCAGCGCAAACGCCTCATCCACCATGCAAAACACGACGTAGAGCTTCTTAAGCTTGCCTTGGAAGAGCTCGAGCGGATAAGTGAGCCCATAGAACAGGTGGCGGAAGTTCACCAGGAACGTAGTGATCGCGATGGTCGTGAGCGGGGTGTTCGTGGCGATCAAGCCAATCAGGATAAATTCCATCGACCCCGCGAGCACTGTGGCAGAAATAAAGAAGGCAGCCCACCACGGGAACCCTAAATTAGAAGCCAGCACGCCAAATCCCAGGCCGAGCACGAAAAGCCCAAACCACACGACTCCGGCCTTGGCAAACGCTTCTTTCACCCCAGGTATCTTAGTGCGTTGGCTCTCCACTGAGTTGTCTGGGGTGCCACCTGAAAAATCCCCCGTGAGAATGTCAAGATTCTATGAAAAATGACATTCTCACGGGGGAAATTTCCAAAAGCAGCAACTTAAGCGCTGAGCTCCAACCCTTCGCCGCCGTCGGCCACATTCACATGGACGGTATCGCCATCCACGATGGAACCGGCCAGCAGCTTCTTCGCCAACTGGTCGCCGATGGCCTGCTGGATCAGGCGACGCAGTGGTCGTGCGCCGTAGGCAGGGTCGTAGCCGCGCTCGCCGAGCCAAGCCTTTGCTTCGTCCGACACCGACAGGGTCAGGCGACGGGCAGCTAGTCGAGCTGCCAGGAAACCAACCTGAATGTCCACGATGGAAGTCAGCTGTTCCTGGGACAGCGCGTCGAAGACAACCACGTCATCAAGACGGTTGATGAATTCCGGCTTGAAAGCCATCTTCACGGCATCCATCATCTGCTCCCGGGTGCCACCGGCACCGAGGTTGGAGGTCAGGATCAGGATGGTGTTGCGGAAGTCCACGGTCCTACCCTGGCCGTCGGTCAGGCGACCTTCGTCCAGGACCTGCAGCAAGATATCGAAGACATCCGGGTGAGCCTTTTCAACTTCGTCGAAAAGCACCACCGTGTACGGACGGCGTCGCACAGCCTCGGTGAGCTGGCCACCCTGGTCGTATCCGACGTATCCCGGAGGCGCACCGACGAGACGGGAGACGGCGTGCTTCTCGCCGTACTCGGACATGTCGATGCGAACCATGGCGCGTTCATCGTCGAAGAGGAACTCGGCCAGCGCTTTCGCCAGCTCCGTCTTACCCACGCCCGTTGGGCCCAGGAAGAGGAAGGAGCCGGTTGGGCGGTTCGGGTCGGCAACGCCGGCACGAGCACGACGAACGGCATCCGATACGGCGGTTACAGCTTCAAGCTGCCCAACCACGCGCTTGCCCAGCTCGCCTTCCATGTTCAGCAGCTTCTCGGTCTCGCCCTGCATCATCTTGCCCGCAGGAATGCCAGTCCACGCGGAGACAACCTCGGCGATCGTGTCCGGGGTGACCTCCTCAGTGATCATGTCGGTCTGGACCGGGGTTTCCGCGATCTGCTTCTCCAGTTCCGGGATTCGCCCGTAGCGCAGCTCAGCAACGCGGCCGTAGTTGCCTTCGCGCTCCGCGATCTCGGATTCCTGGCGCAACGCCTCGAGTTCTTCCTTTGCAGAGCGGAGCTTATCGACGGCCCCCTTCTCATTCTGCCAACGTGCGCGCAGCTCACCGAGCTTTTCCTTCTCGTCTGCCAGCTCCTGGCGGAGCTTGTCCAGGCGGATCTTCGATGCCTCGTCAGACTCCTTCTGGAGGGCCATTTCCTCGATCTCCAGGCGGCGCACGATGCGCTCCAAGGCATCAATTTCCTGCGGGGAGGAGTCGATTTCCATGCGCAGGCGGGAGGCTGCTTCGTCGACAAGGTCGATGGCCTTATCCGGCAGGAAGCGAGAGGTGATGTAGCGGTCCGAGAGCGTCGCCGCAGCGACCAGTGCGGAGTCCTGGATGCGGACGCCGTGGTGGACTTCGTAGCGCTCCTTCAAGCCACGGAGGATGCCGATGGCATCTTCCACGGACGGCTCGCCTACGTAAACCTGCTGGAAACGGCGCTCCAGTGCAGCATCCTTTTCGATGTACTTGCGGTATTCCTCCAAAGTGGTGGCACCGACCAGGCGCAGCTCACCGCGGGCGAGCAGCGGCTTGATCATGTTGCCCGCATCCATAGCGGACTCGCCGGAAGCGCCGGCACCGACGATGGTGTGCAGCTCGTCAATAAAGGTAATGATCTGGCCTTCGGCAGCCTTGATCTCATCGAGGACAGCCTTGAGTCGCTCCTCAAACTCGCCACGGTACTTTGCACCGGCAACCATCGAGCCAAGGTCTAGGGAGAGCAGGGACTTGCCCTGCAACGACTCCGGTACGTCGCCCGCAACGATGCGTCGGGCGAGTCCCTCCACGATCGCGGTTTTACCTACACCGGGCTCACCGATCAAAACTGGATTGTTCTTCGTGCGTCGGCTC
Organism: Corynebacterium kalinowskii; assembly: GCF_009734385.1. Lineage (NCBI taxonomy): Bacteria > Bacillati > Actinomycetota > Actinomycetes > Mycobacteriales > Corynebacteriaceae > Corynebacterium > Corynebacterium kalinowskii. Next base: position 298,559 of record NZ_CP046452.1, on the reverse strand, counting down.
AGGACCTGGATGACGCGACGGATTTCCTCGTCGCGGCCGATAACTGGGTCAATCTTGCCTTCGCGAGCAAGCTTGGTCAGGTCAGTGGAGTACTTCTCCAGCGCCTGGAATTGACCCTCAGGATCCTGGGAGGTGACCTTCTGGGAACCGCGTACGGCGGTAAAGGCATTCTTGATCACGTCATAAGTAGCGCCACGGCTCTTCAGGATCTTGGCGGCGTCAGAGTCGCCACGCACGATGGCGGCAAGCAACACTTCGGTGGAGACGTACTCGTCGCCCAGCTCACCGGCCAATTCCTGCGCAGCGGTCAGCGCGTTCAGCGCCTCACGGTTGAACTGCGGGTTAGCTAGGCTATCGCCGGACGCGGATGGGTAGCCATCGACAACCCGCTTCGCTTCCTGCAAAACTGCGGACGGATCCACACCTGCTGCTTGTAGGACTGGAGCGGCAATGCCATCAGCCTGTTCCAGGATGGCCACCAGTAGGTGCGCTGGACGAATATCGGGGTTTCCCTTGGACGAAGCGAGCTGCAAAGCGGCCTGCAACGCCTCGGACGTTTTGGTAGTTGGATTGAATGAACTCATAGTTGATTTCCTCTCTTTCTACTTCTTCTAACGCCCCAGGGGTTGAGTCTGTTCCACTCAACCCTACTATTCACAGTGAATTATGTCACAACGAAACTTTATAGCCCTAGACTCAACCTGGCAACTGCGATATGATGTTGACATGTCACATTTTCAGGTGGTTGTTATCGGCGCCGGACAAGCAGGTCTGTCCACTGGCCAACAACTGACCCATCTCGGCCTGACGCCTGGCACGGACTTCCTCATTCTCGATGCTAACGACGGTCCCGGCGGGGCTTGGCGCCATCGCTGGGATTCCCTCACGCTCGGCGCGGCGCATGGCATCGCCGACCTGCCTGGACTCCCCGCCCCTGGTGGCGACGACGCTACCCCAGCGTCCACGGTCGTCGCTGATTATTACGGTTCTTACGAGGAGCAGTTTCAGCTGGCAGTGCGCCGCCCCGCAAACGTGACGAAGGTCGAGCAGGACCGTATCTTCACAATCACCCTCGATTCAGGCGACACCCTCACCGCAGACATCATCATCTCAGCGACCGGCACCTGGGACTCCCCGTACATCCCCTATTTCCCCGGCATCGACAGTTTTCAAGGCCAGCAACTCCACACCAAGGACTACACACGCGCCGAAGATTTCGCCGGAAAACGCACACTTGTCGTCGGTGGCGGACTCTCCGCAGTGCAATTCCTTCTCGAGTTAGAGCACGTCACAGAAACCCTGTGGGCCACGCGTAGGCCGCCGGACTTTGGCGTCGAGAAGCAATCTGCGCGCTGGGGCCTCGACGTAGAGCGGCGGGTGCGCGAGCGCATTGCCAGCGGCGAGCCACCAGCGTCAGTCGTCGCCAGCACAGGCATCCCGGCGCGCCCGGACTACAGCGCTGGTGTCGACCGCGGCGTGCTAGTTTCGCGCGGCATGTTTAACCGCGTGCTTCACGACGCCGTAGTCTTCGGCGAACCCGTCGCCCAAGCGAAATACGGTTGGGATCCCCTCCCCGCCGGAACAATTGAATCGGTCGACGTCATCTTTTGGAACACCGGATTTCGTCATTCGCTCGCACACCTGGCACCGCTCAAGCTGCGCAATGGCAAGGGTGGGATCGACATGCTCGATGAGGTCCGCGTCGCACGCAATCCGCGAGTGCTACTCGCTGGCTACGGATCTACGGCCTCCACTGTGGGAGCCACTCGCGCGGGCCGCCGCGCAGCACGTGCGGCCGTGGAATTACTGCAAAATACAACGAATTAAAGGACTAGAGATGAAATCATTCGGCTTTTTGAGCTTTGGCCACTACGCCATGGGACCTGCCCAGCAAGGTCCTTCCGCTGCTGACATGGCACGAATTCACCTGGACGTGGCGCAGGCTGCTGATGAGATGGGTGTGAACAACGCATCCTTCCGCGTGCACCACTTTGTTCCCCAAGCTGCCGCACCGATGCCACTGCTGGGTGCGATTGCTGGTTCAACCAAGCGCATTGATATCGGAACCGGCGTGATCGATATGCGCTACGAGAATCCGCTGTACCTAGCGGAGGAAGTCGCAGCACTCGACCAGATTGCGGGCGGGCGCCTCGCGTTGGGCCTGTCCCGTGGCGCTCCGGAAGCAGCTGACAAGGGTTGGGAGGCATTCGGGTATCATTCGGAACGGGAAGACGGCTCTGACCTGGCCCGAAAGAACTTTGAACGCTTCTTGGCAGCCATTGACGGCGCGCCGTTGGCGCGCGCTGCGCAGCTAGACAAGCAGTATCCGAATATGTACCAGCCCGGCACTGGGCTACCGATCTTCCCGCATTCCCCGGGTCTGCGAAAGCGCATCTACTGGGGTTCCGGTACACATCGCTCGGCCGAACAGGCGGCCCGCGATGGGGTGAACTTGATGTCCTCCACCCTGGTGTCAGAAACCACCTCCGAGACACTCGGTGAGATTCAAGCAGATCAGATCGCTCGCTACCGGGCAGCGTGGACGGAAGCTGGTCATGACTGGTCACCAAAGGTGTCTATTTCTCGGTCGATCTTCCCGCTCGTGAGTGCCGAGGACCACCGACTCTTTGGTTTGCAGGGTGGAGGTCACGACCAGGTTGGTGTCATCCCCCAGGCCGGAGCATCCACCTTTGGCCGTTCCTACGCAGCGGAACCCGATGCCCTCATCGAGCAGCTACAACAGGATCCAGCCATCGCCGCCGCGGATACCCTGCTGCTGACGTTGCCGACCACCATGGGAGCGGACATCAGCATTCGGATCCTGGAGAACTTTGCCGAGCATGTCGGCCCAGCGCTCGGCTGGGAGCCCACGCCCGAGCGCTAGCTGAGGGATTCGCCCTTTAACTCTGGCAGTGCCAGCGCAGCGAGGGCTGCGATGGCAAAGGCCACCGCGAAGCAGGTAAACAGTCCCAGGCCGCCCACTGCGGCCAGCACTGGCGGGACAAATAATGGCGCGATAATAGAGGCGATGCGACCAAAGCCGGCGGCAGCGCCGGTGCCACGACCGCGAATATTGGTCGGGTATAGCTCAGGGCCAATGGCATAGAGCGCACCCCATGCGCCAAGGTTGAAGAAGGACAGCAGGCAGCCGGCCGTGATGATCTGCCATTCGGCCGTCGAAAAGCCATAGAGACCGGCGGCGACAGCCGAACCGACCAAGAAAGTGGCCAGGGTGCTGCGGCGACCCCACCTTTCAATGAGATATGCGGCCACTGCGTATCCCGGGAGCTGCGCCAATGTGATGATGAGCGTGAAAGTGAACGACTTCACCAGGGTGAACCCTTGCGCGTGCAGCAGCGACGGAATCCAAATGAACGCGCCGTAGTAAGCGAAGTTCACACAGAACCAAATGGCCCAGAGCGCGATCGTGCGGCGGCGCACCGACGACGACCAAATCGAGGTGGCCTGCACGGTAGTTTTGCCCCGGCGCGCTGGCGCAACATCCAGCCACTTAGGGGACTGCTCAAAGGAGCGCACCACTGTTTCCGCTTCTTCGTGACGGCCACGCGACTCCAGGAACCGCACAGACTCCGGCATCCCGATGCGTACCACCAGGGAATAAGCCGCCGGAATGCATCCCAAGGCCAGGGCCCAGCGCCAACCATTATGGGAACCGGCAACCACGAACGTGCCGATCACAGCAGCGAGAATCCACCCGATCGCCCAGAAGGCCTCAAGCAGCACAACGGCGCGCCCACGAATCGCACGCGGTGAGAACTCCGAGATCAGTGTGGAGGCCACCGGCAACTCGGCGCCCAAGCCGAGGCCGACGAAAAAGCGTAGCGCCATCAATGCGGCCAGTGTTCCCACCAGGGCTGACGCGCCCGTGGCCACACCATAAATCATCAGCGTGAGGGCAAAAATCTGTCGGCGGCCGAACTTATCGGCGAGCAATCCACCAAACGTCGCGCCCAATGCCATGCCGACGAACCCGATCGAGCCCAACCAGGATACTTCCGTCTTGGAGAGATTCCACTGCACTGCCAGCGCGGCCATGATGAAGGAAATGAGGCCGACATCCATCGCGTCGAGGGCCCAGCCGATGCCAGACACGCCCAGCAGCCGGGCATGCTTGCGGGTGACCGGCAGTTCATCCAGCCGCTGCGTTCGGGTAGCGGCCTCCGTGGCGCTGTAGTTGTCCATGTCATGATACTAACGGCACAATAGACATATGCCCGGCTCTGTTTCATCCGTCCTGCTCGCCCATGCCCCCGAATTTCGGGAGCGCGTGCTCACTGAGCTGTACTTGAAGCAACCCGAAACCCGGCTCTTGTTCCCCGCGCGCGCTGAGGATGCCCATAAGCACCTCGTTTTCGCACTGACGTACTTGCTGGACAGCAAGCCAGATGAGGACCTAGTGGCCAACCTCGCCCGCGAGCACCGCGCCTTCGGGCTCACCACGGAGCTGGCCCACGCGGGCTTCGACATCATCAGCCGCACGATCCACCAATTCTGCAGTGAACTCCCGCACCAACAGGTTTACGAGGCCGACCAGCACCTTGCTTGGATCCGCGACACCATGATCGCTGCCCTCGAGGCACACATTGCGCAGCAGCCCGAACTTAGTTACGGCACCGTAGTTGACGTCCAACGTCGCGCCCGGAGGATCACCGTCATCCGCCTCGAATGCCCCGTACCGCCCCGCTATCTGCCTGGCCAGTACTTTTCCGTCTCCTCGCCCCTCATTCGCGGCCAATGGCAACACCTCGCGCCAGCCATCCCAGCCAATGACGGCGGATTCATCGAATTTCATCTCTCCGACGCACCCGAACTCGCAGGTCTAGCGGTTTCCCAGCCGGGCGATCAGTGGTATTTCGGGCCACCGCACGGCAGCCTCAGCATCAGCGGAGAAAACGACATCCTCATGGTCGCCCAAGGCACCGGGCTGGCACCGCTAAAGGCGATGGTGCTGGAAATGCTTGCCACCGGCAACTCGGTCCGCACGCATGTGTACTTCGGCGCCGAATATCCGGGAGAGCTCTATGACTTGGCGGGGCTATGGAGCGTCGCGGCGACGGCGCCCTGGCTGGCGGTGACCCCGGTCGTCGAAAAGCCTGCGGACGAGTGGTGGGTCGCCGGCACCGAACACTCGCGCCCGCCCCGAGGATTGCACTTGCAGCAGGTCGGCACCCTTGCGGATGTCGTGACATCGTGGGGTTCCTGGGGCGACCGAGATGTGCTGATCGCCGGGGAACCCGAATGGGCCTTCGCGATGCGCAAACGCATGCGCACGGCCGGGACCCCGCGCAAGAATATCCAGGTCCTAGCCCTGTAGCACCGGCAATGCAGCACGGGCCTTATCGACGACGCTGACATCAATCTCGTAGTACAACGTCTCCTCCCCATAGCCCGCTTCCACTAGGCGCTGCCCGGTTGGCGAGATGACGGCCGAGTGGCCGATGCCGGTGGGGTCGCCGTCTTTCGGGTCGGATGGTTGCGCCTGACCGACTGCTACCACAAAGCTCGTTGAGTCTAAGGCACGAGCGTTGCCGAGCAGTTGCCACTGGCGCAGCTTGTCCTCTCCGTTCGCCCAGCTGGCGGGGACGATGATCACCTTGGCCCCCTGCCTCGCCAGGGCTTTGAACTGCTCCGGGAAACGGATGTCGTAGCAAGTAGCGAAGCCAAGCTCACCCCACGTCACCAATTCAGTGCCCGGCGCGACCGTGTCGGATTCGCGGTAGCCGAAGGCGTCGTAGGTGTGGAGCTTGTCGTAGCGTTTGATCTCTCGCCCGTCAGTGATGAGCAAGGTGTTGTGTACTCGGTTGATCTTGCCCTGCTTATCGGCCGGGGTGAACATGCCGAGAACGATGGTGGTGTTGCAACTTGCTGCTGTTTCTTTCACCGCTGCTGCAAACGGACCATCGATGGGCTCGGCTGCTTCATCGAGCCTGCCGGTCTGAAATGCCTTCATGGCTGCTTCTGGGAAAACAACCAGTTTAGCGCCGTTTTCGGCGGCTTCCTTTGCCTTGTCTTTGATACGGGCCAAGTTTTCCACTTTATCGCCAGTGGTCAGGATTTGGACGAGTGCAACCTTCATGGCACCGAGCATATGTGGATAACCCAGAGTTATCCACAGGATTGCTTTCTAGACAGTTCCACTTTTTCAGCTTTTACTGCATGATCTGCGCCATGAAACTCGTCTCGTTCCTCGATCCAGTGCCCGGGTTCACTGTCCGCTTCCCTACCCTTGACTCACCCTCCGCCACCGCGTCTGTGCTGGCTACGGCTACCGCAAAGTGGCGAGAGGACACCATGCTCGCCACCGCGAACCTGCGCGCCAGCCGGTCGCTTGCCACGTCAGTGATCGCATCGCTTCACGACGCCGATACCACGCTCGCCGGAGTCCTCCATGCTTCCACTGACCTCCGCTGAACTTGAAGAGGTCGCGGCTGAGCTCGACGCAGTGGCTGCGCGGCAGACTTCCACTATTGCCTCGGTCGGAGAGGGTTGGTCGGCCTTCTTTGCCCGTGGAAATGAGGCAGACTTCCTCGCTGCAGCTGCAAGCTCAGACTTCGACCTGTTGGCTGCGCGTTCCGAGGCGATAGCAGAAATGACCGCTGTCGCCGGGGTTCTTGGCAGCACAGCACGCTCGCTTCGCTCGATAGAAGTCGACCTCTCGCGGGTTCTACCGACAGCGGATGCAGCCACGCAGAAATCACCTGAAATGGCGGCGTTTTTGACTGAAATTGGTGCGATTGGGCACGCCATAGATGATGCCTGCGCCCTAGAAATTGCGTTTATTTGCACTGGTCAAGAACCCACCTCGCGGTCGCTGTCCGACTACTCAGGGGCGGACCTGCAGACGATTCACGAGATCGTTCTGGCTGAAGCCCCACCTGAAGTTCGTGAACTAGCAGCGCAGTTCCCCGATGCCCGGCTGCTGCCGGCTAGTGACGGTGTCGTCCTGGCTTTTGGGGAAATTGAAACCGCGCCGAGCGTCACCACGGTGATCCCCGGGGTCGGTTCCGCCGATCCCGCTGGCTGGCCTGGCTACGCGCGTCGCACGCAAGACATTGCCGCCAGCACGAAAGGAGCCTCGGTGTTGTGGATTGACTATCGCGCGCCAGCGAACCTGCTGGCAGCAACGGCCACATACCCAGCTGCCACCGGCGGTGGGCGGCTGCAGGATTTCCAAGCTGAGCTGCGTAGGCGCAGCGCTCGGCGGGGGAACGATCCACACTTGACTGTGCTCGGGCATTCCTACGGCACGGTGGTGGCCGGGCATGCTGCGGCTGCGGGGCTCAATGTCGATGCGCTGGTGCTTGCCGGCAGTCCCGGCATCGGCGTGAAGCACGCCGACGACCTAGACCTGCGGGGCGAGAATCCGCGCGTGATCGCAGTGACTTCCCCCGCCGACCCCATTAGCCTCACAGTGGGAACTGTGGGAGGCGTGCATGGCCCCGATCCCGCGGACCCAGCATTCGGGGCCGAGGTGTGGCCTGCCACCGGCGGGCACTCATCGTATTGGAACGACCCAGAGTTTCACCGCCGGTTGCAGGGCCTGACTAGCCGTAGTTGATGGCCATTCGACCGTCGATCTTGCCAGCGCGCATGTCCTCAAACACGTTGTTGACATCGCCAAGCTTGCACTCTGTCACGTGCGGCTTGATCAGACCGCGAGCGTAGAAATCAAGCGCTTCTTTAAGATCCTGACGGGTGCCCACCAGGGATCCACGAATGGTCAGAGCCTTGAATACGATCTCAAAGATCGGTGCTGGGAAGTCTCCGGGCGGAAGACCATTGAAGACAATGGTGCCACCCTTGCGCGCCATGCCTATTGCCTGACCAAACGCTTGAGGATGAACTGCAGTAACCAGAATGCCGTGAGCTCCACCCTTGGTGTACTCGTTGACAGCTGCCACCGGATCAGTGTCTACGGCGTTCACGGTGAACTCCGCTCCCAGTTCCTTCGCCAGTGCGAGCTTCTCTTTTGAAATGTCCACCGCAATGACGCGCAAACCTAAAGCCGTTGCGTACTGTACCGCGATGTGACCAAGTCCGCCGATACCGGAAATGACCATGAATTGTCCCGGGCGTGTGTCGGAAACTTTTAGCCCCTTGTACACGGTCACACCGGCGCACAGGATTGGCGCAACTTCCACCGGGTCCGCACCGTCTGGGATGCGGGCGCAGTACCGAGTGTCGACGAGCATGTACTCACCGAAGGAACCGTCGACCGTGTAGCCACCGTATTCGGCTGCATTGCATAGGGTTTCCCAGCCAGTAATGCAGTGCTCACAGGTACCGCAAGCAGACCAAAGCCAAACATTGCCCACTATATCGCCGACCGCAACATCGTGGTCACCAGGACCCAGCGCCACCACTTCTCCCACGCCCTCGTGTCCGGGGACAAATGGCGGTTCCGGTTTGACTGGCCAGTCGCCTTCGGCAGCATGGAGGTCCGTGTGACATACGCCGCTGGCATGCAGCTTGACTAGAGCCTGGTGTATTCCAGGCTGAGGGAGTTCCAGATCCTTCAATTCCACCGAAGGACCGAACTGTTCTACTACTGCTGCGTTGAACTTCTCAGTGCTCATCTTTTCTCCTTAGAACAGGCCGGTTGGCGTCTCGTCGTATGAGACGAGCATGCACTTGACCTGCTGGTAGTGGCTCATCATCATGAGGTGGTTTTCGCGGCCAATGCCCGACTGCTTGTAGCCGCCGAAGGCTGCATGCGCTGGGTAAGAGTGGTAGTTGTTCACCCACACGCGACCGGCTTGAATGGCTCGACCAGCGCGGTAGGCAGTGTTGCCGTTGCGGCTCCAGACGCCTGCGCCGAGGCCATAGATGGTGTCATTGGCGATAGCGATAGCTTCGTCAAAGTCCTTGAAAGTGGTAACGGCCAGGACCGGTCCGAAGATTTCTTCGCGGAAGCAGGCCATGTCATTGGTGCCCTTGAAGATGGTCGGCTCAATGTAGTAGCCGCCTTCCAGCCCGTCGATCTTGTTCACGCTGCCACCAGTCAGCGTCTCCGCGCCTTCGGCTGGACCGGACTTGAGGTAGCCGGAAATCTTGTCCATCTGCTCCTGAGATGCTTGGGCACCCATCTGGACGTCGGTGTCGAGCGGGTTACCAAACTTGAGGGATTCGACCTTCTTCACGGCGCGCTTGAGGAACTCCTCAGCAATATCCTCGTGGATCAGGGCACGGGATGGGCAGGTGCACACTTCGCCCTGGTTGAGGGCGAACATGGCAAGGCCTTCGACGCACTTGTCCAGGAAGTCATCGTCCTTGTCCATGATGTCTGGGAAGAAGATCGACGGGGACTTGCCACCCAGCTCCAGCGTGACGGGGATGATGCGATCGGACACGGCCGAGTGAATGATCTTGCCTACCTCGGTGGATCCGGTGAAGGCGATCTTCGCGATCCGTTCGCTCGCGGTCAGTGCAGCACCCGCTTCGGCGCCCAGCCCGTTCACCACGTTGAGCACGCCTGCCGGGATGATGTCTTGAATGAGCTCAATCAGGTACAGGATGGAGGCCGGAGTTTGCTCGGCTGGCTTCATCACGATGCAGTTGCCACCTGCCAGCGCTGGCGCGATTTTCCAGGCCGCCATGAGGATCGGGAAGTTCCAGGGGATGATCTGGCCGACCACACCGATTGGCTCGTGGAAATGGTACGCGACGGTATTGTCGTCGATTTGCGACATCCGCCCTTCCTGCGTGCGGGCCACGGAAGCAAAGTAGCGGAAGTGATCAGCAGCGAGCGGGATGTCGGCGGCCAGCGTTTCGCGTACGGCCTTGCCGTTGTCCCAAGTTTCGGCCACTGCGAGCTTTTCCAAGTTCGCTTCCATACGATCCGCAATCGCATTGAGGACACGAGCACGCTCGGCTGGACTGGTCTTGCCCCAGGCATCTTTCGCTGCGTGCGCTGCATCGAGCGCCTTTTCGACGTCCTCGGCACCCGAACGAGGGACTTCACAGAACACTTCACCGTTTACTGGCGAAAGGTTCTCCATGTACTTGCCACCCGCCGGGGCAACCCATTGTCCGCCAATGAAGTTTTCGTAGCGCTTCTTGAATTCAACGATCGAGCCTTCTGCTCCAGGATTCGCGTACACCGTCATTGTTATCTCCTAGCTGTCTGAGTGGTTTAGCTCACACTAGCGGGGTGAAAATGTGTCTGCAATCACATTGAATATTTTGCAAGCTTGTCTGATTAACAGAGCTGGCTGGGGAGGTTTTGCCAAGTTTGTGAAGGTTTTGAATGTGCCTTATATCGAAGCGGAACAAATGGCGGGCAACAAACAGTCCCCGTTTGAACACTCGTAAGTGCTCGAACGGGGACTAACAAGCGGAAGGCTACTTCCGCCTGCCACGCCTCGGTTCCCACATCACTACTGCCGTGGAACGCGGTACATGGACTAGCTCGCCGGAGCCACGTCCTTGGGAACGTTGAGCTGCCGCCAGCTCGGACTTCAGCTCACCAACTTCCGTCTTGAGCTTTTCGTTCTCCCTGGTCAGTTCGATGATTGATTTGATTCCGGCCAGGTTGACGCCTTCTTCTTGGGAGAGCCGCTGGATTTCGCGTAGCAGCTCGACATCTCGCCGCGAATAGCGACGCCCGCCGCCTCGGGTTCGCATCGGAATCACAAGTCCGAGGCGGTCATAGGTCCGCAGCGTTTGTGCGTGCATGCCTGCGAGCTCCGCGGCAACCGAAATCACGAAGACCTCGTTTTCTTGCCCTCGGGTGCTCATGACACTGTCCTCCTATTCCAGTCCTGACCACTTGGCACGGGGGTCATATCCCGCATCCTTGGCCGACTGAACGTAGGTGCGGAGCGCGGAGGTTTCCGCTGCCCCCATGTTCTTTGGTATGTCTACTTCCAGTTTCACCAGCAAGTCCCCCTTGATTCCGGAGGAACGGCTGATACCACGCCCGCGAACTCGAAGGACTCGTCCGGATGGAGTGCCCACCGGGATCTTCAGTTTCACTGGCGACTCGAGAGTCGGGACGGTGATGGTGCCACCAAGTGCGAGTTCGCCGAAGCTGACTGGAACTGCCACTTCTAGGTCATCGCCCTTGCGCTTGAAAACCTTGTCGGGTTTCACAGTGACGGTAACGAACAAGTCACCTGCTGGCTTGCCGTTGGGGCCGGCTTCGCCTTGTCCTGCCAGTCGCACCTTTTGACCGTCCTCCACACCCGCAGGAATGCGGACAGTGATGGATCGGGTACGTTGCGCGGTCCCCTTGCCGGAACAGGTCGGGCACGGATCGGTGATGACTCGTCCCGTGCCACCACACTTGGTACACGGAGCCGAGAACCCGAAGGCACCCTTGTTTTCGGAGATGAATCCGGTGCCGTTGCAATCGCCGCACACGGACGGGTTTCCGGAATTGGAGCCCGATCCGTGGCAGTCAGTGCAGGGCGCTTGGCCACTCAGTTGGATGGGAATCGTGGTCCCTTTGGCCGCTTCGCGGAATTCCAAGGTGATGGACGTTTCGACGTCGGCTCCCCGCGATGGCGCAGCTGATGGGCGGCTATGGCCACCGCGGTTGAAAAGGCCACCGAAGATATCCCCAAGGCCACCGTCGCCAGCAAATCCGCGGTCTCGGAGAATGTCCTCGAACCCGTGCGTACCTTGAAACCCGCCCGGGAAGCCGGGCCCTCCCGTTCCAAAGCCTCCGAGTCCGCCGGACTTCAGCATGGCCTTCAGTTCGTCGTACTCCGCGCGCTTCTTTTCGTCGCCAAGCACGTCATATGCTTCGGCGACCTTCTTGAAGCGCTCTTCTGCAACCGTGTCACCTGGATGCTTGTCCGGGTGATTGTCCCGGGCGAGCTGTCGGTACGCCTTTTTGATGTCGGCTTGCGATGCAGACGAGGAGACCCCCAAGTCCGCATAGTAATCTTTCTCCGCCCATTCGCGTTGCGTCATTGGGCATCTCCTCCTTTCTACAATTCGCTTCTCGACGCCACTTGCTAGGCGTCCTTATTGTCCTCGCCGGAGTCCCCTGCGACGGGATCAGCAATGATGACCATCGCGGTGCGCACGAGGCGCTCGCCAACGACATAGCCCTTGCGCAGGACGGTGCCGATGACCTTCTCTTCACCACTGGACAGGTCCTGAACTGCTTCGTGACGCTCGGGATCGAACGCATCACCTTCTTCGCCGTAGGCGACGAGACCTTGGCTAGTGATGACGTTGGTGAACTTGTCCGCGAAAGCCTTGAGTGGGCCTTCGGCGAGGTCGCCGTGCTTTGCAGCCAGATCGAGGTCGTCCAGGATAGGCAGGAACTTTTCGATGACCCCTGCCTTGGTTACCTCAATGGCGACAGAGCGGTCACGCTCGGTGCGCTTGCGGTAGTTGGCATACTCCGCGGTCATGCGGAGCAGGTCTTCGGTGCGTTCGGCCAGCTCGGCCTCGATGGTGGAGACGTTGCCGTCTTCATCAAGGTCGACATCGGCGAGTGCTTCATTGACCTGCGCCTCGAGATCAGCTTCTGCCTGAGCCTCCTCAGCGGCAGCCGCTTCAGCTTCAGCAGCCTCTGGAGAGGTAGCTTCAGGGTCGGTGACCTCTGGATCGCCGGGGTTCTGCGACATGTCGCGATTTGGCTCAGTCATTACTTCTTCTCTTCTTCCTCGTCGATGACCTCTGCGTCAACAACGCCGTCGTCAGCAGCGCCGGTTGCGGCCCCCTCAGCACCAGCCTCAGCGGCCTGCGCCTCGTAGATAGCCTTGCCCAGCTCCTGGGATTCGGTGTTCAGCTTCTCAACAGCGGTCTTGATGGCTTCGATGTCGTCACCCTTAAGTGCCTCATCGACGCCCTTGGCTGCTTCCTCGACCTTGTTGCGGATGTCCTCGGAGACCTTGTCGGTGTTGTCCTCCATGAACTTGCGGGTCTGGTAGGCAAGAGACTCAGCGGAGTTGCGGACTTCCTGCTCTTCGCGGCGCTTCTTGTCCTCTTCTGCGTGTGCCTCAGCGTCCTTGATCATGCGATCGATTTCGTCCTGAGACAGTCCGGAACCATCCTGAATCTTGATGGTGTTTTCCTTGCCGGTGCCCTTGTCCTTAGCGGTGACGTGGACGATGCCGTTAGCGTCGATGTCGAAGGTGACCTCGATCTGTGGCACGCCACGTGGGGCAGGAGCGATGCCACCCAGTTCGAAAGAACCGAGCAGCTTGTTGGCGGAAGCCATCTCACGCTCGCCCTGGAAGACCTGGATCTGTACGGAAGGCTGGTTGTCTTCCGCGGTGGTGAAGGTCTCGGAACGCTTGGTTGGGATGGTGGTGTTGCGCTCGATGAGCTTGGTCATCACGCCACCCTTGGTCTCAATGCCGAGGGAAAGCGGGGTGACGTCGAGAAGCAGCACGTCCTTAACCTCACCGCGGAGCACACCGGCCTGCAGAGCTGCGCCGACTGCGACGACCTCGTCTGGGTTAACGCCCTTGTTTGGCTCGCGGCCACCGGTGAGCTCCTTGACCAGCTCAGAGACAGCTGGCATACGGGTAGAGCCACCAACGAGGACGACGTGGTCGATGTCGTTCACGGAGAGCTCGGCGTCCTTGATCACCTGGTTGAAAGGCGCCTTGGTGCGGTCGAGCAGATCCTGAGTGATCTTCTGGAACTCAGTGCGGGAGAGGTTCTCGTCCAGGAACAGTGGGTTCTTGTCAGCGTCAACCGTGATGTAAGGGAGGTTGATGTTGGCAGACTGGGAGGCAGACAGCTCGATCTTGGCCTTTTCAGCAGCTTCGCGCAGACGCTGCAGAGCCATCTTGTCCTTGGTCAGGTCGATGCCGTTGGAAGCCTTGAACTTCTCGACGAGCCAGTCAACGATGCGCTGGTCCCAGTCATCGCCACCGAGTTCGTTGTCACCGGAGGTTGCACGAACCTCGACAACGCCGTCGCCGATCTCGAGCAGGGAAACGTCGAAGGTACCGCCACCGAGGTCGAAGACCAGAATGGTCTGCTCCTTGTCGCCCTTCTCCAGTCCGTAGGCCAGAGCAGCAGCGGTTGGCTCGTTAACGATGCGCAGGACGTTCAGACCGGCAATCTGGCCGGCTTCCTTGGTGGCCTGGCGCTGGGAGTCCTCGAAGTATGCCGGCACGGTGATGACTGCGTCGGTAACCTCTTCGCCGAGGTATGCCTCCGCGTCGCGCTTAAGCTTCATCAGCGTACGAGCGGAGATCTCCTGTGGGGTGTACTTCTTGCCATCAATGTCAACGGACCAGTCAGTGCCGACGTGGCGCTTGACGGAACGGATGGTGCGGTCGACGTTGGTGACGGCCTGGTTCTTCGCAGACTGGCCGACGAGGACCTCACCGTTCTTTGCAAAAGCTACGACCGATGGAGTGGTGCGTGCGCCTTCTGCGTTGGCGATAACAACTGGCTCGCCACCTTCAAGTACCGATACAACTGAGTTCGTGGTGCCGAGGTCAATACCTACTGCGCGTCCCATGTTTATTCCTCCTGTTTTGTTTCTATGGATCAAGTACAGGTTGATACCCATCGGCTCAACTTCGGCAAGTGTAGCAAACGCCTTGAGTCAATGTCACTCAACCTGTTCACTATGCATAACGACCCACACCGCAAAGTTGTTCCCACTTCGCTCAACTTTTTTAACTATGACTTGGAGCACAGGACAAAATTCGTTAGGCCTGGCACAATTAGTGCCCTGATGACTACTTCACCTGAATCCAGCACCGCCGACAACGCGGACAACCTAGACAAGCTGCTCAACGCCCCTGAACAGCTCGAATCCGAACCGATACACGCAGAAGTACTAGACCGATCTGCAATCCTCGGCCAAGACGGTCGCTGGGTCGCGGGCTGGGCTTTGCGATTCATTATCTTGGCCATCGCGGCCTTTATCCTGTGGAAAGGCCTGGGCAAGGTGTGGACGGGTCTGTTGCCTATCCTCCTCGCGATCCTGGTCTCCACAGTGCTCTGGCCTCCAGTGAAGTGGTTGCGCAGCAAAAAGTGGCCCTCCGCGCTCGCTGTCGCCTCGGTGCTGTTGGTGAGCATTGGCGTTATCGTGGGCACTTTCACCGCGATGGCGCCGTCGATTGCGTCGCAAAGTAAGGAGCTCGTCGATAAGGCAAGCGAGGGCCTGAACCGCCTGGAGGTATGGCTGCAAGGCCCACCGTTTAACCTCAAGATCGACCAGATCACGCAGTGGATTGACCAGCTCATGGCCAAGGCACAAGAGCAGGCGAGCAACATCGCTTCCGGCGTTGCGGAAGGCGTCTCCACCGCATCATCCGCCCTGGTCACCCTCGGCGTGATGCTGGTGCTAACCTTCTTCTTCCTCAAGGACGGCGACCGCTTCCTGCCGTGGATCCGCCGCACCACGGGCGCCAACGCGGGCTGGCACCTCACCGAAGTGCTCACCCGCACCTGGAACACCCTGGCCGGCTACATCCGCGCCCAAGCTGCGGTTTCGCTTATCGACGCCATCATCATCGGCCTCGGGCTGGTCTTCCTCGGCGTACCGCTGGCCTTCGTCCTCGCGGTGCTGACCTTCTTCGCCGGCTTCATCCCGATCGTCGGTGCCGTGACCGCCGGCGCACTGGCTGTACTGGTAGCACTGGTATCCAATGGCCCTACTACTGCCTTGATCGTGCTCGCCCTGGTTGTGGCCGTTCAGCAGCTGGAGGGCAACGTGCTCTCCCCGATCCTGCAGTCCAAGGCGATGAATCTGCACCCTGCGATCGTGCTGCTGTCGGTGACCGTCGGTTCGAGCCTGTTTGGTATCGTCGGCGCATTCCTGGCTGTGCCAGTGGCGGCATCCATCGCGGTGTGGCTGCGCTACCACGGCGACCTGGTTTCCCTGCGCTCCGGCGAGCTGACCGTAGACGAAATTCAGATTGAAACTTCTCGGGCGGCCGGAAACACGGGTTCTGCGGAGGAAGCTTTCGACGCAATTCGGGAGAAGTTCTCTCGTCTCGGTCGCCGCAAGCCAGAATCCGAAGATCCATCACTCGCGGTCAAGGCCGAAGAGTAATTCCGGAAGTCCACCAAAAGGCTTATGGTGGAAAGGTCGTAATCCATAAGCCTTCCAAAGGGATTTTCCTTACATGACTTCCACTTCCATCGCGCTGGGAATCTTCGGAATCCTCGCTTCGCTCCCCGCCTGGGTATTTTTCCTGCGGGGAGCGTGGCAGCTCTACCGCATGATCAGCGCCGGCCAGCCCACCACTACTCGCACGAATCAGCCGCTCACCCGCCTGATGTCTATGCTGCGCAAGGTCGTGCTTCATAGCGGTATGGCTCGCAAACCGTTCGTGGCGCTGGCCCACTGGTTTGTCATGTTCGGCTTCATAGTTGGCTCGGTGTTCTGGTTCGAGGCCTACATCCAGACATTCGCGCCTGCCAAAGGCTGGCCGATCGTTTCCTCTTGGCCGATCTACCACTTCGCGGAAGAAGTCTTCGGCCTCGGCACGGTCCTCGGAATCCTCTACCTAATCGGGGTCCGTCTGCGTGTGGGCTCGAACAACCGCTTCGACCGGTTCTATGGCTCCAACGCCCGCGCCGCTCACTTCGTGGAGGCCGTCGTCCTCATCGAGGGCCTCGGCATGCTGCTGGTCAAAGCCAGTTCCATCGCCACCTTCCGCGAAGGCTCCGTCTGGGCAGACTTCCTCACCCGATTGATTCCGCTTCCATCTTCCCCACTGCTGGTTAGTGTCTTCGCCCTGATCAAACTGTTGTCGGGCATGGTGTGGTTGTTCGTGGTCGGCAGGCAACTGCGCTGGGGCGTCGCCTGGCACCGTTTCCTCGCATTCTTCACCCTCTTCTTTAGCCGTAAGCCAGGCGAAAAATCTCTCGGCGAGCTCGCCCCGATGATGTCCAATGGTAAGGCTCTGACTCTCGAAAACGCAGATCCGGACGTCGATAAGCTCGGCGTGGGCACCCTCGCCGACGCTCCCTGGAAGATGCTTCTCGACGTCTCTGCCTGCACCGACTGTGGGCGGTGCCAGGAACAGTGCCCGGCATGGAATACAGAAAAGCCGCTGTCGCCGAAACTGCTCGTCACGGGCATCCGCGACGCGATCCCACACCAGGACCTGGATGTGCTCAAGCTTGTTGGTTCGGCTGTTGACCCGGATGCACTGTGGAGCTGCACAAACTGTGGCGCGTGCGTCGAGCAATGCCCAGTTGACATCGAACACCTCGACCACGTGACTAACCTGCGCCGCTTCCAGGTGCTCGCTGAGGCCGACTTCCCGTCCGAGCTCACCGGCATGTTCAAGAATCTGGAGGTCAAGGGCAACCCGTGGGGCCGGAACGCTTCCGAGCAGCTGTCCTGGGTGGAGGAAGCCAACCGCGACGGGATCCCAGTTCCGCTTGTTTCCTCAGGCGAAGAATTCGAGTACCTCTTGTGGGTCGGCTGCGCCGGAGCTTTCGATGAGAACGGCCGCAAGACTTCCCGAGCCATCGCCGAACTGCTCAACGTAGCTGGCGTGAAGTTCGCGGTGCTGGAAGGTACCGCCTGCACTGGCGACCCGGCGCGCCGGGCCGGCAACGAGTTCCTCTTCCAAATGCTCGCCGATGAGAATGTCTCTGGATTGAACAGTGCATTTGAAACGTACCCAGCTGGGCAGCGCAAGATCATCACCTCGTGCGCGCACTGTTTCAACACGCTACGCAACGAGTACCCGGCGTTCGGCGGTGACTACGACGTCATCCACCACACGCAGCTACTGAACCGGCTCGTCCGCAAGGGACTGCTCACCCCAGTGCCCCGACGCCCTGAAGACCGCAAACCAATCACCTACCACGACCCCTGCTTCCTCGGCCGCCACAACAAGGTCTTCGATCCGCCACGTGAACTCATCGAATCTGTCGGCACTCTCACCGAAATGCCACGCAACCGAGACACCGGATTCTGTTGCGGTGCCGGTGGCGCGCGCATGTTCATAGAAGAAAACTTGGGCACGCGCATCAACGAAAACCGCGCGACCGAAGCGCTTTCGGTTTCCAACACCGTGGCCACAAGCTGCCCATTCTGCACCACGATGCTCGAAGGCGGAGTGAAGGCAGTTTCTGGCGCGGGTTCTGCCTCCGTGAGGGACATCGCCGTCATGCTTCGCGACGCCGTGTTGGTTGACGATGCTCTACCGGAGTTCCGCACACCTGCATTCCTCGAAGAACCTCGTCGAGTCGCCGCTTCCCCAGTGGATGATGCAGATGACGCGAAAAATCCCCCGTCAGAACGTCAGAATCCGCCGAAAACCGTCGAATCCACGGGGGAAATTTCTGCACATCCATTGGCCACGCCACCTATAGCAGGACCACCGGTCGCAACTCCGCCTGTGGCAACTCCTCCGGTCGTGGCACCGCCCGTAGCCGGACCGCCTACAGCTGTACCGCCCGTAGCCGGACCGCCTACAGCTGTACCGCCAGTAGCAACTCCGCCTGTAGCAACACCTCCAGTTGCTACACCTCCGGCAGCTACGCCACCGGTCGCGACTCCTCCGGCAGCTACGCCACCTGTCGCAGCACCACCTGCGGCAGGACCGCCTACCGCTGTTCCGCCAGTAGCAACTCCACCCGTCGCTACGCCACCCACAACAACACGACCTACTGCGGCGCCACCTTCAGCGCAACCACCGGTTGCAGCCCCGCCCGTTGCAAAGCCTCCTGCTGCAACCCCACCAACAGCACAGCCACCAACTGCCCAACCGCCTACCGCACAGCCTCCTGGCGCTAAATAATTCCTCTCTCCCCCGTTCGGGTTCCGCTCTCGCGGAGACGACGGGGAGGGGTGACAAACCTGTTCGACATATTTATAATTGTCAATATGAAACCAGTTGTTGCATTCGTGTGCGTACACAATTCCTGTCGAAGCCAGATGGCAGAAGCACTCGGCAAGCACTTTGCAGGGGACAAGTTCGATTTCTACTCAGCTGGCACCGAACAGGTTCCGCAGATCAACCAGGATGCGGTGCGCATCATTAAAGAGCGCTACGGCATCGACATGTCCCAGCAACAATCGAAGCTCGTCGGCATGCTCCCCGAGGTCGACATTCTGGTCACCATGGGCTGCAACGTTGAGTGCCCATACCTGCCGTGCAAGCACCGGGAGGACTGGGGCTTGGACGATCCAAGTGGCAAGCCCGATGAAGAGTTCCACAAGGTCATCGACATCATCGAAGCTAAGGTGAAAGAACTCGAGAGCCGGTTCTAGCGATGAACATCGTTGACTTTATCCAGTACCAAATACTGGGTATGCGCTGGCTCAACGATCTGGTTGGCTCAACGCTCCGCGCACTGAGCATCGACACTGCGTCCCGCATCGGTGGCAGTCTGCAGTTCTTCATTTATGACACCATCAAGATCGCCATCTTGCTGTGCCTGTTGATCTACGGAGTCTCCTACCTGCAAAGCTACTTCCCTCCAGAGCGCAGTCGACGAATCTTAGGGCGGTTCCGGGGACTCAAGGCAAACACCATCGGAGCGTTGCTCGGCACAATCACACCGTTCTGCTCATGCTCCTCGATTCCGATTTTCATGGGATTTACGGCAGCAAAACTCCCCATGGGCGTTACCTTCTCATTCTTGATCTCCTCACCGATGGTGGACATTGCAAGCCTCGTCCTCCTCAGTAGCGTTTTCGGATTCAAGATCGCCTTTGCCTACGTAGTCGTTGGCCTCCTCATTGCGATTATCGGCGGCACAATCATCGAAAAGCTGCGGCTAGAAAACGATGTCGTCGGATTCAGCGCCCCACTACCTGAGCTAGACGAACCGCAGCTCTCCCGCGCAGAACGCCACGCCTACGCCAAAGAACAAATGCTGACCACGTTCAAGTCAGTGTTGCCATACATCCTGATTGGCGTAGGAATCGGTGCGCTGATCCACAACTGGATTCCGCAAGAATGGATCACCAGCCTCCTGGGCAGTGACAACCCCTTCGGCGTCATCCTCGCCACCTTGGTGGGTATCCCGATGTACGCAGACATCTTCGGCACTCTGCCCGTCGCAGAGGCCCTGCTAGCTAAGGGCGCGCAGCTCGGCACCATTCTCGCCTTCATGATGGCCACCACGACGCTTAGCCTGCCGTCTCTCGTCATGCTCAAGCGCGTGGTGTCTGCGCGGCTGCTCGGAATCTTCCTGGGGCTCTGCACCATAGGCATCATCGCCGTCGGATACCTTTTCAACTCAATTTAGGAGCACACAATGGGACTATTCAGCAAGAAAAAGCCAGAACCGGTCAACGCCCGAGTGAAGGTTCTCGGTCCGGGTTGCAAGAAATGCCAGGCGATGGAAAAGACCGTCACCACTGCCCTCGCGGAACTCGGCAGCACGGAAGAAGTTGCACACGTGACGGATTTTCCAGACATCGTGGCTTACGGAGTGATGAGCACCCCTGCATTAGTCATCGACGAGGAAGTCGTGAGCGTTGGAAAGGCGCTGAGCGTAGCGGATGCCAAGCAAATTTTGAGCGACAAACTAGGCTGAAACGCGTGAGCGAACACGAAACCTGCGAACACGAGTACTCCGCGTCAAGTTTGAATCAGTCGGCCCGCAAGATCGTCATGATCGTGGCGGGTCTGAACCTCTTCGGCTTCGCAGTCGAGTTCATCGTCGCCTGGGCTATCGGCTCTGCCAGCCTCTTCGCCGATGCCGCCGACTTCATGGAAGACTTCCTCATCGCTCTGCTGGTAGTCACCGCGTTGGGATGGTCGGTGGCAAGTCGTCGCAAAGCCAGCGTCGGCTTGGCCGCCCTCATTCTGATCCCCGCGTTTGCCGCGTTCGGCACCGCGATCTGGAAGATCATCAGCGGCGCCCCACCGGAAGGTTTCACGCTGTCCGCGACCGCGGTGTTCGCTATGGTGGTGAACCTCATCAGCGCACTGTTACTCATGCGGCTGCGGGGTGAAGGTGCACTAGTGCACGGCGCTTGGCTGGCAGCCCGCAATGACGTGCTCGCGAACGTGCTGATTCTGGCAGCCGGCATTGTCACAATTTTTTGGGCGACTATCTGGCCAGATGTGGTGATCGGCGTGATCATCGGCGTCATCAATCTGCGTGCGGCGCAGGAAGTTCTCGAGCAAGCTCGCGCGGAAGACCCTGAGCTTGAAATGGATGACGACTAAGCGTCACGCATCAAGGAACTCCCGGAGCGCCTCTGTATGTCCGGAGACCGTTAACGTCGGGCAACCAAGAAAGTCCTCCGCCACCAGTCGCGCGTGTACCTCCGGCCGGTCATGCGCACCGAATTCTGCACGGCCTACTACCTGGTACCCAAGCGCAGCGCTCACGCCACCCGATGCCTTGTTCATCGGATGCCACGCGGTACGCATCTCTTTTGCTGACAAAAAATCGAAGGCGTAGGCCGCCACCATCGCCCGCATCCGCGTACCAATTCCCTGTCCCTGAGCACGGCGCAGCACATACGAACCCGTCGATATACTGCGCTTTTCCCGAAAATCTGATGCCCGCATATCGATCGTCCCCACGTATGTGTCATCTACGTACGCTGCGAATGGCAGGACCCAGTTCTCCGGTTTATTGGACGCACGCAGTCCCCAGTGAAATTGCGCCGTGGATAGCGCCGTGTTTTCCTGAGACAACCACGGGAATTCCCACGGACAATTCGGCTCAAAGATGTCCGAAACAGTCACCGCACAGAGGTGCTTTAGATCGCAATCTTCAATGACTCGCAGGAGCACATGGCCGTCGAAAAGCTGCAGTCCAAACGGGGGGTACTTTATTTCCGAGGTCATGCGGTGGCATGATAGTACAGGTGAACACTCAGAAGCCACCCCGCATCTTTGATCAGTCCGACAAGCTCAAGGGCGTGCTCTATGAAATCCGCGGGCCGATCTCCGCGGAGGCTGAGCGCCTGGAGAGCGAAGGACACCGCATCCTGAAGCTCAACACGGGCAATCCAGCCGTGTTTGGTTTCGACGCCCCTGACGTGATCCTGCAGGACATGATCGCGGCGCTGCCGACGTCGCAGGGCTACTCCACGTCTAAGGGCATCGTGCCGGCGCGCCGCGCGATCGTGACGCGTTACGAGCTTATCGACGGCTTCCCCGAATTCGACATCGACGATGTTTTCCTGGGCAACGGCGTGTCTGAGCTGATCTCCATGGTGACGCAGGCACTGCTTAACGACGGCGATGAAGTCCTCATCCCTGCCCCGGACTATCCACTGTGGACCGCCGCCACGTCGTTGGCTGGTGGCAATCCGGTCCACTACCTGTGCGATGAAGAGGACGATTGGAATCCGTCCATCGAAGACATTAAAGCTAAGGTCACGGACAAGACCAAGGCGATCGTTGTTATCAACCCGAATAACCCGACCGGCGCGGTGTACTCCCGTGAGGTGCTGCAGCAGATCGTGGACATCGCCCGCGAGCACGAGCTGCTGATCCTGGCCGACGAAATCTACGACCGCATCCTGTACGACGATGCCGAGCACATTTCCATCGCTACGTTGTGCCCTGACCTGCTGTGCATCACGTTTAACGGGCTATCCAAGGCCTACCGCGTGGCTGGCTACCGCGCGGGCTGGATGGTGCTGACCGGCCCGAAGCACCACGCGCAGGGCTTCATCGAGGGACTGGAATTGCTCTCGGGTACCCGTCTATGCGCCAATGTCCCTGCCCAGCACGCGATTCAGGTGGCATTGGGCGGCCGTCAGTCCATTTACGGGCTGACCGGCAAGGGCGGACGCTTGTTGAAGCAGCGCAATGCTGCTTATGAAGCCCTCAATGAAATTCCGGGCGTTTCGTGTGTGAAGCCGATGGGTGCGCTGTACGCCTTCCCCAAGATCGACTTGGAGATGTACCACATCCACGACGACTCCCAGATGATGCTCGATCTGCTCCGCGCTGAGAAGATCCTCATGGTCCACGGCACCGGCTTCAACTGGGAACAGCCCGACCATTTCCGAGTGGTCACCCTGCCGCACGCCACAGAGCTTACCGACGCCATTCAGCGCTTCGGCAACTTCCTGAAGTACTACAAGCAATAGCAAATTGGCCCCGGCTTGAGCTGGGGCCAATTTTCGTTCTCACTAGTTGTGAGTGAGTTGACGGTGGTTGTGGGGAGCCACATACTCGCCCGGTAGCCGCACCTGCCAATCAACGCGGTGGGCCATCAGTCGGAGCATGATCTCCAGCGCGAATACGGCGTACATCGCCCAAAGAATAGGTAAAGGCAGGACACCGAATACTTGAGCGCTCCACACGGCGCCAAATACCAGCGCTTGCAGGAATCCAAATGCGAAGAACCGGTCGTCCTTCGTGCTCAGCCAGAAGCTCGCAGCCAACAGCGCCACGCACAGCACCCGCGCGACAAGCGCAACCATGTCTACGTCAAAAGCGTAGGCAGCCGGAACTGTGGCGAGCAGCGCGGCTTCACAAAGAAAAAACACGAACTTTGGCATCAACTAAACCCTCGAATATTGAAACGATCTATTTTCAACCTATCCGAGGAAAATCGTATTTACCAGGCAGAATGCGAGTTCTTTTCAACTTCTTGTGAAGGTCTTGGAATCGATAGCTGAGCCTGATAATTAACCAAATGTTCAATTAAGCAATGCGCCTGATTCGCTCATGATCGGGCACCTAGGTGGATCCAGTCGGCTTGGCTGAAGTCCACTCGACGATGAGCTGAATCACCACCAAAGCGACACCGAGGTACAGCACCAGCCCGGCGATGTTGATCACCGGATCGTCCGGTCCAAACTTCAGCGCGACCAACGTATCGTTCGCCCATCCGACACCGGCAAGCAGGGCCCCGATGATACCCACCGACCTGCGGGGCTGGAACGCATAGGCAATCAGTACCAGGAGTGAAAGTACAACACCGACTCCACAGTAGATTTCTCCGTGGTCGTACAACATTTGAAACGACGCCGGAGTCCAAAGGACGAAAAGGACTACAAGGATCGACCGAGCGCCTTGATATCCCATCCGGCTTCCTTCCAAGCGTCCACGGGCAGCACATTGCGACCGTCAAGGACCTTCTTTACTCGAACCAACGATGCCGCGTGCACCGGGTCGAGTTCACGGAATTCCTGCCATTCGGTGGCCAGAACCACCACGTCAGCGCCACGCAGTGCGTCATCGGTGGAATTCGCGTAATTGAGCGTTGGGAAAACCTTCCGAGCGTTCTCCATGCCTTGCGGGTCGTACACGGTGACCTGCGCTCCAGCTAGCGACAGGGAGCCCGCGATGGACAACGCCGGGGAGTCACGAACGTCGTCCGAGTTGGGCTTGAACGCAGCGCCAAGAACTGTCACGTTGTGGCCAAGCAGGTTGCCACCGCACGCCTCGCGGGCAAGGGTGACCATGCGGTCGCGACGGCGCATGTTGATCGCGTCCACCTCGCGGAGGAACGTCAACGCCTGGTCGGCGCCAAGTTCGCCGGCGCGAGCCATGAATGCGCGGATGTCCTTTGGCAGGCAACCGCCACCGAAGCCAAGTCCGGCACCGAGGAACTTGCGGCCGATGCGATCGTCGTAGCCAATGGCGTCGGCAAGCTTGACGACGTCCGCACCCACCAACTCACAGACCTCAGAGACGGCGTTAATGAAGGAAATCTTGGTGGCCAGGAACGCATTTGCGGAGACCTTGACCAGCTCTGCGGTCTGCAGGTCGGTGATTACAAACGGGGTTCCAGAGGCCAGCGGGGTGGCGTAGACTTCGCGGGCAACTTCTTCGGCGGTGGTGTTCTCGTCGCGCGTGCCCAGGACGATGCGGTCTGGGGTGATGGTGTCCTTGACGGCAAAGCCCTCACGCAGGAACTCTGGGTTCCAGGCGATCTCAACTTCGGTGCCCTCTGGGGCGAGTTCGTTAGCCATTTGTTGCAATTCGGCGGCGGTGCCTACCGGGACGGTGGACTTTCCGAAGATGACGTGCTTGCCCTTCAGCTTCGGTACGAGATCCTGGATGACGGCGTACACGTACTTCAAATCTGCCGCGTAAGAGCCACGCTGCTGCGGCGTTCCAACACCGAGGAAGTGAACGTTCGCAAAAGCGGCGGCTTCGTCATAGCTCGTGGTAAATGCCAGGCGGCCAGCGGCGATGTTGCGCTCCAGAACCTCAGGCAAACCTGGCTCATAGAAAGGCACTGTGCTGTTCTTTAGCGCCTCAATCTTCTTTTCATCAACGTCCACACCGAGGACGTCATGGCCAAGTTCCGCCATACAAGCAGCGTGGGTAGCACCCAGGTATCCGGTTCCGATGACTGTCATACGCATAAGATTCATTCTTACCGCGTTTCGCGCATCGGCGCTGCGCACGTTACCTAAAGTTCAGATATGCCTTGGACGGGGTTGGGCCTCGCTGCCCCTGGTACTTGGACCCTAGCTTGGAGCTGCCGTACGGCGTTTCCGCAGGGGAACTCATCTTAAACAGCGCCAGCTGGCCAACCTTCATCCCCGGCCAGAGGGAAATCGGCAGATTAGCAACATTGGACAGCTCGAGCGTGATGTGACCGGAAAAGCCCGGATCGATGAAGCCAGCGGTCGAGTGCGTCAGCAGGCCCAGACGACCAAGGGAAGACTTGCCTTCCAGTCGGCCGGCGAGGTGTGCCGGCAAAGTGAACTTCTCATACGTTGCCGCGAGCACGAACTCGCCAGGGTGCAGGATGAACGGCTCGTCCGGCTGCACCTCAATCTCACTGGTGAGCTCATCTTGCTGCTGTTTCGGGTCGATATGCGTGTACTTCTGATTGTTGAATACGCGGAAGAAGCGGTCCATTCGCACGTCAATCGACGACGGCTGAATCATCTCTGGGGCGAAGGGCTCAATGCCTAGTTCACCATTATCAATGGCAGCGCGGATGTCACGATCTGAAAGCAGCATGGTTATCAGTCTATTACCCCTAGGCCGAGCCGTGGGCGACTAGCTGATTGTTTCTCTCAAGGATCGCAGTGCTAAACTTGTCGCTACTGCTTAAGGCAGTTTGCCGATGTAATTCAATGGTAGAATGGCAGCTTCCCAAGCTGCACACGCGGGTTCGATTCCCGTCATCGGCTCCATTTACTTAGAAGGCTTTTGTTAGTGCATTCTGAACGATTCGCTCGCCTACACCTTTTGCTTGGCGACGACGGTTTAGACAATCTCAAGAACTCAACCGTCATGGTTCTCGGCCTCGGTGGCGTTGGTTCTGCTTGTGCGGAAGCTCTTGCCCGTGGCGGCGTGGGCACACTCATTCTGGTGGATCGGGACACCGTGGAAGAGAGCAACATCAATCGCCAGGCTTTGGCATTCACCAGCACACTTGGCCAGGTTAAGGCCGATGTGATGAGTCGAATGGTTGCTGAAATCAATCCCTCGTGCACTGTCTATGCACAGCAGATCTTTCTGACCCCAGACAATGTTCCTGCCGTGTTAGGCGAGCTCCCGCGACCGGACTACGTGTTGGACTGCATCGACACTATTTCCCAGAAGCTCGCCATCGCGCATTGGTGCGCTTCAGAGGGATTGCCACTGCTGTCTTCAATGGGCGCGGCAAATCGGATGGATCCTTCCCAGCTCAAGTTCGCTAACTTGCGCAAAACCACACAGTGCCAAATGTCCAAAGTGATGCGGTTGGAATGCGAAAAGCGGCGGATCAAGGGCGTTGAGGTTCTCTTCTCTACCGAGGTTCCCGTGAAGCTAAACTCGGGGCGAACCAAAGGCGAGAGTCTTGGCTCGATGAGCTACATGCCTCCGATCATGGGGTTAATGATCGCCGGCAAAGTGATCCAACGAATGGCGGGGCTGGAGCCAATGGCAAGGCCACCACGATTGTTCCGGACCCGCGAGGAAGCTCTAGCGGCCTTGGGCGAGGCGACGCCGTGCTCCTAGACACCCACTTTCACCTGGATTTTGTGTCCGCACCCCAGCGCGCCGCGTTGCTAGCAGAGCTCGCTGAGTCCGACGTGCAGGTGGTGGCTCAAACTGTGCTTCCTTCCGAATTTCAGGTTCAGCCTGGCGCTCTGCCTTCACTGGGATTTCATCCATGGTGGGTTACACCGACATTCGAATCCGAGTTAGAAGCTTTCGCCAGCCATCTCCCGCAGACTCGTTTTATCGGCGAAATTGGCCTGGATTTCAGCCCGCGCCGGGTTGGCTCGGCCCCGCTGCAGCTTGAGGCGCTGCGCCGAATCTTTTCCCTCTTGAAGGGCCACCCTTACGTGCTGTCCATTCATGCGATGCGGGCGGCGACTGAGGTGCTGGACCTGCTGCCCGACAACGTAATCCCTGTCTTCCACCGTTTCTCGGGAACGAGCGATGAACTCACTCGGTTAATGCAGATCGGCGGCTATATCTCCGTGCATCCCAGCATGTTGGAGAGCAAAAAAGGTCGGGCATATGTGAAGCAGGTGCCCGAAGATCGCTTGCTGCTGGAGACTGATTTACCGGCGTCGACAAACGCGGTGGTGAGCGCCCGGGACGTGGTCGCATCCTTGCAGGGCACTTTGGAGACGCTATCCGAGCTGCGCGGACAGGACATGACGCCTGTAATCAACCAGACGCAGCAGGATGTCTACTTTCCCTAGAGTGCGGGATTAACCAGCGCATTCTTGTAGGTAGCCCCAATCGAAGGTCGCCACATGACCACCTGGAAGACTAAGCATCCGAGGTTTGTCCAGCGAAGTTGTCTTCGGCAGGCAAATGAATCCGCAGCCCCTCTTTGTTGTCCTCGATCAGCGCCCCGCGAGGCGCGCGGAGAGCGACTGCCGTCATGAACCAATCCCCCACCGCACCGCCCAGTAACATTGCAGCTGGCACAACTAGCAATCCTGCAAACGGGCCGTGGAAAATGATCCACAGTGCAGGCACCACAGCCAGCACAATCCCCGGTAGCAACGCCACATAAGTGAACGCCTTCTTCGAGAGCAACGCACCTGGCGACGTGCAGTAAAACGCCGGCATCACCCCGCCGACCATCGTGGCACCATATTTCGGCTTGGCCCCCAAGGTCCGCAATGCGAAGCCATGCAACAGCTCATGCACCACAATGAGCAGCGCAAACACTAAGAACATCAGCAGTATAAGCACCAGCTCACGAGCGGAAATGACAAAGCTGTACGTTCCCGAATTGACTGTCGCATACAAGGTTGCGAACCCGACAAGCCCAGCAATCGTGGTTCCAAGACCGACCACGTTCATCCAGACCGTAGTTCTCCTATCAGGAGTCCATTCTTCGATCATTTCTACGCCTCGTTGCAGTCTCTCAAGCAAAGTTCCTTCACAATCCGGTCTACTGCAATTTCGAAGAGTTCATCCGATACCCCGCCAAAATCGGGCCCCAGATAACCAAACATTTCCGAGTTAATCGCACCAAGAAGCATCCCCCACGCGCTAGCACCAGCGGCAAGCTGCGCGGCAGTGAGTTCTAGCGGAACCTCGGAAACCAGAGGCTCGAAAGAATGGGCGTCGATACGCGGCGCACCTTGCTGCGCGATCTCTGCAAGGCGCATCAGCACCCGGCTACCCGGCGCAACAGTGCCCTGATCTGCATGAAACCCGGGAACTGGAGTTCCATAAAGCAAGGCATACTGCTCCGGGTTAATTCGCGCCCAGCCTCGCACGGATCCTGCTAAGGCGCGCAGCTGTCGCTCAGGCTGCTTCTCGACGCCCACAGCAGCATCAACCGCATCTGCCAAAGAATTGAAACCCCGCACGAGGAGCAGGGTGAGCAACTCATCTCGGCTAGCGACATAGCGATAGATCGCAGAGGAAGCGAGTCCGAGATCACGCGCGATTTCACGAAGCGACAGCGATTGTGCCCCGCCGTCGACTAGCTGTTCATCGGCAAGTTGGAGGATCTTACCCATCATTTCTTGGCGATGCAGCTCACGTTTTCCCAGTGCCATGCCTGCTATCTTCTCACAGAGAACGGGCCACCACTTCAGACCATGGTGACGGTTCAATTGGAATAGAGCTAGAGCCTAGAACAAACTCCGAATGCCACATCGGCGCAATCTCCGCGAGCTCGAAGCACATCCGGTTGATGCGGCCCAAAAACTGAATCGGCCAGTTGGGCACACCCCACACTGGTGGTTTCTTGCCGGTGGCATATGCCCATTCCCGCAAGGTATGCGTCACGCTTGGCGCATTGATCGCAGTAGGAAGTTCGTCGGCATGCTGCGCCGCGAAGATCATCGTGGCGCTGAGATCCGGAATGAACGTGGCACTGTGTTGCACGTCTGGATCGGCTAGGACGATAACCGGCAGACCCTTTTTCGCTGGCGCCAATACCGTCGACGTAATGACAGAACCGGCGGAGGTGGCGGTCGGACCAACGAGATCTGCGGCGATGACACTCACTGTTTGCGCCTCGTGTGCAGCCCGGGCAGCGAGCAATTCCGCCCGGACCTGCCCTTTTCCTTCGATCGGGTTGGGGGTTGCCCCTTCCATTACCGGGCCGGAACAACCTGCAAAGGCATACATTGATTCCGGGAACACCACCGGAATTCCCAGCTCGACAGCAGTACCCATCACTGCTGTTTCGGCTGGCGGAAGCAGTTCCCGCCATGCGCGAGAGTCGTAGGGAGCGTGGGTGCAGTGGAAAATTGCGGCGCAGTCAGCGACGGCTTGGGCCAGCAGTTGCCGGTCCGCAACATCTCCGGAAAAGACCGTTGCTCCGGAAACTGGTTTGCCAGACTTCCTAAGACAATTGACCGCGTGTCCTTGGGAGGTGAGATCGTGGACAAGTTGGGAGCCGATTTGCCCAGCTCCGGTGACGAGATACTTCATTGTTCTCCTTCAATTGAAATAAAGTGAGCACTGCTCACCAATTTCAACCTACCCCATATTTGAGAGCACCGCTCTCTTTTGTTCATTAACCCAAGATCTACATCGAATCTTTGTAAGCTAGGCCACATGAACACTCCGCAGCATTGGGAAGCCGACGTCGTCCTCAATGACGGCGATATCGTTACGCTGCGCCCAGTGCGCCCCGAAGACCGCGAAGAGCTCCAGAACTTTTACGCAAGGGTCTCGGATAAGTCCAAGTACCTGCGGTTTTTCGCCGCGCACCCGGTGCTCACGGAAGACGATCTCAAAAACTGGATGGACGTGGATCACCACGACCGAGTCACTTTGGTGATGGTTGATCGCGAAGACATCGTCGCCACCGCGAAATACGCACTTCTCCCCGGCGACACTCGAACCGCCGATGTCTCCTTCCTGGTCCAGGATGACCACCACCACAAGGGCGTAGCCAACATTTTGCTGGAGCACCTGGCCCAAATCGGCCGCGAATGCGACATCGAGACGTTCTTTGCGGAGATGCTGACCCAAAACCGCAACATGGTTCAGACCTTTATCAAGGCCGGCTACCAGGTCAATCCGGAGCTGGAAGACGGCTTCATCACCGTCAACTTCCCCATCGACCCCACGCAAACCTCCCGAGAGGTCATGGCCCGTCGCGAACTGCGCGCCGAAGCCAACTCCATCCGACGCTTGCTCCAACCCACGTCGGTGGCCGTGATCGGCGATGTGGATCGCATGCAATCCGTCGTCCCGAACCTCACCCAGGCCCGATTCCAGGGTGAGCTGCGTATCCTCACTGGCACCACCGATTACGAGAAAATCCCTGAGAACACGGACCTCGTCATCGTCGAGCACGACCCTGACACCTTCGAAGCTGCCCTTAAAAACGCCGCCGAAAAGAATGCCTTTGGTGTGGTGGCGTTGGCCGGGTCCAAGAATCCTGGAGTCACCCTCGAAGATGCGCGGACGTTCGTCGATAAGGCTCGCGATTATGGTCTGCGCGCGTTGGGTCCAGCTGCGGTCGGCCTGATCAACACACACACGCAGCTCAACGCATCCCCGGCGCCGATGCCACGCGCCGGCACGGTGGGGCTGTTCACGCAGTCAGCGGGCATTGCGACGCTCACACTGTCTTACGCATTGAAGCGCGGCTCGGGGCTCAGTTCCTTCATCGGCGCGGGCTCCTTTGGCGATGTCACCGGCAACGACGTCATCCAGTACTGGGCAGACGATGAGCAGACCGAAATCTGCCTGTTGTCGCTGGATACCATCGGTAACCCGCGCAAGTTCTTCCGTGTGCTCTCTCGCCTGGCGCTGGATAAGCGTGTGGTTGTCTTTATCCCCAGCCGAGCGCTTAAATCCGCACGTCACTACGCCAACCAGCAACTGGAAACTGCCTCCACGCAGGCGCTGGATGAAGTCATCCGCAACACCGGCGCGATGGTAGTCACCCGCCGCGAGACGATGTTTGACATCGCCCAACTCCTCGCCCGGCAGCCAGTACCCCGTGGCAAGCGGATCACTGTGATATCCAACTCCGCGGGCCTAACTGCGCAAATGACACAGTCGGCTCAGCGGTTCGGTCTCGAAGCCACGGCAATCACTGTGTTGAAGGACCCGGTCTCCGGGATTCTCGAAGCCACCCAAAAGGCCCTGGCCGAATCTGACGTGGTTCTCAGTGGCATCGTGGAGATCGGTGAGCAGCTCTTTGAAGCAGCGTACGACGGACTGAAGGAGCTCGCAGCAACCACCGAAACCACCCCGCTGATCAGTACATTCGTCGGTTTCAGGCCACTGGAAGAGGATCGACGGGGCGTCGAAAAGCTCGGTCAATTGCCGGTGTTTGGCACTTACGCCGACGCCATCGAGGCAGTATCGCTCATTTTGGCATCGGAGCAGCAGCGCGCCGCCGTCCGCCCGACCCCGACGGACGAATTTGGGCAGGGCGACAAGGCCGCAGCGTCGGCACTTGTGCAGCAGGTTCTGGCGAGCGAACCAGAGGGCCGGTGGGCTACCGACGAAGAATCCGCCGAGCTCCTACGCACGTACGGCATCGATCTAATCCCGTGGACCCCTGTCACTTCGCTCGACGAGGCGATCACAGCCGCGGACAGTTACGGCTGGAACGTGGTGCTCAAGAACATCCACTCGGCGGTGCGCGGGCGTCCGGAGCTATCCGCTGTGATGCGCCACATCACTTCGCGGTCCGCGCTCGAAGACGCGTGGGACACCCTGCAGACCATGGCTGCTGACTTAGGCATCGGTGCTGAGATGGTCGTGCAGCCGACCGTGAAGCCCGGCACCACGCTCACCATCCGCGCCATCGAAGATCCGGTGCTCGGGCCGATGGTCTCCCTCGGTGTGGCCGGACCACCATCCGAACTGCTCGGCGATACCGCCTGGCGCGTGCCACCACTGCGCCGCACCGACGCCCGCGCCATGATCGAACAACTGCGCGCTGCTCCGCTCCTCATGGGCTACCGAGGTTCCCTTCCTGCCCAGCTCACCGATATTGAGCAGCTCATCATGCAGGTAGCGCGCCTAAAGGACGACATCGCCGCAATCGTCGACGTGGAACTTACCCCGGTCATCGCCAGTTCTGACGGCACCACCGTCGTGGGCGCCCGCATTCGCCTTGCGCCGCTGGCCAACGAACGCGATCCCCTTGCGCGGTCGCTATGAAACCGCTGCTGCTTCTCGACGACGCCCTCTACGGATACAACCTAGGCGACACCCACCCCATGGGTGCCGACCGCGTTCGCCTCGCCGTGGAACTCGCGGATTACTTCGGGATCCTCTCCCAGTTCGATATCGAAGTGCCGCGGGTTACTCCTCGCTTGGAATTGGTGCATACTCCGGCTTACCTCGAGGCTGTGCGTTCCGGGGAGCCTTCCTTGGAACACGGCATCGGTGTGGAGGACAATCCGGTAATTACTCCGCGTATGGCAACTATCGGCGCGGCCATTGTCGCGGGGACGGTTAGCGCTGCCGAGGAAGTGTGGAGTGGGCGTCGCAAACGCGCCGTGAACATTGCCGGCGGCCTGCACCACGCGCACGCCAGCCGAATGTCGGGCTTTTGCATGTACAACGATGCCGGCATCGCGATCCGCTCGCTGTTAGACCAAGGTGCCCAGCGCGTTGCTTACATTGATGTGGATGCGCATCATGGCGACGGCGTGGAGCAAGAATTCTGGAACGACCCGCGTGTGCTCACAATCTCAATCCACGAATCCGGCTTGTATCTTTTCCCTGGCACTGGTTTCGCCCACGATATCGGTGGACCTTCGGCGCTAGGAACTGCCGTCAATATTGCTCTGGACCGCGAGGCAGGCGACGAGGAATGGCTGCGCGCCTCACATTCGGTGATTCCGCAGATTCTCAAGGTCTTCCGGCCGGAGATCATCATTTCCCAGCATGGCGCGGACCCTCATCGCGATGATCCGTTGGCCGACCTTCAACTGTCGGTTGATGCGCTCTACCGGGCATACTCTTCGATCGGTAAGTGGGCGGACCGCTATGCCTCGGGACGCTGGGTGGCCTTGGGAGGCGGTGGCTATCAACGCGACAGCGTGGCCCGGATCTGGGTTGCTTTGCTTGCTGCCGTCGCCGGGGTTCCGTTCGAGCCATCCGCACCGATGCCCCACAACTGGTCCCGGCGCGTCGGAGCCCCATGCTCGGTGACCTGGGGAGACCCTGAATCTCTCGCGGCGTCACTGTCGCTGAGCTCAATCTCCATGGACGGCACGGCCACCCCTGCTATGAAGGCAACGTCTAGAGCAGTGTTTCCCTATTGGGGTTTGCAGCCTTACGGGTAGGCCTCCAACGCTGCGCGAATGCAATGGTCGGCCTCCGCAGCGCTCAAGTCCCCGATAAGCACGCGCTGGACGAGGCCGTCGGCAAGCGCGATCATCTCGCGGGCCTTCGTCTCATTGCCAGGCTCAAGCCGCCGTGCGACTTCCTCTTCTTGACCTCGCTTTGCCTCCGCCAGGATGGTGGCGATTTCCGGGCGCACGAGCGATTCCGCGACGTAGTTGTTCCAGATGATCGCGCCACGTCTCGACTGTTCATCCCTCGGAATCACGTGAGCGATTGCTTCGAAGAGTTTCGTTTCCGGGTCGCCTTCCATAGCTTCATATTCTTGTTCAGCTAGCTGGGTCATCCCCCGGCAACTTTCAACGAGCAGGGCGTCTTTTGTTGGGAAGTAATACTGCACTCGACCAGCAGAAATCCCTGCCTCTTGCGCCACCACCCGGATACTGACCCCTGCTATGCCACGGGTCGCGATCACGCCCCACACTGCGAGGAGAATCCTCATGCGACTATCCATATTGCCAACTGTAGCAATACAGTCGTATTGTAGAAATCAATACGACTGTATTGGAGTTGTGTGTTATGAAGAAACGCATCATAGCGGTCTTAGTTCTCGCGCTCGCGATCGTCATCGCAGACCGATTCATTCTTGCACTCACAGAGAAACCATCCGTCGGCCATTTCCGTTCTGCCGAAGGCCGCTCGACATATGTCACTGCATACCAAGATGCGCTCGCGGCCTTCCCACCGGAGCAATCAACGCGGGTTCCCACTAGCTTCGGTGACGCATATCTGCACACCTGGAATACTGCTGCAACAGGCATACCGATTCTCCTCGTTCCAGGGCGAGCCTCCGGCGCCCCGATGTGGAACGAACTGCTGCCCCACCTCGGCACGAACCGACCAGTATTCGCTGTGGACGCCATCGGCGACGCAGGCTTATCGACGCAATCCACTCCGCTCACATCCATGCAGGATCAGGCAGCCTGGCTCGCCGAAGCCATTTCCCATCTAGGCCTCGACGAAGTTCACGTGGTTGGCCACTCCTTCGGCGGGGCCACCGCAGCCGCCCTCGCGATGTACCATCCCGACTTAGTTGCGAGCTTGACGTTACTGGAGCCTGTGTTCGTGTTGCGCAATCTCCCCGCTTCCGCATTCTTTTGGGCCACCGTTGCATCCACACCGCTTCCACAGTCGTGGGTCGATCGCGCGCTCGCTGAAATCGGCGGCACAACTGTGGAAGAGATTCGAGAACGCACCCCAGTTTCGGTCATGATTGATGCTGCCTCAAAGGCATATTCGGCTGCTCTCCCAACACCGAAAGTACTCACGGACTCCGAGCTAGAGCGGCTCAGCATGCCGGTCTACATCGGGATCGCGGATCACAAATCCCTCGCAGGAGGCGCGAAAGCGGCCGAGCGCGCCCAATCTCACCTGCCCGAAAGCACCGTGAAGGTCTGGCCAAACACTACCCACTCGCTTCCGTTCCAGGTCACCGAGAAGCTGGGAAATGAACTGCAGGAGTTCTGGCGCGCCAGCGAAAGTAGCGCCGAACAGCTCCGCCGCTAACTATTACCGCGGTGGCATACGCAGGCCGCCGTCAAGGCGAATCGTCTCGCCGTTGAGGTAGTTGTTGGCCACAATCTGCTCCACGAGCAGTGCATATTCCGATGGCTCAGCCATGCGCGATGGGAACTGCACTCGCGACTCCAACTCCTCGCGGAACTCGTCGGAGACTGACGCCATCATCGGGGTATTAACCACGCCTGGGGCGATGGAGCACACACGGATGCCGAGAGAAGCGAGGTCGCGAGCCGCGGTGATGGTCAGCGCATGAATGCCACCCTTAGAGGAAGCGTACGCAGCCTGACCTACCTGGCCTTCAAAGGCGGCGACGGAGGCCGTCATGATGGCCACGCCTCGCTGCCCATCTGAATCCAATGGCTCCAATTCCGCGACGACTGAAGAAAACGCGGTGAGCACGTTGAACGTACCGATCAGGTTCACCTGAATCGTCTTTGCATACAAGCCAAGGTCGTGCGGACCCTTGCGTCCCATGATGCGCTGGGATGGACAGATGCCAGCGCAGGCCACGAGCAAACGTAGCTCGGCTTCTGCAGCAACCTGTTGCACAGCGGAAGTCACGGCCTCCGGGTCGGTGACGTCGACAGTCCGATAGTTAACGCCCTCAATATCGCCTGCCTGCAGGTCGAATGCATAGACGTTGACGCCGGCGTCGATAAGCGCGCGGGCAGTGGCGGCACCGAGGCCGGATGCGCCGCCCGTGATGATGGCTGCTTTTCCAGTGATATCCATGTCAGTTCCTTAAACGAATGCGGAGGTGCCAGTGACGGCGCGGCCGACGATGAGGGAATTAATTTCGTAGGTGCCTTCATAAGTGAAAAGGATTTCAGCGTCGGACATGAGCTTGGAGGCCTCAAAGTCCGTGCAGATGCCGTTGCCGCCGAAGATGCCACGGGTCGCGGCCGCAGATTCGCGAGCCAGGCGGGTCGTGGTGGCCTTCGCCAGTGCAGCGTGCGGCATGTCCATGTCCCCCTCCTGCTGAATGCGGGCAACCTGGGCCATCATGCTTAGCGACGCCGTTGCGTTGCCAAGGATGCGCACCAGCGGCTCTTGGATGAGCTGGAACTTGGCCAGCGGTCGACCGAACTGCTCACGCTCGAGGGCGTATCTGCGCGCTGCATCGAACATCGCGAGCTGAATGCCAGCACCCTGCCAGCCGACCCACGCACGGGAATTGCGCAGCAGGACGTTGGTAGCGGCGAAGGAGGCGGCACCAGGCAGCTGGTTGGAGGCAGGGATTTCGACGTTCTCGAACTTCAGGTCCGCGTTCTGCATGATGCGCAGACCCATCTTGCGGGAGATTTTGGATTTGGATACGCCGTCGCGATCGAGCTCGACGAGAAAACCCTTGATCTCGTTGTCATCCAGATCGCGAGCGAAAACGAGCGCAAAGTCTGCGAATGTACCAGCGCCGATCCAACGCTTTGCGCCGTTGATGACCCAGCCGTCATTGGTCTTCTTAGCGGTGGTCGCAAGTCCACCCGCAATGTCGGAGCCGTGGTCCGGCTCGGTAAGGGCGAAGCAGCCGACCTTTTCAAACTTGCGCAGGCCGGGCAGCCAGGTGTCTTTCTGTTCTTGGCTGCCCATGGCATTGATAAAGTCCACGATCAGCTCGTTGTGGATGCCTACCAGCGCGGACAGGGACACGTCGGCGCGGGTGACCTCGGCATAGACGAGGCCCTTGAACAGGCGGGAGTCAGAGATGAAGTCGAGCTCGCCGAGGCCGTGCTCAGCCAGCTTGGGCAGCATGTCGAATGGGAGCTCTTCACGGTCCCAGTACTCTCCGACGTTCGGTCGTATCTCGGTTTGCAGGAACTCGTGGATCGACTGAAGCTGCTGCTGTTCCTCAGCAGAGAGCATGTCAGCGACACCGAGAATGTCTGCATGCGGGAACTGGACCTTCGGAAAATCCGCTGCGATGTTTGGCAGGATAGGAGGCATTGTCGTTCCTCTCGGGAGGGTGGAGTAACATAACTAGTACGGTTTCAAAGGTAAGCGTACAGGCTATTGTGCGCCAAGTCACTACTTTCAGGAGTTTTTGTGCTCACCGCACGCCAACGCGAGCTTTTCGACGCCCTCTACACCGACTTTCTATCCCAGGGCTTTCACGACTTCACCGTCGACGGCGCAGTGGCCACCTATCACTGCTCCAAGTCGACGATTTACGCGCTCGGCTCCTCCCGCAATGCCATTATCCGCCGGATCCTGGTCACCTTTTTCAAGGAGGTCACCAGGCAAGTTGACTCCCAACTCACAGGGCTGCGCAGTCACCGCGCGATCCTCGAGGCCTAT
This sequence comes from Corynebacterium kalinowskii, assembly GCF_009734385.1. Lineage (NCBI taxonomy): Bacteria > Bacillati > Actinomycetota > Actinomycetes > Mycobacteriales > Corynebacteriaceae > Corynebacterium > Corynebacterium kalinowskii. Next base: position 261,147 of record NZ_CP046452.1, on the reverse strand, counting down.
TTCACGGCTATGACCAGCGCCCTTGAGCATGCCTCTCCTGCATTCATGCGCGACATGGCCACCGAACCCGTAGCGCGCGAGGTGTACGAGTTCAATACCACCGCGGCAACGAAGAAGATTGCTGCCATCATTGAAGAAGGGGTAGCCTCGGGGGAATTCGTAGTGGAATCCCCCGAATTTCTCACCCGCATCATCCAAGGCGCGATGACCGACATTCAGCAAGGAACATACGCCGCCACCTTGCCTTTTTCCGATGCTTACCGCCAGCTCGGACATATTGTCCTCTATGGAGTTTCCGCTTCGCGCTAACTATTTACCCAAACTTCTCGCTTTTAGTTCGATTTGCAACTAAGCTCGGCTGCGTCCTAGATCACAATTGCCCATTGTGGCGGAGCTGGCTCACTTTTAGCCCCGTTCCCCACCGAAGTTGAACTTCAAAGAGGAGCCAAAATGTCGACCCAAACCGAACAATTCCGCGCCGCGCGCGACACACTTATCGAGCACCAGCAGGACTACGCTGCCGCGCGCGAGGCATTTCAGTGGCCTCGCTTCGAGACCTTCAACTTCGCCCTCGACTGGTTCGACCACCTGGCCACTAGCGAAAGCAAGGACGACGAAGCCCTCGTCATCATCGAAATCGACGGCACCGAAACCCGACGCACCTTCGCGCAGCTGAAGGAACGTTCCGACCAGATGGCCAATTGGCTCATCTCCCTCGGCGTGCAGCGTGGCGATCGCGTCATGCTCATGCTCGGCAACCAAGTCGAGTTGTGGGAATCCATGCTCGCCTGCATCAAGGGCGGCTTCGTCATGAACCCAGCCACCGCAATGCTCGGCACCGCGGATCTCCAAGACCGCACTGAGCGCGCAGAGGTCTCTTGGGTGATCGTGAATCCTGAGGATGCCGAGAAGTTCCAGGACGTCACCGGCGACTTCACCGTGATTCAGTGCGGCGACCAAGCCCCGACCCAGGATGCGCATCCGACGATCCAGTTCAATGATTCTTTCCAGGCTCCGGTGGAGTTTGAACCGACCGTCGAAACGCGCGCCGACGAGCTGCTCTTCCTGTACTTCACCTCGGGCACCACCTCGAAGGCCAAGCTGGTGCAGCACACCCACACGTCGTACCCGGTCGGACACCTGACCACCATGTACTGGATTGGTCTGACCCCGCAGGATGTGCACCTCAATGTTGCTGCCCCTGGCTGGGCGAAGCACGCGTGGTCTAACTTCTTCGCCCCTTGGATCGCCGGCGCCACCATCTTCATCTACAACTACACCCGCTTCGACGCTGCCTCCCTCATGGACACCATGGCCCGCGAAGGTGTGACCAGCTTCTGTGCCCCACCGACCGTATGGCGCATGCTTGCCCAAGCTGATCTTTCCCGCTTGAAGACCCCACCGGTTAAATTGGTTGCCGCTGGCGAACCACTCAACCCGGAAATGATCGCTACCGTTGAGCGCGCCTGGGGCACCACCATTCGCGACGGCTTCGGTCAGACCGAATCCTCCCTCCAGATCGCCAACACCCCAGGCCAGCCAGTAAAGCCAGGCTCCATGGGACGCCCACTTCCAGGCATGGATGTGCACCTCATCGACCCAATCACCGGCGAAGAGACCAATCACGGCGAGATCTGTTTGGGGCTCGACCCGCGACCAGTCGGGCTCACCCCGGGGTACTACCAGGCGGATGACAAGAACGAAGAGGTCTTCCGCGACGGCTACTACCACACCGGCGACATCGCTGAGCGTGACGACGACGGGTACATCACCTACGTCGGCCGTGACGATGACGTGTTCAAGGCTTCCGACTACCGGCTCTCGCCGTTTGAGCTCGAGTCCGCAGTAATCGAGCACGAAGCCGTGGCAGAGGTTGCAGTCGTGCCTTCGCCAGATCCGATCCGCCTTGCAGTTCCGAAGGCATACGTGGCGCTTGCTGCGGGATTCGAACCGACGGCGGACACTGCTGAGTCCATCATGAAGCACTGCCGCGAAGCCCTTGCTCCTTACAAGCGCATCCGACGCATTGAGTTTTACGAGCTACCGAAGACGGTCTCCGGCAAGATCCGTCGTGTGGATCTGCGCAAGCGCGAGAACGAAATTCACGCAGCCGACGGCGGTGCCACGTCAGTGTCCTGTGAGTTCGCCGACACGGATTTCCCTTCCCTGAAGGGCTAATCTCGTTGTATGCCCGCTGACCTAGCCATCGTCTCCTCGTTCGTCCGAAACGGACGGCTGCTTGAGGACCGCGCAAACGCGGTCCTCAAGCCCTACGGGATCACATTCTCCCGCTTTGAACTGCTGTCATTGCTACGGCATTCCCGCTTAGGCGCCTTGCCGATGAAAGAAGTCAGCACTTCGTTGTCACTGCCACCAGCATCGGTCACCCATACCGTAGCTTCGCTGGAAAAGGCCGGGCTCGTCTCACGGACACCTTCTCCCACCGATGGGCGGGGCGTCTTGGTGTCGATCACCGACCAAGGCATCGTCCTGGTTTCTGCTGCGACCCCAGTGCTCGAAGAGTGTTTTCGCTTGGTTGAGGTGCCGGGAGTCGGATGACACCGATGAAAGATGCACCACTAACAGCCGCTACCACGGCTAAGAGGCCAGTACAGATCTGTACTGGCCTCTACGCGTGATAACCGAAAAGAGTTACTGACCCTTGAACTCCGGATCGCGCTTGTCCACGAACGCGGCCATGCCTTCCTTCTGGTCTTCGGAGGCGAAGATGGAGTGGAAGGTGCGACGCTCGTACATGATGCCCTGGGTAAGAGTCATCTCGTAAGCAGCGTTGATCTGTTCCTTGACCATGCGCGCGGCCACGAGCGACTTGGAGGCGATGACTTCTGCGGTCCGCATGGCTTCATCGAGCAGGTCAGCAGCTGGCACCACTCGCGCAACGAGCCCCGAAGACAGGGCTTCGTCAGCGTCCATCATGCGACCGGTCAGGCACATTTCCATGGCCTTTGCCTTGCCCACAGCGCGAGTGAGGCGCTGGGAGCCACCCATACCTGGGGTGACACCGAGGTTGATCTCTGGCTGGCCGAACTTGGCGCGGTCGCCTGCGATAATGAAGTCACACATCATGGCTACTTCACAGCCGCCACCGAGGGCGTAGCCGTTGACCGCTGCGATGATCGGGGTTCGCACGGCAGTGAAAGCATCCCAACCCGCGAACCAATCGAGGTTGTACATTTCGGTAGCGCCCTTGGACGCCATCTCCTTGATGTCAGCTCCGGCCGCAAACGCCTTCTCGGAGCCGGTCAAGACGATGCATCCGATCTCTGGATTGGCATCGAATTCACGCGCAGCAGCAGCCACCTCGTGCATCGTTTGATCGTTCAGCGCGTTCAGCGCCTTCGGGCGATTGAGGGTGATGACGCCAACGCGCCCTTCGGTGGTTACCAGAATGTTTTCCATTACAGCTCCTTTTCCAGTGGCGCGAATGCAGCCTCGACCATGTCCGGGGTGACGCCCTCGAGGGTAGCCGGTTGCCACTGTGGCTGCCGGTCCTTATCGATGATCTGCGCCCGCACGCCTTCGGCGAAGTCAGGATTCTTCTGCATATGGCAAGACACCCGGTATTCCTGCGCCAGGGCCTCGGCCAGGGTGAGGGAACGCGCCCGGCGAATCGATTCCAGCGTCACCTTCAGCGCCGTTGGCGAGTTGCGGCGGATCCGCTTGGCGGCATCCGCGGCCCAATCGGAGTCGTGGGCGTCGAGAAGCTCCAGGATTTCCTCGACGCTCTCGGCGCCATAGATGCGGGCCATCTCGACGCGGCGCGGACCGACGCCTACCGTGGCCTCTTCTGCATGCTTTTCGACATCCCCGACCTGGCCGGACTCGCAAAGGTCAGCGACGAGGGCTTCGATCTTTGAATCGGGAACCAGGTAGTCGGCCATGCCGGCCTCGATAGCCTCGGCGCCACCCTCATGGATGCCGGTGAGCCCATAGTGAATACCCAAGTTATCCGGGGCGTGGCCCAGCAGCCACGTTCCCCCGACATCCGGGCAGAATCCGATGCCGGTTTCCGGCATACCCAGTCGGGTGGAGTCGGTGACGATGCGGTGCGAGCCGTGCGCGGAAATACCTACGCCGCCACCAAGAACAATGCCGTTCATGATCGCCACGTACGGCTTCGGAAACTGCGAAATGAGCAGGTTGAGGCGGTATTCGTCGCGCCAGAAGTCGGCGCCAGCGTGGCCGTCGTTCAGTGCGTCTTCGCGTAGGGCGGCGACATCGCCACCGGCGCACAGACCTCGGTCGCCGGCACCGCGGACGATCACGAGCTGGACGGTGTCGTCATCACGCCAGTCCTCCAGGATGCGTTCCATGTCGAGAGCCATTTCGTGGCTGAGGGCATTCAGGGCCTTCGGGCGATCGAGGGTGATGATCCCGGCGTGGCCTTTGATTTCACTGCGGATCATGGATTTGCCTCCAGCAAAATGGCCTCGCCTTGGCCACCGCCACCGCACAGCGATGCGCCGACCTTCTTTGCCTCACCGTTGGCGAGGCGGTGCGCGAGGTGTGCGACGAGGCGAGCACCGGATGCACCGATCGGGTGACCCAGAGCAATCGCGCCGCCGCATGGGTTGACCTTGTCCAGGCTGATACCCAGCTCACGGGCCGAGCAGATGCCGACGGCGGCGAAGGCTTCATTGAACTCAACAACGTCAAGGTCTGCCGCCGTCCAGCCTTCGCGGTCGAGCGCCTTCTTGATCGCGTTTGCTGGCTGTAGCTGCAGGGATGCGTCCGGACCTGCAACCTGGCCGACGGAGCGGAGCACAGCCATGATCGGCCAGCCTTCCTTGTCTGCGCGCTCACGCGTGGTGAGAACGACGGCGGCAGCGCCATCAGAAATCGGAGAAGAGCTGCCGGCGGTGATGGTGCCGTCCTTGGTGAATGCCGGGCGCAGACCAGCCATCGATTCCTTGGTGGTGCCAGCGCGAATGCCCTCATCCTCGGAAACGGTGACATCTCCCTTGCGGCTGGAGATGGTCACGGGGACGATCTCACGGGCGAGCTTGTCACGGTTCGCCTCGGCCCGGATGTGGGAGTTAGCCGATACCTCGTCCTGCTCTTCGCGGGTGGCCTGGTAGGTCTCAGAGAACTGCTCGGTGAGCTCACCCATGGAGATCTCCTGGGCAGCATCGGTGAGGCCGTCCCATGCCATGTGGTCTTTCATGGAAACATCGCCGTACTTGGTACCGGTACGGGACTTGCCGAGCAGGTGGGGCGCGTTGGACATGGACTCCATGCCGCCAGCTACTACGACCTCGGCTTCGCCGGAGCGAATGAGGCGAGCGGCGTCGATAACCGCAGTCAGGCCAGACAGACACACCTTGTTCACAGTGTTGGTGTGCGCTGTCGCCGGAACGCCTGCGCCGAGAGCGGCCTGCTTGGCCGGGTTCTGACCCGCGCCAGCCTGCAGCACCTGGCCCATCACCACGGCCTCGACCAGGTTCGGATCGATCTTGTTTTGAGCTAGAGCACCCTTGATGGCGTGAGAGCCGAGCTCTGTGGCCTTCAAGCTGGACAAACCGCCGAGGAGCTTGCCGAACGGGGTTCGGGCTGCACCAACGATGACAACTTCACTGGTCATGACACACCTTCTTCTACGGTACGAATTTGTTTCCAACCGTACCGCCCTTACGTGATCTGCGCCACTACTTTGAGTGAATTGTTAGAAATTACGCCACCGAGCAACCCGGAAAGCAAACAAAAATCACCCCTACCTGGCATCAGAGTTCACGAATCGATGCCGGGTAAGGGTGATTTTTAGCCACAAACAGACTTGCCGGGATTAACCGCACTTCACGATCGGCTGCGGGTCATACACAGTGGTGAAAGTTTCGCGGGAAACCTCTACGCCGGAGAGGTTACGAATCACGCGAGTGTCGGCGGTAGTGAACCCCGGCGCGCCACTAGAAGGCGAGCAAGATTCGCCCGGCACTTTCATTTCCTTTGGCTGGGTTGGCGCCCAACGCCCACCGGAAATCGATTCAACATCGACGGTCTTCACGCCCTTGAGCGCGACCGTGACCGAATCGCCGGACACTCCTGCAGAGATCATGACTGGGTACTGGGAGGTGTTCTTAAACACCAAGTCGATGGCACCGTCGTAGACGGTGGCCTCGCGACCAGCTGGGTAACGGGAGATGTAATAGCTGTGCGGCGTGTGGGCCACATCCTCCATGCCGGCGAAGTAATACGCGTTGTACAACGTGGTGGCGAACTGCGAAATGCCACCACCAATAGCTTTGTCGGCGTGGCCATTCATGATGATGCCGGACTCGACAAATCCTTGGGCAGCGCCACGAGGGCCCGTCCAGTTATTGAGGGAGAAGGTCTCACCTGGGGCGACGATGGCGCCGTCGACAAGCGCTGCGGTCTTGGCGATGTTCACACCAGACGGGCCAGAGAATCCGCTGGTCGTGAACGAACCGATGGTGTCATTGAACGTGGCCTTCTCCGCCATTTCGGTGGTGAAGGTCGCCTTCTCATCGATGTACACGGCTTCGAAGGTACGCGGCTGATCGCCGGTCACCCGCTGTGGGAAGTCGGCCATGACCTTTTCCCAATCCACCTTTACGCCATCTGCGGAAGGGGTGATAGTTCGGCTGCCGCCCGAGTAGGAGATGGTGGCGTTTTTCTTCTTGACCTCAGTCTTGGACAGGTTCTCTGCCAAGATCGCCTGCGCAGTCTCTGCGTTAATCTCGGTCTTTAGCCCGCCTTCGAACGGCACAAAGGCGACAACTTCGTGCATGCGGTCCAGCGGAATCTCACCCTTGATCCCGTCCCGGCCGGTCGCCACAATCGGTGCTGAGATCGCCTTGGCAGCATCCCCCTCGGCGATCTTCTTCATGTCCGCCGCATCAATGTCCGGGGTGACTACCTCGGGTTCAACTAAAACTCCGGCAGGATTGAGCCAATTTTCCACCAGTTCAGTGCGCAGGGAATCGATAGCAACGTTTTGGCCGTCGATAGGCGCGCTCTGGTTCACCTTCCCGCCGTGAACACTGACTGCGCCATCGACGGGCGCAACGGTTAGGTCCCGCTTCACGCGCTCCAATTCTGGGGCCAGCGCCGCTTCGGACACGTCACTCGCGATGCCCACCTCGTGCTCCGTAAAGAACGAGGTCACTCGGTCGATCGGGTTCAGCGAAGGCTTGCCCGCGGAGCGGATCGTCTCTTCCCAGTTCACGGTGAGACCTGCAGCCGCCGGCTCGAGCCGAGACTGCTTCATCCCAGCGGTGACCATGACGGGCTCGTTCACGCGGGCGGACAGTTCCGCGGACAACTTCTCACTCGCAGCTTCGGGAGACATACCACCCACGGACACTCCCGCGACGGTCGTGCCACGCGGAACCTGATCCTGAGTCAGCAGGAAATCAGCGCCGTACAAGACGGCGCTCAGGCCGAGGAGACCACCGACGACAGCAGTGGTGATCTTCAGGCCGCGTCGCTTGGACGGAGCAGCCTTTTGAGAGTTCGTCATACGCGTTCCAGGGGATCAGTGACAGTAAGTTCCACTCACTTTAGTAAGTCACCTCGCGTTTGTCCTAGTCAGTGTGCAGTTGTAGGCGCACCCGCAGCGCAGAATCCTCCAGCTGAGGGAGCGGATACACCCCATTCGATACCGCCGCATCAACCTCATCGATGGCGCGGGGGAGATTCGCCGTGGAGATCCACAGCGCGCAATCCGCACCAGCTTTCAGCGATGCCAGCACTGCTGCCGGAGTGCCCATCCGGTTGGTAATGGCTCGCATACCGGAAAGGTCATCAGTGTAAATCACTCCCCGATACGGCTCACCACCTGGGTAATCACCGCTGCGGAGCAAGGCATAGGCCGCCGGGTTGATGCTGGACGGGCTCGCATCACCGAGCCCGGGCACGCGCACATGCCCGACCATGACGGCTCCTGGAGCTTCCCGCAGCGCAGGGCCATAGGGTGCCAGGTCAACTCGCTTCACGTCTTCCAACGGGGGCGAGGTGACATCTTGGAAGTGTGAATCTCCGGAGGCCCGGCCATGGCCTGGAAAATGCTTATAGACGGGGCGGACTCCGGCGTCGTTAAGCCCGCGTGCAAACGCAGCGCCGTAGGTCGCAGCAACGGCTGGGTCGGCGGAGAAGCTGCGGTCGCCGATCGCGCCATTCGACGCGCCATTATCGACGTCCAGCACCGGGGCGAAATCCACTGTGATGCCCTTAGCGCTGAGCCCTTGCCCTAAATGCTGCGCGATGGCGCGCGCTTCTTCAGGGCTTTTCGTGTTTGCTATCTCGCGGGGTGACGGGACGGAACCGAACAATGCGGGTTGGCGCTGAACCCGCCCGCCTTCGGCATCGATCGACACCTCGAAGGGCCGGCCGATTCGCTCGCGGAGCGCAGCGATGTTGCGGCCGGGCTCGGTAAGCAACGCCGGGTCGGTCCAGGAACCGATGAAGATTCCGCCCACGCCCTGTTCGAGAGCAAAGACGGCGTCATCGAAGTTGCGCACGCCCACCATCATGAGCGACGCCACCTTGGCGCGCTGGTCAGTGGGCAGTTCAGCGCGGGCGCGCTGCAGCGCGGCCACGCTGACCCCAAAGCGCTCGGCTTCCTGCAATTCAGCGTGTTCCCTGGTGATGCGCTGCTGCTGGGCAAGCATGGTGACCAGCGCAGAATCCGGGCCAAAGGTCTGTTCCGGCTCGTCTGCAGTTTCTACAGCTGCGCACCCACCGACACTGACGGAGAGGGCTGCGAGCAACGCGATCAGTCGCATTTTCTCGTCCTTTCCGGGTTGCCTTAGGGATTCGTGCAGGTTTCAAGTTTGCCAGACATCGCCCCGATCGGTTGATTAGGCTTTGCTATACAAGGACTACCCCAACCCAAGAGTGAGAATATATTTCATGCACCCGTCTAGTGAACCCGTCATCCTCGTCGCCTTCGATGGTTCAGCCGAGTCCAGGCGCGCACTGGAATACGGTGCCAAGTTGCTGCGTCCTTCCCACGTGGAGATCCTCACGGCGTGGGAACCCTTGCACCGCCAGGCCGCTCGCGCCGCTGGAGGGGCCGGAATGATGCAAACCGATTTCTCCAGCGCCGTCGAATCCGCTGACAATGACGACCCCGCCTACGTCCACGCGCTCGAGACCTGTCAGGAGGGCGTTGCACTCGCTGAGTCACTTGGACTGAAAGCTCACGCCCACCTCGTGGAATCCGCCACCTCAATCTGGAGCGCGCTGGTGGACGCCGCCAAGGAACTTTCCCCCGATGCCATCGTTACCGGTACCCGTGGCATCAAAGGCATTCGTTCCCTATTTACTTCTTCCACAGCGGACAACCTGGTGAGCAACGCGGGTTTGCCGGTATTGATCGTTCCTCCTGAAGAGTCAGACTTGGTATAGTTCGCCCTATGGCTTTGGAAACCGATTCCCTTACCCGCCGCAGCATCGGCCCCGCGCTGGCTAGCGCCGTGGTCGGTCTTGTCGTGGGCGTGGCCGCCGTTATCGGCGTGGCTACGGTGTCGAATCAGGACTCCCTCCCTGCTGGCCCTGTCGCCAATGCGGATACTGCGCTGCTAGGCGGCCCGGAGTATGGCTCGCGCCAGTAAGCACATTCTCGGCTGGTTACTGCTCGGCATCATCAGCTTCCTGCAAACCCCGGGCCGTACAGTTGCCGATACCAAACACGACCTTGTTGCCAACCCGGGTGGTTTCCTGAGCGGTGCCCTCCACGCCTGGACTGACATCTTCCCGTTGGGGCAGCTGCAGAACCAGGCCTATGGCTACCTTTTCCCCCAGGGACTATTCTTCCTGCTCACTGACCCGCTCCCAGACTGGGTCGCGCAGCGCCTGTGGTGGTGGCTCGTACTCGGCGTCGGTTTCTCCGGCTTTTTGCTGCTCGTGCAACGCCTGCGCATCGGGCAACCGTGGTGGCAGTTCCTCGGCGCATTGCTCTATGCCCTGTCTCCGCGCACAATCAGCACCCTAGGCGCGATCAGTTCGGAAACCTGGCCGATCATGCTGGTGCCATGGGTACTGCTTCCCCTGGTCGGTCATCGCCCGCGCGCCCGCGATGTGGCGGCATCGGTACTAGCAGTGGCGTGCATCGGCGCCGTGAATGCCACTGCTACGGCGGCGGCGTGTGTGCCTGCTTTCCTCGCACTGCTACTGGCCCGCGCATGGCGACCGTTGGGACTGTGGCTGCTCGGCTGCGCCACTGTGTCCCTCTGGTGGCTCGGACCGCTGCTGATCCTAGGCAAGTACTCCCCGCCGTTTACCGACTTCATCGAAAGCGCCTACGTCACCACCCGCTGGCTCTCACTCGTCGAAATACTGCGCGGCGCCAGCTCTTGGGCACCCTTCGCCGACTCCGAACGCCTCGCGGGCACCCTCCTTGCCACCAGCCCCTACTTCGTCATTCTCACCGTGGCGGTGGCAGTTATCGGTCTCGCCGGGCTTATCGACGCCCCCCACCGGCGCCTCTGGCTCACCATGGTGTGCGTCGGCGCGCTCATCATGGGCGCCGCCCACGGCCCGGTTAGCGAGGCGTACCTCAGTTTCCTCGACGGTGCCGGCGCACCGCTGCGCAACGTCCACAAGTTTGACGCGCTGGTTCATCTGCCAGTGATCGTGGGCTTCGTGCATCTGTCATCGACGATCCGGCTGCAGGATCGAGGGCGTCGATTAGCTGCTGCTGCCCTGCTGACCTTGGTGGCGGTGGGTTCGATGGCTCCGGCATGGACCGGACGATTAGCCCCACGAGGCAGCTACGAGCAGGTTCCGGACTACTGGATGGCGGCCGCCGATTGGCTCAATGAGAACGCCAGCGGCACCCGAACAGTCATCCTGCCGCAAAGTTCTTTCGCCCGGCAGCACTGGGGTTGGACGCGCGATGAGCCACTGCAACCGCTCCTGGATGTGCCGTGGGTGGTGCGCGATGCTGTTCCGCTGGTGCCTCCAGAGGCGATCCGCGGGCTGGACGGGCTGATGGCCGAGCCGTCAGCGGAAGGGTTCGCACGCCTCGGTGTTGGTGTGGCAGTGGTGCGCCATGACCTGGCGGGGCTGACGAACTCGCATGCACTGGTTCAGTCGTTTGAAGACGAGGGTTTTCCAGTGCATTCTTTTGGCGAGGTGGACATCGTGGAGTTTGATCGCGCCCTGAACATGCAGGTAGCACCTGCTGAAACGGTGCGTGTCGCTGGCGGTGGCGAATCCCTCGCGTTGCTGGATCCGAGCGCCTATGAGCTGGTGTCTGAAAAAGCGGAGATCGTCACCGACACTCCGCAGCTGGTCAGCCGCAACTACGGCAGCGTATGGAACGCGCAGTCGGCGCCCCTGGCATCGCCTGACGAAGGCTCGGACGTGCGCAACAAGGTGCGCGACTATCCTTCCGTCGGCCCACTGTCGCGCATCCGGGAGGGCTCCGCTGCGGTGGAAGTGTCCTCCTCCGGAGCCGATGCCACGGCCTTTGGTGGTGCGGACCCGGCGCGCGCCGCCACCGCTGCGGTCGACGGGTCCGCCGATACCGCCTGGTACCCGGCCCCCGGCCAGCAGGAGGGCGCAACATTCACCATCCGTGGGGAATTTGTGGATCCGGTTGTGGAGGTGCTCACCGAGGGCTCTCCGGTAGTACTCACTTTCAGTAGCGGCGACATGCGTGTGAACAAGGTCGTGCACCCAGGGCAACGGATGCGGGTGGAACTGCCACTGCAGCACGCCACCGACATCCGCATCACACTCGGCGCATCGGCAGAGCCAGTGGGGCTGGCGGACGTCAGCGCGCCGGGCCACGATCTACGCCGGGTGTTGGAGGTTCCCGACACCTCCCCGAACGTGCAGAAGTTCCTCTTCCAGCGGGCATTTGTGGACACCGGCTGGATTCATCGCGTCTTCACCGCTCCCCGCGAGATGAGTGTTCGCATCGATGCTGCCTCCTGCGACGAGGAACCCGCCACCGCCAACCCGACCGGCGTAACCGACGATTTCCTCCTCGACGGTTCTCCAGTGTCCTGCGGCCAATCGATCACGTTGAGCCCCGGTCAGCACGAGCTGTCCACCACCGCTCGTTGGATCACCCTCACCACGCCGGATTTCTCGCTGCCGCCAGCGCCGACCCCGATTGCTGGATCTGTACCGGTTTCGGCCGCTCCGCAGCTACTGATCACGGGCCGGGCATTCAACGAAGGCCTGCGCGCCACGGTCGGCGGCGCCACCGTTGAGCCTCGCCTTATCGACGCCGCCACCCAGGCCTACCTCATCCCTCCAGGGGTGCACGGGCAGGTGGAGCTGTCCTTTGTCGGCGACAAGGCTTACCGGCTTTCCCTATTCGGTGGCCTGGCTCTCGCTGCGGCGACTGCGTTGTTATGTCTAGTGGTGCTGCGGCGGTCACCGCGCCGCGACGAGCCTCTTGAGTTGGGCGGAGCGCCCACCGCCTTGGGACTCATAACGCTACTCATCGTGGGCGGCTGGGTTGGCGCAGTAGCTGTTGCACTGGCCTGGGCCATCGTGGGCTTCACCCTGATTTCCGATCGGCTGCTGGCTGCCCTCGGAATGGGGCTGGCTGGCCTGTGGCTGGCACATGCGCCGTGGCCAAGCGCGGGATACGCGGGCGATCAGTGGTTCGTGACGCTGGCCTGCTGTGTGTCCTTGGCTGCGCTGTTGATGCCTGCGCAGCTCCGGAGGACAGTCACTGAAGCAGTGTGATCGCTAGGCTTCCGCACCCCGGGGTGCCCGCATTGCTCCGACAAAGAGGAATACCAAGCCAATGGCGGCCACGATGCAGAGCAATCTCGCGGTGCTCGTCACTGGGCCGGAACCCATGTAGAGGATTTCGCGGCCAGATTCTGCGATCATGCGAATCGGGTTCCACGGGTAGATCCAGTCCCGCCAAAAGGCCGGTACGAATTCCTTTGGCAGGGACATGAACCCCATTCCGGAGATGAGAGTCAGAGCAGGGATGGCGATGCCAGCCTTGCCGAACAGTGCGATCGAACCAACACTCAATGAGCCCACGACAAAGCTAGCGAACGTGAGGAAGAGGAAGGTGGTGAGGTAAGGAACACTGATCGGGGAAAGGACTGCGAAGATCCCGATTCCGACCAAGCCCACGATGAGGTTCATGGTGAGCAGCGCTGCTAGTCGCTTGCCTAGGCCTTTGACGCCGCGGGCCAGCAAGACGCTGCCGATGAGGGATGGGATGAAGGTGAGCAGCACGAAGAGTGCGGGCAGGAAGGATCCGGCCAGGCCAAGGTCTGAAGGGATCGGGTTGGTGTAGCTCACGATGATCTTCGGGTTGGCCTTGGCGGCGGCGTCGAGAAGCTGGGAGACCATGGGATGCTTGCCCTGATTGATGTCCATGTGGATGCCGTCGGGGCCAGGCTCGTAGATGGCGTAGTAGTCGGCGATTTCTGGGCGTTGGTCCACGACCGTGGCCTCCAGCAGTGGGTTCTGCTCGAGTGCGACAACGAACGGGCTGGCTGCTGGGGCGACCACGGCCACTGGAATGTTCGCTGGCTTCATGCCAATCATGGGGGCGAAGACGCAGCTCAGGGCGATCATGATGAGGGCCGCGATGGCCGATGGCTTGATGAGGTTTTTGATCACGTTAACTCCTTTAAGAAACGGTGCGTATCTAAACATAACTCCCCACTTTAAGAAACGCAACGTATCTTATGTATGCTGGGGATATGAGCCAACAGACCCGCCGCACTGGAGAGCAGCTTCTCGACGCCATCGCCGACGCCGTCCTTTCCGAAATCAAAGCCGTCGGCTACCAAGGGGTCACGTACGAGGGCGTCGCCCGGCGCGCCCAAACGAGCAAACCGGTGCTCTACCGGCGCTTCCCGACCCGCCCCGAGATGGTTTACGCCGCCATCGCTCGGCGTGCGACCTTCCAGTTGGCCTCTCACAACTTCCCCACGTTGCGGGAGAACCTCATCGCAACGCTGCGCTTGGTGCGCGCCAACGTCGATGAATTGGGAATCGACACGTCAATGGGTTTGATTGCTGAGTCGACTCCAGAGCTGCGAGCCAAGATTTCCGGCAGCGCGTTTTCTCCCGCCCTGCAAGCAATCGGCCACCATGTAGCCAGCGCGGTTGAGCGCGGTGAACTCCCGTGCCCAATAACGTCAGAACGCCTGATTCGGTTGCCGTTTAGCTGTCTCATGATCGAACTGCTGTCCCAGGGAACCGCTAGCGATGACACCATCGAGGACATCGTCGACACGATTGTCCTGCCTACCTACCGCGCCGTCCCCACCGAGCAACCGGACGCTCCACAAAGTAGTAACTAGCGGCCGCCACCGGCACGGTCAGCAACACCGTCACCAGCAGCACCAACCAGAAATTCCCACTAAAGGGCAGGATTCCGAGCAGCGGAAACACCCAAGACAGCATCGGCACGTGCCACAGAAAAATGCCGTAGGACCAGGCGCCCAGCAATCGCATGGTACGAGAGCTCAGCACACCTGGGCGTTGCCCCCAGGCCACAGGTAGAAAGAACAGCGCGCCGAAGACAGCGCCAGCGAGGACGCGACGCAAGAATTCCCCTGGCGTTGGGTGAACCAAGCCAAGCGGACCGAACCAAGGCTGGGCCGCTACCCACGCCACCACCAGTGCTAACACCCAATACGGCCAGACCGGCCCCGGCACAAACACCCGACCTTCCAACTCAGCAGCGATGAGCCCTATGGCAAACCACAGCGCGTAGGAAATGGGGAAGATTTGTAGGTTTGCCATGCCCGGCGCAGGACTGGCCACCACGAAGGGCAGAAAAGACCAGCCGAGGGAAAGCGCGCTGAAGGTAAGGATGAGGGCGATGCGGTGGCGGGGTTGGTGGCGTCGTAAAGCGAGCGCGATGAGGGGCAGCACCAGGTAGAACGCCGCCTCCACGCAGAGCGACCACAAGTGGGTGAGGCCCGGCGCGAGGGCATCAGGGACGTAGATCTGCGCCAGAAACAGGTTCGCCACCACTGCTGCTGAACCGGTGCCGAAAGCATCAGGAAGCAGGAGGAACACGCCGGCCACGGTGAGCCAATAAGCAGGCAGAATGCGCAGGGCGCGGTGCCACAGGTAGCCGCGCCAATCAGCTGTCATTCGGTAACGACGCCACAGCAGGAATGCGGACAGCGCAAAAAAGACGGGAACAAAGAAATCGAAGCGCGCGAGGATCGAATCCGGGCGCACACCCGTCTGGAAGGCAACGTGGGTGAGCATGATGCCGAAAGCCGCCACGGCGCGCAGCCCCTCGAGCGAGGGGATGAATGAGGAGGACGCCCGGTAAGCTTGACCCGTTGACACTTGTTCCTCCTTTGACCTCTTGGATCCTAACGGAAAGGCGCGCCCGGTGACGAAAAAAGCCAAAGCTGCGTTGGCATTCACCCTGGCACTGGCGCTACTTCTACTCAGGTCAGTCGGACCGAACCTGGCCACTGAGCAGGTGCGCCTGCTGCCCGTCGATGAATCCCTGCAGATCACTTCGGAGCCGGCCGACGCCACGCTTTTCGACGCCACCGCCTGGAACAACCGCACCCCACTCGTGGACTCACCTGAGTGCGTCACTACTCTTGCTCTCGATTGCTTCCTTGCCCACCCACTGGTGAGCAACTCGAAGAAGATTACCGCTCACCAGAGCGATAATCCCAAGGAAGCGCTGTATGTGGTGGATGAATCGATGAGCACCGATTCTGGTCAGACCTTGTTCACCTCACAGGACAGTGTCCGTTTGATCCGACACTCGTCCTTTCCTGTGGACCAGCCGGTGGCTTCCCTGAAGTCCGAGTCCCCGTTGCCCGGCTTTACGCACGACTCCTCCGCGCAGGTCCGTGATGGCCTGCAGTATTCTTTCCCGTTCGCTACGGAATTCCGCAGCTTCCGTTACTTTGACAAATTCTCGGCCACTACAACCCCGATTGATTTCCAAGACCGTGAAACCATTGGCGGCGTGACGGTATACCGCTTCCATCAAAAACTTGACCCCATTGAGTTGGGGACCGGTACTATCAAAGGCCTGGCGAACCAGTTCTACAGCCCGGAAGAAATCGCGACGCAGGGACTGACTGCAGGCAACACCGTGGTGATGAACCAGTACTACTCCATGACCCGAACACTGTGGGTCGAGCCCAAAACCGGCACGATCGTCGATAGCCTCGAGATCCCGCACGTTTTTCTGGCACGAGACGCAATCGAAGCGCAGCAGGTATCTGTTGATTCCGGACTTACGCTGTTCAACGCAACGCTGCGTTGGGACGAGCCGACCACCAAGGCGATGTGGGAGCGCGCTTCCGATGGCCTGACCACCCTTAAGACGGTGTCCGTCGCACTGCTCTTCGCGACCATCGCTTCGGCCGCCCTTGTTGTGCTTGGAATCTACTACCTGCGTCGCCGGGACTAAACGTGGTGCAGCGCATGAAGCTCTCGCTGTGGCCCGGTCTGGCGGTGGCCTGGTCAGTGCTGCTCATCGGCTCACTGCTGTGGCCGTTCGCGCTGCCCGGAATATTGCTGCACCGGGACATGGCGGTGATCGCCCACCCGGCCTTGTCCGAATCCGCGCTTGGCTTCGGTGACCTCCCTGCCCGCAATGCTCCGCAGGACGGACTGCTTGCACTCGTCGGCACGGTGATCGATGCCTCCTGGTTTGCCCGCGGTCTCCTCGTCATAGCCGCCACACTCGGTGCCCTCGGCGCTGTCCACGTCGCGCGTCACTGTGCTGCCAGCAAGCCCGCGACCCTGCTGGCTCTGACGATCACCCTGGTTAACCCCTTCGTGGTCGAACGCCTGCTGCAGGGACAGTGGTCGCTGGTGATCGCCGCCTGGCTTCTGCCGGGAATTGCCGTGTGGTCGCTCTCCGGCACCTACCGTCTGCTCCTTCCTGCGATGTGGCTCGCCTCCCTCACCCCAACGGGCGCCGTTGTCGCGCTGATTGTCGCGCTCACCGCCGCTTTTCGACGCCCCATCCTCGCCTACGGGCTCCTGCTAACGCTCCCCTGGCTCATCCCGAGCATCCTCGCCGCTCCCCCGGCCCTCCCCGCAGGTGGCAGCAGCTTCGCAGCGCGCGCCGAGCACCTCGTGGGCACGGTCGGCGCCGTCCTGGGCTTGGGCGGAATCTGGAATAGCGCCGCAGTCCCCGCTTCCCGAGAGTCCGGCTTCGCCTTGGCAGGCGTGCTCCTGTTCGTCATCCTGGCTAGTCAGATGCGTCGAATTCCGAAGCGCCTGACCGCGCTGGCCATTTTCGGCATCTGCGGGGCGATCCTCCTCACCTTTGCGCCCCGCCTGGCGGAAACCCTCGTCGGCGCTGTTCCCGGCGCGGCGCTGTTCCGTGACTCCCACAAACTCGTTTTGTTCGCCATCCCGGCGTACGCGTTCCTCGCCGCGCGCGTCAGGCCCGTTTCCCTCGTTGTGGTGGGACTGCTAGCTGCGGTGCTGCACGTGTGGGACGCGCCGTTGGCCGTCGACAAGCTACAGCCGGTGCCCGAACCGCCCACCCTGGCCACGCTGCAGGAAGCGGCGAAGGGACGCGATGTGTTCGTGCCTGGGCTCGGCACCTTGACCCGCGATGGATCAGTGAACCCGCTGGTCAAGGCGGTGTCGATGGTGGAAAATGGGGAGCTGCGCGTGGATGGCACGCTTGTCGACGCCCCGTCCCCCCGCTTCACCCAAGCCACCGAGCTCTACAATCGGGGCGACCTCGAGGGTCTCGCTTCGCTCGGCGTTGGGGTGATCTACGACGGCGCAGTGACCGAACTGGCACCGCCGACTCGGCCGAGCTGGCGCTGGTGGCTGGGCCTTAGTTTGCTGCTGAGCTGGCTTGCTTTGGGGGCAGCGAGCCTGCTTGTACCCGCTCGAGCACGTCGAGCACCTGCTGGCCAGTAAGCTCCCAGGAAAACTCCGCCGAACGTTCCTGAGCGGCGCGGCCGAGATTTTCACGGCACTCCGGATCCGTGATCAGATCAAAGGTTGCGCGGATGAGCTCGGCTTTATCGCGGACCAGAATGCCGGTGCGACCATCGTGGATGGAATCGCGCAAGCCAGCCGAATGTCGGTAGCCGATGGTCGGCACGGCGTGCTGCCCTGCCTCCATGACTGCCAAACCCCATCCTTCTTTACGACTCGGCATGAGCTGAACCGCCGCGCGATCAAGGAGGGCATGCTTGGTCTGCTCGGACACATGACCGTGGAAGATCACTCGATCACTCACCCCGATGGACTTCGCGTAGTCGCGCAGTTGCTTCTCCCACCAGCCCGAACCGATGACGTCTAGGACGACGTAGTGCTGCGGTGACAGGGCAGCGACCACGTCCATCGCGTGTTCAATTTGCTTGTGCGGCACGAGGCGCGACAATGTCACCAGGTGCAGTTTGTCGTCCTGCTTCAACGGTTCGAATACTGGCAGCGGATCGAGGCCATTTCGGACAATGGAGATCCGCTCAGAGGCGACTCCGAGCTCGGTGAGCTCCTGCGCCGATGGCTCTGACACCGTGATGTACTGCGATGCCCGATATGCCCACGGCGCGATTCGGCTTTCCAAGAACCAGCCCACGCGGGCGAGAAACGGGCCGGCTACCGGCCACTGTTCGCGGTGGCAATGGTGCGTCAGCACGACGGTCGGGCGACGCAGCCACCACGTGGCAAAGAACGGGATTCCGTTTTGGGTATCCACCACAACGTCTACATCCCGGTACCGGCCAAGCAGCATCTCCAGCGCTGCTGTCACATATACGGACATCCGTCCGCCCCGACGCAGGAACTGCACCCCACCCTTGTATTGTCGGTGTGGCTGACCGGGGATGCTGGCCGTGCGGTAGCGAACGCGGTGGCCCTGAGCAGCTAGGTACTCGGCCACCCGTTCCAGGTATCGTTCGCTGCCGCCACCTTGAGGGTGTTCGGTGTCGCGCCAGCACAGCAAAAGAATGTTCATGACTGTGCACAGCCTACAATGCTCTTGTGCCGAAACTGAATCACGCCCGCCGCTTGGCGACGCTGGGTCGATCCCTCCGGTTGCTCAGCTCCTTCCCCACCGAGCAAACGGCCCCCAACCGCTTTTACAGTGATCTGGCAGCCGACACCTACGCTCAGCTCGATGCCCTGTCTAGAGATATTCGCGGAGTCGAGCTGGCTGGCTCCCGCGTCCTCGATGTCGGCGGCGGCCCCGGTTATTTCGCCGATGCTTTTGCCAACACTGACTACGTCAGCGTGGAACCATCCGCAGTCGAACTCCATGCAGCCGGGCTGCCTCATGTTTCCAGTGTCCGCGCTGACGGCCAGTGCCTGCCCTTCGCAGCTGATTCTTTCGACATGGTTTATTCCTCCAACGTGGCCGAGCATGTGCCTGAGCCCTGGACAATGGGCTCAGAAATGCTGCGAGTTACCCGCCCCGGCGGGCTCGTCGTCCTCAGCTACACCGTCTGGCTCGGGCCATTCGGCGGGCACGAGACGGGGCTGTGGCAACACTACGTGTCAGGGGCCTGGGCACGTGACCGCTACACGCGGACGCACGGACACCCACCCAAGAACGTCTTTGGGGAATCTCTGTTTGATGTGTCTTGTGCCGAAGGCATCCGCTGGGCGCGCTCGTTGCCTGGCGCCACCTGCGTCGGACTGTTCCCCCGTTACCACCCGCGGTGGGTCTGGTGGCTGGTCCATATTCCTGTGCTCCGCGAATTCCTGGTCAGCAACCTGGTTATCGTGCTTCAGAAAGACTAGAAATGCCGAATCTGGTTAAGCAAACCATCGCATTTCGGCGATTTCTACAGTCTGCTTAACCAGATTCGGCGGTGGGTGCTAGGAAGCGTCAGCGATGCGCTTCTTCAGAGCCTCGAACTGTGCGTGGATCTCTGCAGGAACCTTTGGTCCCAGGAAGGTGAGCCACTCTTCATTGTCGGCGACATCGTTTGCCCACTGCTCGGCTGGAGCAGACAGGGCTTCCTTGACGTCCTCGACTGGGGTGTCCAGGCCGGTGAGGTCCAGATCCTCAACTCGTGCGGTAAGACCAGCAACGGTCTCTTCGGCTTCGACGCGGCCTTCAACGCGGTCGATGATCCACTTCAGCACGCGGGAGTTGTCGCCGAAGCCAGGCCACAGGAAGCGACCGTCTTCGCCACGGCGGAACCAGTTGACCAGGAAGATAGCTGGCATCTTGTCGCCACCCTTGCGGCCCATGTCGATCCAGTGCTGCAGGTAGTCACCGGCGTTGTAACCGATGAATGGCAGCATGGCCATTGGGTCGTGGCGCAGGGAACCAACCTTGGCTTCAGCAGCGGCAGCGGTCTGGCCGGAAGCCAGCAGGGTACCGATCATGGTGCCGTGCTCCCAGTCGAATGCCTGGGTGACCAGTGGCACGGTGTCTGGGCGACGGCCACCGAAGAGGATGGCGTCCAGTGGGACACCCTTCCAATCGTTGTACTCCGGTGCAGCAACTGGGCACTGTGCGATTGGGACGCAGTAGCGGGAGTTCGGGTGAGCTGCGAGCTCGCCGGACTCTGGGGTCCACTCGTTACCCTTCCAGTCGATGAGGTGCTCAGGCTTGCCCTCGAGACCTTCCCACCACACATCGCCGTCATCAGTGAGCGCAACGTTGGTGAAAATTGCGTTGCCCGGCTCCATGGTGCGCATTGCGTTCGGGTTGGAAGCGTAGTTGGTGCCTGGAGCAACGCCGAAGAAGCCATTTTCTGGGTTCACAGCGTAGAGGCGACCATCTTCGCGAATGTGCAGCCATGCGATGTCATCGCCGAGGACCTCTGCGGTCCAGCCTTCAATCGTCGGCTGCAGCATGGCCAGGTTGGTCTTGCCACATGCAGATGGGAAGGCAGCGGCGACGTGGTAGCTCTTACCCTCTGGGGAGTTGAGCTTCAGGATGAGCATGTGCTCAGCCATCCAGCCTTCGTCGTGTGCCATAGCAGAAGCGATACGCAGTGCGTAGCACTTCTTAGCCAGGATGGCGTTTCCGCCGTAGCCGGAACCGTAGGACCAGATCTCGCGGGTCTCAGGGAACTGGGTGATGTACTTGGTGTCGTTGCATGGCCATGCAACGTCTTCCTGGCCTGGCTCAAGTGGAGCGCCGACGGAGTGCAGGGCACGCACGAACTCGCCGTTCTCGCCGATCTTGTCCAGTGCTTCCTTACCCATGCGGGTCATGATGCGCATGGACATCACAACGTAGGCGGAGTCAGTGAGCTGGACACCGAGCTTTGGTTCTGGATCGTCGATAGGCCCCATGCAGAAAGGAACGACGTACATGGTGCGACCCTTCATCGCGCCCTTGTAGTGCTCCAGCATCTCTTCCTTCATGGCAGCTGGCGGAGCCCAGTTGTTGGTAGGGCCAGCGCCCTCCTCGGTCTCGGTGCAGATGAAGGTGCGGGACTCAACGCGAGCCACGTCAGATGGGTTGGAACGTGCGAGGAAAGAGTTTGGTCGCTTTTCGTCGTTGAGCTTGGTGAAGGTACCGGCTTCGACCAGCTCCTGACCGAGTCGTGCCCACTCTTCCTCGGAGCCGTCAGCGAAGACGACCTTGTCCGGGGTGAACAACTGAGCCGCATCTGCAATCCAGCTCAGCAGCTCTTCGTTTTTAGTTGGGGCGGTACCCTCAAGGCCCTTAATTGCAGCAGCGGTCATCGCTTCTCCTGACTTTTCGATACCCGACTCCCAACCGATCGCTGGGTCGACGAATACCGGCTCGTTTACCGTTCTCTAAACAAGACTAGTCACATCCACAACATTTTTGTGCAAGGTCGATGAGACAACAACCACAATTTGTCATTACCGGTCCACTACCCCCACTCTACGACTCCCCAACCGGGGTCTTGTGGAGTTCCATCGGATTCAATTCTCCCCCTTTCGGGGGTTGCCCCTCGTTGCGGACCATCCTGCCGCACACCCCACTCCGACAGATCTACCGTGCATGATGTCCCCGAATAGTCCATCCGAGATACCCGGTCGATCAACCCGTCCCCATCCAGATCCGAGACGACCGTCAACCCTTGTTCGTCGTAAGTGATGCTGGTGTCGTCGACAAGCTCCCACGAACCTGCAGCGTCTGTGGACGCAATCTCCGCACCCAACACCTGTTCAACAAAGTTGAGCCACTTCATCCCTCACATCACCCCCAGCCGAGCCCTGCCATTTTGCGGCGAAGCCACACCCCGCGCGAACGCGCCCCGGAAAGTCGCAGGAGTGGCTCCCCTGCCAACTGCGCTCGAACCAATCGGAGGACCCCAAGCAGCAGCGCCAACACCACGGCCACCCCGACGGGGAGCACCCTAATCAGCCCCACCCCGACCAGAAAGGTTATAACCAGGGCATCGATGAGCGCCGGTCGTGCAACCAATAATTGCCGCTCCAGCCGGTGAGCACATCTTTCCCAGGCCGCGGGATTGACTTCAGGAAGGGGTGCTAGTGGAGGTAACTGCGCTTGTCGACGCACCTCGGCCACCGCCTCCTCTTCCGAGGCCACCACGGCTTCCCCGCACACCGAACGAGGCAGTGGCGCAGTGATGACCATCCGCCCCACTCGAGCAAACGCCGCCTCAAGACGCGGATAGTCCTGCGGATCCCATCCACGCTTTGGCGCAACTGCCACCACCACGTCAGCACCGAACCCGGATTCAACCACGATTCCAGCCGCTGCCAGAAGGGCAGCAACGCGCAGCCTGTCATCCTCCTCAGGGCCTATCACGACTGCCGAGCACTGCCCAGCAGTCAATTCAGGCATCTCCGGTGGCTGCAGCCCAAGGCCTGCCAGCCCTTGCCACAGGCTCCGTGCGCGAGCGAGCTCTAGCCGCTCCGGATCGAGCGCATCCCACGCCATCGGTATATCAGTGACGGCAGGCACCACGACGAACTCCGCGGGACCCACCGCGATGCGGTCGCGGGTCTTGGCATCAAGGGGGCCGTCATGCACCAGGAAGATGACATCCACATCGACGCCGATGGCGGGCCAGGTGAGGTGCACAGAATGGGCGTCGCTAAGCGTGATGCTCAGAGGAACCTCCAGGGTGCACGCCCCAACCCGCGGCACCTCTCGGCTCCTCTCGATGAGCGCACACACCGCCGGGTCCGACCTGAATTGCATCGCGTGGGCACGCATGCGCTGCAGCGCCGATTCGCCCATATAACCCCCTGACAGAATCCAGCCCCCACTGAATTTTTCCTTGCCAGATTATTGCACCCCATCGGCGCGTCCTCCGCAACTGAAGGAGCCATGTTGAGTATGAGACTTTCGACGGGCAAAATAGATGTGATGCATAATTCTGATACCCCTAATTCCCCTGATTCCGTTGGCGGCACCCGCGAAGGCAACGTTCCTTTCGGTCGCCCATTGCAGTCCGAGTTCGAAGACGGGCTGGACTACCCACGCCTCGGCTCAATGAGCTTTCGCCGTGGCACCCTCACTTCCAACCAGACCAAAATGTGGGACGAAAACTGGCCCCACATGGGCAAAGTGCTCTCCGACGAACGCATCGACCTAGCCGAATGGTTCGGCCGTTCTGATGCAAAAACCATCCTTGAGATCGGCTCCGGCACCGGGACCTCCACTGCCGCGATGGCCCCACTGGAGGCCGACACCAACATCATTGCCTGCGAAATCTACAAGCCGGGTCTGGCCAAGCTGATGGGCGCAGCCGTGCGCGAGGGACTGGATAACATTCGCATGGTCCGTGGCGACGGCGTCGAAGTTCTCAACCGCATGTTCGGCGAAGAGTCCTTGGACGGCGTTCGCATTTACTTCCCGGACCCGTGGCCCAAGGCACGTCACCACAAGCGCCGCATCATTCAATCTGGTGTGCTGCACCTTATTGCCACCCGACTAAAGCCAGGCGGCGTGCTCCACGTGGCCACCGACCACGCCGACTACGCCGAGTGGATCAGCGAGCTGGTCAATGTCGAACCACTCTTGGAGTACAAGGGCTGGCCATGGCCGGAGTGCCCGCAGCTCACCGACCGCCAGGTAATCACCAAGTTCGAAGGCAAAGGCCTGGAAAAAGACCACGTGATCACTGAATTCCTGTGGGAGAAGAAGGCTTAAA
Source organism: Corynebacterium kalinowskii (assembly GCF_009734385.1). Taxonomy (NCBI): domain Bacteria; kingdom Bacillati; phylum Actinomycetota; class Actinomycetes; order Mycobacteriales; family Corynebacteriaceae; genus Corynebacterium; species Corynebacterium kalinowskii. The sequence goes on along the minus strand of NZ_CP046452.1, from coordinate 237,145 downwards.
ACATGGGCACCCACGAATTTATTCACAATTATTCCGAGTCCTCCGCCGCCATCGAACAGCCAGAAACGCTGCTGCTGGTGTGGGACGCGCCGAACATTGACATGGGTCTGGGCGCGATTCTCGGTGGCCGACCTACGGCCGCCTTTCGCCCGCGTTTCGACGCCATCGGTCGCTGGTTGCTCGGCCACAGCGCCAAGCTCAGCGAAGAACTAGGCTCACGCATTGAGCCTGAGGCCACGGTATTCACCAACATCCCACAGGGTGGCGCTGATGTCATGCGCCCGTGGGTGGAGGCGCTGCGTAACGTCGGTTTTGCGGTCTTTGCTAAGCCAAAGGTGGGCGAGGATTCCGACGTTGACCCGGATATGCTCGCGCACATCAAGCGCCGGTTCAATGAGGGCATCCTCCACGGCGTGATCGTGGCATCCGCGGACGGGCAGAACTTCCGGGAGCTGCTGGAAACGCTGGTTCGCGAAGGCATTCCTGCCACTGTTATCGGCTTCCACGAGCACGCCTCCTGGGCTGTGGGCCACCCATCGATCACTTTCCTTGATCTTGAGGAAATCCCAGGTGTGTTCCGAGAGCCACTGCCACGCATCAGCCTGGACAACCTGCCTACCGAGGGCGCGTGGCTCCAGCCATTCCGACCACTGTCGGCGCTGCTTTCCGCTCGCTAAATTCCGCTCTGTCACGAAAGGAAACAACTCGTGTTCTATCGTTGGGGCGAAATTGCCTACCGGTTCCGTATCACCGTGCCCATCCTCATCGTCGCCGCGATCCTGGGGCTGTTTATGCTCCAGGGCACCAAACTCGGCGACCGCATGAGCCAAGAAGGTTGGGACGACCCGCACTCGGCTTCCACGCAAGCTGCCCAAATCGAGCTCGAGACTTTCGGGCGCGATAACTCCGGCGATGTCATCCTGCTCTTCGAGGCGCCCGAGGGCAAAAACCTGGATGATCCGTTCATTTTCACCGCCGCCCAGCAACACCTGGAGCAGTTGGCAACCCAGAATCCGGATCAGATCGACCATGTGACCAGCTACTTTGATAAGCGCAACGCACAGTTGATCACGCCAGATCACCGCACGGCTTTCGCAGCGATCGGGCTCAAGGGCGATGGCGAAGACACGTTGAAGGCCTTCCGCTCAGTGGAAAGTGCACTCTTGCCAGCAGAGATGCCGGGCGGGGCGACCGTCGAGGTCGCTGGTGCCACCGCAGTAGCTGACGCGCTTGACGACGGCATGGGTGGCGACATCAAACGCGCTGAAATCTACGCCCTGCCGCTGGTCGCGCTCCTCCTACTGTTCGTCTTCGGATCAGTTGTGGCCGCCTCCATGCCGCTGATCGTCGGACTCCTGTCGATTGCAGGTTCCCTGGGCGTGCTGTCTCTCCTGGCCACGCACGCCCAGGTGAACGTATTCGCCCAGTCTGTCGTCACCCTGCTGGGCCTCGGCCTGGCCATCGACTATGGCCTGTTCATGGTCTCCCGCTTCCGTGAGGAAATGGCGCTGGGTAAGGACATCAAACCGGCGGTGGCCACCACCGTCGCCACGGCCGGGCAGACAGTGGTCTTCTCGGCATTAATGGTAATGGTGGCCCTCTCCGGCTTGTTCGTGTTCCCGCAAGCATTCCTCAAGTCCATCGCCTACGGCGCTATTTCCGCGGTCGGTCTAGCCGCATTCCTGTCCATCACGGTGCTGCCAGCGCTGTTCGGCATGCTCGGCCCGAAGATTGATAAATGGTCGATCCGGAAAACCACCCGCGACGAAGAAAAGTGGGAGCAAACCCTGTGGGCGCGCATCCCAGCATGGTCTATCAAGCATTCGAAGTTGGTCACCGTCGGCATCGTCGGCCTGCTTCTGGCCCTGACGTTCCCACTCGTAGGCGTGAAGTTCGGCGGCATCAACGAAACCTATCTGCCGCCGTCCAATGACGTCCGCGTGTCCCAAGCCAAGTTCGACGAATCCTTCCCGACCTTCCGCACCGAACCCATCAAGCTCGTGGTCACCAATGCTGACAACCAACAGCTGGTGGAGATCTACCAGCAGGCCAATGCTGTGGAGGGCTTGACGGGCCGCTTCTCCCCTTCCCACGCTACGAAGGAAGGCACCACCGTACTCGCCGCTGGCATCGTGGATCGTGAAGACAACGAGGCCGTCGTGAAGCAATTGCGCGCGCTTGAGGTACCGGAGGGAGTGAACGTCTACATCGGCGGCACCCCGGCGCTGGAGGTGGAGTCTATTGAGGCGCTGTTCGATAAGCTGCCGTGGATGGCGCTGTACATCGTCATTGCCACCTTCGTGCTGATGGCGCTGGTATTCGGCTCCCTAATCCTGCCCGCGAAGGCGATCATTATGACGATCCTGGGCCTCGGCGCCACGCTCGGCATCTTGACCGCGATGTTCGTTGATGGCATCGGCAGCTCCTTGCTCAACTTCAGCGCTGGCCCGCTGATGTCGCCGGTGCTGGTGCTCATCATGGCGATCGTCTACGGACTGTCCACGGACTACGAAGTCTTTCTGGTCTCCCGCATGGTGGAGGCCCGCAAGCGCGGCGATTCGACTGACCAGGCGATCAAGTATGGCACCGCCCATACTGGCTGGATCATCACCGCTGCCGCGCTCATCATGATCGTGGTCTGCGGCGCGTTCGGGTTCTCCGAGATCGTGATGATGAAGTACATCGCTTTCGGCATGATCGCTGCCCTCGTGCTCGACGCAACCATCATTCGCATGATGCTCGTCCCAGCAGTCATGCACCTGCTCCGCGAGGACAACTGGTGGGCTCCACGCTGGGTCAAGGCCGCGTCCGAACGTATGGGCCACGGCAAGGAGCCAGTCCGCCCGCTGCCCGGTGAGACATCCGTTCACGAGGCTGTGGTCGCCGATGCCCCGATCCGCGGTGGCCGTACTCCGGACACCGATGACTCTCTGGTTCCATTTTCCGAACTCATGAAACGACTGGGCCAGGAAAACAACTAGTGGACGCGCTCAGCAGGCTTTTCCGTGCCCGCTGGGCGCGATTGTTATTCGCACTATTGCTGGCGTCCGCGGTGGCCTTCTTTTTCCGCGACCAGCTAGGCTTCATTTCCGACGGCATCGCCGCCCTGCGATCCGCCTCCCTGCTGTGGGTGCTCGTCGCCGTCCTGCTGTGCGCCCTGTCCTTCGTGGCGATGACCGAGGTCATGGTCGAATTGCTACGCGCCGGAGGGGTCACCGTGCGTCGTCGTTCCACGCTAGCCCTGGTCTTGGCCGCCAACTCCTGGTCCAACAGCCTCCCCGGCGGCCCCGCGCTCTCCACCGTCTTGCAATACAAAGTGCAGCGCGCGTGGGGCGCCTCTGTGATGGTTATCAGCTGGTTTGTGGTGCTCTCGGGCGCCTTATCGACGCTCTGGCTCGTCATACTCGGACTCCTTGCGGTCGCCCTGTTGGGGGCCACCTTCTCCATCTGGTCCCTGGTTTCCACCGGGATTGGCGTGCTCGTGCTCGTGTTCTTCGTCTACTGGGCAGCCAACAATCCGCACTTCCTGGAGCGCTGCGCAGGACTCGCTCTCCCCTTCTTGAACAAAATGCTGCGACGCTCTCCCGATACAGGGCTCGAGGCCGTGGTCGGCCAAATTCGCCAACTGCAGGCCGTCCGCCTTTCCTTCCCGCGTTTTGTGTCCATCTCCCTGATGTCACTGCTCAATAGACTGTTGGACCTGGCCAGCCTGTGGGCCGCCGTGGTCGCTGTCGGCGGGGTCGCCTCCGGGCCTGGGGTGACACTGTCGTTTCTGTCTGCCAAGATCGTAGGCGCAACCGGCATTACCCCGGGCGGCTTAGGGCCGTTGGAGGCCGCGCTGACCGCATCCCTGAGTGCCGCTGGTCTCACCGCCTCGGTCGCACTGGCAGCCGTCCTGGTCTACCGCATGGTGTCCTTCATCCTCGCGACGATGATTGGCTGGGTAGTGTATCTAGTTGGACTAAAGGAGAAACCTTGAAGTACTTTTTCGTTGACGCACTAGCTATCTTGCTATTTGCCATCTTCGCGCGCATGGCCCACAAATCCGAACCATTTACCGTTATGAACGTTCTGAACACCTGGTGGCCATTCCTGATCGGCGTGGTCGTAGCGTGGGCCTACTTCACCCTTCGACGCCTATCGGGGGTCACGCTGAGTTCCGGAGTGATTGTTTGGGCCTGCGCGGTCTTTGCCGGCCTGGGTATGTGGGCTGCAGAGCACGGTCGCACCCCACACATTTCCTTCATCATCGTCGCCACCGTGATGTCCGGGCTGCTGCTCCTGGGATGGCGGGGCATTGCTCGGTTAGCTGCTCGTAGGTAGCTGGTGCTGCACTTCGCGGTGATTCCAGCTGCTCGTAGGTAGCTGTTGCTGCATTTAGCTGTGATTCCATGTAGCCGATTTTGCCCCCCCACAGACCACTAACAACGCCGAAACCCGGCCGCCCCTCACTAGGGCGACCGGGTTAGCTAGATATTTCTCCCCTAGCTGGCATCAGGTGCCACAGCGGGGTTAAATCTCCAAAGTCCCAAAGACTAGCGGCTCAACATCTGTGCGATGAAGGTCTGGATCTGGTTCATGACGACGAATGCCAGGCCGAAAACATCTCCGGCAAGGTCTACAACGGTGCTCAGCATGTCTTATGCCTTTCAATTTGGTTCTTAGATGAATTTCATATGAACTGTCGCGACTATAGGCAAAAACGTTACATCGGCATAATCGTATGCTTTTTGGGCAGATCCCGTTCTTCCTTGGTGGAGAGCTGGCGCAGCGCCTGACGCAGGGCCAGACGAGTCTGGTTCGGCTCGATCATTGCGTCGATATAGCCACGTTCCGCCGCTACATATGGAGATGTCATGTTTTCGTCATAGAAATCCATGAAGACCTTCTTCATGTAGTTCCGCTGGTTTTCATCCTCGATCTTCGCCAGCTGCTTGCCCTGGATCATAACCACGGCGGCTGCCGCACCCATGACGGCAATCTGGGCGGTCGGCCAGCCTAGGTTGATGTCACCGGAAAGGTTCTTGGAACCCATGACGGCATATGCTCCGCCGTAGGCCTTGCGCACAATCAGGGACACCTTGGGAACGGTCGCCTCAACAAGAGCAAACGCGAACTTTGCACCACGGTGGATCAGGCCGACTTTCTCCTGCGCCACGCCTGGCAGGTAGCCCGGCGTATCAACCACGTACACCAATGGAATGTTGTAGGCATCGCAGATGCGGATGAAGCGAGCGCCCTTGTCGGCAGCATCGGCATCGATGCAGCCTGCGTAGACGAGAGGCTGGTTAGCAATCACGCCAACAGACTTGCCGTCTACCCGCGCAAAGCCCACGATGAGGTTTTGTGCAAAGTTCGGTTGAATCTCCAGGAAGTCATTGGAATCGAAGAGCTTGGCCAGCAAGTCGTGCATATCGTAGCCAGCGTTGGTGTCGTCCGGCATGAACACGTCCAACTCGGTGGCATCTGCGATGTCTTCATCGGCCGGTGCCCAGAATTCTGGGCCGGGATCGTTGCAGGTCAGCGGCAGATGATCGAGGAGATCCTTGACGTAAGCAAAGGCATCTTCCTCATCCGTGGCTACGTAGGAGACGTTGCCATTGAGTTCTTGCTGGCGCGCGCCTCCCAGCTCAGCCGAGGTAATGTCCTCGCCGGTTACTTCCTTAATCACGGCGGGGCCGGTGACGTACATTTCGGCGCGCTCATCGACGGCAATAACAAAGTCAGTGGTGACCGGGGCATACACGGCGCCACCGGCGGACTTGCCCATCATGATGGAGATCTGTGGGCTCCGACCAGACAAGGGCAGCTGACGACGTGCAATCTCGGAGTACATGGCAAGCGACGTCACGGCATCCTGAATGCGGGCACCGCCCGAATCCTGAATACCGATCACAGGGCAGCCGACGCGGATAGCCATGTCCATGACCTCGCAGACCTTACGGCCGAAGGTCTCGCCCACTGAGCCCCCGTAAACCGTCTTGTCGTGTGCATAAATGACCACGGGGCGGCCCTCAATGCGACCGTAACCGGTCACCACGCCATCGGAGTACGGGGCTTCCGGATCGTCCGGAGTACGGCCAAGAGCGCCGACTTCGACGAACGAGCCTGGATCGAGCAGACGGTCGATACGCTGACGTGGAGTCGTCAGCCCAGCCTCATCGCGCCTCGCACGTGCACGCTCGCTACCTGGGTCTTTCGCCTGTTCAAGGCGAGCGCGAAGGTCAGCGAGCTTGTCTGCCGTCGTTTGTCCAGTCACGTTCTACGCTACTCGTTTCTACTACTTGTTAAGCTCCGCGATTCGGCGAGTCAGGTGAGCACCCACCGTCGCGATTTCCGGCTCGTCCACCACGGCAAGGTGGTCGCCGTGAAGGTGTACTATCTCTAGATCTTCCACGATAGCCGACCAACCGCCGTCTTCCTTAATTGTGGCATAGCGAGGCTCTAATTCAATCGCGCCGTCGTGCATACGCTCCGCACGGAACAGCATGACAGGGACCGAAACCTCGGACCAATCCTCGAACTCGATCTTGTCCAGGATGCGGTTGTCTACGAAGGATGCACGCTGGTGCTCAAGCACGCCTGCGGACAATCCGTGCTCAGAGGCATCAGTGGTAGCCAGGAACTCGGCGAGCATGCCCAGCAAAGCGTCTTCGCCTGCGGTCTCCAAGAGATCGAATGGTACTGGGAAATCAAGGCCGTAAGTCTTCTTGGCAAAGGCTTGGTAGCGTTCCCAACGCGCGCGGGTCTCCTCCGGGGAATCCGGCACGGTTTCTGCAGGCTGCACCGTATCGAGCAAAGCAACCAGTGCCACGTCCACATCGGAGCCACGCAGCTGGTGAGCCACCTCGTATGCAAGCGCACCACCGAAGCTCCAGCCACCCAGAATTACTGGGAAGCCGTCGGAGTACTGCTTGATTTCATCCAAATAAGCGGCGGCGCGCTCGGACAGCGGGCCTTCCAGGCGTTCGACTCCGTAGACGGGGACGTCGGCAGGCAGACGGCGCATGAGCGGCTGGTACACCACCGAAGATCCACCGGCTGGGTGGAACATGAACACGGCTGGCTTTTCGGATCCCTCTGCGCGGGCGCGAAGCACGCGAATGTTGCCTTCGACTTCCGTTTCCAGCGCCTCGCGGACCAAGTTGGCCAGTGGCTCGAGGGTCTCTGCGGCAAGGACGTCATCTTCGGTGATCACGGTACCGGAGCGTTCGGTCAGTCGGGCAGCGATGTCGGCTGCCTGCGTTCCTTCCAGCTCAGGCAGTTCGGACGTCACGCCCGCGGCAGCAGCGCCGGTGATTGTGGCCCACGTTGCGAAGACCAGGCGTTCTGAGGCATCACGCGGCGCGACACCCACGCCGCCCTTAGGGGCAGCAGGCTTCTCGACGGCCGGAGCCGCTTCGACACTATCGCGCCCAGCAACCATGTTCTCAACCATCGCGACCACATCGGCAACAGAAGCGTCGCGCAGCGCTTGAACCTGCAGCTCCGGGATCTGGAAGTCGTGCTCAATGCGGTTCTTGATGCGCATGCCCATGAGAGAGTCGAGGCCGAGGTCGATCAGTGGCAGCTCGCGCGGCAGGTCTTCGACGTCGTATCCCATGGATTCGGAGACGATCGTGCGCATGCGCTGCTCGACAGTTTCGCCGGTGGCTGGATCCCAGTGCATCGATTCGACGTTCACTTCGTCCATCACGCGAGGGACCGATGCGCGTTGTGGCTCAGGCGTCACAGATCTGCTGTGTGCAACGAGTGAGGACGCAAAACCCTCGGCTACGAGGCTCATGGCGTCGCCAAGCTTGCGGTACACAGACAGGTTTACGCCGCCCACGTGCTTGGCTGCGATCGTGGTGACCTCGCCGGTTGGTGGGAGCGGGGAGATTTCCTCGCTGACGACCAACTGCGCGTCGACACCCATAGTGGCTACGGCAGCGTCCATGAGAGCCTCAGCGCTCGGGACCAATTCTGCGAGCGTGGAGAACGCGACGGAGCCATCCGGGAGGGTGACCTGGTGCCCTGGCACGCCAACGCTGCCGGAGGAGGATGGGCGGGCCGCGGTCCAATAACGCTGGTGCTTCCAGGTGATGGACGGGGCATCGAGACGCTCCCCGTCACCATAGAGAGCATCGAAGTTAATGTCCTGGCCAGCGACGTACAGTTTGGCAAGCAAATCTCGGAGGGAATCCGCTGCCGGAACCTTGCGCTTCAGTGCGTAAAGCAGCTGGGAATCTCCGGCTCCGACGGAGAAAGCCGTGTTCATCATGCCCATCAAGGCGACAGGGTTCGGGGAAATTTCCACGAGCATGGTGTGGCCAGCGGCGAAGGCCTGCTGCGTGGCCTCGAGGAACCACACGCTGCCACGGGTGCAGCGCAGCCAGTAATCGGTGTCGTGCACGACAGAACCTGCTGGGTACACCACGTTCTTGTCCACGGAGCTAAACAGCGGGATCGTGAGCGGTAGTGGCTGGATGTCGGCGGTTTCGGCGGCGAGTTCGCCAAGCAGTGGCTCGACGGCCGACGTGTGGCCAGCGCCCTTGACGTCGAGGGCGCGTGCGAACTTGCCCTCGCCTTCGAGGAAAGCAACGAGTTCCAAGACGGCCTCGCGTGGGCCACCGACGGTGGTCATGCCTGGGCCTGCGTAGACAGCTGGCTCGATGCCGGCGTACTCAGGGTGCTGGGCGATAAATCCTTCCAGGTCCTCTGCAGAAAACTCCACCACGGCCATCGCGCCAAGCTGGTCTTCTGGCAGGGACTTCTCCCCCTCACCCATGAGGCGAGAGCGGTGGGAAGCAATGCGCATCGCGTCCTTATCGCTCAGACCACCGGCCGCGTAAGCTGCGGCGATCTCGCCCATCGACATGCCAACTACGGCTGCTGGCTTTGCCCCGAATGCGGCCAAATAGTCGGTGAGGCCGATCTGAATCGCGGTGATGGCCACCTGCGCAGTTTCGGTATCGTAGGTCTGCTCGTCATCGGCAATGAGGTCCAAGAGGGACCATCCGGACTCGAACTCGATCATCTCGTTGAGTTCAGTCAGTCGAGCTTTGAACAGCGGCGACAGCTCCAGCATGTCCTTGGCCATCTTGCGGTGCTGAGAGCCGAATCCGGAGTAGACAAACACCGGGCCGGTGGCTGACGGAGCGTCCGCGACGTTGATACCCACGCTCTTCTTGCCCTCTGCGACCTGTCGCAGGCGCTTCACGGCATCTTCCACGGTGGTGGCATCGACAGTTGCGCGGGAGCGGCCGTGGTTGCGGCGTGCGAGGGAGCGGCCGACCTTCACCAGGTCAGCGTCACTGCGCCCCTCCAGGAAGTCTGCCAAGTCGGCAGCAGCTTGACGACGCCGTGATGGCAGCAGACCACTGACCGGCAGGATCACGCCATCCAATTCCTTCTCCGTAACCGGAGCGGCATCGTAATCGGCAGGATCAAATTCTTGAACTACCACGTGTGCGTTCGTACCGCCGAAGCCGAAGCCAGAGACTCCGGCGATCTTCTTGCCGGAGTATTCCGGCCATTCGCGTGGATCCTCGACTATCTCGATGTGTTCGGCGTCGAAGTCGATGTAGCGGTTCGGTCCGGCGAAGTTGATGCTCGGAGGAATGACGCCTTCTTGCATGCTCAGCAGGACCTTAATCAAGCCTGCAGAACCTGCTGCGGATTCGGAGTGGCCGATGTTGGATTTAGCGGAACCGAGCAGCATTGGTTCGTAGTTTTCGCGGCCGCGGCCCAGGACTGCGCCCAGCGCGGTGGCTTCAATCGGGTCGCCCAGGATGGTGCCCGTGCCGTGGGCTTCAACGTAGTCGACCTCGGTTGGCTCCACGCCTGCGTCGGCATAGGCGCGCTGGAGGACATCAACCTGTGCCTCTGGGTTTGGCGCGGTCAGGCCGTTTGAGTGGCCGTCGGAATTGACGGCGGAGCCCTTGATCACGGCGAGAATGTTGTCGCCATCAGCGATAGCTTCCTCGACACGCTTGAGCACGACGAGGCCGGCGCCGTCAGCGCGCACGAAACCATCGGCGTCGTCGGAAAAAGCGTGAATCTTGCCCGTCGGGCTGATCACGCCGAGCTCGCCAAAAGCGGTGGAGACGAATGGGGAGGCCAGGATGTTCACGCCACCGGCGATTGCCAAGTCAGCGTCCCCGGTGCGCAGAGCACGTACTGCTTGATGGACAGCGACGAGAGAAGAAGAGCAAGCGGTGTCCACAGACACCGATGGGCCACGGAAATCAAAGCAGTAGGAAACGCGGTTTGGGATGATCGAGCTGGCAGTGCCAGTCAGGGCATATGGGTGTGCCTCGGCAGGATCTGCGGTGATGATCATGCCGTAGTCCACGTTGGAAGAACCAATGAACACACCGACCGGCTCGCCCTTCAGTGAGCTGGCCGGAATGTGGGCGTGCTCCAAGGCCTCCCACGTGAGCTCCAGTGTGATCCGCTGCTGTGGATCCATGTTCGCGGCCTCAACCGGGGAGATTCCGAAGAACTCGGTATCAAAGGTGGCGATGTCCTTCAGATAACCGCCGCGCACGTTGTTTTCAGCGATCTTGCGGGTCATGACCTCGTCAGCGGAGTACTCCGACCATCGTCCCATCGGCAGATCGGACGTCGCATCGGTACCGCTGACCAACATTTCCCAGAATTCCGTGAGATTGCTGCCGCCTGGGAATCGGGCGGCCATGCCGACGATCGCGATATCGTGCGCGCCAGCGGTTTCCGCTACAAAACGGCGGACTTTGGGCTGGGGTGCTGCGGAAGAATCGCCGTCGATAAGGCGCTTGGCTAGCGCGCCGATCGTCGGGTACTCGTAGGCGACGGTGGCATCGAGCTGGACACCCAACAGGTTTTCCAGTTCGCCGGAAAGGAGCACGACATCGCGGGAGCTCAGGCCGAAGTTCTGAAGGGACTTGTCATCCGTGATCTCCTCCGCGGGCAGGCCAGTCGAATTAACAACCCAGTTTCGCAACCATTCCTTCAACTCAGAAACGGTCATTGGGGCGCCTGCCTGCGTGGACTCCATGCCGGTAGCTCACCTTCTTCGTAGTCGTGGACAAAATTCAAATGAGCCCTTTCCACTCCCCTCGTTCGAGAGGACTGAGAAGGGCTCTCTGCAAAGCAGTCGTAAAAAGAACTCGTTTCGTTACATGCTCTGTTCGAGGTATGCCTTGCGAACAACCCTGCGTGCAATCTTACCGCTGGACGAACGCTTGATGACATCAGGCGCGACCAGACGAACCTCGTGCGGATTCACGCCATGGCGCTCAGTGACCTTGGTGCGGATGGCCTCGATGGCGGCAGCGTCGCCGTCTTCGGTGGTGTCGAGGTCGCGCTCAGCGACGATAACAAGCTTCTCGACGTCCTCGCCTTCAATCGCAAACGCCGCGACGGCGCCCGGACGGACGTGAGAGCTGGCCACCTGGACGGTGTGCTCGATATCCTGCGGGTAGTGGTTACGACCTGCGATGACAATGAGATCCTTCAGGCGACTGGTCAAGTAAACCTGGCCGTCAATGATGGTGCCGAGGTCGCCGGTGGCCATCCAGATCGCATCCTCTGGAACACCCGTTGCGCGGGAGTTTTCCGTCAGGCGGCTGGCGAGCTTGTTGTGGAAGGTCTCCTTGGTTTCTTCCTCGCGCCCCAGGTAGCCAACAGCGTTGTTGTCGCCGTAGATCCACAGCTCACCGATCTGGCCTTCTTCAAGCTCAGCACGGGTTTCTGGATCAACCAGAATCATGTGCATCGGTTCCACTGGCTCACCGACGGAAGCGAAAACGGAGGAGCTTTCGGTGCCATTTTCCACTTCCACGGCGCGCCCCTGTGCCAGCTGCTCGCGGTCAAAGCTCTTGAACAGTGGGCGATTTTCGGTGCGTGGGATGGCCACAATCAAGGTTGCCTCGGCCAAGCCGTAGCCAGGTCGCATGGCCACACGCTTCAAACCGTGCTGCTCGAATTCTGCGAGGAAGGACTCGACGCTCTTCTGAGTGACCGGCTCAGAACCGTTGATGATGCCATCCACGGCGCTCAGATCCAGTTCCATGCCCTCGGTCTTGCCGTAGCGAACAGCCAGGTCCAGAGCGAAGTTTGGTACCACAGTGTAGACGAAGTGATCATTCTCGCGTCGGTTCAGCTGCTCGACCCAGCGCGCTGGCCGCTGCAGGAAGTCTTGCGGACGCATGAGGTCCAGTTCAACGCCAAGAATGGTGACGAACGCACCGAGGATCATGCCCATGTCATGGTGCAGCGGGATCCACAGCGACAGGCGCATCGGGTGCTGCAACTGCGCTGCACGGAAAATCTGCAGCACGTTCACCATGATGTTGCGGTTGCTCAGCACAACGCCAGCCGGGGTGCGGGTAGAGCCAGAGGTGTACTGCAGGAAGGCGATGGAGTCGGCTGGTGAAACCTTGGATTCCTTCAACTTGGCCAAGAATTCCGGATTGGTCAGCGGGTTGACAAAGGACTCTGCCAGGGAGTCTGGCAAGGAATCTACGGACAGAACACGAGGGCGCTCTGCGGCCGGCTTATCTGCAAACAGACGACGGACGGCGCCCGCGCTGACGGAGTTGGTGAGGACGAAGTTCGGCTTAGCATCCTCGAGCACCGCAGTGAGGTGGTCAGTGTGTCCAGGCTCGTTTGGATCGTAGAGGGGAACTGGGATCATGCCCGCATACATGGAGCCCAGGAAGGCAAAGATGTACTCGGCAGAGTTGCCAGCGAGAATCGCGACACGGGAACCCATTTGGCCGGTCTGCTGCAGGCGCGCAGCAACAGCCTTGATGCGAGTGTTGACCTGGGTGCGAGTGAACCGGACGACCTTGCCTTCGCGAGAATCAGAGTAGTCCCAGAAGCGAATGACCTCTCGGTCTCCGCCACCTGCGGCAGCATCTGCCTGATACATGAGTTCACACATCGCTGCAAGGGTGAATTCGTCCGGAAGGACAATGTCGCCCTTTTCATTGAAGAACCGGCCCATGGCCACATTGAGATCCATCTACGTTCCCTTTACTTTGTTGGCAGTACTTTTCCCACCAGACTAACAACCGATGAAAGTACTGTACCCAGTTTAGTTAGTTATACGAAACAACCCGCTGCGTGTTACAGCGGGTTGTTTGATTTCTGGCCGGTCAAACGGTGTGAAACTACTTGGCGTCGATAAGCCCGGTGGCCCAGTCGATGAGCCACTGCGTGGTGGTCGACCCCGGGAACACGTTGGGGTTGGTCGCATACTGCGCGTGCACGGCGTTGGCGGCAATGAGCGCCTGTGCCCGCGTGACAGCGTTACCCACGCCCAGCGGCGCGTCGCAGATGTGGTCGTCCGGCGCGCAGATATCCATGACCCGGTCATTAATCACACCGAAGCCTCCCTCGCGCGGACCGCGCATCGTGGCACCTGGCATGATCGCCTGTGTCAGCGGATTGAGCAGCTCCAGAGATACCTCTGCGCCCACGCCCGCGACCGGATTACCCTGAGCCTGGCCCACACCAGGCTCGCGGCGACCATCGGCCACCACGGCTACCCCACGCACACGCTCCGCAGGGATCACGCCGTGTCCGGCTCCGATCTGGTTAGCGAGGTCACCCACAATGACCGCGCCTTGGGAAAACCCGACGAGCACGAAATCCGTCTTCGGGCAATCTCGGTTCATGATCCGCAGCTCATTTTCCAGGGTGGACGTGCCTTCCTGGCGAGACTGGTCGTAGCTCATCTCGTGCATGGCGTTGACGTTCTTGAACTGAGCTGTGTACGGCAGCGTCCACACCTTCACCTCGTCCGCCGTGTAGCGCTGCTGGAGCGGCTGCGTAACCGTGAGCATGAAGGATGCGGGGTTGAACGTCGGGTTGATCGGGTCGTCGTTCGGCGCGGATTCCCAGGTGCCCGGCGCGGCCACAACCTCAACCTTCGGACACCAGTCGGGTTGCTCGGCTTCCGTAGTCGGCTGGTCTGGACCCGGCAGCGGCTTGTTGTCACCGGTACCGAGCCAGTTGACCACACCCGCGCCGATGACAACGAGCAGGACTAGCGTTGCGATGATCGTCAGAATTTTTCGCATGAACTAGCAATACGCTTCTTTAGCGGTTTTCACAAGAATGCCGGACACGTCCTCGAAGCTCTTGTCGGTGCGCTTCTGCTCGATGAGCTGCCCCGACACCGCCCCGACCGTGGTGTTGTCTTTGTCGGAAACGCAGACGCCGTCAGCGACGCTGACCATCTGATCCTCCACGCCTTCCACCTTGATGCCCTGCTTTTTCAGCTCATCAAGCAGACGTTGTTCCTTCTCCGGACGGGTTGGGGATGCCGGGAGTGTCGACACTTCCTGCACTGCTCCGTCCTTCGGGGCCGGCGCTGCTGCTCCACCGTCGGCCCGCGTTGTGGAGGTTGGCACGCTTGTCGACGTCCCTTCCGCGGCTTCCTGGGTCTTGGTGCTTTTCACCAGTGGCGGCACCGTTTGGGGCGCGTTCCCCTGATTATCTACCGTCGCGCCACCGCCACACGCTCCCAGCGTTAAAGCGGTAGCCACGATCGCGATAGCGGTTCCGGTCATTCTCATTTAGAAGCGCTCCTCCACGATTCGACCATTGACCTGCTTGATGATGCCGTGCTGGAACTTGATCTGCTCGCCACCAGCTGGGATGGCTTTCTGATCTTCTACTGGCCATCCGAATGGGCCGTTCTCCCAGCCGGACTTGCCCCATGCATCGCGGATGTCACCGTTGAGGATGAAGTGCGCTCCGGTCTCTGCCGACCAGTACATGGTGCCGTGCTCGAAGTTCTGCAGTGCCCCGCCTGGGATGGTGAACTCATCGGAAGTTGGTGCGCCCAACTTGGAGGATGCGGTCTTCAGCTCTCCATAGTGCTGGGCGATCTTCCCGCGAACGTAGAATGCCTCGTTCTTGGAGTTACGTACCACGTAGCCACCCTGGAACTGCTGGACCAGATTGCCATTTACTTGCTTTGGAACGTCAACCGGGTAGCCGAGGACACCGGCCTCGTAGCCCTGTCGACCCCAAGCCTCAACCATGTCCTTTGGCACCTCAACGGCGTTGGTTTCCGGGGTCCAGTAGATGGATCCGTGCTGGAAGTGAACGTAACGACCGATTCCGTCCGGAGTCTTTTCCTCGTTGGTGATTGGGAAGCCCAGCCAGGAATCGGTGGCGCCCATCTCGGTGTAACGGGCACCAATGCGGCCGACCAGGATGTGTGCACCAGTTTCAGCGGACCAGTAGGCGCGACCTGCACGGAAGTCCTGGGCACGACCACTCTTGACGTCATATTCATTGTTCAGGCAGGAGCCCCATTGGCCACCCTTGGTCAGCTCGCCGATAGCGCCAGTAGCAGTACAGTCAGCGCCGCGATCCTCTGGCTTCAGCGCCAGGGAATCCGCGATGTATGGCCATGCCTGGGACATCTCGAACTGCCAGTACGGCCAGTTGTGAACACCCGATGGGCGGAACTGCGAGATCACTGGCAGGTTGGCCTGCTTTGCGCGGTCAACGAACGTCTGGGTGGTCATGCGGGAAACGACCTCAAGGCCCTTTCCGGCCTCGTTGGATGGACCCGTAGCAACTGAGCCAGGCTCACCAAAATCATCACGTCCGCTACCTGCGGAAACGTAAACAGTCTTTCCCTTCAGGGCTTCCAAACCCAGCTTTGGATCGTTGTCGATCCAGCGCTGGTTAACTGGCTTACCCCACATGTTGTCGATGTTGTAGCCGCCACCTTCGACAAGTGCGCCACGCAGCATTTCCGGCATGCCATTGGACGTGGTGTCCAGGTAGCCGGAGAAGGAACCAGCGAAGTTGAACATGTCCGGACGGTGGGTGGCCAGGTTGATGGCGGCGGTGCCGCCCATGGACAGACCCACGATTGCGCGCTGTTCGTTGGAACGGTAACCGTTCTTGAGCACAGCTGGCAGTTCGTTCAACAGGAAGGACTCCCACTTGTAGTTCTTGTCCTTAGCTGGGCCTTGCCAGTCGGTATAGAAGGAGGCCTCGCCACCGATCGGCATGATCACGTTGACGTTCTTGTCAGCGTAGAACTGCTCGATATTGGTGTGAATGGTCCAACCGCTCTCCGTATCCACGGCACGCAGACCATCAAGAGCCCACACCTCGGGGAACTTCTTGTCTGGGCTGGAGTGCCAATCGCGAGCCAGCAGGATCTGGACCTGCATTAGCTGCTCCGGCATGACAGCGGACTTAATGAAGACGGCGACGCGACGATCCGTGATCCACTCAACGCGGTCCACGGACACGCCAGCAGGCAGCCCTTCAATTTTCGGGTAGTCAGTCTTGATCGGGGTACGCTGTGGCACCTCACCTGGGTCAAGGTAGTCAGCACCCAGCAAGCCGGAGGAATTGGAAGAACCAGAAGACAAGCCCTGAGATAGGGCCGGAGTAGCCAATCCGCCAGCGAGTGCCAGGGCGACTGGTACCGCGGCGAGAGCCTTGAACAGGGAACGTCGCCGAGCAGAGCGAGTTTCGCGCATGAAAAGTCCTTATATCAGTAGTGTTTTCAGCTGGAACTAGTCCCGGCACATGCGGGACTGATCTGCGGGCCACAGTTTCCGAAAGTTCCCCGCTTCCGGAAGGCGTGACGCCTTTTCGTATTGCTTTTGCCGCCATTCGGGTGTCACCAAGAGCGTGTGTGGGCACGCACATGACTCACCCTTCAGGTTGGACTCAAGTTTAAGTACAACTTTAGACTTTTTGATGGCTGACACACCAGAGACTGATGGTTATTTCTGTAATTACTGTGACCCAAGGGTATTGCAGTTGCTTAGAAAGACTTCTTTACAAGCATTCCAGCTACATAGAACCAGCTATTGGGAGCAGCATCTCTTCTACATCGGCGATAATGAAGCTGATTTTTCCGCCGACTCTCCGGATAGCTGGTTCTATGTAGCTGGAATGCCAAAAGCCAGCAAATGAGAAAAGCCCCGCCATCAGGCGGGGCGACAACTCATTACGAACTACCAGGCGTTCATATGACCCAGAACGCGGTCACGAGTCTTCCACATTTGCTCATTCCAGATGCCCCAGTTGTGGACACCAGCTGGCATGTAGTCGGCGGTGACGTTCAGGCCAATGCCGCGAGCCTTGCGCTCCCACGCGTGGGTGGAAAGACTGGAGAGTGCTTCCAGACCCCAGCCCATGACGCGGTCATTGAGTGGCAAGGTCATGTCAGCCTCGGTCCAGTTACCGGTGGAAGCCGAGATGTAAACATCCTTGCCGCGCAGACCCTCCATGTTGAGGTATGGGTCATTTTCAAAACGACGCGGGCTAATAGTAGAGCCGTACATAGCGTTGAGGTTGAATCCACCGGAGTCAATCAGGGCAAGACGAAGCAGGGTCTGCATGCCCGGCTGGGTGGTGTGCAGGTAGCCGGACCAGGACATAGCCTGCTGGAACTGACCCGGGTGGCGAGCAGCCAAGTTCAGTGCGGCGGTACCGCCCATGGAAAGACCAGCAATGGAGTTGCGGGTTGGGTTCACACCGAAGTGCTGCTGCAAGTAGCCCGGCAGCTCACTGGAGAGGAAGGTTTCCCACTTGTAGGTCACCTGATGCGCGGAAGATCCGGAGGAGATCAGTGCTGGGTTGTCCCAGTCAGAGTAGAAGGAGCCTGCGCCACCTACTGGCATGATCAGAGTGATGTTGGAGTTTTCGTACGCCTGTGGAGCATTGGCGTACATGGTCCAGCCGGTGCGGTTGTCGTCGGCACGCATGCCGTCGAGCAGGTAGAAACCTGCGTCGCCACCGCGCTGTGCGGGCTGGATCAGGACTGGAATGGCGCGATCCATGGATGGGGACCACACATCGCAGCGCTGCACCCAGTACATTGCTGGGTCCCAGTCGCAGGCACCGGTAGCGTCGGGACGCAGCCAATCACGGTTTTCTGCGTGTGCCACTCCGGAGCCTACGACGGCAAGACTTACAGCCGTGACGGCGGCAAGCGCTACCGAAGTAATTTTCCGTCCTGCATTACTCAGACGCTGTGTAATTGACATAGCTCTCCTCATGCTTTTTCGTACGATCGTTACTTAACCTACACCAAACAATGGGTTTGGCAATCAGTTATAACATCGGAGAAACATACACAGCCATTACAATGCAGAGAATCCACAGGATAGCGAGGGCTTGTAATGTGCGGTCGGTGAGAGCCAATTCGTCAGGCGCACCGCCGTCGCCACGGTCAACATCGGCCGCAAAACGGAGGATCGCGATGGTGAACGGAACCATGGAAACTTGGTACCAGATCGCCGCGAGTGGCTCAGAGGCGTGGCCCATGTCAAAGCCCCACAGTGCGTAGGACATCACAACGGCCGTTGCGGACAAAGTCCAAACGAAACGCAGGTACGTCGGGGTGTAGCCCTCGAGGGACTTGCGAATCTTTGCGCCGGTGCGTTCGGCGAGGAGGATTTCGGCGTACCGCTTGCCGGAGGCCATGAAGAGCGAACCGAATGCAGCGACCAGCAGGAACCACTGAGAGAGCACGATGCCTGCTGCGACACCACCGGCCATGGCGCGGAGCATAAAACCAGAAGACACCAGCGCGATGTCGATCACAGGCTGATGCTTCCAGCCGAAACAGTAACCCAGCTGCAGAGCTAGGTAGACGGCGACGACGATCGCCAAGGCCACACCAGAAGTTGCCAGCAGCGATACTCCCAGCGCGGCAATCATGAGGACCACGGCCATCACGTAAGCAAGGCTGACAGGAAGCACACCAGCGGCGATCGGGCGGAAGCGCTTAGTTGGGTGCGCGCGGTCTGCCTCGACGTCCCGGGCGTCGTTGACCAAGTAAATGGCGGATGCCGCCATGCAGAAGGCGATGAACGCGAAGAGGACGTCGAGAAGCGTTTGCTTGCTGAGCAATGCCTCGGTGCCTGCAGCCGCAGGGGCGGCAACCACCAGGACGTTCTTGACCCACTGCTTCGGGCGCAGCGCCTTAATCATGCCGTCGAAGAGGTTCTTTGGCGGCTGGCGCTTCTTCATCGTGTCAATACCCTCGGTATGCGGCTCCGAGTCGCCGAATCGCTGCTCCCTGCTCATGCGTTCCTCTTTTCAAGCTTGTCCGCAATAATGGCGGTCGATGCACCAAGCATCGCACCGGCCATGACGTCCGTTGGATAGTGAACCCCCAAAACCATACGCGAGAGCATCATGGCTGGCACGCCCACGAGCGGCAGTGGTGACCGGGTCAACAAAGCCAACGAGGTCAGCGCCGCGGTCGTGGAAGTTGCATGCGAAGAAGGGAAGCTCAGTTTGCTCGGCGTGCCCACCCCAATCTCGATCCGCGGGTCGGTCGGGCGAGGACGGCGCACGACGCGCTTGAGTACCACCGATGCCGCATGGCTGGTGAAGGCCGATGCGGTCAGCGCGGCCCAGTTCCGGCGCCGTGGCTTATCGACGGCCATCCCCAACACACCCATGCCAAGCCAGCCCGCCGCATGCTCGCCAAACAGGCTCATGCCTCGCGCAACCTGGATGTACGGCTCCTGGTAGAGCCGATCCTGGATGGCTACCAGGATGTCGGATTCTTTAGTCATTAAAGATTTCTCCCCATGCCTCACGGCTGGTCAGCTGCTTGTGGGCTGCGCGGTACTGATCTTGAAGCTGGGCGAATTTTTCCGCAACCTCTTGCTGCAGGCGACGGGACTCTTGCAGGAGTTCCTTTGCCATGTCGCGGTCGCGCTTGCGGAAGACCACGCCACGACCATCGGCAGTGGTGACGGTCGCGCCGTCGAGTCGGGACAGGCTGAACCACCGGGCATTGATCGGGGCAAGATTGGCCTGGGGCACCTCGTGGTGCTTCGGATCTTCTTTGCCCAGGGAGTGCTTCAGGCCCTTGAGTGCCCAGACAGCCTTCTTCACCGGGGCAAGGCGGCCACCGATGTCGTTGATCGGAACCCCTGGTGCGCCAGAAGGCTTCGGCAGGTTCGCAGCCGTTGGCATGACAATGGCATCCGAGTAGGTCTTACGGATCGCGTTGATACGTGGCAGCGAGGTTTCGAGGATGTCGAAAAGCTGATCTGGGCCAGCCAGGAAGTCCTTCATCGCCTCGTTCTGGATGGCAACGGTGGAGTATTCCATGCAGACCAGGTGCTTGATGGTGGCCTTTTGCATCGACTTGATGATGCCGTCCACAGGACCGGTGTGCTGCAGCGCCGCCACGATGAGGCGGTTGCGCAGGTGGAAGTAGGCTTGCCAGTCAATGGCGTCGTCCTTGTCAGACCAGGCCATGTGCCAGATCGCGATACCTGGCCACGTGGCCGTTGGGTAGCCGTGGTCGCCAGCGCGCAAGCCAAATTCGGCGTCGTCCCACTTGATGAACAGTGGCAACGGCTGACCGATCTCTTCCGCGACAACGCGCGGAATCATGGTCATCCACCAGCCGTTGTAGTCGACGTCGATACGGCGGTGCAGATCGCGGGAGTTCGGTGCGTCTGGCTTATCGCCTGGCTTGCCACGATCGGACAGGGGATGCTTGGCAAAGTCATGGTCATAGTGCACATATGGCGCGGAGGTCCACATGAAGTCATGGCGGCCCACTACCTCACCCATGGAGTGCAGGTGGCTGCGTTCCTGCAGGTTCAGCATCTGGCCACCAATAAGCATTGGGGACTTGGCGTAGCGAGCGGCCTGGAGGGCGCGCAAGATGGAGTCTGGCTCAATGGCGATGTCATCGTCCATGTACAGGATGTATGGGGACTCCTTGGCACCGGCTGGCTTGGTGCCGTCCACGCCGCCGAGGGCTTCGAACATGATGCGGGAGTAGCCACCGGAACCGCCGAGGTTGCCCTGACGGAACTCGAAGAAGCGGTCACCGAAGTGCTCGGAGGCAGCTTGGTAGCCAGGCTCGTCCGCGGGGTGCTTGTTGCCCTGATCAGGCATCAGCACTGTATCGATGACTGCGTCAACCTCTGGGTCTTCCGCCAGCGCTTCGAGAGCCTTCACGGCGTCGACAGGGCGATTGAAGGTCGGGATACCGACGGTGACGCGTTTGTCGAAGGGGCCGACCTGGGTACCGTTCGGCAAGGTCTGTGGACCCGGCGCAACGGGAGCCCACCAACCGGCTTCCTTAATCACGGTGTCAGTCTCGGCCGTGATGTCGAACCAGATCCAGCCGCCATCTTCAAACGGAGCCAGGGAGATTTCGAATTCGCCGGTGCCAGTGACCAGGTCCCCCTCGACTGCGATGCGGGAACCATCAATCTTGGAACGGTAGATGTCTACGCGGGCTTCGCCTTCGAGCACAACCTTGAGCACCACGGACTCTAGCTGGGACCAACGACGCCAATAGCTGGCGGCAAACGCGTTGAAGTAGGTCTGGAATGAGATCTCAGCACCAGCGGGGATACTCAACGAGAAACGATCAGACCACGTCGCCCGCTCCTTGTTCTGCTCAGCTTCCAGCAGGTACAGAGTGCGCACATCATGTGGTTCGCCTCGCCGTGGCAGCAGAACTCGCTGCAACCGCTCAACTGCTTTGCTCTCGCTCATCTCCAGCCTTTCTAAGTTTTGGATGCTTCCCAGAGTAGTGGCTTAGGTTTGAATGAGGCGCGAGGGCACGCAAAAAGGGACGTCCTGATTAGGACGTCCCTTGGTGTGGATTAGCGCTTACGCAGGTACTGCGACGTTGAGCTTTGGCAGTAGGCCGCGGATCTCTGCTTCGATCTTGTCGGCAATGTCGCGCACCTCTTCAATAGAGGCGCCTTCCGGATCGGCGATGTCCCAGCGAACATAACGGTCACCAGGCACGCCCGGAATCTCATTGATTCCCAGCAGCACAACGAGATCGGCGCGGTGAGACACGCGAGGAGAGATTTCCTTCTGATACAGACCTTCGGTGGAAATGCCCCGCTCTTCAAGCACCCGCAGCACAGTTGGGTTGATACCACCCCGAGCATTGATACCCACGGAGCGTACGAAGACATCGTCACCAGCAATGTGGCGCATGATGGCAGCTGCCAGCTGAGAGCGTCCAGCGTTGCGCTCGCAAGCGAAGAGTACTTCCTGGCGAGGGTGCGCTTCCTGTCCGTCAAGGAGGGTTTCCAACTTCTCAGAAGCGAAACGCTCCACAAAGACAGGTAGGAAAGCGGTAAGTTTAGCGGTAGCGTTCTGCTCCACGATCGTTTCATCGACGATCGCGTTGATCTGAGTGGCATCGATCAGATGACCGTAACGACGGTGCAGATCTTCACGGACGATTTCAAAGTCGCGGGCGGACATGTTTTCCTCTCCTTGATTCCCCCGCTCACCTTTTAGTTCACTTTGGGGAACCCTTTTGTTAACCTGAAGTTAACCTTACTGCTATGGTGTGTGGTTTTCAAGTTGTTGACGTGGGTTCTATTCACGTTTGCGCTTCGAGGTGATAGAAGTTTCTGCCACCGGACGAACTTGTCCGCCGGAGAAATTTCGTCCGGTTTTTTGAGAGATAATCCCAGGACAACCTTGCACAAGGCCCGACAATTTTCTCCCGAGCAATACATTCGTCCGGGCACCGACAACGCAAAACCCGGCCAAGCGGAAACTCGACCGGGCACCGAAACAAGGCTAGCTACTAGCCACCAATATTGAACTGCCAGGTAATGCCGAATTTGTCTACAACCTGACCGTAGACGGCGCCCCACATTTGCTTTTCCAGTGGCATTACAACAGTGCCACCCTCTGCCAACTGGTTGAATTGCTCAGTTTGAGCCTCAAGCTGCTCCTCGGAACCAGAAATGGCGACGGTGATACGTGGCGCACCGGAAACTGAACCGGCCACCTCCTCAGAATCTGCGGCCATGAGGAACCAGGATTCATTGACGATGAGTTGGGAGTGCATCACCAGGTCAGGGTTTGGAGCAAACTCGCCCGCACCGCCCTGCTCGAAGGTCATGATCTGAAGCTCGCCACCAAAGACGGACTGGTAAAAGGTCATGGCTTCGGCGGCGTTGCCCGCGAAGCCGAAGTATGGATGCAACGAGTTAGTCATACTCCGGACAGTACGTCAGACACGAGATTTTCAGCCCAGCAAAGGGCTATTTCACCTGTATAAAACTCGAAGATCTACTTCAGCAGATCAGTCAGCTTGTTATCAAACATGTTCAGCGCGGAAGCAATCGCCATATGCATGTCGAGGTACTGGTAAGTGCCGAGGCGACCACCGAAGAAGACGCCTTCTTCTGCGTCGGCAAGCTCGCGGTACTTGAGCAGCATCTCGCGGTCGGCTGGGGTGTTGATTGGGTAGTACGGCTCGTCATTCTCGTCGGCGAAGCGGGAGAATTCCTTCATGATGACCGTCTTGTCGGAAGGGTAACGGTCCTCACGCTCCGGGTGGAAGTGGCGGAACTCGTGGATGCGGGTGAATGGGAATTCCGCATCGTTGTAGTTCATCACTGGGGTGCCCTGGAAGTCGCCAACTGGCTCGACGGAGGTTTCGAAGTCGAGCGTGCGCCAGCCGAGCTTGCCTTCGGAGTAGTCGAAGTAGCGGTCTAGTGGGCCGGTGTAGACAACCGGTGCGGATGGGGATTCTGCCCGGATCTCGTCGCGCACTTCAAACCAGTCGGTGTTCAAGCGGACTTCGATGAGATCTGATTCAGCCATCTTCTCGAGCCACGCAGCGTAACCGTCGGTTGGCAAGCCTTCGTAAGTGTCATTGAAGTAGCGGTTATTAAAGGTGTAGCGCACTGGCAAGCGGGTGATGTTGCCGGCAGGCAGTTCCTTCGGGTCGGTCTGCCACTGCTTGGCGGTGTAGTCGCGGATGAACGCTTCGTACAGCGGGCGACCGATGAGGGAAATGGCCTTCTCTTCCAAGTTGGTGGCATCGTCGGTGTTGATCTCCGCTGCCTGCTCAGCGATCAGCGCGCGAGCTTCCTCTGGCGAGTAGTACTTGCCAAAGAACTGATTGATCAGACCCAGGCCCATCGGGAACTGGTAAGCAGTGCCCTTGTGCATAGCGAAAACACGGTGCTGGTAGTCCGTGAAGGTCGTGAACTGATTCACGTAGTCCCACACGCGCTTATTGGAGGTGTGGAACAGGTGCGCGCCGTACTTATGGATCTCAATGCCGGTCTCCGGTTCGGCCTCCGAGTAAGCGTTGCCGCCCAGGTGCGCCCGCTTTTCGACGACGAGAACTTTCTTACCCAGTTTGCTTGCAGCTTGCTCAGCGACGGTCAATCCAAAGAGGCCGGAGCCTACAACAATGAGGTCATAAGTCATGTCTGTAGAGCGTAGCGCCCTTTATTCCTCTCGGCGGGGTCCGGCCCGGCGTTTCCCGGTAATTTTCTCACCTGAAACCCAACTGCACCAATAGAAAACCCAGGAAACTGTTATTAACTCGGCTATCATTTGCCACTCGCATGCACTAGCATATGCAACTGATATCTATTGTCACAGCTGCACCATTGTGCACTAACAGGGAGAACATAGTGCTGCAACGACGAACAATTCGCACCACAACCTCGCGCCCCTTGTGGGCATTTCTTCTGTCGACCGCGCTCATCGCATCCGCTGCGGTTGGCGTTCAGAACGGGATCACCAAGACCCAATCGGCCGGCATCGAGCCAGTGTCCGCATCCATGGAGACCGCTTCCTTTGGCGACGGCGCCACCGTCGTTGTCAATGACCCTGCTGTAGCCGGCCAAGGCGGCGAAAGCGGACCTCGCGCGGTGAAGGAATTCACTCGCGACAAGGAATTCTCCATGTTCGCCCTCACCTGGAACGGCGAGAAGGACGTCACCGCCCACTTCCGTGGCCAGCGTGCCGACGGCACCTGGACGCAATGGTTCCAGGCCGAACCAGCTTCCAAAGTTCAGTCCGCCGGCAAGAACGGCACGGAGCTCATCTACATCGAGCCAACTACCCGTGTCCAGGTATCCCTGCTCGGTGTTGACCTGACTGCTGCACCTGAAGCCCCAGCACCAGCTCCAGCGCCAGCACCGGCTGCAGCAGCCCCTGCGGCCGAGGCGCCCGCTCCAGCAGCGCCGGTGGCTGATGCAGCCCCTGCAGCTGCGCCAGCAGCTGTTGCTCCGGTCGTCGATAAGCCTGCACTTGCTCCCCTGCCGACCAACTACGGCGAGATCAAGCCCGTCGCCGACGTCGCCGAGACCGGCCTGGAGGCCGTGTTCATTGACGGCGGCACCAGCAACGTCAGCGCCGGCATCGACTTGGCTGCTGACTCCGACGGCATGCCACCAATCATCTCCCGCTCGGGATGGGGCGCCGACGAGTCCATCCGACAGAACTGCCAGCCGACGCCGGACTATTCCGATCAGGTCAGCGCAATCACCATCCACCACACCGCCGGTTCGAACAACTACTCGGAGGCACAGTCCGCTGGCATCGTCCGCGGCATCTACCAGTACCACGGTGTCAACCTCGGCTGGTGCGATGTCGGATACCAGTCCCTGGTGGACAAGTACGGCAACATTTTCGAAGGCCGCTACGGCGGAATCAACAAGCCGGTCATGGGCGCACACGCCGGTGGCTTCAACGAGAACACCTGGGCAATCTCCATGCTCGGCGACTACTCCGTGGCGCAAACCACCCCAGCGATGATCCAGTCCGTCGGCGAACTCGCTGGCTGGCGCCTCCGGATCGCAGGCGTAAACCCTAAGGGCACCGATGTGCACTACTCCGAGGGCACCAGCTACTCCAAGTACGCCTACGGCGCAGCAGTGACCCTGCCGAACATCTTCGCCCACCGTGACGTCGGCACCACCACCTGCCCAGGCGACTACGGCTACGCCCAGATGGGTCGTATCCGCGACATCGCCATGAACAAGTACAACGGCATTTCTGCGGGCAGCCCGACCACGAAGACGACCACGTCCAAGACCACCACCACAACCAAGGCTCCGGTCGACAACAACCCTGCGCCAGCACCCGCTCCAGCACCTGAACCTGCACCAGCTCCTGCCCCGGCACCTACTCAGGGCGGAAACACTGTTGGTGATCTGCTGCAGACCCTGAGCTCAGCTGGCAACGGTGACCAGAACTCCCTGATGAGCATTGTCGGTGGCCTGGCAGCCCTGGTGTTTACCTACCTAGCCAGCCAGGGCAAACTGCCAACCGGCATCACCGTCGAAGGCGGCGCCCCGAAGATCGGCGGCCTGAAGATCTCTGACATCCCGGGCAAGATCGACCAGGCACAAGCCCTGTCCTCCGACCCAGATGTCGCCGCTGTGGCACAGCTGGTGAAGGAAAACTACGGCGCAGTCCTCGGCGAGTCCAAGGGCCCAGTCCAGTACGCGGCTAACGCACAGAACCCAGTGACCTTTGAGGCTTACGACAAGGGCGCCATCGTCAAGTCCCCAGCCACCGGCGCACACGCCGTGTGGGGACCAATCGGTGACACCTGGGCCCAGCAAGGCCTCGACGGCGGCCCACTCGGCCTGCCGCTGAACGAAGAGTACAACTGGCAGGGCCTGAAGCGCGTCGACTTCCAGCATGGCTTCATCACCCTGGATCCAGCCACTGGCCTGACGCAGATTCACATGTAATACTCCGCAAAAAAAATCTAGCCCGGTTCTGGAACTTTCAAGCAGTAGAAAGTTTCGGAGCCGGGCTATTTTTCGCGGTAGGTGACGGTAGGTACTAGAACCAGCGCTCGAGGACTGCTGCAATGCCGCCCTCATTGTTGGACAGTGTCACTTCGTCTGCAGCAGCCTTCACTTCCGGCCGGGCGTTGGCCATGGCCACACCAAGGCCAGCCCACTGAAGCATTTCAATGTCGTTTGGCATGTCACCGAAAGCAACCACATCCCCTGGACCTGCACCGATGCGAGAGGCAAGGAACTGCACTCCCCTCGCCTTGGTCACTCCGGGGGCAGCGACTTCGATCAGCCCATCGGGCACGGAAAACGTCACATGAGCCAGATCTGCCGGGATGCGCGGGGCCACCAGGTCAAAGATCTGCGCGGACGTAAGGTGCTCATTTCGGACCAAAAGTTTGATGGCGGGCTGGGCGATCAGTTCATCAAGCGGAACCATGCCATTGTCCTCGGAAAACCAAGCCGGAACGTAATTCGGCGACACCAGAAACAGCTCGTTTTCCGGCGCCCAGGCAGACTCCCCCGCCCGCTCTACCGCGAAGCCAGCCCCGCCGTGCGGAGCCAAAACTTCTTCCGCAATGTCAGCCACTGCGCGCAGCGCCTCTGGAGCTAAATTCTGCACGTCAAGCATCGTGTCAGTGGCAGCATCGTAAACAATCGCCCCGTTGGCGCACACGCACACCGGCTTCAGCGCCAACTGGCTCAAGACGGGGTGGATCCAACGTGGCGGCCGGCCGGTAGACAGTGCGAACACTGTCCCCGCAGTAATGGCACGACGAACTGCGGCCCGCACGACGGTCGGGATGCGCTCCCGGTCGTCGATAAGCGTGCCATCAACGTCGCTGGCGATCAGCAGCGGCGGCTCACCGATCACGTCGCGCTTCAATCGCCGTGGTCACGCGCGCCTTCATCCGGCCGAACCAGCCGCGGGAGCGCAGGACATCCATGGCCTTACGATCAGCGCGCATGTCCAGGCGACGCAGCTTTTCGGCGCGCTTGTGCTCGCGGGCGGCTTGTCGACGCTCCTTCTCCTCCAACGCCAGCAGCGCAGCGCGCTCAGGATTTGGCGCGCTTCCGCCCATGGACTCAGGACGCCATGGCAATCCCGGACCGAAGGGGCCGAAGGCGGCGTCGTACTTGGTGCGGACATCGCGAAGCATCGCGATCATCGTGGTGTGCAGCAGGTCGGTATCAACGTCAGGATCACCGATGAGCTCTAGAGGCTTACCAACCTGGACCAAAATCGGAACGTTTGGATGGACGACATCCTTCGGAATGTCCTTCGTCCAAATACGCTGGGAACCCCACAAGATCAGCGGGATCAGCGGGGCATCGGCAGCAGCGGCGATACGGGCGGCACCTGTCTTAAGCTCCTTGATCTCGAAGCTGCGGGACACCGTCGCCTCGGGGAAGATACCGACCAAATTGCCAGCGCGAAGCTTCTCCACCGCCAGATCGAAGGATTCTGCCCCTGCGGAACGGTCAACGCTGATGTGGCGCATCTTGCGCATCATCCAGCCGACTACCGGGGTATCGAATATCTCCTTCTTGGCCATGAAACGGACCAACCGGCCGCCCCGCATCTTCGCAGGCACACCGCTCAAGATGAAGTCGAAATAGCCCGTGTGGTTGACAGCGATCAACGCCGCACCCTCGGCCGGGATGTTCTCGGCACCCTCGATGTAGACCTTGATGCCCTGAGCACGCAGCATTTGGGCGACCAACTTAATGATCGCGCCGTAAAACGGCTCCGATGCCTCCGCGTGCTTGGCAGGCTCAGAATAACCTTTGGGCAGGTAGATGGCACCGTGGCGACGAAAATCCTTGAGATTCATGGCTCTACTTAATCGGCTCGAGTACTTCCTTGCCCACGTATGGGCGCAATGCTTCCGGGACCACGACGGAACCGTCAGCCTGCTGATTGTTTTCCAGGATCGCTACCAGCCAACGGGTGGTAGCCAGGGTGCCGTTCAGGGTTGCGGCGATCTGCGCCTTGCCCTCGTCATCGCGGTAGCGAACCTGCAGGCGACGGGCCTGGAAAGTGGTGCAGTTCGAGGTAGAGGTCAGCTCGCGGTAGGTTCCCTGCGTCGGGACCCACGCTTCGGTATCAAACTTGCGTGCCGCGGAGGAACCGAGGTCACCGCCAGCGATATCGATGATGCGGTACGGCACCTGAACGGCAGCGAGCATATCGCGCTCCATGTTCAGCAGCTTCTGGTGCTCCGCCACCGCTTCTTCCGGCTTGCAGTAGGAGAACATCTCCAGCTTGTCGAACTGGTGCACGCGCAGAATTCCGCGGGTGTCCTTGCCGTGGGAGCCAGCTTCGCGACGGAAGCAGCTAGACCAACCTGCATAGCGCTTCGGCCCCTGGGATAGATCAATAATCTCGCCCTGGTGGTAGCCAGCCAACGCGACTTCAGAGGTGCCGACGAGGTACAACTCATCCTTTTCCAGGTAGTAAATCTCATCGGCATGCTGGCCGAGGAAGCCGGTTCCCTGCATCACCTCTGGGCGCACGAGTACTGGCGGGATCATCAGCTGGAAGCCATTGGCAATCGCCTTCTGCGCAGCCAGGTTCAGCATGCCGAGCTGCAGCATCGCGCCGTAGCCGGTGAGGAAGTAGAAACGAGCGCCAGAGATCTTTGCGCCGCGTTCCATGTCAATCAAGCCGAGGGACTCGCCGAGCTCCAGGTGATCCTTTGGCTCGAAATCGAACTTGGTTGGCTCACCGATCGTCTCGAGCACCACAAAGTCATCCTCGCCACCTGCAGGGGCGCCGACGACCACGTTCGACAGCTGCATTTGCAGGTCGTAGACCTTCTGCTCTGCCGCGTTCTGCGCAGCCTCAGCTTCCTTAACCTTGGCCTTCAGCTCGTTGGAACCCTCCAGCAGCGCTGGACGCTCCTCCGGAGACGCCTGGCCGATTTTCTTGCCAAACGCCTTCTGCTCAGCGCGGAGCTGGTCAGCCTGCAAGATCGCCTGACGACGCTCCTCATCAGCAGCGATGAGCTTATCGACAAGCTCAGGATCCTCCCCACGGGTGACCTGGGAAGCACGCACGACATCAGGGTTTTCACGAAGGAATTTGAGATCAATCACGAAGTCAACACTAGCGCATGGGCATTGCTTTTGGAGGGGCTACCTGGGTAGTTGACACTTCGGTTCTGTTGGATGCGCAATGGGTTCGTCCTCGGGCGAAGGTTTGGAACAGCTGGGTAAACCTGGACTACTGGGCGAGGTTTACCCACCAATCCAACACTAAATCGGCCCAATCGCTGGGTAAACCTGGGTGACGGGATGAGGTTTACCCACCACCCCCTTAGAAGCAGTGCTCCAATAATGAAAATTCACCCGCTCCACCAAATTTCATTCACAGTAGTTAAAACAAGCCCCAGAGTGTGACGGGTGGGAATGAAATCCTGCCCGACTAGCCAAATTTCATCCGGCACCAACTGGCCGCCAATACACTGTGACGATCACCTCACCACCCCGTTCGGTGGTCATAACCAGTAGCGCGTATGGTTAGAAGTATGACTGGCCTCAGCAGTGCCTCCGGCTTACCCGTCACCACACTTGACGACCCTTCCAAGCCCAAGCATGCCCAACTCCGGGAGATCCTCGAGGAGCTATGCACGACGAAGCTCTCACCTGGGGACATGCTTCCAGGCGAGCGAGTTTTAGAGGAGACCTATGGCGTCTCACGCATTACTGTGCGACGCGCTATCGGTGACCTAGTCGCCAGCGGGGTCCTAAAACGCGCCCGTGGCAAAGGTACCTTTGTAGCGCCGAGTCCACTGGTATCACGTCTGCACCTAGCCTCGTTTTCCCAGGAAATGGAAGCGCAGCAGCTGCAGTCGAGTAGCAAGATTCTGTTGTCTGCGCGGGCGACAGCGCCGGCCACCATCGCAGAGTTTTTCCATTCCGCCGCAACACATACCCATCTCAGGAGGCTGCGTCTGGGCAACGGCGTCCCCTACGCCATCGACGATGCCTGGTATAACTCCGCGTTCGTCCCTGACCTGCTAGAAAACGATGTCTACAATTCGGTGTACGCGATCCTTGGCACCGAGTACAACGTGCCGATCACCGATGCGATCCAGACCGCTACTGCTGTCAACGCCACTTCCGAAACGGCAGAGCTGCTCGACGTTGAGCCTGGTACTGCACTACTGAAGATCGTGCGCCAGTCCCAGTCGAACGGCTTGCCCGTGGAATGGTGCAGTTCGCTCTACCGAACCGATCGCTACACACTTAAAACGCATGTAACTCGTGCCGCTCTGTGACTTTGAGCCTGGTTTTAGGCACAATGAGAACAAATGACTAGACACAATTCTTGGCGAAGCTCCACGGCCGTGCGCTCTGCGCTGGTCGCGGCACTCGTCGCTGGCAGTGGCATCGGTGGTTATTCCTACCAGACCGAGCAAGCAACAAGTGGGGGCGGCAATGGGACGTCGACAAGCGGAGGCGAAACCACACTGCAGGCCGCACCCTTTACCACTGCGGACACCGGCAACTGTCTGACCTGGGATATTGCCGAAGACGGGACGTTTACCAACTTCGGTCAAACCGACTGCGCCGGCGAGCACCGCTACGAGGTCGCCTCCCGTGAAAACCTGGCCGCGTACCCGTCATCTGAGTTCGGGCCAAAGGCACCAGCACCGGACATCACGCGTCAGGCGCAGCTTCGCGAAGAATTGTGCAAAGGCCCCACCATGGAATACCTAAAGGGCCAGTTCGATCCACTCGGACGCTACTCCATCGCCCCGATCCTGCCTCCTGCCGAAGCGTGGAACGCGGGCGACCGCACCATGCTCTGCGGTGTCCAGGTCGCCGGCGACAACGGCATCCCAATGAAGACCTCCGGCCGCGCCACCGAGCAAGACCAGTCACGCGCACACGCCGCCGGCACCTGCGTGCTTGTCGACGCCTCCGGTTCCACCCGCACGGTTGACTGCGCGCAAGATCACTCGTTTGAAGTCACTAAGGAAGTGAACCTCAAGGAGCACTTCCCTGAGGGTGTCCCGACTGTCGAAGATCAGGACAAGTTCCTGCAGCAAGAATGCACTGTGGCGGCCCAGAGCTTCCTCGGTGGCGACGAGGCTCTCTATAACTCCACCCTGCAGCCGTTCTGGACCACCATCAATACCAACTCGTGGATCGGCGGCTCACACACCGTGAACTGCGCGCTCTTCAAGCCCAACCGGGCAGGCAGCTTCTCTGTCCTCGCAGGCTCCGCCAAGGGACCATTCACTATCGACGGTGCTGCACCGCCACCTCAGCCAACCCGAAATCCGCTCCGCCAGCCATGATTTCGGTCAGCGAAGAACGCTTTGAGGAGCTCGTGGACCTCGGACTTGCCAAAGTCCCACCCGAGCTCCTCAGCAGGCTTCAAAACGCGGTGATCCTGATTGAGGACTACCACCCCGACGGCCCCCACATCCTTGGCCTCTACGAAGGCGTTGCACTCCCCGACCGCACCGCGGATTACTCAGCGCACCTGCCCGATGCCATCTGGATCTACCGAGGTGCACTACAGGACTACTGTCGCACCGAAGAACAACTCGTCGAGCAAGTCAAAATTACCGTCATCCACGAAATCGGCCACTATTTCGGGCTCGATGACGAGGAACTCCACCGCTTAGGCTGGGGCTAAGTACTTACAGCTGAACTGCGGAGTCTGCCCAGCGCTCGACCTTCCACTGCCCGAATGGTTTGTCCTGTGGGTTCAGGATGACGAATCGGCAGTTGGGAAGGTACGCACCAAAGGCGAAGTCGGGGTCCACGCCACAGGCGTGGGTGGAGACGACGCGGATGGCAGCGCCGTGGGAAACGACAATGGCATCCTCGTCTTCGCCCAGATCAGCCACTACCGATTCGAGAACGGGCTGGTATCGCTCGAGGACTTCGAGGTAGTTTTCGCCACTGTCCAGGCGGGCGTCGGCATCACCATCGAGCCAGCCGCGGAAGGCATCGGTGTACAGGGCGGCGGCTTCTTCACCTTGCGCGCCCTGAAGTTCACCGGCCGAGATTTCGTGTATGCCCGTGCGGACGTCGATATGCATGCTGTCCTTGGGCAGGCTGGCGGCGCGTTCCAGCGAGGCTGCGACATGAACAGCGGTCTGTTGAGCGCGGATCGCGATGGAAGAAATCAGCGTGCTGATGCGGCCGAAGTTACCGTGACCAATGCCGCACAGCTCGGCGAGTTCGAGGCCGACAGTGGTGGCTTGTTCTCGACCAAGGTCGGTTAGTTCAGCGCCGGGTGGTCGGGTGTCGAGGATGCGCTGCAGGTTGGAATAGGTTTGGCCGTGGCGCAGAAGGATGATGCGTCCCATTAATAGTCTCCGGTTCGAAGTTGTTTTACATAGGTATCAGCGGCGGCGATTCGCGCGAGGACATCCGTGCCAGTATCGCCCGCCGGTTCGGTGGCTGCAGGCCAAGAGCCGAGGAAGTGCATGTGTTCGGCGTGCAGATACAGGGCGCGGAGTGCTTCGGCGACGGGGATGTCATCGATATGCCCCTTGAGGTCGGCGTAGAAGCGGTAGGTGCCAAAGTTGGTGCGCGTCGGGCGGGATTCGATGCGGGTGAGGTCCACGCCGCGCAGTGCGAACTCGTTGAGTGCGCGCGCGAGCGATCCCGGCTCGTTGGGCAGGGTAAAGGCGACAGAGGTGCGGTCATTGCCGGTGCGCGCGGTGGGCTTGCCACGCTTGCCGACGACCACGAATCGCGTACGCGCTCCCTTCACATCAGCGATATCCTGTGCCACCGTTTCGAGCCCGTACAGTTCCGCCGCCCGGGCCGGGGCCGCAGCGTAGTCCGCTTCCCCCTCAGCCACCATGCGAGCCGCGTCAGCGTTAGAGCTGGCCGGCACGAACTTGATCCCAGGAAGGTTTTCGCCGACCCAGCCCTTGACCTGCTGCCAGGCGACCGGGTGCGTGGCAAACGTCTTGGTTCCCGAATCACCTCGGCGCAGCACAGAAAACGCCACCTCGATATCGGTTTCCCGATAGATCTGGGTGGTGTCGTCGCTGGCCAGCGCGTCAAAAGTCGGGGTGACGGGCCCGTCGACCGAGTTCTCGATAGCCACGACCGCGAAGTCAGTACCTGCCGCGATAGCTTCAGCGGGGCTGCCTACTGGCACCAGCTCCGCATCCGGCATCAGGCGCAACGCAGCCATTTCAGTGAAGGTACCCTTGGGACCGAGGTAGGCAACGGTAATGCTCATATTTACCTACCCTAGTCTGGATATATGTTTGAGGAGTTCCTTTCCCGCGTTAGTGCGCTCACCCCAGCTGAGTCCGGGTTCGTGCACGTCACCGACACGCTGCCGCCGCTTATCGACGGCCCTTTAAACGGCCTCCTCCTCCCCATCAAAGACTTGATGCCCGTCTCCGGCATGCCCACTGCCTATGGCTCTATAACCCGGCAAGTGGTGGAACCCTCGGATCCGTTTGTATTGTCGCTGGTCGCGCGCGGGGCGCGGATCGTGGGCAAGACCGCCACGAGTGAGCTCGGTATGACCGCATACACCGAACCGGTTGGAATGCCTGCCGTGGATAATCCGGTATGGCCTGGGCATACGCCCGGCGGATCTTCCGGTGGCGCCGCCGTCGCCGTCGCCCGGGACCTGGTGCGCATCGCCCACGCCTCCGACGGCGGCGGTTCCATCCGAGTTCCAGCAGCGGCCTGTGGGGTGGTCGGATTCAAACCACCCCACAACAATGCCGGTGGCAAACTCACCGCGCAGGGATTTATCACAAAGACGGTGGCCGATCAGGCCATGATGCACGCTGTTCCATTGCAAGCACGCCCACTGCGGGTCGGCGTGCTCTTCGAGCCGTTGCACGGTGACGGCACTGTCGCCCCGGAATGGCTCAACGCCTGTGTGGAAGCCGCGAACGCACTTTCTGACCTGGGCCACGACGTGGTCGACGTCAGTCCGGCCTACGACCAGACCTACTTCCAGGCCTTCGAAACCATGCTGTCAGGCATGTGCCGGAAGATTGAGGGCGAGGCCAGCCCGATTGTCGAGTGGTTGCGGAGCGAAGGGCAGGCGTTGACCGCTGGTGAGCAGGGGATGGCCGTCGAAAAGTGCATGTCCTTGGGCGACGTAGTGCGGCGGGCCTGGGACATCGACATCCTGCTCACGCCGACCTTAGCGTTTGATCCGCCGAAGATTGGACATTTCTCGGCGCTGCCGCCGCGGGAGGACTTTGACGAGCAAACCCGCTGGACACCGTGGTGCACCCTGTTTAACATCACGGGATGGGCGGGCATTTCGATCCCGTTCGGCGGACGGTCCATTCACTTGGGCGCGATTCGGGCGTCCGTGCCGGAGCTGCTCGCGCTCGCGGAGGAACTTCATGGCTCCTAGGATTCGCCGGGAGATCGGGATCGTCCTTTTGATCACCTTCGGGATGAGCGGCATTCGTTCCATTCTCCGGCTGGTGGATTCGCTATTAGCAGGGCCGCTGAACGAGCAGTCAGTGACCCTAAACAAGCCAATGGCACAGTCTCTTTGGCTCGATTATTCCTTGCAGCTGTGTTCCGCGTTAGTGCTGGTCGGCTGGGGTCTGCTAGCGCTGTTCTTGCTGGCTGGTGACGGGATTCGATTGCCGAAGTTGCAGTGGCGGGATTGGCTCTCCGGGGCTGGTTTGGCGGCTGTCATCGGACTTCCCGGCCTGGCGTTTTACTTCGGCGCCGTGCACTTTGGCCTAACCAAGGAGGTCATCCCTTCCGCTTTTGAATCTTGGTGGGGCGTGCCGGTTCTACTCGTCTGGTCCTTTGCCAACGCTTTCGGCGAGGAGGTCGTGGTGGTCGGCTGGCTGATGACCCGGCTGAAGCAACTAAAGCTTCCCCTTTGGGTGATCCTGGCCTGCACTGCAGTGCTCCGCGGTTCTTATCACCTCTACCAGGGCGTTTCCGCCGGCTTCGGCAATATCGTGATGGGCCTGGTGTACGGGTGGTTCTTCCACCGCTATGGCCGGATCTGGCCCCTCATCCTCGGACATTTCCTGATTGATGCCGTGGCGTTTGTGGGCTATCAACTGCTATAACCGGCACACCCCTTGACTCCATATCGAATTTCGATACAATGAAAGTCGATACATCGAAACTCGATATACAAGGAGCAGGACAATGGATAAGAAAACCCGCTGGGACATCAGCGCCAGCACCTTCGGCTTCGCATTCATCCTTTTGATCACCGTAATTGCCGTCTTCCGGCTGATCGCATGGCAGGAGCTCACCTCCCCGATCGGCCTACTCATGGAGGGCGTCAACAGCATCCACGTTCCGCTGGACCAGCTCAACCAAGGCCAGCTCACAATCTTCCTCATTGCCTTTGCCACCAAGACAATCGCGGCAATCACAATCTGCGTGACCTTGATGCTCGCCACCCGCGGCTTCCTAGCGAGCGACTTCTTTATCGCCAAAAACGTGCGCTACTTCAAGATTGCTTCGTGGGCAGCGCTGGCATACATCGGCGGCCAATTCTTTGAGGGCATGGGCAATAACTGGGTCTCTGCAACGCAAGGCGTCGACAATAACACCCTCCCTAACGGCATCGATGACCCCGGTTTCATCCCGATGTACATCCTCATGATGGTTTTGTCGATGATGGCGGTCGCTCTGACCCGGGCCGTCAAGCTGCAGGAAGATCAGGAGGGTTTGATCTAAATGGAGGTCACCTGCCATCTTGATCGAATCCTCGAAGAAAAAGGCATGACGTTGGCGGAGCTCGCCAAGCTTGTCGACGTCACTGCAGTCAATCTCTCGGTACTAAAGAACAACCGCGCCAAAGCCGTCCGTTTTTCCACCCTCGTCGGGCTCTGCGAAGCCCTCGACTGTCAACCAGGAGATTTGTTCAGTGTTACGTAAAATCATCCTCCCGATCTTCGCCGTCATCCTCGTCGCGATATCCACCGTCGGCTACATCTACGGCCCAGCCCTCACCGGCGTGTTCACCGCCAAGACCCGCTATCTCATCAAGCCTTCGCCACAGAAGTACGGCGCCGACGCCCTCCGAGTTATGGAATCGATGGGAATCTACGCCAACAGCGATGAGTTCAAAGCTGCTAAAAAGCAGGCGAAAGAGGACCTCAAGCAGGCCAAAAGCTACGAAGACACCTACGAGATCCTGCGCACCGCCATCAAAGTGGCTGGCGGGAAGCACTCCAACGTGATCACCCCTGAAAACAACGAGCCGAGCACGGAGGAGAATTCGGAGGCACCGGTCGTCGAAAAGCGTGGCGGAGTGGTCTACGCAAAGGTCCCCGAGCTAGGGCGTGGCGGATACGGACAAACATACGCCGACACTTTGAGCACGGGGATCCTCGACGGGCCGACCTGCGGCGCGATCGTTGACTTGCGGGGCAACGGCGGCGGAGACATGGGACCAATGCTCGCCGGCCTCTCCCCGCTCATCCCGGACGGCACCGTCCTCGAATTCGTGAGCCCATTCGGCGCCAACCCGGTCAAAGTCGAGGGCAACTCCGTCAAGGGCGGCGGCACTCCCACCACCACCTCTGGCGGCAAGCTGGATGTCCCGGTTGCCGTGCTTGTCGACGACAAAACCGCGTCCTCTGGGGAAGCAACGATGCTCGCATTCCGCGGCCTGCCCAACTCCCAGAGCTTCGGTGCCCCAACTGCCGGATTTGCCTCCGCCAACGTAGTCATCGATCTCTACGACGGCGCTGCCCTCATGCTCACCACCGCCAAGGACCGAGCACGCACCGGCGAAGAGTTCAACGAAGATCCGATCCAGCCGGATGTCCTCAGTGACGACGCCGAGAAGGAAGCTATGCAGTGGCTCGCTGAGCGCCAATGTTCCTAGTTTCTGGGCCGCAAGTGCACCAAAACACCACCTGAACAACACTTCGCAGCCGGAAGTTCGGCATGATAGATGCATGACTTACGGCGACGACATCGCACGCGACCGCAACGGCAAACCAATCTTGGACCGCTACGGTCGCCCAGTGCGCAAACGTCCCAACACAAAAAGGCAGCAGCCGCCCCAGCGTCGCCCCCGGCGCGAGGAGCGGCAACAACCGTTGGATGACCGCACCCGCACCGATATGCCTCGCGTGGAACGACCCCAGCAGGTACGACCACCACAGTCGCGGCCACAGCAAGAGCGAGCCCGCCAGTATATTCCGCCGAGCAGGCCAACCCCACAACAGCGGCCACAGCCACAACGGCCGCAACCGGCAGCGCCCAAGCAGCAGGGGTACCGGCCGACGCGGCGTCGACAAGCGCCCGGCTGCCTGCGTGGCGTAGGCGCCCTTCTGCTCGTCGCGGTATTGCTGCTTGCGGGCGTATTCCTCTGGGCAGACACCAAGCTCACCCGGGTGGAGGCGCTTCCGGACGACCGCATCGCGAACACCGCGGGCACCAACTGGCTGCTGGTCGGCTCCGATTCCCGTCAGGGGCTGAGTGAAGATCAGATCGCTGAGCTGAACACCGGTGGCGACATTGGAGTTGGTCGCACGGACACCATCATGCTGCTGCACATTCCGCGTAGCGGGCAGCCGACGCTCATTTCAATCCCGCGCGATTCCTACGTGAATATCCCCGGCCATGGCGAGGACAAGATCAACTCGGCGTTCACTATCGGCGGCCCGCAGTTACTCACCCAGACGGTGGAGCAGAGCACTGGTCTGCGCATTGATCACTACGCCGAGATCGGCTTCGGCGGATTCGCTGGGATGGTCGACGCGGTGGGTGGCGTGGAGATCTGTGTCGATGAGCCGATTGCCGACGATGTCATCAGCCTGTACCTCGATGCCGGCTGCCAAAAGATGGATGGGCCGACGGCGCTGAGTTATGTCCGCACCCGCGCCACGCCAATGGGCGACCTGGATCGTGTGGAGCGACAGCGCAAGTTCTTCTCCGCCCTGATGGATAAGGCGACCTCTCCTGCGACGATCGTGAATCCGTTCCGCACCATCCCGCTGATTTCCAAGACGGGCTCCGCGTTCATCGTGGGCGAAAAAGATCACGCATGGCACTTGGCCCGCGTGGCGCTGTCGCTCAAGAGTGGCGTGCGTACGGAAACGATCCCGCTGGGTGGTTTTGCCGACACCGCAGTCGGTTCCGTCGTGTTGTGGGATGAAGCGGGCACTGAGGCACTCCTCGCTCCTCTGCGCTAACCCAGTGGCGGTGGCGTGGCGCAGTTCTTAGGTTGAGCCACACCGGTCAAACCTTCCAGGACCAGTGCGAACACAACGGGATCGTAGGTGGCATTGAAGTGCGTGGTGCGCCGCCCCGGACAGTAGTCCTGGACCAGGCGATTGTCCGCGCCTTCCAAGAAGGAGTTCGAGTACGGCAGCACGATTTGGTCGTACTGGGTGGCGATGTTCATATACTCGGCACGCACTGGTTCGCTGTAGAGGTCCTCGATGAACGCCGAACCTGCCAACTGCTGAGCCAGCGCCAGCCCGTTCACCGCGGTGCCTAGGTTGTCAAAGTCCGCACGAACGGCCGGATTGCGCTGCGCATAGTCGTGCACCAGCCAGAAGTTCGTGCCATGGTGCGAAGGCATGATCCCGACGACCTTGCGCACCTTCTCCGCCCCACCCAGCTTGTTGATGTAATACACCGGCAGCGGCCCGCCACCCTGCGACCATCCCACTAGGTCCACCTGCTCGGCGCCGGTCTCCGCACGCACCTTATCGACGACCTCCCCCAGCATCCTCGCCGAATCAGCGATGTCACCAGCGAAGCTAATCTGCGAACTGAACCCCAGCGGATTGTGGTTGAAGGTGTATACACACAGCCCTTCCGCCTTCAGCGCGGGTGCGAGGGCAGAGAAGGAATTGAAGGCGCTGCCCGTGGTGCCAGGGATCAGCACCACTGGGCGCTGTCCTTCGGCGGGCTGACAGGAGAAATCATTGGCACCAACTGGGACCAGCCCGGGTTGGAAAACCTCCTGCAGCGCGGCGGCTGCGGGCAGTGGGTGGATGCCACCGGTGCCGCCCGTCGGAAAGCCTTGGTCCGTAAAGGGGGTCGGCACGGCGTGCGCCGGGGTGGCCCCAAACAGCAGCATAAGAGCAAGAAGGAGCGCTTTTTTCACACGCTCAGCATAACCTATTCGGCCCTTAGCCTCGCACGGTGCGAGATTCCACGAGGAAGTAGGCCACGAGATAGGAATAGCACAATCCGCCGGAGAGGTTTCGGAAGAAGGTCAGCTCCGCGTGGGTGCCGATATCGACAGAATCGACCACCATGGCGCGCACCAGTGTCACCGCGATGTACACAATAAAAAGCAGTAACACCGGGCGGGGCACCTCATGAGTGCGCCACAGCGCGTAGGTGAGCAGACCGAACGCCACTGCTACCAGCATTTCGGCCAATGGCCAGGTGCCGTCGTGCGCATAATATGAACGCGCATCGAGCCAGTACACGCCGCACTGTTCAATTCGCACGAGGCGGCTCGCCGCGTATGCCAGGAACGCCAAGACAGCTACGACGGGCGCTGTTCGAGCGAACCACAGCAGAAAACACAACCACACCAGAGTTCCTGCGAAAGCCATGGCTACCAGCATGAACACTTCTCGGCCCGCCCACAGGAAATTCACAGCACGGGAAGCGAGGTAAATCACCAGCGCCAGCGCGGTGATGCCCGCAAGGCCATTTTCACCGAACGCGCCGTGGCGTTTCCTCCACACCGAGACACCCCGCTTCGCTACCGACAGTGATTATCGAAAGTAATTGTAGGCTGCACCACACACTCGATGCAGGGAAAAAGCAGATTTGCTAAATAAGAGCACTAAAGCCCCATGGATCATGGGGCTTTACTTGCGGAAGTAGAGGGATTTGAACCCCCGGATAGTTTCCCATCGCTGGTTTTCAAGACCAGTGCATTCGGCCGCTCTGCCATACTTCCTCATGCTGCCAAACGGCAGTGCAAGAAATAATATCGTATCCCCTTGCCGAATAGCTATTTTGCGTAGTCTTGGGGTCATGCGAGCTATCGAAATCAATGACGGACTCATCCTGACCGACCTTCCCGCCCCTGAGCTCAAGGAAGGAGAAGTGCTGGTCAAGGTACATGCCACCGGGGTAAACCGTGGCGACTTGCTGCAGGCCGCCGGTCACTACCCACCGCCTCCCGGCGCGAGCGAAATTATGGGCCTCGAGTGCGCCGGCGAGATCGCCGACCCCGGCGACACCGGACGAGCCAAGGGCGAGCAGGTGGCGTGCCTCCTCGCCGGCGGTGGTTATGCGGAATATGTCGCAGTCCCGGAAGGGCAGCTCATGAGCATTCCGCAGGGCTTGTCGACGACCGAGGCCGCCGCCATCGTGGAGGTGGCCTGCACCGTGCACTCGAACATGCAGCTTGCGGGTCTAAAGGCCGGCGACACACTACTGATCCACGGCGGCGCCGGAGGCATCGGCACTTTTGCTATCCAATACGCTAAGGCGCTGGGGGTAACGGTTGCTGTGACGGCCGGCAGCCAGGAGAAGCTCCAGTTGTGCGAGGAACTTGGCGCGGACATCCTCATCAACTACAAGGAAGAAGACTTCGCCGAGGTGATGAAAAACAAGTGCGACGTGATCTTGGACATCATGGGCGCGAAGTACTTGGAGCAAAACATCAAGGCTCTAGCCATGGATGGACACCTGGTCATCATCGGTATGCAGGGCGGCGTGAAGGGTGAGCTGAATATCGGAAGGCTGCTGACCAAGCGCGGAAGCATTTCCGCTACGGCGCTGCGCGCCCGAGATCTAGCAGACAAGGCACGCATCGTCGCCGATACTGAAAAGACGGTGTGGCCGATGATTGCTGACGGGCGTGTCAAGCACCAGCTCAGCACCACTGTTCCCCTCGATCAGGCCGCCGAGGCGCATCGGCTACTCAAAGAAGGCGAAGTCACCGGGAAGATTGTACTCACCGTGGCCTAGTATCTAAGGGTGCCTTTTCTTCTACTCCTTTTAGGTTGGACTGCTAGCCGATGGCTACTGGTCAAGCAGACCTACGGCCCGCAGCGCTGGATCTTTGGTGACGTGCACTACTACTTCAGTGAACTCGCCAACGAAAAGCAGGGCGGTGAGGCCCTGAAGGAGTACCCCGAGGCAAACCTCTGGCTGCTTCGTGTGATTGACCTGTTCGCCCCGGACAATCAGGCCAGCATCGAGCAATATTATGTTGGCTTCATCCTCAGCCTGGACCTGTTGTTCTTTGCTCTCCTGATTCACCGCAAGCACTACCTGGCGGGCATCTTCTGGGTGCTGTTCGGCTTCGTCGTCGGTCCGATTTTCCTCACCCGACTAGACCTCGTTCCAGGTCTCCTCGTGGGAGTGTTCGCCTATCTGCTGGCTCGTCATCCCAAGGTATCCGCGGCTTTCCTCGCGGCAGCAACGATGATGAAGCTGTGGCCGGGCGTGTTAGCTGCGTCCTTGGTGGGCCACTGGAAGAGCAAACAGTCCTGGCTACGCATCGGCGTTTTTGTCGGGTCGATGGCGGCCATGGCACTGGTAACGATCACCACACAGGGCTTCGACAGGCTCCTTTCTCCCCTGGATTACCAGGCCGAGCGCGGATTGCAGATCGAGTCAATTGCTGCGACGCCATTCATCGTGCTCGCCGCCACAGGTGGCGGCGGGTACCAGATTCGCTACGCGGCGTCGAAAAGCTTTGAGATCACCGGACCCGGCGTAGACACCGCAACCAGCGTCGCCAGTGCTGCCCTGTACCTGACCGTGCTGCTCGCGGCGGCTGTAGTGCTACGCCGCCTGTTCCGACACACCTGGCGCTCCTCGGAAGCAATTGCTTTGGCGATGGTGCTGATCGTGGCCGTGCTGGTCACGAACAAGGTGTTTTCCCCGCAGTACATGGTGTGGCTCGCGCCAATAACCGCGGTCATCCTGTGTTTTACGCCGAATCGCTTGGCCAAGATCAACGCAGTAGTCGTGCTCGCGATTACGTGGCTCACGCAGTACGTTTACCCGGGCAATTACGACAGCCTCATGACTAACGACCCGGACTTCATGCCGACTCTGGCACTTGCTACCCGCAACATCCTCATGGTCGTGCTGCTGGTACTGACGGTGCTGTGGTGGCGACGTGAAGCAACCGCCCCGGTCCCAGCTCTTGATGATCAAGCGAGCGAAGCGAGCACCCGGGTCAACTGATCCACGTCGTTCATCGTGTTGTACGCCGCCAGGCCGATGGTGATGGCACCGCCTTCTTCAAAGGCGCCCATCGCTTCCAGCAACGGATCGTGTGGACACAAATCCGTGACCAGGCCATTGGTCAAAAGCCGCCGCTGCACGGTGACCGCGGGGACGCCAGGCACCATAAAAGTCACGCGCGGCACGCGATCGAGATAGATAGCATCCTTGCCTGCGGCTTCCCCGGACACCCCCAGCACATGCACGGTTGGAAGTCCCACTAGCGAATTGATCAGGTGTCGGGTGAGCTGGCGACAGTAGCGGTCCACTTCTGCCATCGATTGCTGGAGACGGCTGGCGCGGGTGCCACCAGTAGTGGCAAAGCCAGCGTAGTGCTCGACGAGGGAAGTCAGGCCTCCGGCCAGGCCGGTGGACAGTGCACCCAGCTCGAGTTTGCCCGCCTTACCGGAATCCGCCTCAACATTGACCGCCTTAAGCAGCGGGAACATCGAGGTGTCGCGGAACACGAGCGCGGCCATCTGCGGGCCACCCATCGGCGCAAATTCAACCGCGACGATGTCGGCACCCCACTCGTCAATGGAGATGGCTCGGTACGGTGCCAAGGCAGAAGCATCGACGAACATCCATGCTCGGGACTTTGCGCGCACGATTTCCGAGATAGCGGCGACATCGATCACCGTACCGATCAAGGAATGGGCAGCAGGCACTACCACAAGGCGAGTGGATCCATTAACCACCTCGTCATATTGCCAAGCTGGCAGCTCGCCGGTACCAAGATCCGGCTCCGCCCACACCGCCGAAGCCTCAGACTGCATAAATGGTGCGGTGGTGCTCTCCGGATCGATCCGGTTGAGCACGATCTGCGTGGTTCGGCGCAGTCGCGGCTGCAAAGCCGTCACAAGGGACTGAATCAGAATCTGCTTATTGGGGCCCAGCACAACCCGATCTGGCGAAGCTCCCACGAGGTCGGCAATGGCCGATCGGGCGGCAGCGAGATGACTCTCCCCTATGGTTTGGTGCAACTCCGAAGAATTGGCATGGGAACCCGTGGCCGGGCTGCGGACGTCGACAAGCGCTGACGTGCGGAATGCGGTGGACACAGCCGAACCGACCCGCTCCGGAATCTGAGCTTGGATATGAGCATTGAGGTACGTCCAACCGTCGCTAAGAGAGGTGTATTGGCCCCTCGCGTACGCGACATCGAACATAAAAACTCCTTGGATTGGCACCCGCTTACCCGAACAAGCATACAGCGACCGCTAGGCTCATAAGGGTGTCAGACAAAGCAGCAATACTCGAACGGATGACCCGAGTCGATCCTTCCAACGCACCTGCGTCCCAATC
Source organism: Corynebacterium kalinowskii (assembly GCF_009734385.1). NCBI lineage: Bacteria > Bacillati > Actinomycetota > Actinomycetes > Mycobacteriales > Corynebacteriaceae > Corynebacterium > Corynebacterium kalinowskii. The sequence continues at coordinate 193,133 of NZ_CP046452.1, read as the reverse complement.
GACTACCTTCTCCGCGGCCTGGAAAGACCTGTCCCGCGGGTTTAAGCAGCACGAATTGTGGTTGCAACTGGGTTGGCAGGATATCAAGCAACGCTACCGCCGATCGGTACTCGGACCGCTGTGGATCACCATCGCGACCGGCGTCATGGCACTAGCTTTGGGCCTGCTTTATTCACTTCTGTTCAGGATATCATTATCTGAATTTTTGCCTCATGTAACTGTGGGCTTAATTATGTGGGGATTTATCTCAGGTGCCATTAAGGAAGGCTCGGATATCTTCATTGATAACGAGGGCCTGATCAAGCAGCTTCCCTCGGCGCTGTCCGTGCACGTCTACCGCCTGGTTTGGCGACAGACCCTCTTCCTCCTGCACAACATGGTCATCTGGGTCATCCTCATGCTGATCTTCCCGCGCCCCCTGGGTTGGGATATCCTGCTGGCCGTCCCTGCCTTGCTGCTCTTGATTGTCAACGGCGTGTGGGTCGCGATGTTCTTCGGCATCGTCGCCACCCGATACCGCGATGTTGCGCCATTGCTGGAGGCACTCGTCCAGCTGCTGTTCTACGTCACTCCGATCGTGTGGACCACGTCTACCCTGCGCTCCGCCGGACCAGAAATGCAGACACGCGCCCGGATCGTGGAGCTCAACCCGCTGTACCACTACATGGAGGTTGTACGCGCACCCCTCATCGGTGCCCCGCTTCCGATGTACCACTGGTACGTTGTCCTCGGCTGCACCGTCGCTGGGCTGATACTTGCCATGCTCGCTATGAAGCAGTGGCGCTACCGCGTGAGCTACTGGGTATAGGAGATTCGACATGGTTTCAATTGATACGTACAACGCCTGCGTCGACTTCCCCATCTTCGATGCCAAGTCCCGCTCCATGAAGAAAGCCTTCCTGGGCGCGGCGGGCGGTGCCATCGGACGCAATGCCAACAACACCGTCGTCGTCGAGGCTCTGAAGGACATTAACCTGCACCTGCAGGAAGGCGACCGCGTCGGACTCGTCGGCCACAATGGTGCCGGCAAATCCACTCTGCTGCGCCTGCTCTCCGGCATCTACGAGCCCACCCGCGGCTCTGCCCATATCCGTGGTCGCGTGGCCCCCGTCTTCGACCTCGGCGTGGGCATGGACCCGGAGATTTCGGGCTACGAGAACATCATCATCCGCGGCCTCTTCCTCGGCCAGACCCGCAAGCAAATGAAGGCGAAGATCGACGAAATCGCCGACTTCTCCGAGCTTGGCGAGTACCTCAACATGCCACTGCGCACTTACTCCACCGGCATGCGCATCCGTCTCGCGCTCGGCGTGGTCACCTCGATCGAGCCCGAAATTTTGCTTCTCGACGAAGGCATCGGCGCCGTCGACGCCGCATTCATGGCCAAGGCTAGGTCACGCCTGCAGGAGCTCGTGGAACGCTCCGGCATCCTCGTCTTCGCCTCCCACTCCAACGACTTCCTCGCCCAACTGTGCGACACCGCCCTCTGGGTCGACCACGGCACTATTCGCCAGGCTGGCACAGTGCCCGAGGTCGTGGAAGCATACGAAGGAAAGGGTGCCGCCGACCATGTGCGCCGCCTGTTGAAGCGAATGGAAGAAGAAGCCTAATGAATCTTTCGCGCTCTGACCGCGTCGCCGCGGTCATCGTCACGCACCAGCGCGTGGAAATGCTCCGCGAATCCCTCGAGGTCGTGGCGGCTCAGACCCGGCCCGTCGAATGGATCATCGTGGTGGACAACGGCTGCGAAGAAGCAGTCGCCTCCTTGGTTCAGCAGGTCTGTGGTTCCCGTGGCATCTACCTGCCGTCACGAACCAACCTCGGCGGGGCCGGCGGCTTCGCCTACGGCTTCTTGAGCGCGCTAGCGCTGGGCGCCGACGCGATTTGGTGCGCGGATGACGACGGTCGCCCCGAAGGACCTGAAGTCCTTGCGAAACTGTACGACTGCGCGTTGGCTCACGGCCTGGCGGAGGTCTCGCCGGTGGTCGTCGATAAGGCTGCCCCCGCTGACCTCGCGTTTCCACTGCGCCGCGGCGTGCAGTGGCGACGCAAGCGCTCCGAGCTGGGCACTGGCTTCCTGCCGGGCATCGCATCGCTGTTTAACGGTGCGCTGATCTCCGCCAAGGCGATGGAACGTATCGGTGTCCCCGACTATCGGCTGTTCATCCGCGGCGACGAAGTTGAATACCACCGCCGACTCGTCCGATCCGGACTGCCATTTGGCACCTGCTTGGAAACGGCGTACCTGCACCCCAACGGCTCAGACGAGTTCAAACCGATCCTCGGTGGCCGGATGCACACGCAGTACCCGTCATCGGAATCCAAGCGATTCTTCACCTACCGCAACCGCGGCTACCTCATGAACCAACCCGGCATGCGCAAACTCCTGCCACAGGAATATGCCCGCTTCGGCTGGTACTTCCTCGTGCAGGAAAAGGACCCGAAGGGCTTCCGGGAGTGGCTGAAGCTTCACAAGATGGGGCGCGAGGAGAAGTTCGAGCGGCCAGAGTAGGGCTGCTGGATTTGGTAATGCAGACTGACTTTTGAGGCTTATTTCTACAGTTTGCATAACCAAATCCGACACGGTTTATCTGAAAATGAACATCCGCTGCGCGAAGAAGTTCAGCACCGTGGCAATGCCCTGCGCGAACACGAAGGCACCGAGGGACGCGACCAGGCGTGGGCCGTGCGGCTCTAGAAGGTGGAATCCCCAGGCGTATAGCGTCATGTTCAGCCAACCAGTCACCGTGTACAAGATGGCAACGTAGAACAAGCGCTTCCAGGAGTGGTCCGCCTGGAAGGTCCAGCGTCGGTTAATGGCATAGGCAGTGATCGTGCCGAAGACAAAGCCGACGAGGCGGGCTTTGCCGGGCGAGAAGTTGAAGAGAAACTGGGTCAGCGCAGTGAAGCCCCAGTCGACTACAGCCGAGATGAGACCAGAAATGATGAAGCGGTAACCCTGCGTTTTCATGTCCACAGGGGGAGATACTACCCCGCGAGCAGGTTTCGGTAGATCTCTAACCTGTCGACCGGGGACTTGGCGTGTCGCCCATAAGCCCCCAGCGCAGCGAGCTGCGTCAGAGAAGCCGCACACAGGGCTCTAATGGCCGGAGCGGTCAATGGGGTCCCGTCATCCTCGACCCAGCCGAGCTCTGCCATGGTCCCTTCCAGGAGACTGTCGGAAGTTTCGGGTTCGCTGAAGCAGGACAGGACAAGGACTGTCACCCAGAAGGCGTCCCGGGCCGCAGGGTCGATTTCCAGGGGCAACCCTAGGGAAGTTCCGAAGGCTTGGCGCAGGTCAAGTGCCTGGAGCAAAGGAACGAAATCGTACAGCGACCCCCGTTCAATGAGGTCGCGGAGTTCCGGGTGGGCCAAGGACAAGACAGCGGAGAGGGTTTCGCGACCCGTCAGCTCCGTGTTCACGGTGGCTAGGTCGAAGTCGTCGTTAAGCGAGCCTGCCCCGCCGATGCACAGAGCGCGCGGCGTGCCCTCGTCGCGAGGGTAGGCGTCGATGACGTGGATGTCGACGATCCACAGGCCCCACTCGTACGTGAGGTTGTCGGGGATCAATGAGGACGGATGCAGCCCAGGGAATGTCGAAGGCTCGGCGGAATCGAAGCCGAAGCAAACATCCAGGACGCGACGAAACTCATCCAAACACATGGTGTCGTTGACCCCGATGTGCCGATAAACATTCGCGCCCCGAACCCCGGCCCACAGAATCAAGGAACGCATGGCCCCCAGGGTAGTGAAAGTCGTTAAGACGAGTGCAAAACCATTCGGAGGAATTCCCGGCGCGGCTTGGAGAGCACACCACCCAAGACCAGGTCATCGCCCACAATAATGCCCAAGCCCCGCAACACATCCATGGTCTGACGTGTGAGGGAATCCACTTCCGCAAGTGTTGTCCGCTGCCCTGTCCAAGCCATGCCCTCCAGGATGAAGGTTGTTGCGGCGCCAAAGGGCATCGAAGAAATCAGGGCGATCAATCGCAGCCAGGCCGCGTCATTGCCACGGGTATCGCGCTCGAGGGGCAGGCGATGCGCAATGTGGTTCCACACGTCGAGGGAAGTGGACAGCCCCAGGCGTTCGTCATCCAAATCCAGCATTTCTACCATGCGGGCATCAGCAAGCACCGGCGCAACCATCTTCGCGGCCTCAGCCTCGGTGATTTCCGGCGGGGTACCAATATTGAGGAATGCAACAAGCTGGGCGGTCTCCCACATCCCCGTGCGGAAGATCAAGTCCCGCAGGCTCGGCTTCACTTCAGACATCTTGGCAAAAACCCAGCGCTCCGCGTCCAACTCGCGGTTGATTGCCTTGATATCGAAGACCTGCGAGTTCAGCGAACCCTCACCATCAATGCACAGTGTCTCCAGGCGCGGCGAGCGCTGCAACTCGGAGACTAGGGACAAATCAATGCACAGCGGCGCCGTGAACTTGGAAATAAACCGGAGATCGGCAACCCGAAGCAACTCGCCCAAAGAGACGGTTTCGGACGGAGTACCGGCGGCGTCGAAACGCACGAGTGTCGGAGCCGGCATGACCACCGGGGCACCCTCATCTGTGCCATCGAGCTGCACGAAAGCATGCTCAGCGGGTTCCACAATGTCGAACGCCAACTGCAGAATGCGCGCAAAGCGCTCCATTCCAATGGTGCCGGGGACGCGGAGGCGTCGCCAAGCACCGCTCTCACTGTTGACAGCCTGAACCAGCAGCGCCTCCCCAGGCGCCGCTGATGCGCGACGCAGCGGGCGCTGCAGTCTCGGGTCAGTCATTGGAACGAAGCTCACGCTTCGAATGCTAGGCGCTACGTGATGCTTTGGCAGCACAAGTAAGTCGCGGTGCCTGTGACCAGCCCGGCAGCCACCCGGGACGTTGTCGATTTAAGAAAACGACGCTCCGCCTTAACGGCTCCAACAACTGCCAACGCCATGCCACCAACGATTGCCCATGTGCGCAGCGGAGAACCGAGGTCACCGGCTGGGAAATCGGAATCTGGTCCTGGAGTATCCCCGATGTCACCGATGCGTTGACGTACTCGATCGATGACGATCGCTGGATCATTATTTGGGTCATCGTCAGTCGAATTGATATAGGCCACCGTTCCCACGCCAGCGGCTAGCGTCGCGATGCGCGCCCATGGCTTGCGCAATGCTGTGGCTGCGCCGACCGAAATACTCAATAACAAGTCATCCATGAGTACTAGTATGGCCTCATGTTTGGATTTTTGAAGAAGAAAGCCGCAACCGAACATACGGCTGCGGCTATGACCAACACTCCGCTCAGTAATGAACTGACGATGATGCTGGCCCAGGAACTCCCACTCCTTGATTCTCAGGACCGCGTACGGGTGTACGAAATCCTGAAGAACTACGAGGGCCCTACGATCACTCGGCAGGAAGACCTGCCAAAGGAAATCCGGGACCTCCTAGATCTGTACTAGGGATTAGTTAGAACCCAGTGCGGAGGAGGTGTTGTCGAAGAGGTACTCGACGGTAGCGAAGATGCCCTCAGCGGAGCCGGTAGCTACGTTGAAGAGTGCCTTGACGGAGTTAACAATGCCATCAAACAGAAGTCCGAGATCCATGATGAATCCTTTCTCGTTGGTTGGTTGGGGTGCCCAGTGTTGCAGCACATTCCAGCCCGACACAACCTCCTCAGAAAAGTAGGATTTTATGACTTCTACTGAAATTCCTGTTCAGCTCGAGGACTGAAAAATGTGAGCGACCCCCCATTTGTGGGGACAAGCGACCACTGTTAAACGCGGGTAGCCTTGAGGTCGTGATTAAACAACAAGTACTGACAGGTTGGGGCCGCACTGCCCCGACAACTGCGCAGGTATTGTCCACGCCAGACGTGGAGCAGATTGTTCGCGCAGTCAAGGAAGCTGCAGAAAAGAACGACCGTGGCATCATCGCCCGAGGCATGGGACGCTCCTATGGCGACCCAGCCCAGAACGCCGGTGGACTGGTTGTCGATATGCAGCCGCTCAACCAGATCCACTCGATCGATACGGAAACCGCGATTGTCGACGTCGACGGTGGCGTCACGCTCGACCAACTGATGAAGGCAGCCCTGCCTTATGGCCTGTGGGTCCCAGTCCTTCCAGGCACCCGCCAGGTCACTATCGGTGGCGCCATCGGCCCGGACATTCACGGCAAGAACCACCACTCCGCCGGCTCCTTCGGCGATCACGTGGTCTCCATGGAACTGCTCGTTGCCGACGGTCGCATCCTGCACCTCGAGCCTGAAGGCACCCCAGAGGATCCTCAGGGCGAACTGTTCTGGGCAACCATCGGTGGCATGGGCCTGACCGGCATCATCCTGCGTGCCCGCATCAAGATGACGCGCACGGAGACCGCCTACTTCATCGCAGACGGCGATCTCACCGCTAACCTGCAGGAAACCATCGATTTCCACTCCGATGGCTCCGAGCACAACTACACCTACTCTTCCGCGTGGTTCGACGCGATCTCCCCAGAGCCAAAGCTCGGTCGCGCCGCTATCTCCCGCGGATCGCTGGCCACGCTCGCCCAGCTTGAGGAGCTCAATCCGAAGCTGGCGAAGGATCCGCTCAAGTTCAACGCACCACAGTTGGTGACCGTTCCGGACATCTTCCCGAGCTTCACCATGAATAAGTACTCCATGATCGCGATCGGCGAGCTGTGGTGGATCAAGTCCGGCAAGTACAAGAACCAGGTGCAAAACCTCACGCAGTTCTACCAGCCACTGGATCTCATTGGCGAGTGGAACCGTGGCTACGGTAAGAACGGCTTCCTGCAGTACCAGTTCGTGGTGCCACGCGAAGCTGTGGAGCCGTTCAAGGAGATCGTCAAGGACATTCAAAAGTCCGGCCACTACTCCGCACTGAACGTGTTCAAGCTGTTCGGTGAAGGAAACAAGGCACCACTGTCCTACCCAATGCCAGGCTGGAACGTCTGCGTCGACTTCCCTATCAAGAAGGGCCTCGGCCAGTTCCTGGACGAGCTGGATAAGCGCGTCATGGAGTTCGGCGGCCGCCTCTACCTGGCCAAGGAGTCCCGCACCTCCGCGGAGAACTTCCACCAGATGTACCCAGGCATGGCGGGCTGGCTCAAGGTCCGCAACGAGATCGACCCAACGGGTGTCTTCGCATCCGACATGTCCCGACGCCTCGAATTGGGAGGAAAGTAAATGCTGAATGCAGTAGGCAAGCCACAACACATCCTGCTCCTGGGCGGTAACTCCGACATTGGCCTGGCCATCGTTGAAGAGTTCCTGTCTAAGGGGCCAGCCAAGGTCACGTTGGCTAACCGCACCCGGCCGGAAACCGCGATCGCGGCCGTCGAAAAGCTCGGCGGCACCGCTGAGTTCGTCGAGTTCGACGCCACCGACTTCGATGCGCACCCTGCCATGTTTGAGCAGATCAAGGGCGATATCGACATCGCGATCGTTGCGTTCGGCGTGCTCGGTGACAATGAAGAGCAGTGGCAGAACCAGGCAAAGGCCGTTGAGGCCGCGCAGATCAACTTCACCGGCGCGGTTTCCGTGGGTGTCCTGCTCTCCGAGCGGATGAAGAAGCAGCACCACGGCACTATTGTGGCGCTGAGCTCCGTCGCTGGCGTGAAGGTTCGCCGTTCCAACTTCGTCTACGGCTCTACTAAGGCCGGCTTCGATGGCTTCTACACCCAGCTTGGTGAGGCGCTCCGCGAGTTCGGCGTGAACGTGTTGGTTGTTCGCCCGGGCCAGGTGCGCACTAAGATGAGCGCAGGTGTGAAGGAAGCTCCGCTGACTGTTGATCGCGAAGATGTTGCGAAGGCAGTTGTCGATGGCGTTTTGAACCGTAAGGAAGAGATCTGGGTTCACCCAGCGTTCCAGCCGGTCATGATGGTGCTGCAGCACATTCCGAAGCCAATTTTCCGGAAGTTGCCAATCTAGCAAGAGAGAAGCATGAACGTCGACGAGAAATACCACGCTGACACCCTCAGCATCCGCTCCACAATCCTCGCGATGTTCGCAGCCATATTCGGTGGCGCATTCCTAACGCTGGCAAGTTGGTTTGTCCTCAAGACGACCAACCTGCCAGCGTTTGGTGGTTCTTACGTCTCACGCGCCTTATCGACGGCCGGTTGTTGCATCACCATGGTCGCCGTGGGCACTCTCGTGTTTTTCTGGCTGCGGGACCGGCAGCTAGGCCGCAGCATCCCCCGCTGGCGCAAGTCTCTGACCTACCTAGTGACATACCTCTCCCCTGCTGCGCTGGTGGTGTCGACCATTGCGATCCCGCTGTCGGCAACCCGCCTGTACCTGGATGGCGTGACAGTTGACCAGGGCTTCCGCACCCAGTTCCTGACGCGCATGACTGCAGAAAACGGCCTGGGCGACATGAATTACCAGGACATGCCGACTTTCTACCCTGCCGGTTGGTTCTGGTTCGGCGGGCGTTTCGCAAATCTCTTGGGCCTGGCAGGCTGGGAAGCGTACCAACCGTGGGCGCTGGTCTCCATTTCAGCCATCGTGTGTGCGTTGGTTCCGGTATGGCAGCGCCTCAGCGGCAGCTTGCCGGTGGCAGTGGGCATTGCACTGACCAGCACAGCTGTCTTCTTGGTGATGAGCCCGGAGGAGCCGTACGCCGGCATCGTGGCCATGGGTATTCCCGCAGCTGCGATCCTCATGTCCCACACGCTGGGCAACAGCTGGTCGGCGGCCGCAGGCCTTGCCGTCTACCTGGGCCTTTCTGCCGCGACGTACACGATCTTCACTGGCGCGATCGCCCTCAGCGTTGTGGTCATCGCCATGCTGTACTCCGTTCTTATCCACCGTTCCGTTGGCCCGGTAATCAAGCTTGCTGTGGTGGGCTTTAGTTCTTCTGCGATTGCCTTGATCGCCTGGGGACCGTACCTGTTCGAGGTGCTTTCGGGTGCACCGACTAGTAAGTCGAGTGCCACACACTATTTGCCGCTGGACGGCACGCAGGTGCCGGTGCCAATTTTCTCGTTTTCGCTCATTGGCGCATTGTGCGTGATTGGCCTGATTTACCTGGTTTTCCGCATTAGGCAGGACGAAGTCCGCGCTTTGGCTACCACCTTGGTGATTATGTACGCCTGGGTAGTCGCCTCCATGGTGTTTACTCTCAGCGGTAACACGCTGTTGGGGTTCCGCTTGGATATCCTCGTCGTACTGCTGCTGGCGACGGCGGGTGTACTCGGGATTGCCGACTTCCGCTTAAATGGTCTGCCGAAGTTCCTCCCGATGAAGGAAGATCCAATGTTCGGGGTGAAGGTTACCGCGGTAATGATGATCATCCTGACTATGGCGGGCACATCTTATACCCAGCGCATTCCGGAGCGGGCGCGCTTGGCCATCGACCTCGCGTACACCGATACCGATGGATATGGTGAGCGCGCTGACCGCTTCCCGGCCGACTCCGCCAAATATCTTCCAGAGATTGACACCTTCATCAAAGACCAGGGCTATCAGCCGACCCAGACGGTGGTGCTCACTGATGTTAAGGACTTTCTCTCATTCCACCCTTATTACGGTTTCCAAGCCTTCACCAGCCACTACGCCAACCCATTGGGCGAATTTGAAGCACGCAATGAAACCATTGAGAGTTGGGCGGTACGGTCCAACGAGGATCTCAAGGATCCAGCTGCTTTCAAGAATGAGTTGGAAAAGTCCCCATGGGGCTCCCCAGACGTATTTATTTTGCATGGCCAAGTTGGTGATCCAGAGAGCCGATGGAAGTTTGACCTAGCTGAGGATATCTACCCAAATAACCCAAACGTGCGTTCGCGTGGCGTGTATTTCAACCCAGAAGTTTTCACAGGCTGGACCATTAAGCAGATAGGTCCATTTGTGGTGGTTGTTAACCCAGTGACGTAGAGTAAAGAGCTGTGTCAAAAGCAGCCAACCAAGCCCCGAACTGGTTAAAAACCACCGCGATTATTTCAGGTCTGGCGGGATTTTTCCTCTTCCTCCTCACGCCGTTCCTGCCGGTCAATCAAACGCAGTCGTCGTTCGATTGGCCGCAGCAGGGCCTTAACAGCGTCAACGCGCCTCTGCTTTCCTACGCGCCACAGGAGGTGAGCCTCAAGGTCCCAGTATCTGCGACCGAGAAGCTTCCCGACAAGGAGTGGATGGTCCTAGGTACGCTACCTGCCGATTCCAAGGACGCCACCGCCCGCGGCATGTTCGTTCGTTCCACTGATCAAGGCCTAGATGTGGTCGTGCGCGACCGCGTTCCAATGAGCATCCCGAAGGCGCAGTTACCTGCCGACGGCGTCCTCGAGGTGAGCTCCACGGCCACCGAAACCACTGTAAAGTTCGGCTCCAAGACTGAAGTTGTTGAGGGCGATTACCGTCCACAGCTCACCGGCATTTATACCGACTTGCCTCGCGGCGAGAACATCGAAGGTATCAGCGCCCATGTGGAGATCAACTCCCGCTTCACTTCGAGCCCGAGCGCACTGAAGTACATCGCCATGTGGCTGGGTTTGGCCATGACCGTGGTTGCCCTGTGGTGCTTGCACCGCATTGATATCCTCGATGGCCGCAAATCCCGAAACTTCTTCCCTCCAGAGTGGTGGAAACTCAAGCCTCTCGACGGCATCGTTGGCGCCATCCTCTTGCTGTGGCATTTCATCGGCGCGAACACCGCAGATGACGGCTACCTGCTGACCATGGCTCGACTGTCGCATGACTCGGGTTACATGGCCAACTACTATCGCTGGTTCGGCGTTCCAGAATCTCCATTCGGAGCCCCGTACTACGACCTCCTGGCGCTCATGGCCCACGTGTCTACTAGCTCCATTTGGATGCGTCTGCCGGCCCTGCTGGCAGGTTGGCTCGTGTGGCTGCTGATCACGCGTGAGGTGCTGCCTCGTTTGGGTACCCGCATCGGTGACCGTCGAGTAGCGCACTGGACGGCCGCGTTTTCCTTCCTGAGCTTCTGGATCGTCTACAACAACGGCACCCGCCCTGAGCCGGTTATCGCCCTCGGCGCGCTGCTGACCTGGGTTTGTATGGAGCGCGCGATCGCGACTTCGCGACTCCTTCCGGCCGCCATCGCCGTCATTTTGGCTACCTTGTCTTTGGGCGCGGGTCCTACCGGCCTGATGGCCGTGGCTGCGCTCCTCGCGGGCCTGTCCAGCCTGATTCGCATCATGTACCGTCGCCTGCCGCTGCTCGGCGCGCCACACGGTGGCAAGGGCACCTTCACCGCCTCATTGGCATTGGTCGCCCCGTTCCTAGCCGCCGGCACCGCGATTTTGCTGGCTGTCTTCGGCGACCAGACCCTGACGACCGTAATGGAAGCCATCAGCGTCCGCGCCGAAAAGGGCCCGGCCCTGGCGTGGTACATGGAGTGGGTCCGCTACGAGTCGCTCATGGGCCAGACTGTGGACGGTTCCTTTACCCGCCGCTTCGCAGTCATCATGGTGTTCGTGTCTGTGGCACTGGTACTGGCATCGATGCTGCGCCACGGCCGGGTACCGGGTTCCGCGCAGGGGCCGTCGCTACGCCTGCTGCTCACCTTCCTGGGCACCTTGTTCTTCATGATGTTCACCCCAACCAAGTGGACGCACCACTTCGGCGTGTGGGCGGGCATCGGCGCTGCCATGGCTGGCCTTGCGGCTGTCGCCCTGTCACATATGGCGCTGAAGTCCGCACGCTCCCGCACGCTGCTCTTCGGCGGCATCCTGTTCATCCTGGCGTTCTGCCTGTCTGGCCCGAACGGCTGGTGGTACATCTCCAGCTTCGGCATCCCTTGGTACGACAAGACTGTCCAGTTCAAGGGCATCGAGGCTTCCAGCGTCATGCTGGCCATTGCGCTCCTGGTGCTCCTGGTCGGTGTCATCCAGTCCTTCGTCTCTGACGTGCGCACCGCACAAGCTGAGGTCGCTGGCGAGCTGGACGAGCTCCGCGCTGACCGAAAGGAACGACTGCAGCGCTTCCAGGGCCTGGCAGCCTCCCCTATCGCCGTGGTCTCCGCAGTGGTGATGGTGTTCACCCTGCTGAGCTTGGGCAAGGGCTTCATCTCCCAGTACCCTGCCTACTCTGTCGGCCTGGGCAACTTCCGTGCCGCCGCAGGCGACCACTGCGCTCTGGCCAACGATGCCATGCTGGAGACCAACTCCAACGACTCGTTCCTGAAGACCGTCGACGGCACCCCGCTCGGCAAGTCTCTCGAGTCCGGCAAACCTCGCGGCTTCGGCGCCAACAACATTCCGACCTCGATTAATGCCGAAGCTGTCGGCGTAGAGAAGTCGGAAGGCACCATCGGTGGCGCCACCGCTTCCCAGGACACCACTGAAACCGGTGGCGGTCAGCAGACCGGTAACACCGGTGGTACGCGTGACGACCAAGGCGTTAACGGATCCAAGGCACAGCTGCCATTCGGTCTCGACCACACCGAGATCCCGGTGGTCGGCTCCTACACCGAAGGTCCGCAGTTCCCGGCTGAACTCACCAGCTCCTGGTACACGCTGCCAGCGCGCTCCGAGAAGACCCCACTGGTGGTCATCTCCGCCGCCGGCCGCATTTACCACCACGACATCAACGGTGTGGAGCAAAAGGGCCAGAAGCTCGTCCTTGAGTATGCAACCGTGAACGGCTCTGATGTGAGCAATGTCGGCAAGCTCGAGCCACTCGACATTGGCCCAACTCCGTCCTGGCGTAACCTGCGTATCCCGATGTCCTCGATTCCTGAGTCCGCAAACGCCGTGCGTATCGTAGCCGAGGACCAGAACCTCGACCCTGAGCAGTGGCTGGCATTCCTGCCACCGCGCGTGCCAGAGCTTTCCTCGCTCAACGACGTCATCGGCTCCGAAGACCCAGGCCTGCTCGACTGGGCTGTCTCCCTGCAGTTCCCTTGCCAGCGCACCTTCGGCCACTACGCCGGTGTCGCCGAGCTTCCGAAGTTCCGTGTAGCACCTGACCATCCGGGCAAGGTCACCCTTTCCCCAGTGATGGACTACGCCGGTGGTGGCGTCCTGGGCTTGACCGAGGCAGTGAACACCTCCGTGGAAATCCCTGGCTACCTGAAGGACGACTGGCATCGCGACTGGGGCTCCATCACCCGCTACTACCCGCGCACCAACACTCGCGGCGAAGCACCTGATGTGGCCGTCATCGACCACAAGGTAGTCCAACGCTCCGGGCTGTGGAACCCGGGTCCGATGCAGACCTCCGAATAGTTTCCATCTGTTAAAGCAGACTGTAGATTCTTACAGTCTGCTTTTTTGATTCCACCAAGACTGAAAGGCTCCCAGTTGGCGTACGCAGAATCCGCAATCCCCGTGTCCCTCGTAGGGTCCTTCCGCTACGCCTTCGCCACCAAGGGCCAGCTCCGCAAAGAGATCTTCGGCGGGTTAATTGTCGCACTGGCGCTCATCCCTGAGTCGATCGCGTTTTCGGTGATCGCGGGCGTGGACCCGGCCGTGGGTCTCTTCTCGAGCGTCATCATGGCCATCGTCATTTCCTTCACCGGTGGCCGCCCTGCGATGATCGCTGCCGCTACGGGCGCAGTCGCGGTAGTGATTGCGCCCGTAGCCAGGACATATGGGCTCGACTACTTCCTCGCGACCGTGATCCTGGCTGGCATTTTCCAGCTGGTGCTCGCGGCTGTGGGCGTCGCAAAGCTCATGCGCTTTCTGCCACGCAGCGTCATGGTTGGCTTCGTGAACGCGCTGGCGCTCGTGGTGCTGATGGCCCAGCTGCCGCACCTGATCGGCGTGCCGCTGCTGGTGTACCCGCTGGTCGTTGCAGGTGTGGCGGTGCTGCTGTTGTTGCCGCGCTTATCGACGGCCATCCCCGGCCCACTCGTCGTGGTGGTCATCTTGACCGCTCTGACAGCCGGATTGGGTTGGAATGTGCCGACGGTACGTGGCCAAGGCGAATTGCCAACATCGCTCCCTGAATTGCTGGTGCCAAACGTCCCGCTGACCTGGGAAACCTTCCGCATCATTGCCCCGTTTGCATTGGGGATGGCTTTGGTCGGCCTGATGGAGTCACTTCTGACTGCGAAGTTGATCGATGACATCACTGCCTCGCATAGTTCTAAGGCGCGAGAGAGTTTCGGGCAGGGCGTGGCCAACATCTGTTCTGGGTTGTTTGGTGGCATGGGCGGTTGCACGATGATCGGCCAGACCTTGATTAACGTCAAGGAACTCGGCGCGCGTACCCGCTTGTCCACGCTGCTCGCAGGCAGTTTTTTGCTCGCTTTGCTCATGCTGTTGCAGGACGTGGTGGGGCTCATTCCGATGGCGGCGCTCGTCGCAATCATGCTGATTGTGGTGCTGCGATCGTTTGATTGGCATTCGGTGGCCCCGCGGACGCTGCGGGCCATGCCGGTGTCGGAGACCCTGGTCATGCTGACAACCGTGGTGGTGACGCTCGCGACCTCGAACCTTGCCATTGGCGTGGTGACTGGTGTGCTCGTGGCCATGGTGAACTTCGCTCGCCACGTCGCCCAAATGGTCGAGGTGGCTGAGACTCCCGAAGGCTACCGCGTTACCGGCCAGCTATTTTTCGCCTCCAGCAACGACCTCATCTACTTCTTCGACTACAGTCGCGCGCTGCCGGAAGTCGTTATCGACTTCTCCGGGGCCACCGTGTGGGACACTTCGGCGGCCGCCACACTCGATGCCATCTCGCAGAAATACCAGGATCGTGGCATCCCTGTTCATTTCACCGGACTTGACGCAGCGAGCGCGGAGCGGGTGGAGCGGTTTGCGGAGTCATGAAGGCTGAATGAAATTTGATGGTGCCAACAAGATTTCATCCTGGTGTCCGGTAAGACCTAAGGCACTTGGTGCCCGGCCGCGTTGAGCAGCAGGAGCAAATCACCGATCGTGTAGTTGCCCTGCGCCATGGCCTGCAGGTCTCCCACGGGAAGATTGCCATCGAGTTGCTTCACTAAGCCACCGAGGGCGCCGGCCACATCCCCTTCCAGGCCTGCTGCTCCGCCGAGCTGCTGCGCCAACGCTCCGGCCTGATCGGCAGGCAGGATGCCCAGAGCTCCCACTGCTGCAAGCAGGGCCGCGATGAGCTCCTTGCTGGAGGCTCCCAGGTCAAACCCGGTTGCGACAGTCTCGCCTGGGGTGAGGACTCCGCCGTAGCCGGAGAATCCATTGAGCTGGGATGGGGTGCCGTTGAATAGGTTCATGTCCACGGGGGTATGGATTCCGCTGACGCGGCCGTCGTCGGCACGCTGCCAAAATGCCATCTGGTCCCAGCCACCGGGTAGCTGCCCCGGGACATCGTTTTGGTAAGCGGCGAGCCACAGTGGGTAGCGGTTGAACTCGGTAGTGTTGGCCATGTCTTGCTGCCAGAAGTAGCGGTAGGTGTAGACGATGGGCTTGCGCCCGGTCAGGCGCTCGGTTTCGCCGAGGAAGGTGCGAGTCCAGGCTTGCAGTTGGTCCGGATTCAGGCCATCAGTTTGCTCAAGATCCATGACGGGTGGCAGGTCTTGCGGGTGAGCATTGTAGGCAGCCGCAAACTCGGCAGCCTGGGCTACTGGATCGGTGCCTGGCCTGGCGTAGTGGTAGGCGCCGACGATGAGGCCGTTGGTCCGGGATTGCTGAATGTCAGTGGTGTATTGCGGATTCTGGTAGCCGAGTCCCTCGGTAGCCTTCACAAAGGCGAATTCCTGTGACTGGTTCACGGATGCCCAGTCGATGTTTCCCTGCCAGCTGGCAACGTCGATGCCAGAAGGGGCGTGGGTGCTGTCAGCGATGGCTGCAGGGGTGAGAAACGTGGCGGAAAGAATAAATGGCAGAAGAATCCGTCGAATACGCATGGACCCAACGGTACACAACTTTCACATCAGTCACATCAGTAACACGTAAGAGTTGTCTGACTTTCTTCTCCTAACAGCCTGGACGTAGATCCACATGAAGAGCGGATAGATGATGGCGGACATCACCACGTAGTGGGCCACCATGGCCACTTCCGTTGGCCACATGATGTTCCACAAGAAGTGCAGGGAGAAGGCTACAAAGACCCACCACAACCCCTTCAAAGAGTCGCGCTGGAAGAGCGCCAACCCGATTCCCCAGCCCGACAGCGCCGTAAGCACGATGTGCAATCCGGGACCGGCCAGCAGCCGCACTCCCCATGTTTGAACGGCACCATCAAAATCACTGTTGGCATCGAGAACTGCGCCCACGGCGCCATAAAGCAGATTTTCGTTGACCTCGAAACCAAGACCGACCAGTCCGCCCGTGACGAAGCCATGCCACGGCCGATTCAGCCTGCGGAACGCATACAGCATCACCAGGACCCCGAGGGCTTTCGCGATTTCCTCTGGATAGGCTCCCGCGAACGACGCTTGTACCGCATCCCAGCCCAACCGATCCGTGATCTCCACCCACCCCAGCGCCGGCAAGAACACCAGGCCAAGGGAGATCGCAGCACCCCACACCAGGCAGGCCACCACATAGAGTGGCCCCGCGGACGGCCAGAGCGGCCCGGCGCGAAACAGCAGGATTCCGGCGACGAGATAAATCGCAACAAACAGCAGACCGAGACCAAAGCCCACTGGCGAAATAAAACCATTGACAGCCGAAAAAATAAGGGAAGCGGGGAGCCCCACAATCGTAATCAGCCATACAGGCCAGAGCCGGTTCATGCTTGCACCCCCAGCTCGCTGAGGTCGGGGAGCTCGCCTTGGCCGTCGCGAAGCTCATGCAAAATGAGTGCCGCGTACGGTCGTCGCTTGTCCCCTTCCACCACAGCGATCATGGTGTGTCCCTCGGATTGTTTGGAGAGCCCAATGCCTTCCGCTGTTTCATAGAGCAAAACGTCGCCGTCACGGACAAATTCCCCCTCACTGATGGGGACAACTAACAATGCCCGCATCGCTCGTTGCAAAGTGATTTCTGCGTCCTCACTGTCTTCCATGATCAGGGTGTGTACCTTGGCACCTTCGCATTGCCACATGGGAAACATGACATCGCCTGCTTCCTCACAGACGAGTTCCCCGCCGTCCGGCCAATAGATAGGCACTTCCCAATCGATGCCGACCATGCCAAGCGTGACTTGGCTCCGGTCGTCATCGACCTGCGGTATCACCAGGCTCAGCAAGGACGGAGACACCATGAGCGCAACCGCAACACCAGCGATCTTCCAGAACGGCAGGCGGGGTTTGAGTCGGTATGAGGGCATAAGCCTTAGGATAGTTGGGTATGGACAACCTGTACGAAGAAGTCAACGGCCAGTGGCTGGCCACCCACGTCATCCCCGAGGACCGGGCCGTAGACGGCACCTTCCACAAGCTTCGCGACGACGCCGAGGCCGCCGTCCACGAATTGGTGCAACAGCACCCCCTCTACACCGGCTTCATGGACGTTGCCACCCTGAACTCTTTGGGCGTTGCCCCACTCGCTGAGGATCTTGATCTGCTTTCCCTGCCCGTGACTGAGGCAATCGGCAAGCTGTGGCGCACCGGCGTTTCCGCACCTATTGGCGCTTATGTAGCCAAGGACTCGGCATCGGAAGAGTCTCTGGTGTACCTCTACCAGGCCGGACTGGGCTTGCCTGACGAGGCCTACTACCGCGAGCACCCGGAAATCTTGGCGGCTTACGAACAGCACGTTGAGCGGATGTTGGAATTCCTGGACAAGTCCGAGCTGTCACCCCTCGTGGTTGCTCTGGAGAAGAAGCTCGCCGCCGCGCACTGGACCAACGTGGAGGCGCGCGACGCCCAGAAGACCTTCAACCCGAGTGAATTCTCCGAGTTGCCTCAGCCTATTCAGTCTTTGCTTACCGCCGCCGGCATTCCGCAGCACCGTGTGATCAACATGATGCCTTCCTTCACCACCGCGCTTGCCGAGCTCCTGGAGACCGAGGACTGGACGCCGTGGCTGACCTGGCACGTCCTTTCCGCCCGCGCACCGTATCTCACCGAAGAGATCTCCCATGCGAACTGGGAGTTCTATGGCCGCACCCTCACCGGCGCGACCTCGCAAAGGGATCGGTGGAAGCGCGCTGTCGGCCTGGTTGAGTCGCAGGTAGGCGAGGAAATCGGCAAGGCCTACGTGGCCCAGCACTTCCCACCCGCACACAAGGACTACATGTCCGATCTGGTGTCCAAGCTACTCAAGGCCTACGAATCCCGAATCTCTCAACTCGAGTGGATGACGCCGGACACCCGTGCCCGCGCGCTGGAGAAGCTGGCAAAGTTCCGCGCAAAAATCGGTTACCCGGATCAGTGGCGCTCCTTCGACGAGCTCACTTTTGGCCCGTCATTGGTAGCCAATGTCCGCGCCGCCTCCGCCTTCAACCACGACTATGAAGTAGCCAAAATCGGCAAACCAGCTGACCGCGACGAGTGGGTCACCACCCCACAGACCGTCAACGCTTTCTACAATCCGGTGGTCAATGACATCACCTTCCCCGCCGCCATCCTCCAACCGCCGTTCTTTGACCCCACCGCCTCCGAGGCCGCCAACTTCGGCGCCATCGGCGCGGTCATCGGCCACGAGATCGGGCACGGCTTCGACGACCAGGGCTCGCATTACGACGGCGACGGCAACCTGAACTCCTGGTGGACCACCGCTGACCGCGAAGCTTTCGCTGCACTCACCTCCAAGTTGGTGTCCCAGTTCGATGGACTGATCCCATCTGTTTTGGAGGGCAAGGAAGGAATCAAGGGCGTGAACGGTGAGTTCACCCTGGGCGAAAACATCGGTGACCTCGGCGGACTCGGCATTGCAGTGACCGCTTTCCTCATGTCCGGTGGCTCTCGCCCCGAATTGCCAGAGCTCTTTCTCTCGTGGGCGAGGATCTGGCGCACCGCGATCCGCCCAGAGATGGCTGAACAGTACTTGGCGATCGACCCGCACTCCCCTGCCGAGTTCCGCTGCAACGTGATCGCGGCCAACATCGACGAGTTCTACGAAGCCTTCGAGGTCGGCGAGATGGCTATTCCAGCCGAGGAGCGCGTGCGGATCTGGTAGACCACCCAGGTTGGATTTGGTTATGCAGACTGACGTTTAACCCCTAAAAAGTCGGTCTGCATTGCCAAATCCGGCAGCTAGATCGCTAACGCCGCTCCCGCCGCCATCACTACCAGGGGTAACCCTTTGAGGTAGTAGTAGACCAGCTCCGGTGGCGCGGACATTCCCATCCCGTTGTCTACGTAGGTAAGGGATACCACCCTGCGAGGTTGTCCCCGCTGATAAGAACCGAATCCGATGGCCACTGCCATCATTGCGAGGGCAGTCCACGGCATCGGCCACACGTAGGCCATGAACGCCATACCAACCAGAGCATGTCCGGCTGCCATGAAGTAGCCAGGCCAAGGGGTTGGGGTGAGCTTGCGCAAGTCACCGCATCGGTAGACACCCGCACCGAGGATCGTCCAGGTCAAGCTGAATACGATGAAGGCTCCAATACCAGCACTGTTGGCTGTCGCCAGGGCGTTAGCGCATTGAATGAGGGCGATGACCAGCAAATAGGAGCGGCGCTGGAGGCGTCGTAAAGCAAGCGGGCGAGCGAAGGCTCGCGGTGAGGACATCCACATGCCAGTCAGCGCGTCCGAGGCGAGCTCGTTGTCCTGGACGTGCAGCGAACTAAGGCCTATGAGACGGGTTCGACCTGCGGAAAGCAACTGAGAGAGCCGGGCGGGCTTGAGTGCTCCCAAAAATGCTCGCAAGGCTACCGCACCGACAGCGCCGACCATGGCATGCCCCAAAGCGGCACCAACAATCGATCCGAAGAGAGCATTTGCGATGAGTTGAGTAACGGAATCGGCATCGAGACTGCGCCTGCGCTGACGGGGACGCTCGCGATAAACCCAGCGCAGCTCGGACAGAGCACGTATTGGCATGAGTTTTTCCATCAACCAGGTAAAGGCGACCACGGCGATGATCCCTGCCGTCTGGGCGATGCCACTGGGGATGCGGGAAGCAGGCGTACCTGAATGCGCATCCAACCAGGACATTCCCTGCCAGAAAAGCCCGGCCACGATGCATACAACGACGATCGGATAAAAGAAGCCAGAGATCTTTTCGAGGAATTTCATGACAGGTCAATGATCTCGGCGCATGCTTGCAAGACGATGTCGGCATGCGAGGCTACGATCACGATGTCATCTTTCGCCCGATCCTGAAGCTGTGTGCAGAGGAATTCGATCCAATTCTGATCCAGGTGACGTTCCGGTTCGTCGATGAGCACCACATCAGCAGGAACTGCGAGTTGAGAAGCTAGAAATACGCGTTGACGTTGGCCGCTAGACAGCCACATCGGCGGATGCGGAAGTAGATCCTCGAGTCGCCAGGTGTCCACCAGCTCATCGGACTCATCGGTCAGCAGCTTGAGGTGCTCCGATACCGTGAGGTCTGGGTAAAAGATCGGGTCACCAACCCGCATGATGACGCCGTCACCATCGAAATCGATGGCACCTTCGATGGGGTCCAGCTCGCCCGCGATAGTGCTGAGCAGGGTGGATTTTCCCGCACCATTTGGGCCCCGAAGTCCATACATTCCGCCCGGCACGAAAGTCATGTCCAGGTGGCCGATGGGAAGCTTGTGGCCGTAAGTGCAATCCACTTTCAACATACCCATTAGAGTAGCAAGGTTCGATTTAGATTGACTCGAGCGTAACCGCCCCGATCAGGCATTAGAGCCACACCATTGCTCTTGCCAAAACTCAACTTACCCGGTAACTTACTGGGTAAGGAGGTGTCCAGACTAGTGTCCATCAAATTCGCTCTACTCAGCCTCCTTGGGGAACAACCACAAGGATCGGCGCAGCTGCAAGCTACGTTCCACGAACGTACTGATAACACTTGGCCGCTCAACATCGGCCAGGTGTATCAAACCGTCAAGCGGTTACAAAGAGATGCGTTGATCGAGGTCACGGGACGTGAAGGCAAGGCCGACATTTTCAGCCTCACCGCCGACGGGAAGCGCGAGCTCCAGGAATGGTTGGCAACGGCCGTCGAAAAGCCTGCGGATGACCGCGATGAGTTGGTGATTCGGATGGCCGTCGTGCAGGATCGCGGGCCTCTGATCAAGGTGCAACGCGAGGCGAACATGGCGCGCCTGCGCAAATTGACCCGTATGCAGGCCGAAGGTGCGGCCGAATTGCTCAAGCAACGGCAGATCTTCGATCTCGAAGCCGAGGCGCGCTGGCTCGACTACCTGGAGGAACAATCATGAAGCTTGAAAACATCACCCATTCCTACCCCGACGGCTCACAAGTACGCACCGTCCTGCGGGATGTGACTCTGGAGGTCGCACCGGGCGAACTCGTCGCCGTCATGGGACCTTCCGGTGCCGGCAAAACCACGTTGCTGCGGATTGCTGGGCTGCTCGAAGAGCCCACCCGAGGCCGCGTGCTTATCGACGGCAAAGACTGCGCAACCCTTGACAGCAACCAGCGCGCTGACCTGCGACGTGATCATCTCGGATTCGTTTTCCAGGACTACAACCTTATTGACACCCTGACCATCGCGGAGAACGTAGCTCTGCCGCTCGAATTAGCAAAGATCCCGGATGCCCGCACGGCTGCACTCCAGGAACTGGAGAACCTCGGTCTCAGCGCGGTAGCCGACTCATTCCCTGCTGACGTGTCCGGTGGCGAAAAGCAGCGCGCAGCAATTGCCCGTGCATTCATCGGCCCCCGATCCGTCATCTTGGCAGACGAACCTACCGGCGCCCTCGACACCGCCAACTCCGATGCCGTTATGCGCTTGATCCGCTCCCGGGTCGATGAAGGTGCCTCTGGGCTACTCGTCACCCATGAGCCACGTTTGGCAGCGTATGCAGATCGCAGCGTACGACTTAAGGATGGTGAGCTGCAATGATGCGGCTAGCTTGGCGGGACATAATCAGGAACTGGAAAAGCTCCCTGACCGCGGTCCTATTGTTTGCCATCCCGATTACCCTACTCACGGCCGTTTTTTCACTCGCATTTACCGCGATGCGATATGAAGAACACCCCGAGAACACGCTCACCTATGTCCGTACCCATGAGGATCTCGGCGCGGGATTCTTGCCTGCAGTTCGCGGGCAGGTGTTGCTCTCCCACAATGGCGTGGAAGCACGAAACTGGATTACCGCGCTCGACCCTGCTGCCGGCACTGCGGACCTCCAAGTGCCTCCTGCCGGAACAATCGATTTACCGCTTCGGACAGCTCGCGCTTTGGGAGTCGAAGAGGGCGACACCGTGGTGGTTGCCGATCGCCTGCTCACAGTCAACCGTCTCCATCTGTTTTCCAATTCGATTGCGCACCACGCGGACTTTGCTACCGGCCTTGAAACTGCCCAACCTGGAAAGTGGTGGGTCGCACAAGGGGAAGTACCCGCCACCTACATCGAGCTGGACTCTCGGCAACACTTGCCCGGCAAAGCCAGCCGGATTGTAGTGGCCTTCTTTCAAGATCCTGCTGGAATCGCAATAATGCTGTCCCTGTTGTCATTGATCATCATCTTCACTGCTGGGCTCACCGCGCCATTGTTTGCTGTAGCACATAAGCGCATGTCACACACCGTGGAGCTGTTGGAACAAGTTGGCGCCAGGCGCTCACAAATCCGCAGTATGTTCGGATACCACGGCTTGTTCCTTGGTATTGGTGGCTGCCTCATCGGGCTACCGTTGTCCTGGCTGCTAGCTGAGGCAAGCATGCGTTTTCTCATGGACGTATCCGTTATCTGGGACTATGCACTGGGATTGATGTTCGCCGCTGTGACCATAACCTCTGCTCTCATCGCCTCGATGATCCCCCTAATCGTGCGGCCACAGGCCCGGCCACGGCTCTGGCATGCGATCCCGGGTCCGGTGCTACTCGTCATCGGCGGGCTGCTGTTTCGTGAACCACAGATCGGCTTCTACGTAGCTTTACCCCTGTTCATTCTGGGTGGCGCCCTGAGCGGTTTCACAGTGGTTGCTCTAGCCCCCGCCCTCGCAAAACGCAGCCCCGCTGTTCTGCGCATGGCGCTTCGCGACGCTCACCGAAACTACCTGCGCAGCGCTAGCGCTATCGGCGCAATCATTCTAGCCGCTGTTGCCCTCACTGCTTTCAGCCAACTTGCACACCGCATGATGCCTGACAGCTCCCCATTCAACTCCGGAACTTTGGCACGCGCCCAACAAGTAGTGAACTCGCCAGTCGGGTATGAACCACAGCTGCGCGACCTCGAGAAAGACTTCGGTCCCCGAACCGACCTCTACACCTTTGCTGACACTTCAGGCGACAGCTACGACGGACACCTCGCTTGGTACAAACTCGGCATCTACAACTACGAGATCATCGCAGAGCCCGAGTTTTTGGACTACCTCAGCATCGATGATGAGGTACGCGAACGCGCCAAAGCAAAGCTTGACTCGGGCACGCCGATCACGGAAGCTGACCTTCACCTGTCTACGCCCGGCAAATTAACCACCCCGACAATGGCAGCAGATAAACCTCTTGAATACCAAGCTTCCCTCTTTGCTGCTGAACCAGCCCCACTCAAGCAACTCGCACTTCATCGACAAAGTCAGCTCTCCGGCTTAGAGATCGGGCCCACATCCGAATCCGCTTCAATAGGACTCGTAATGGGAATCCTGCTCGCACTCGGAATCATCTTCGTGGCGTGTATTACTGGCCTTGTCCTGACACTGACCCAGCAAGAATCACACACCGACCGAGCCCGGCTGCAGCATATCGGAGCCAGCCCGCGCACCCTGCGCAGTTACCGATGGGCCCAAGCCTGCTGTATCGCAGTCCCCGGCCTGGCCCTCGGGATCCTCTTCGGACTCTTTTTCTAGAGGTCGCGCCAGATCAATTCTGCGACGACGAGCTGTTCTTCCGAATCCGGACGCACACCAATGATATTTCGGGCGGACGGCATGCGTGATACCCGCAGGTGCTTCACCGGCAGCAACCGGCGCGGCAGCCGCAGCTCAAATGATCGACCCACGCCATTGACTTTGGCGTTCGCTCGGACGCTCTCCTCAGTGACATCTTCGATCACAACATCCGTGATCTCGGTCGTGGGAGTCTGGCCCGACCCCTGGATATGGAGCGCTTGAGCTTTGCCATCGCTGCGTTCAGCTTCAGTATCGCCAGCCAAAATCACACGCACGATCTCCCCGATGGCAACCGGATCGGCCGTTGCCTTCGCAACGTACCGGGTACCCAGCACACTGTGTTCCATGGTGCCGACTACACCGCTCGGGAGTTCATCACTTCGGTAAGTCACGGGAAGCTGAATCGGACGGTCTTCACCATCGGTGCCCAGCACGAAATCGATTCCCACCTCTCCCGCGGGATCTACCAGGCGAAAAGCTCCGATTTCCTTGAAACCGGGCACCCACTGCTGCAATACTTCTTGTTTGGTTGGGGTTAGTGTTGCCGAAATAATCTCTGCTACGCCGCTCATGGCTGCCAGTGTATTCCCTCCAGGGCAAGCAAGTACTGTTTTGCGGGCAATCCGCCTAGATATCCGCCCAGCCCCTTGCTAGCCAAAACCCGGTGACATGGCACTAGGATGGGCAGGGGGTTACGCGCGCACGCTGTTCCCACTGCCCGCGCGGCGCCTGGCCTGCCAAGTTCAGCCGCGATCTCACCGTAAGTCCTCGTCTCGCCATAGCTTATCGACGCCAAGTGGTGCCGCACCTCATCATGAAAGGAGCGCTTCACCTGCAACGCTTTCCGGTCCAGCGGGACGCTGAATTCACGGCGCTGCCCTGCTAAATAGCTCTCGATTTCTTCCCTGGCCCACTGTTCTAACTGTGTCCCGTCGCCTGCGTCGCTGGCTTTGAACTGGACCTGGGTGATCCCCATATCGGAGCTAACAATTGTCAAAGGTCCCAGGGCGGAGTCGAAGGAAAGCATATACTCAATTCTTATGAACGATTTCGTTGTAGGCGGGCAAGACCGCAAGCTCAGTGACAAAGAGCAGTTCGAGCTACTCGAATGGTACATCCACGAGCATTACCCGCTGACCGACCTGGAAGATTGGTTGGCGCGGCTACCGGATCGTTTGACGCACGCTGCAATGATGCAGCTCGGAACCGCAGCGGATCATGAAATGCCGGGCGTACTGTACGGGCCGGGCGTATCGATGTCCGAGCACGGCCTGGGCACGTTGTTTACCCCGTCGAAGCCGACCGGCCGTACTGCGGTAGCTTCTTTTGGTCGCGCGCATGGACCGGCGACGGAGAATTACTGGTTCCCGTTGGTGGCTGCTGCCGCGCAACTTTCGGGATCGACAATTCTGGCCACTAATAAGGTGGCCGAAGCTAAGGGATTTTCGTCCTACGCTTGGGGTTTGGGCGAGGGGTGTCCGCTGGTTGAAGATGCGGGCTTCGACAATTACCTTTTGACCCGCCCGGAAGGCAACTGGATTCAGACTCCGAAGTCGGCCCGTGAGGAAATTCAGGCCGTGGCGGAGTTCTTAAAGAGTTAGCTTCTTTAGGTCCACCCCGTTTTCTTTGAGGGGCAGCCCGTCCGCACGCCAGTGTGGGCGGGCTTTGTCGGCGACAGCGCTGGTCCCATCGGCGCGGACGACTCGCCACCAGGGTGTTTCGGAGCCGTATTCGCGCATGATGCGGCCGACTTGGCGTGGGCCGCATCCGACGGCTGCGCCTATTTCGCCGTAGGTGGCCACCTCGCCGGCTTTCAGCTGGCTGACGTGGTCCAGGACGGCGTCGATAAGCGCTTCGCGGTCTTTATTGGAACTGGCTGAGGTCAATGCCTTGGAGCGGGTCTTCCTCGCGGCCTTCTTCTGCTGGTTCTGGCACTTGCGCCAGGGTCAGGGTCGCGCCGGTGGAATCGGCAATCAGGCACATGCGCCCAAAGTCGGAGTCCCATGGTTCCCGGATGACGGTGCCACCGAGTTCGGCGACCTGTGCTGCGGCGGCATCGACGTCGAGGACACCGAGGTAGGTCTGCCAGAAGCTCGGTACCTGCGGTGGGAACTGGCCTTCGGCATCCCACAGGCCAGCAAAAGGTGCGCCGTCTTCCAGAGCGCTGGTGTAATTGAAGCTTCCGTCTGGGGAGGTCATTGCGGACGTCATCCAGCCGAAAAGTTCTTCGTAAAACTCGACGGCTTTAGCGTACTTTGCAGTGGCAGTGAGTTCGTACCAGGCAGCCGTGCCTGGTTCCCCGCCAGCGACGAAGATTTCCTCGGTCGCCAAGAGACCGAAGATGGCGCCGCTTGGGTCGACGCACAGCGAGATGGTTCCGCGGGTGATCTCGGTTGGTTCGAGGAGGATGCGGCCGCCGAGTTCAGCGACGCGTTCAACGGTGTTCTCGATGTTTTCAGTGAAGAAGTAGGTGACCCAAGAGTCTGGCATGGTGCCAGCTTCCTGGGCGACGAAGCCAGCTACCGGCATGCCTTGGCTGCGGGCAAGGCGGTACTGATCATTGTCATCGCATTCCCAGCCCATGATTGTTTGGTAAAAGTGGCTGCTCTTGCGCAGGTCAGACGTAGAAAGCTCGCTCCAGATGGGCATTCCGTGGCGTGATTCAAATGCTGGCATGGGTCACATGTTCTTCCATTTTTCGTAGTCGAAATCGTCGTTCGCGGTGGCTTCGTCAAAGTAATCGTCTTCCTCATCGTCTTGAGCGACTACTTTGGCGCATACGTCCCCGATACAGACAACATCGCCTGGGCGTAGGGTTTTCCCTCGGCGGGTGTCAACTTCACCGTTGACGGTGATTTGACCTGCGGCAATGGCTTCTTTTGCCGCCCCTCCGGTGTCAACCAAGTTGGCTAGTTTAATGAACTGGCCAAGTTTGATGGATTCGTCTTTGATACCGACGTCATACATGAGGATAGAGCTTACGCGAGTTTGACCGCAGTACCGGTCGCGCTCACCATCAGCATGTTGTTTGCCTGCCCCATGGTGGAGTAATCCAGCGCTACACCGACGACGGCATCGGCACCGAGTTCCATAGCGCGCTGCACAAGTTCTGCGAGTGCGGTTTCTCGAGCTGCTTGCGCTTCGCCTTCATAAGCCTCGCTGCGTCCGCCGACAATATTTCGTAGGCCCGCGGTGAAGTCTTTGAATGCATTGATACCGACGATGGTTTCCCCGGCCACTATGCGAATATAGTGGGCAATTTCGCGGCCTTCGACGGAGTTTGTGGTGGTGACAATCATACTTGGTCCCTTGGCTTGATGGTCATGTTTTCAATACACATGTGGGCTGGTAATGCTGCGACCCACCGAATGGCTTCGGCAATATCTTGTGCGGTCAGATTTAGTTTATCTGCGTAGACAGCATCTGCCTTCGCTTCATCACCTTTGAACCGGACGAGCGAGAAATCGGTTTTCACGCGGCCTGGGTCGATTTCAGTGACGCGAATCGGCACGCCTTCCATTTCTTGGCGCAAGACCTTGGTCATGGCGCGCACGCCAAACTTGGCGGCGTTGTAACCTGCTCCACCCTTGTACGGCGTGATAGCCGCGATGGAACCGATGTTGATGATGCTGCCCTCGGACGCGATGAGCTTGTCAAGCAGGGCCTGCGTGACGTTCAAGGTGCCAAGAACGTTGGTTTCGTACATCCAGCGCCAATCATCGACGTTGGCCTCAGCGATTGAGTCAAGTCCCTTTGCGCCGCCGGCATTGTTAACCAGCAAGTCGAGGCTGTCGATACTATCTGCCATGCGTTGTACCGCATCCACATCGGTCACGTCCACTACCACGGCTGTACCACCGATGCGCTCAGCGATAGCAGCTACGCGATCAGCACGACGTGCCGCGACAATGACATGCCAGCCGTCCTGCGCCAATGCTTCTGCCGTGGCTTCACCAATCCCGCTTGACCCGCCGGTCACCAATGCTGTCTTAGTCATACCTCCTACAATAGGTCGGACGCGCCGACGACGCGGTTATTTATCAGACCTGTTGCCTCCATGAGCGCGAAACAGGTAGTCGGGCCAACGAACTTGAAACCCTTTTTCTTCAGCGTTGCTGCCATCTGATGCGATTCTGCGGAGACAGTATGAGCAGTTGCACTGCTGACAGGCTGCTCCCAGTGCTCGGGAGCGAAAGACGCTAATAGGGCGAGCAGGCCGCCATCTTCCCGGAGTTCTTGAACGCACCGCGCATTGTGTACTGCCGCTCGAATCTTTGCACGATTGCGGATGATGTCGGGATTTTCAGCGCACCGTTCGATATCTGATTCACTAAATGCGGCGACCGCATCGACGTCAAAGTCCTTGAAGGCCAGCCGAAATGCATCTCGCTTTCGCAGCACGATAGCCCAGGACAATCCAGCTTGGAAGCCTTCGAGGACGAGGCGTTCAAACGCCTCGGATTCCGTGAGTATTGGCCGGCCCCATTCATGGTCGTAGTAATTCCGCATGAGCTCCGACTCTGCCGCCCATGCAGGGCGAATACGTCCATCTTCACAGGCGACAAGCCCTTTTTCTTCTAGATTTCCATTCATGCCCCACATTTTAAACAGGCCAAGAGACATCCCCACCGATCAGTTAGCACATATGTTCTACGCACGCTCGAGCGAGAATTGACTTACAATGAGTTACAACGTTTTCAACGAAAGGACGACGGCTATGAGCATCTTCGACAAGGCTAAGGATTTCGCCGAGAAGAACCCTGATCAGGTAGACGGGCTTATCGAAAAGGCTGGCGACCTCATCGACGCCAAGACCGAAGGCAAGTTCGCCGACAAGGTCAATCAGGCTCAGGAGCTGGCGAAGGACAAGCTCCGCGGCGAGAAGGCTGGCGCACCGGCAGAAGCACCTACCGAAGCTCCAGCCCCTGGCGAGGCTCCTGTCATGGATGAGACCCCAGTGGAAAATCCAGTAGACGAGCCTAACGTCACCCCAGCACCAGAGATGTAATCTCCAACTTCCACGAGAGCCGCAGCCGACAATGGCTGCGGCTTTTTCGTGCCCGAATCATCTCACCGTCATCACAAAGCCGTTGCATTCTAGTGCCCACAATTCCCGTTTCTCCAGGTCACAGAGATTTAGTCAAAGCGTCCCCTCAGCAAAGTCCCACGGCCACCCCTAGGCTGGGCCATGCATAGCCGCACAACGAAAGGATTTGAATAATGGGCATCATGGACAAGGCAAAAGACTTCGCGGAGCAGAACCCGGAGAAGGTAGACCAGGCCGTCGATAAGGCAGGCGACGCAGTGGACAACAAGACTGGCGACAAGCACGCTGAGCACGTTGACCGCGCACAGGATACGGTCAAGGACCGCCTGAACTAGAGATTTACTTGGCGAATCGTGAGATTGATTCGCCCTTCCCGCAAACCGCAATCAGCCGGCAGCGTGCCCGGATAGAGCTTGGGCACGCCGTGAAATGCCCGCCGGTTCTCCCCACCGAAGACGAGGAGATCACCGGATTGGAGCTGCACGTCATGCCAGGGCCGATTGCGGTTTTCGCAGTTTCCGAGTCGAAACAGCGCCGAGTCCCCGACCGAGAGGGAGACGATCGGCGCTTCGGACTCTTCACCAGCATCTTGATGCAACCCCATCGTGGCGGTGGGCGGATAGTAGTTAATCAGCAGCATTTCAGGCTTGAAGCTGGCGACCCAGGGCTGCAATTCAGGCGCCACCTCCGCGGCAGCAGCCAGCCCGGCGCGCCCCACATGCAGCGCCCATTGGGGCATATCCAGCGGGGATCGCTCGTAATGGTTAAGGTTTGCCAAGGTGCGGTAGCCCAACATATGCATGTAGACACTCATCGTGCCTGATTTCAATTCCGGCCGTTTCATATGCCCACGTGAAAGATCGCGGGCCTTCTCCACCACATCATGTTGCTGCTCAAGGGATAAAAACCCAGGTACATGAGCCACGCCAGATGCGATTCGACGAGGCGGGGTGGGCACGGAGTTGAAAAGCGAAGGCATACTGTTAGGATATCCCCTGAAATTGTAGACTTATCAACAAAATTGGAGAAGGCATGAAAATTGCAGTAGTCCTCGGTTCCATCCGCGACAGCCGCTTCGGCATTCAGGTAGCCCAGTGGGCAGTCGACAACATCGAGGGCGCTGAGCTCGTCGACCTCAAAGAATTCAACCTGCCATTGCTGACCAGCGCCGTCCCGCCAATGATGTTGAAGGGCAAGTACGACGTCCCCGAGCAGCAAGCCTGGGGCGAGAAGATGGCTGAGTTCGACGCCTTCATCTTCGTCACCGGTGAGTACAACCACAGCATTCCAGGTGCTCTCAAGAACGCCATTGACTCCCTTGGCGTTGAACTCCTCGGCAAGAAGGCCAGCTTCGTTTCCTACGGTTTCGACGGCGCCATCCGCGCGGTTGACCACCTGCGCATCGTGCTGCACAACTTCTCCATGTCGCTGCCACGCGCCCAGGTTTCCATCAACCTCAACCACGAGATGGTCGACGGCAAGTTCGTCCCAGCCGCCCACCAGGCTGGCGCGCTCCAGCAGGTTGTCGAGCAGCTGACCAAGTAGCCGCACTGCGCTGGGGGTCAGCGTCCAAGATAGGATCATTAGCCGTGCATCCCTGGATCCCCTTGAGCGGGGCAATTGCCTGCGAAGTGGTCGCCACCCTCAGCCTTGAACCCGCGCTCAGCAACCGATACCTCCTGGTCATCGTGGCTGCTGGCTATGTCGGCGCTTTCTTTTTCCTCAGCCGAACGCTGAAAGCAGGGATGGGCCTCGGCGTAGCCTATGGCCTGTGGTCAGCCATCGGGGTTGCGCTCACGGCAATTTTGGCCACCGTTCTTTTCCACGATCCGCTGTCTTTGCTCAGCGCGATTGGGCTCACCCTCATCGTGGGCGGCGTCTATTTGGTCCAGGCCGGCGCCAAATGATCTACCTTTTGGGCGCGATCATCACCGAAGTCTGTGGCACCCTACTTTTGCGAGTGGCAACTTTTGGCCAGCGCTGGGTCTTCATACCCGTCACCGCGCTCTACGTTATCTCCTATTATTTCCTGGCTTTGACGCTCCGCACCGGCATGCCGCTAGCCATCGCTTATGGACTCTGGGCAGCCCTCGGACTACTCGCCACCACCGCACTCTCCGCACTGCTGTTTAAAGAGAAAATCACCCGAACCATGCTGCTCGGTCTCGGCCTGATCATGGTTGGGGTGCTCTGCGTGGAGCTCGGCTAGCCGCACTTAATTCCGGTGGAATGGATCGGGCAATAGCCGTTGGGCACCTTGTGCAGGTACTGCTGATGCTCCTCCTCAGCCAAGTAATACGGCTGCATGCCGGTCACCTCAGTGGTGATCGGCGGGAAGCCATTCTCCTCGAGTTTGCGGCCATAGGCGTCGACAAGCGCCTGCACCCGCGCCGGCTCGTGCGTGCAGAAAATCGACCGATACTGCGTCCCGACGTCGTTGCCCTGACGGTAACCCTGGGTGGGGTCGTGCGCCTCAAGCGCCTTAACGACGACATCCTCCACCGAAATCTCATCGCCGAAAACAACGCGAACAACCTCGGCGTGCCCGGTTCGACCGGAGCAGACCTCCCGATACGTCGGATTCGGGGTGAAACCACCGGCATAACCGACGCTGGTGGTGAGCACACCCGGCATCTCCCAATACATTCTTTCGGCGCCCCAAAAGCAACCAATTCCGACCAGGATCTCGTTGCCCGCGAGATCCAGTGGCATGTCCAGGACTGCGTGTGGGGCAGGAGTCGGATTGACAGGCACCGAGCCACCCCTAAGTGCGGTTTCGGCGGTGACCATTTCCGGTTTCGGAGCGAAGAGGAATCCCATATACGCCATCATATCGTTGCGGAAATCCAAAACACGCCTATCATGGGGAGCACACCGTCAAACGAAAGGTTTTACCACATGGCTAAGTACGAACTTCCACAGCTCGATTACGCATACGACGCTCTCGAGCCACACATTTCCGCTGAAATCATGGAGCTGCACCACACCAAGCACCACCAGAACTACGTCAACGGTGCAAACGCTGCTCTTGAGAAGATGGAAGCTGCTCGCAAGGACGGCACCATCGGCGCAGTTGTCACCGGCCTGTCCAAGGACCTGGCTTTCAACCTCGGTGGACACACCAACCACTCCCTGTTCTGGAAGAACCTGGCTCCTAACGCTGGTGGCCAGCCAACCGGTGAGCTTCTCGACGCCATCGTCCGCGACTTCGGCTCCTTCGAGGATTTCCAGGCACACTTCGACGCTGCCGCTCTTGGCCTGCAGGGCTCCGGCTGGGCAGTTCTGGCTTGGGACACCATCGGCGAGCGCCTCGTTATCGAGCAGATGACCGACCAGCAGGGCAACCTCTCCATCGACCTGCGCCCACTGCTCATGCTCGACATGTGGGAGCACGCTTTCTACCTCCAGTACAAGAACGTCAAGGCAGACTACGTCAAGGCTGTCTGGAACGTCTACAACTGGGACGAAGTAGCAAAGCGCTTCGAAGCTGCTAAGTAAATAGCTTTAAATACCGCAAACTGCCCCGGCCTTCCATGTGGAGGGACCGGGGCAGTTTTTGCTATCGAGTTGGGGATTCTGCTAGATCCGCCCGAGCACGAAATTCTTGAACAACTCCACGGGTGGCGCCTCGAAAAGCCCTGACTGCCAAATCAAGCCGATGTCGCGCTCGAAACGCGGTTCTAACGGAATCAGTTCGACACCATCGAATGCCAACGCCGGATCCCCTAAGGGAAGCAAGGCGACGCCCAGACCAGAGGAAACGAGGCCACCGACTGTGGTCATTTCCTGGGTTCGAAACGCGATCTTGGGAGTAAACCCGGCATCAGCAGCAAGGTGCTCGAGAATGATTTGAATGCCGTACGCCTCGTACATTCCGATGAAATGCTCGCCCTTGAGCTCGGCAAGTGGCACCGAAGAACGTCCGGCTAGTGGATGCCCGCTGGGTACCGCCAACGCCAGTTCCTGGGTGCGCAGGACCGCCCACGACACCTCAGGACATGCTGGCGCCGGGCTAACGAAGGCGAGGTCGAGGTCGTCGATAAGCACGGCGTTTTCCAGGTCGCGCGCCGGACCTTGGCACAGTTCAAATTGGACTTGGGGGAAGCGGGCGCGGTATTCGCGCAGGAGGGAGGGGATGAGCCAGGTGCCCAGGGAGTGCATGAAGCCTATGCGAACGGTGCCGCGCTCGGGGTCCATGAGGCGGTGAACCTCGCGGGAGCCGGCATCGGTGGCAGTCATGATGTCACGGGCATAGGACTGGAATGCCCGACCACGGGCGTTAAGCTGCAGCGATCGGCCGACGCGATCAAAGAGGGTGGCGCCGAGCTCTTCTTCGAGTCGGGCGATGCGCCTGGAGAGAGTCGGTTGCGGAACGTCCAGCGCGGCGGCAGTTTCCGTGAGGTGGCCCGATTCGGCGACTGCGAGGAAGCTCGCGATGTCGACAGTAGAAAGATTCAATTCATTCTCCGAATCACTTTTCGGGATACACTTCTAGTTTAGGTATATAATAGCAGTATGGCGGGCATGCGAAGAGGCGAATCGACATATCAACGAGCAACGTTGGCCATGCTCGCTGTCGGCCTGGCCACGTTCAACGGCCTGTATTGCACCCAAGCACTCCTCCCCACTCTGAGCAGTGAGTTTGATATCACCCCCACGACGGCAGCGCTGACTATTTCCGCCGCCACGGGAATGCTCGCGATCTGCGTAGTACCTGCATCAATCCTGTCCGAGAAATTCGGTCGCGGTCGCGTGCTCGTCATTTCTCTCCTGGCCGCCAGCCTCCTCGGACTGGCGATCCCGTTCGTATCCAGCCCCGCGCTCCTCATTGGCATCCGCGCACTCCAAGGAATGTTCTTTGCCGGCACGCCGGCGGTCGCAATGACCTGGCTATCCGAGGAAATTCACCGCGAAGACCTCTCCCGCGCGATGGGACTGTACATCGCCGGAAACTCAGTCGGCGGACTCATCGGCCGCCTCATCCCCTCCGGAATCGTGGAGTTTGCCAGCTGGCGCTGGGCCATGGGCATCAACGCCACATTCGCCCTGTCCATGGCAGTGCTTGTGCTGGTTCTTTTGCCCAAACAGCAGAATTTCCGACCCAAGGATTTACATTTCGGCACCGAGCTACAGGCGATGCTTAATCACTGGAAGAATCCCCGCCTAGCCATGCTGTTCATCATGCCATTCCTGGCGATGGGCGTTTTCGTCTCCGTGTACAACTACCTCGGATTTCGATTGATCTCACTCTTTGGCTTGTCCGAGGGCATCGTCGGATTGCTGTTCATCATGTACTTGGCTGGCACCTGGAGTTCCGCACGGGCAGGAACACTGGTGAAAAGATACGGACCGGGACCGGTCGCCTGTTGGTCCACAGTTTTACTCTTAATCCCCATCCCCCTGATGAACACACATGTTTTGCCTGTGATGTTGGTAGCACTGTTCGTCTTCACCGCCGCATTCTTTGCCCTGCACTCCACCTCCTCAAGCTGGGTGGGACTACTTGCAAAATCCCACCGCGCAGAAGCTTCCAGCATGTACATTTTCAACTACTACGCAGGCAGTTCCGTGGTTGGCTGGCTCTCCGGGCACATGTTCCAGCTGGGCTGGTTCGAATTTACGATGTGGCTTTCCACCTTGGCTTTACTGATAGTTGGACTGGGGTTAGTGCTGTGGCGCCAGACCAGAACAGCTTCCTAGATCACCAAGTGTGGAACCGTAGGATTTAAACATGTAAATTAAAGTCATGATTAAGTCTGCTCGCCCGCGCTCCTGGCACAGCAAAGCAAGCAAGTTTGTCACGTGGTGGCTGATTGCGTTGGTAATTGCCGGACTCATTCACCCCGTATTGCCACAGTTTCGATGGATTCTGATCCATCTATTCACCCTGGGTGCACTGACCAACTCAGTCATGCTCTGGAGCGGACACTTCACCGAAAAATGGCTCCACTCCGCTGTGTCAGATTCCCAGCGAGAGCACACCGTTTGGCGCTTTTATCTGCTCAACTCAGCAATCATGGCGATTATCCTCGGCCAGCTCAGTGGGCTGCCAGTTGTCACCGCCATCGGCGCAGGTGGCGTGATCCTTGCCCTCATCTGGCATTTCGGCTTCCTCCTGAGCCTCTACCAGAGCGACAAGCGCTTTTCTCATTCCGTGCAGGCATATCTACTCTCCGCACTGTCGCTCATGGTGGGCGCAGTCTTCGGTGGCGCTATGGCGTTTTCACTTCCTGACCCCTGGCCAAGTCGACTACTGGAGTCACATTTACTACTGAACTTCGGTGGCTTTGTTGGCTTCGCGGCACTGGGCAGCCTAGCGGTACTCTTTCCAGCGATGTGGCGCACCCAGATCGTGCGGGACTACACCAAACCCGCGCTGCACCTTCTATCCATTGGGCTGGTCATTGGGATTATCGGCAGCCTCACCGGACGTGGCGCACAGGCAGGTTTACTCATCTATACCGCGGGATGGGCGCTGGCCTTGACGGGCTTCCTTTTCAGCGCATTTCGAGTCCTGCTCAATCCTCGAGACCGACTCTCTTTCGCTGCGCTTTCAGCACTGTTCAGCCAATTCTGGCTGATCGGATCCCTGCTCGTTTTTGCTTTTGGATCCACCTTGCCCACGCTGGGTCTCCTCGTTGGATTCGCTGCACAGTTGCTGATCGGCACGATGAGCTACGTTTTGCCATCTACCATTGGCGGCGGACCCGCAGCGGTACGCGCAGGAATGTACACAATGAACCAGGGCGCACTGTTTCGTTCCACCGTGATCAATGGCGGTCTGCTGATCTGGATCTACAGCACCAACTCGTGGCTCAAGGTAGTTGCTTCCTTGTTGGTATGTGGAGCTTTAGGTTGGTTCTTGGTGGCTATGCCATTTGCCGTGAAGACCCAAAAGGCAGTGCTATTGAAGGAATCCGAAGGACCCGAGCCACACAAGGCACCACGGTGGAATCAAATAACCGCCGGGGTGGCCACACTGACTGCGCTCGCAGTGCTGTTCAGTGGTGGCACAAGTGTGCCACCTTCACCGACATCCGATTCTGCCACCATGGCTACCGGTCAAACCACCACTGTGAACATCATGATTCACGGCATGGCGTTTAGCCCAAATGCTATTGACGTTCCCAAAGGCAACCGGCTCATCCTCAACGTTGCTAATCATGACGGCCAGATACATGACCTCGTTTTAGAATCTGGTGCTACTTCCGGCAGACTTCAGCCCGGCGCGACCACCACCGTTGATGCTGGCATTATCACAACATCCCAAGAAGCATGGTGTTCGATAGCAGGTCATCGCATGCAGGGAATGACTCTCCAGATCAACGTCGATGGCAATGCAGACCACAATAATCCGGGTGGCTCCAGCGCAGGCTTTGCTAAGCAGCAGCCCAAGGCGCCAGAGTCAGCCCTGGTAGACGCCTCCCTCGAGCCCGCTCCGGCAGCAAAGGTGCACGAAGTGACCATCGATGTGCAGGAAACGGAAATCAACGGCCGTGGCCGCTGGACTTTCAATGGCGGGATTCAAGGTCCGATTCTGCGTGGCAAAGTCGGCGACGAGTTTCGCGTCACCTTCATCAACTCCGGCACCATGGCGCATTCCATTGATTTTCATGCTGGGCAAGTGTCCCCAGATGAGACGATGAAGTCGATTAATCCTGGGGAACAGCTGGAATACAATTTTCGCGCCAACCATGCTGGCATTTGGCTGTACCACTGCGGCACAATGCCGATGTCTATGCACGTGGCCGCGGGCATGTTCGGTGCGGTAATTATTGATCCACCGGGTCTAGCTCCAGTGGATCAGGAATTTTTGCTGGTGCAATCTGAGGTTTACGGCCTGGACGGCACGTCAGACAACCCGGTTGACCCAGCCAAGCTGGCCGCAGGCGAGCCTGACGCTGTGGTGTTCAATGGCTGGGAAGACCAGTATGTGGCCACTCCCCTGCAATTGAAAGCTGGCGAAACGGCTCGTTTTTGGCTCCTCGACGCCGGGCCGAATCGCCCGTTGAGCTTTCACATCGTGGGCGGACAATTCCACACGATGTACAAGGAAGGCGCCTATACCTTGTTGGATGGCACTACCCCTGGTCTAGCTGGGCCGAAAACTGGTGGCGGTCAAGCACTGGACCTCAGCGCAGCCCAGGGCGGCTTCGTGGAAGCAACGTTCCCTGAAGCGGGAACATACACGATGGTCAATCACAGTTTCATCGATGCCGAACGCGGAGCTCGCGGCAAATTGGTGGTGACTCCCTAATCGACTAGGAGAGGTCGAGTACCTTTTGCAGCTCTTTGAACGGTTCCGGCTGCACTTCGTGGAGCACGCTTCGCCCGACTCGTACCTTTCGGAGCAACCCGGCGTCGGTAAGCAGCTTGAGGTGGTGCGAGACGGTCGGCTGAGACAGTGAGGTGCGCCCGACTAGGTCATTGACGGTGAGCGGGCCGCAGCCGGCGGCTTCGATTTCGGAGAGCAACTGCAATCGGACGGGGTCGGAGAGTACTTTGAACAGCGCCGCGAGCCTCTCGGCCTCCCCATCCGAGAGGGGGCCATCACACAGCGAACAACATTCCATGCACTCAGTATATATTGACAGTGCTCGATAGGACATTTAACATATTGATAAACTTCAATAAAAGGTGAAAGAATGTCATTCCTCGACCGCTTCCTGCCCGTCTGGATCCTCCTGGCCATGGGCCTCGGCCTTCTGCTCGGCAACACCGTACCCGGCATTGCCGACGCGCTGAACTCCTACCAAATCGACAGCGTCTCCATCCCCATCGCCATCGGCCTGCTGGTCATGATGTACCCCCCGCTGGCGAAGGTGCGCTACGACAAAACCCGCGAAATCACGTCCGACCGTCGCCTCATGACGGTGTCCCTCATCCTCAACTGGATCGTCGGGCCACTGTTCATGTTCACCCTGGCATGGATCTTCCTCCCCGACCAGCCTGAACTGCGCACCGGCCTGATCATCGTTGGCCTCGCACGCTGCATCGCCATGGTGCTCGTCTGGTCCGATCTCGCGTGTGCGGACAGCGAAGCCACCGCGGTGCTCGTGGCCGTCAACTCCGTCTTCCAGGTCTTGATGTTCGGCATCCTCGGCTGGTTCTACCTGCAGGTACTCCCAAGCTGGCTGGGCTTGCCGACGACCTCGGCCGAATTCTCCTTCTGGGCCATCGTTTCCTCGGTACTGGTCTTCTTGGGCATCCCACTGCTCCTCGGCGTGCTGTCCCGCGTTCTCGGCGAGAAGCTCAAGGGTCGTGCCTGGTACGAAAACACCTTTATTCCCGCCATTTCTCCCCTCGCTTTGCTGGGTTTGCTCTACACAATCGTGCTGCTCTTCGCCCTGCAGGGCGAGCACATTGCAGAGAACCCGTGGGCCGTGGCTCGCCTCGCGATCCCGCTCCTTGCCTACTTCATCGGCATGTTTTTCATTGCCACGCTGGCCTCCTGGAAGTCCGGGATGGGCTACGCGCAATCGGCTTCTGTTGCGTTCACCGCAGCAGGCAATAACTTTGAGCTTGCCATCGCCGTTGCCATCGGCACTTTCGGCGCGGCATCTGGTCAGGCGCTAGCTGGAACCATTGGGCCGTTGATCGAAGTCCCCGTGCTGGTCGCGCTTGTTTACGTCATGAAGTGGCTAAAGCCACGCCTATTCTCCCAGGAGGTCTAAATGAAGAAGGTTTTGTTCATTTGCGTCGGCAACGGCGGCAAGTCCCAAATGGCCGCTGCCCTGGCCGAGAAGTACGCCGGCGATCGCCTGGAGATCCATTCCGCAGGCACCAAGCCGGGCACCAAGCTCAATCAGGAGTCCGTCGCGGCGATTGCTGAGGTCGGCGCGGACATGTCTGCTGGTGTGCCAAAACCGATCGATCCAGCCCTTCTCGCTGAAGCCGACCGCGTCATCGTCCTTGGCGAAGACGCCCAGGTAGAAGGCAACACCGAGCGCTGGGTCACCGTGGAACCTTCCCACGATGGCATCACCGGCATGGAGCGCATGCGCCTGGTTCGCGATGACATCGACACCCGCGTCCAGCAGCTAATCCGCGAAATAGATTCCAGCGTGTAGCTTGCAGCCCGGATTGAACTGAGCACCACACTTCGGGCAACTATCCGCGTACTCCGCAGCCGTCATCTCGTGGCCACACACGCCACACATGACGGCTTTTTCGTCTCGAGGCATCGCCCCAAACGCATGCCCGGACTCCTGATGACACTGGTAGCACGCCCAATACTCCCCGCAGGTCGCGCACTTGTTAGCCACTACGTCAAGCTCGGAGTGGTAGTGCTCGCAGCGCCCGTGCTTATCGACGGTCCGTCCCCGAATCACTCGAACACCACCGCTTCTCGGGACAACTTTGCGGGGTCGAACTGTTCCAAAAGCCCGGCCGGCGATGCCGGTTGAAGCCCGATCGATAGCGCGAGTCTTTCCTTCGCTTCCACTAGATCCATCTCTCGCAGCGTCACTGCGCCATCGCGCTTGGCTAAGCGTTTGCCTTCTTTGTTGAGCACCAACGGAACGTGGACGTACTCAGGAACCGGCAGACCTAAAAGTGAAGCTAGATAAGCCTGCCTTGGGGCGGAGGAGAGCAAATCATCCCCGCGCACTACCTGGTTGACGCCCTGAAAGGCATCATCCACCACCACGGCCAGGTTGTAGGCCCAGTCACCATCGCCGCGGCGCAGAATCATGTCATCCACTTCGCCGGTATACGAGCCGGCGAAGTAGTCGTGCACGGTAAATTCACGCACCTCAGAACGCAGTCGCAACGCAGGCGGCCGGCCAGAGGGTACGCCACCATCACGGCACGTGCCAGGGTACGACCCCGGGATGGCGTGCGGGGCTCTCGATGCCTCCTGGATGTCCTTGCGAGAGCAATAGCATTCGAAGGTCGGCAGCTGATTTAATGCCGCCGCATATGCGGCTGACCTGGTGGATTGATACAACACATCACCATCCCAGTCCAGGCCAATGGCGGCCAGGTCCTCGAGCTGGCGCTGTGCGGATTCACGGGAAGACCTGCCGGTGTCAACATCTTCGACCCGTAGGAGAAACGAACCGCCGTCGTAACGCGCGAACAACCACGCGAGCAGGGCGGTGCGCAGATTTCCGAAGTGGAGGTCACCACTCGGGCTTGGGGCATAGCGTCCGATCATGGTAGTTAATGCTAGTGAACACTTCTAAGTCTGGGGAGGGCGTAGCCAACGCTGCGTCCGTTCATGCCCCCCGCCACATCACTGTCCAACGTTCCTTCTACCCGGTGCTGCTCGCCCTGTTTGTGGCGATCTTCATCATCTCCAATATCACCGCCCAAAAGGGTGTTGCCTTCGGCCCGATCATCACCGATGGTGCCTTCTTCCTCTTCCCCGTCGCCTATGTGATCGGCGACGTACTCTCTGAATGCTACGGATTCAAGGCCACTCGCAACGCGATCTGGACCGGTTTCGTCGGCATGATCCTCGCTGTCATTGCCTTCTATATCGCCATCGGGCTGCCGGGCGCTGACTTCTACGAAGGCCAAGAATCCTTCGCTGGCGTCCTCGGATTGGTCCCACAGATCGTCCTCGCTTCGCTCGCCGGCTACCTAGTCGGACAGCTGCTCAACGCATTTACCCTGGTCAAGATCAAAGAAAAGACCGGCGAGAAGTCCCTGTGGGCGCGTCTGATCTCATCCACCGTCGTCGGTGAATTCGGCGATACCTTGATCTTCTGCCTCATCGCCGCCCCGGTCATCGGTATCACGACATTCTCCGACACCGTGAATTACACCGTCGTCGGCTTTCTGTGGAAGACCGCCGTCGAGATCTGCATGATGCCGATCACCTATGCCGTGATCAATTGGGTGAAGAAGCGCGAGAATTACTAGCCCATGTCGAATTTGGTTATGCAGATTGACGAAATGACCGGTCAAAGGTCAGTTTGCATTGCCAAATCCAGCGCTGGTCTCTAGCCACGTCCGCACCGCTTCCGTCGCCCGACAGTCGTCCTCGTTGTAGCGCAGCAATTCTTCGCGCGCGACATCTGAGCCAGCGGCTGCTTCCAGGAACAAATTGACGGAGCTTTCCCCATCAATGTCTCCGCCGTAGCTGTATCCCGCGGCGGGGGCAACTACTTTCAGGCCCAAACCGAATGGCCCGATGAGCTGAGATTTCACCAGGCGGAAAACGTCGATCCAGTAGTCGGAGCCAATAAATTCTTCGACCTCCGCGGCCAACTCAGGAGTACCGAATCTGGCCACTGACCTGCGCAGCCAATGGTTTTCACCGTGGTTCGAGTAGCAGAAGGCACCGAAGGTTTTCCCGGATGCCAACGCTTCAGAGCGGGCCGAAGTCACGAATGACCAAAAATCAAAAAAGGCGTCCGATTCGGAGGACAGCGACCACGCCGTAAAGGCGTGATACGCCGAGCCGTCATAGACTCCCCACAGGTAAACTCCCTGGTCAAGGTAAGCCTCGAGGTCGATGAACAGCTCCACATCAAAGCGCGGAGCATGCAGCGCGCCACGCGGAACTACGATGTGACCGGATCGGAATGCGGAGGCCAACAGGGAGACTTCGCCGAGGTCGGCGTCGATAAGCCCCTGCACCGTCGTAATCCCCTTGTCGCGGTACGGGTTGGCGCGGTCGCCCGGAAGCAGCAGGGAGATGTCGTCGGCGGCCTCCAAAGCTGAGGAGCACAATGACCAGAACCGGCAGGAATCACATTCCTTGACGCGACGCGGCCCCGTCGGGGTCGGCACCACCAGCGCCCGGTCCAACGCCTCATCTAAAGGTGCCAGCGGCTCCAGGAACGCCCGCGTGCGATCCTGACCGATCGTCGCGCCATAGCCGCATGACA
This sequence comes from Corynebacterium kalinowskii, assembly GCF_009734385.1. Classification (NCBI taxonomy): domain Bacteria; kingdom Bacillati; phylum Actinomycetota; class Actinomycetes; order Mycobacteriales; family Corynebacteriaceae; genus Corynebacterium; species Corynebacterium kalinowskii. The sequence continues at coordinate 151,465 of NZ_CP046452.1, read as the reverse complement.
GGTCCATCTCAGAAAGAGCCCGTCCGGCGAGCGCGAGCCGATATGTATCCAAAGCGTGATGTCGAATCTTAAACTCGCCGGTCAGGACCCCTCCGAGCCCCAATCGCGGCACAGCCAGGTACGGCGTCGCCCGACCCGGCGCGACCCGTGCCGCGCGGTGGTTAGAGATCATGATCGGCAGGTAACCGCCATCGAAGGCGACCAGGATATCCACCTCGATTTCAAAGTCGCCCCACTCGAGCATCGCGTCCGTAATGAGGGTGTCCCCGGCGGCAATCGCCTCAAGGGTCTCAAAGTACGAGTGAGCAGCGGAAACCCGGTTGAAATAGGTGCGATCTCCGATGGACCGTGACTGCGGCAGGAGCGCATAGACAGCGGCGATCGCGGCGTCGATACGCTGCGCGCGGGCCTGACCAGCTTCACTCGGGCCGATCTCGGGGTGCGCGGCGTGTTGGACAGCGCGGAACCGGCAGCCGACGAGATCGCTTGGATGAGTCACGTTTATTACTCTGCCATGAACGCCACTTCTAAGACAGGTAGGGTTGGGGACAAGAAATATTGCGATTAAGGAGAAACCATGGGCGTTTTTGAGAAGATCCGCAAGGCACGTGCCAAGACCAAGGCCGAGGTCAAGGCAGCTAAGACTCGCGCTAAGGCTGAAGTTAAGGCAGCTCAAAAGGACCGCGCCCGCCAGCAGAAGTTGCTCGCGCAGCAGGAGCACAAGCTGCTGAAGGCGGAGCAGAAAGGTCTCAAGGCTCGTCGCAAGCAGGAGCTTAAGATCGCCAAGACCGAGCTGGAAAAGCGCAAGGCCGGCAAGATTAACAAGGCAAACGTGCAGCGCTACGTGGGTGTCGCCCGGATGCTCACCCCGGTTTTGTTGCCACTCATTTACAAGGCTTCCACCCAGATCCAGGAGTCTCTGACCAAGCAGCGCGCGCAGAAGCACGGCGTTTCTGCCGCCGAGATGTCCCAGTTCGCGGGCCACGGCGCTACCCTGAAGGCTCGCATCGCGGGTCTGCGTAAGAACGCCGAGCAGGCGAACCTGCCGCGTGGCTTCGTGCTCGATGTCAAGGAGCGTTTGGACGAGCTGGACAAGGCCGTAGACAACGCCGAGTTCATGACCCCTGAGCAGCGTCGACGCGCACACCGCTCCATCATTGGTGACATCGACTTGGTTGCAGGCGAGATTCAGAAGAAGCTTGTTTGATCTAGACCAAATTGGCGCTGGGCTGCCGGTCCGTTCCCGGATCGGCGAGCTGGCACCGCTGCTTCTCGACGCCCACAGGTTGGTCGTTCAGGCACCGCCCGGCACGGGTAAGACGACGCTCGTGCCTCCGGCGGTGTTTAATGCTGTCGGCGGTCGCGTTGTTGTCGTGGCGCCTCGACGTGTGGCCGTGCGGGCGGCGGCGTCCCGTTTGGGGCAGCTTTCTGGTCTGCCGATCGGTTATTCCATCAGGGGTTCATCAAAGCACTCTGAGCTGGTGGAATTTGTGACCCCGGGCGTGCTGCTGCGCCGTTTGCTGCGCGATCCTTTCCTCGACGGCATCTCTGCCGTCGTATTTGATGAGGTCCACGAGCGACAGTTAGACACGGACCTGGCCCTGGGAATGGTGCTTGAGCTCGCGGAGCTTCGCGAGGACCTGGCCGTGGTGGCTATGTCTGCCACCATCGACGCTTCACGCTTTTCTGAGCTCCTGATCGCCCCGATTTTAGAGACCCCGGCGGTGACACACCCGCTAACCATTGAGTATCAGCCCATCCCGGGGCGAGTGACCGGGGATCGTTCCTTCTACTCCGCGCTGGCCCGCGTTGCTGATGCCCAAGTGGGACCGCATTCCGTGCTGGTGTTCGTGCCTGGGGTGCGGGAAGTGAACTGGGTGTGCTCGGAGATCAACGCCCTGCCACTGCACGGCCGATTGACCGCTGCGGAGCAGGATCTGGCATTGGCCGATTCGGGCCCGCGGGTGATCGTGGCGACCAACGTGGCGGAATCCTCACTCACGGTCCCCGGGGTGCGCGTTGTGGTTGATGCTGGCTTGGCCCGCGTTCCCCGGCGCGATCGCGCTCGCGGGATGACGGGTTTGGTGACTTCGTCGATCGCGAAGTCCTCAGCGGACCAGCGCGCTGGCCGTGCGGGCCGTGAAGGCCCCGGCATGGTCATTCGCGCCTATTCTGCCGCCGATTACGAGGCGTTTAAGCCTTATCCGGTGCCGGAGATTCTCTCCTCGGATCTCACCCAGGCAGCGCTATTCCTGCACTGCTGGGGCTCGCTTGATGTGCCGATGCTGGATGAGCCGCCGGCTGCGGCGATGGCCGATGCTTCCGAAGTGTTGCGCGAGCTCGGCGCGCTCGACCCCGAGCTCACCGATCTGGGGCGCAAGCTGGCAGCGCTCCCCTTGGAGCCTCATCTTGGCCGAGCGTTGCTCTCCACCGGAGATGTCGCCACAGTGGCGGCGCTTGCGGATCAACCGTCCGGAGATATTGCACTTTTACATGCGCCCGCCCGCGAAGTGCGCCGACTGTCTGCATTGGTATCTCCCGGCCCCCGCAACCCGGGTCTGACCACGGCGCTGGCCTACCCGGAATGGATCGGCCGACGAGTCGCTCCCAATACCTACCTCTTGGCTTCCGGCACCCGGGCGGTATTTTCCGACCTACACGATGAGTGGATTGCTTGCGCTTCCGTCACACGGTCGGCCACTGGTGGCGTGATTCGGGCGGCGGCTGCGCTTTCCGAGGCGGATGCACTGTCGGTGTTGCCGATCGTTGAGGAGGACTCCGTCTCGGTCGAAAACGGAAAGATCAAGGGCGTGCGCGTGCGACGAGCAGGGGCGATCACGCTCTCGACGACGCCGGTTCGCTTGGAGTCCTCCCAAGTGCGGACAGCCCTGGCCAACGCGGTACGCAGCAACGGGCTGGACTTCCTCGAATTCTCCGAATCATTCACCTCCCTGAGAGATCGCCTCGCTTTCCTGCACACGCATCTCGGTGCGCCCTGGCCCGATATGTCTGACCAGGCCTTGGTGCAGCGAGTTGAAGAATGGCTCGGCTCTTCACTAAAAGTGGGCGCAGATGCCTTGCAACCACTCCTCCCCTGGCCCGAGGCTGCCCGGTTAGGTGAACTCGCGCCCGAACGCTTGCTCGTACCCAGCGGAAACACCCACCACCTGCACTACGACACTGGACGCCCCGTGTGTCAGGTAAAGCTGCAGGAGTGTTTTGGGCTCGCTGAATCACCGGAATTTTGTGGCGTAAAGGTGCAATTTCACCTGCTCAGCCCGGCTGGCCGACCACTAGCCGTGACCGATGACCTGAAGAGTTTCTGGTCCGGCCCCTACCAAGGGGTGCGTGCCGACATGCGCGGCCGCTATCCGAAGCATCCCTGGCCGGAGGATCCGTGGACTGCGCCCGCGACGGCGCGGACAAAGAGAAGTATTCGTTAACCAGCAATAACCTAGAGATATGACCAATACCGGAGGAGTAGCAATGGATTCGAAACTCGAACATCTAATCAACTATTTCACCGAATCCGCACGGATCAGCGGCCTCACAAAATCTAAAGAGGAGGATGCTCCATTCGAGCAGTCTCCATACTCAGTGTTATGGTACTACGAACACTTTCTTAAGCAAGACCTCGCCTGGAACAATGGGCCCAATTTATTAAGGGCATTCCTTACTGGTCAGGGGCTACCACCTCCTGCCGAGGACATCGTCAGCCAACGCAACCAACTGTTAGATGAGCTTCGCCAAGAACAGTCCGTCATTTTTGGCTCAGAGCGAATGCTTAACGACTCCCAGCTCACCGCTGTCGCGAATGCTACACATTTCCCAGTGTCTTTTGTGCAAGGGCCTCCTGGAACTGGAAAAACCCTAACAATTTCACGCATTGCAGCTTTCGTCGCAAATCAGAATAAGACAGTGGCAATTGTTTCAAGTAACAACACTGCTATTTCCAACGTCTTAGAGGTTCTTGAAAGGGCCGATGATCTAGCTACTAGCAGTCAAGTACTGTCGGGGATATCTGCTCGAGTAGCGAAACTCGGACACTCTGGCATCCGTAGAGAATTGGAACTACCCCGCAAAGATGGCGACGGAATGTGGAAGTTCTCGACTGATTCTTCTATCGAATATCGAGCTGGATCCCTAGGAACACTGGGTTCGGGACAATACCGAAAGGGCTGGGAGGCTTCTGTTTCCCATGATGATTTTCTAGCCGACTACCCAATAGTTTTAAGTACCCTACATTCAATCAAGAAGTGCTTCGCCGACGGCGCAGATCCTGATAAAAAGTTCGACCTAGTCATCATGGACGAAAGCTCCCAAACGAATTCGATGCTCGGAATCCTTGCGTTAAGCTGCGCAAAATCAATCGTTTTAGTTGGAGACGAAAATCAATTGCCTCCGATCGTGTCAGAAGCTATCCCAGATGTTTCGTACCCAGTTTTCGACATGAAACAGCCTAACCATAGCTTCCTTACTGCCTGCTACGAGATTTTTGGGGCTGCACAAATCACTCCAGACCGCACGTTTCTCAATGAGCATTATCGCTGTCACCCTGGCATCATTAATTTCTGCAATACTGAGATCTACCGGAATCAACTTGACATTCGTACGGATACCTCAGGATTTTGCTCGGAAGGCGCCGAAATCCCCATTCGAGTCACTTGTTATCAAGGAGACTACCGCGAGTCGGAATTCCACAAAGATTTTGAACAGCTAACCGCCGACGATCCGGTGTATTCCTCTGCTGTCAATAGAAAACAAATGGCAATCTTGCGACATGATCTCATGCCAGATATACGTAGGCATTTGGAGGCAGGAAGAACGATCTGCTTTCTTACTCCGTTCCGCAAACAGATGGACCACTTAGCGGCGATCATCAACGAAGAGACTCAATCCGTTACTAGGATTAGCGACCTACCAGCCGAGGGATCCTTTACCCAATTGACCGTAAGTCCAAAATCGTTGACCGTCCACCGATCACAAGGTCAGGAATTCGATGTTGTTTACCTCTTGCCAGTGGAAGACGGAAGCTGGCGATGGCCTTGGTCGCAGGGACGGAATTTGGTTAATGTCGCGGTGTCTCGCGCAAAGCAAGAATTACATGTTGTGGTCTCCACAAAGCTAATGGAGACAGCCACCCAACTTGCACTGTATGGCGAGTCGCATGAGCCAATGATTCCTGTGGCACTGGCGGACGACCCAGGTAAACAACATTTGTATATTCGCCGACTCGTGGAATATGTCCACTTCGGCATACAAGGACGACACCAAAAGTACGGTATTAAGCCAACAAACATTGAGTCCGTTTTCGATCAACGGTACCGTTTTCAACTTAAGAACGAATCACTGCAGTCAGCAGGCGAGCTAGCCGTTGTCGACTACCTTGAAAACCTACGCGACCAAGCAGTTTTACAGCATGTGCCATTGCATTCCCTGGAGATCGACGGTACGCCAATCCTCGAATTATTCGAGGATGATGCCGATTCCCAACTTCTAATCCGTTCTGGGCACATCGATATCGCAATTGTCGACATCTACTCGAGGCAGCTGCTCCTAGCGATCGAGATTGACGGTGCCTACCATCGCTTCAATTCCAACCTCGATGAATTGCGTATTCAGAAACGCAACGACAGAATGAAAGATCAGATCCTCACCGACATCGGCATGCAAGTGCTTCATGGCAACCGATTAAACGGTGAGCTGGCGAATAGAAAGCCAGTGCTATTACGACTACCCGACGACGGATCCACGTTCTGGGAAACCGACCGTCTACACAGAAGTGCACGCGCGAACTTTTGCGAAAAATACTCGGGCGATTCTCGTCGCCCATGCGATTGCGTTGGACTACGCTCATGTCTAGTCGATCAACATGTCACACTCGATTCCCTTATTGAGTCTTCGACTGTCGGGGCACTTGACATTCGTATAACTATTCCGACTCAGCTTCCAGACCCAGGCTCTCGACCACCACTACTGGCTACCATCGCTTCGATGTTTCCATTCCTTTTACGGCCCGCGGTCTTAACACTTGGATCATTCATGTCCCCCTCTGGAGAGGCACGTTCACTGACAAAGTTCCTCAAGAAGTGGGAGGAAGATGATCCGACTTCCTACCAGGAAATCATTGGAACTCGAAACGTTCGTGAAATTACAACCATCTTGGTGGAACAGGAAGTTCTCGAAAACTCGCCAAACGGCAAGCTCCCCACCAACTATGGGTACAGTATCGGTCTTGTCGTTCTAAAGGGCAAAAACACGAACGGCTCGTTTTCTTATGCCGGTTACCCCTCTGCCTTAGAAAAGACACTTCGACAGGAAATTTCCGAGCTTATCCGGTTGAATCAAAAGTAGAGTCTTTCACCATCTCAAAGGATCTTCAAAAATGGACATTAAAGATATTATTGATTTTCTTGGGGCAATCAGCGCAGTCCTCGGTGCAGGCTTTGCGTTCGCAGCACTACTTGTATCGAGACAAGCCAATGGCATTTCCCGCGAAGCCAAAAGAATTGCTAATGACCAGGTAGAGGAGGAAAAAGAGCAAAACCTTCGCGCCATGGCTGCAAGTATCCAAGCATGGTACGCTACAAGCGCAAAGCGTGATGAATCTAGAGAATGGGCCGTTATTATTCGGAACGAAGGTCCCATGTCCGGCGTATTATATGACCTGGATTTTCGCGTAATATCGGGAATGAAGAACAATTCACCAATCGTCAAGATCCTAAAAATTAAGCGCCTACCTCCAGGATCTTATTTCGCAAAGAGTGTTGATGGCGATCTGTCGCCCCACGGATTCGAGTGGCCCCTTTGGTTGTCAGACGAAGTTCGTTTCGCTCCCATCACCAGCTCAGACAAGTATTTCATCGAAAAATTCTCCTTTAAAGACCATCTCATGACTAAGTGGGAATGGGATCATGAGAACGGCTTGCGAAAAGTCTCGAGCTCGATGTAAAACACCCTTGACGTAAAGCACGCTTTACATCTACGCTGGAGGTATGAAAACCAAGTTCGGCACGATGCGTGGCGGTCACCCCACTCCCATTCTCCTGAGCCTTTCGACGATTCTCGGCCTAGCCGTCGCCGTAGCGCTCGGCTATATCGCATCCTGGCGCACCCCACAGGTCGATTCGTTGCTGATCATCCTGATCACTGCAGCGTGCACGGCTCCAGTGCTAGCCACAGCGGCGTGGGCATTGTTGGTAGACCTCAGCACGGTCGCGGGGCGGGCCGATCGCGTCGAAGAGAGCATAGAAAGCCATTGGGCCAATGAAGCCTTGAGCGGAATGGCCACAGACAACCTCCTAACCCTAGGCCTGCTCACCGCCGTCGTTTCCATCGGCAGAGTCGAGCTACCGACACAGCACCTCCTGCTCGGATTGCTACTGCTCAACATGGCCAGCTTCGGCGTTCGCTACCTCGTAGCACAAAGGAAGGGCAGCTAGCGTTGCGCAACTACCTCCCCGAAGCCCGCAAGCAGCGCGGACTCTCCCAGCAGGCGCTTGCCGACGCCCTAGGCGTCTCCCGCCAAACAATCATTTCCATCGAGAAGGGGCGCTTCGACCCGTCCCTGCCCTTGGCCTTTGATCTGGCTCGGTTCTTCGACTGCCACATCGAGGATCTGTTCACCCCGGAGCAGGTGTAAAACATACATCCACGCAGCCCCCACCGCATAACCTGCGGCAATATCCACCGGTCGATGCACGCCAAGATGGACCCGGGACCAGCCAACCAATAAAGCAAGCAGCACTCCCGTGGAAATCGCCCACCAGCGAGGCCACACCAGTATCAGCAAGCCAGCCAGAGCGGCCGCGGCAGTGGCGTGTCCACTTGGGAAGGAATAAGAACTTTCCGCGATCGCCCCACCAGAAGGCCGTGACACGGCGAATAGTGGCTTGAGCCAGTGCGTCGTCAATGCTGCCCCAGCCACTCCGAGCACGAGCCAGGGCTTGCGCGCCATCACCGCAATACACAAGGCGTACGCGAGCACGGCCCACGGTTGGAACAGGACATCCAGCGCGAGTGCTAGCCCCACTGCTGCCACGCCAGGTAAGAGCTCATCACCACGACCATCACCAGTAATAGGATTCGAATGAGCCGCGTGCCGCCGCCGAGCACCGTGCGCGCGCCGAGCTGCGCACCGATCACATTCGCCACGGCGAGGGTCAGGCCCAGTTCCCACCAGATGTGCCCGCCCAGGGCGAACACCACTAACGCGCCGAGGTTTGTCGCGGTGTTCACTACCTTGGTCAGGGCGGTGGAGGCGAGAAAGTCCTGGGACAGGATGCCGGTGAAGACCATGATGAGGAACATGCCGGTGCCGGGGCCGAAGATGCCGTCGTAAAACGCAATGGCGGCCACGCCGAACAGTGTCACCACCCGGCGCCACATGACGGGGTTCTCCTCGGACTTTGCTTGCCCGAAGGATGGTCGGAGCGCCACGATCGTGCCAACGACCAGCATCAACACGATCACCAGCGGCCGCATGACCTCCTTGGCGATCAGCGAGGCAACCAGTGCGCCACCACCGGAGCACAGCGCCGCCAGCGGAATGTACGTCAGCGCAAGCTTGCGCGGAATCGGCACTTTCCGCACGTACGTCCACGCCGCCGACGCTGTGCCCGTCACCGCAGCGACCTTGTTCGTGGCCACCACAGCGGCCGGCGCCATTGCCGGAAATACAGCCATGATGAGCGGGATGAGAATGAGGCCACCGCCTCCGATCATGGCGTCAACCCAGCCGGCTGCGATCGATCCAACGATGAGGATGGCCCACTCACTCACGTAAGCTCCTTAGGGTGTATGTTCGGTGGCTATTTGTAATCGTGGCGACGTTCGCTTGCGGTTTCCTCTTCGACTGGCTCCATGTGCCGGCCGGTTGGATTCTGGCTGCCATTGTAGGTTCGGCAAGCATCGCGTTGTACACGGGCCAGGACTTACCGATTCACCCACTCCTCAAACGCCTCGGCCGCAGCCTGATTGCCATCATGGCGGCCGCCCCGATTGTTGCCGCTGACCCGCGCGAACTCGCCCACTATGTCCTCCCGGGATTGGCGGTCTCTGCGATCACAATTGGCATCGGCATCGTCGGTGGCCTGCTGCTTGCCCGCTCGGAAAAGGCGATCTCCCGCGAAACGGGTGTGCTGTCCATGCTGGCCGGCGGCGCTTCGGTCATGCCAATGCTGGCTCATGACATGGGGGCGGACTATCGCTATGTCACGCTCACCCAGTACCTGCGGCTGCTCACGGTCACGATTTCCCTGCCGCTGCTGGTGCCCCTCATGGACGTGCCCCGCGGCGCAGTCGAACACCATAACGTCCCCTACCAGCTAGTTCCCCTCATAGCGATCGCCGTGATCGTGATCGCCGGAGAGCCGCTCGGCAAGCTCCTCAGGCTCCCCGCCCCAACGATCCTCGGCCCGATGCTCCTGACGATCCTCGCCGCTCAGCTCATCCCAGGAATCGCGCTACCGGCGGAGCTGAAGATCGCAACGTTCGTCTCCATCGGCTGGGTCGCAGGCGGCGCGCTCTCGATCCCCGCGCTCAAATTGTTCGCACGCCAGCTACCAGCAACGTTCGCCTTCATCTTCTTCCTGCTCGGCGCCTGCGCGATCACCGCGATCGGCCTGATGTGGTGGCTCGACCTCACCTATTTCGAGGCCTACCTCGCCTCCAGCCCCGGCGCGCTAGAGACCGTGCTGGCGCTTACCGACGAGTTCGGGGCCGGCCCGGCCATCGCCGCGATCCAGGTCATCCGCTTGATCGCGATCCTCTTGGTGGCGGGCTATTTGCCGAAGCTGCTCAAGCGGCGCTAACTCAGCTATGTAGAACCAGCTATTCGGAGCTGCAGATGCGATACCTCCCCTAAAACTAGCTCAGTAGCATAGGTTCTACTCCCAATAGCTGGTTTCACATAGCTGGAATCACCAGAGAATCACCCCAGAATCACGCAAGAACTAGCCCCGCATCATCTCGCGCAGCAACCCCAGCGGGATCGACCCGTAAGACAACGCCCGCGTATGAAACTCGGATAGTGGCAGCCCGGATTCGTCCCGCATCTGCTCCCAGAGTCGCTGCCCCAGCGCATAGGACGGCGCTTGCCCTGGCCAGCCGAGGTATCGGTTGATCTCAAATTCCAAAGCAGCAGAACTGAGCGAGCAGTTTTCGCGCAGGAAGTTGCGCGCATATGCAGCATCCCAGTTCTTTTTGCCGAGGTGCACCCCGATATCGAGTGCGACGCGTGCTGCTCGCAGCCGTTGGGCGTCGAGAAGCCCCATGCGCGTGGCTGGGGTGTGCTCCATGAGGTTTTCGGCGTAGAGCGCCCAGCCTTCGCCGTGGCCGGAGTTCCAGCAGACGACGCGTCGCCACAGGTTGAGCGGTGCCTGCAGCGCGGCGGTGATTTGGTAATGGTGGCCGGGGACGCCTTCGTGGTACACCGTGGTGAGTTCTTGCCAGGTATGGAAGGTGTCTTCACCTGGAGCGACGGACCACCACATGCGGCCTGGGCGGGTGCCGTCGAGCGCGGGCGGGGTGTAGAAAATGCCACCGGTGCCGGCGGGGTCGATGCAGCATTCGATCGGGGGCGTCCCATACTCGGCCACGCCGCGATCCGCCACGGCCTGCATCCAGTCGCGCAGCTTATCGACGCCCCGGATCGTGTATTCCTCTTCCGCATTCAGCCTGGCGATGGCTTCGGTCACGGTCGTTCCGTTGCCATACAGCTCCCGAGCGAGGGCTTCCTGCTCAGCGGTGATGCGGGCGAGTTCGTCGAGTCCCCATTCATAGGCTTCGTCGAGGTCGACTTTGGCGCCGAGGAACTCGTGAGAGAACAGTTCGTAGCGTTCGCGGCCGACGGCATCGCACGCGGGGGCAACGCCGGCGAGTTCGGCGGAGAGCCAGTCGGCGAGTTCACCGAAGGCGCGCGCGGCGGTGTCAGCTTCGGCTTCGGGCGCGCCGAGGCCATGCAGGAATCCGCCCATGTTGCCACATTCAGCGATGAGTAGTTCCACTTGACGCAGGGCCGCTACCCGGCCTTGACCTGCAGCGAGAGCCAGGGATTCCCGGTAGCCGTCAAGGGCTGCGGGGACACCGGCCAGGCGGGCGCGGATCGCTTCCTGGTCTTCCATGAGGGAGAAGGTGTCGCGAATGGTTTGCACAGGAGAGGCGATGTTGTTGAGCTGACCATAGAATTCGGCGCGGTGGTGCAAGTCGAGTTGGAGGCCGAGGCGGTCGCGGAGGATGGCGGCAGTGATGTGGTCGGCGCTGTCGAAGTCGTCTTCGTCGTCGCTGTCATCGGTGCAGTCGTCGAAGGCATCTACGTCGGCGAGCAGGTCGCGGGCCAGGCCGGCGAGGTCGTCCCAGTAGGCGGGTGAGAAGTCTTGGAGCTCGTGCTCGTGGCCGGGAATTCCCCAGGCGGTGGCGTCGGTGGGCGAGAGTTTCGCGACATCCAAGACGTATGCCTCACAGGTGACATCGAGAAGGGAGGGGTTTTGCCTGCTCATAAGCGACCAGTGTAACTAAATGCAGGCAATTGTGTAGCACGGCTGGAGCAAATGTTATAAAATCGTCCCAGCTGTTCTTGGCTCGCCAAGGTTCACTGTGAACCCTGCCATCTTTCCCTATAGCGTTACCCCAGCTCAGATAGACTTTCCATAACAATAGCAATCTCATCGATCAGAATTTAACTTTCACAACCATGCAACTCGCGTTCGGTCAGATTTTTGAGAAACCAGCCACTCCGGCTGCACAGGTGCTACACCATGTGCGGCGCAATCCGCATGTCGGTCGTGGCGATCTGGTGAAGGTCACAGGCCTGTCCCAGCCGACGATCACGCGCGCCGTCAGCGCACTGTCCTCGGTCGGTTTGGTGCGCGAGCGTCGTGATCTGGTCAACACCGCCCGCCCGGGCCGCCCGGTGGTTCCACTCGAACTTGCTACCTGGCCTGCTGTTTTGGTGGGCGTGGCGCTGGATGGCGATGACGCCGTGATTGGTTGCTACGATTCGCGCGGCCGAATGGTGCGCGAGGTGACGGTCAGCGAGTTCGCCAAGAATCACGTCTGCGCAGACACTCTCGAATACATCATCGCGGCGATTTACCGCCTGAAGGGTGACTTTACGGTGCCGATCAAGAGCATCGCTCTCAGCGCCGCCTCGCTCCACTGGAACGATTTCGCCGCGATCCGCGACCGCCTCGAGTTCGAGTTCCACGTCCCCACTATCGCCTGCAACGCCGCCGCCGCGATCGCACTCGCCGAGATTCAACAAGACATCTTGCAGGAGGACGTGTTCGTGCTGTTCTCGGAGAACGTCACCGCCGCCGCGTACATTTCGGCCACCGGCATCAAGGTGCCAGACCGCGACCTCACTGTGGACGAGTGGATCGAATTCCTCACCACAGAGCGTCGTCCCCGCCAAATCCTGTTCTCCGGCGCGTACTTCACCGACCCAGCCAACCGCGCCACACTGCGAGCACGGCTTACCGACGCTTTCCACGGCGACGTCGCCCTCCGCGTGCTGCGCCCCGAGCTGGAAACGCTGCGCACCATCACCCACGCACTCTCACTTGCTCAGCTGAGCGCGCACCCCCTGGACTTGGCTAAAGGTACTTCTTAGATAGTTCGACGTAGCGACCGGCATGGGTGATGAACTCCCGGTCGTTCTCGCGCTTAACCTTCGCCGGGATGCCCGCTGCCAGGGTTTTTTCCGGGATTTCTTGGCCTTCGAGCACTACCGCGCCCGCCGCGATGAGGCAGCCTTCGCCGACTACTGACCTACTGAGCAGCGCAGACTTCATGCCCACCAGGGTGCCGTTGCCAACAGTGGTGCCGTGGACGAGCGCCATGTGGCCGACGGTGACGTCGTCGCCAAGCGTGCACGGCGCGTCGCGATCCACGTGCAGCACCGCCCCGTCCTGGATGTTGGTGCGCGCGCCGATCGAGATCTTGTTGACGTCCGCGCGAATCACCACGTTGAACCAGATATTCGCATCCGGCCCGATTTCCACATCACCGATGATCGTCGCATTCGGCGCCACGAATGCGCTCGGATGGATCTTCGGTTCCTTGCCCTCAAACGCCATGATCATTTCAAGTCCTCGATTCCGGTAAACAGCACGGCCTGAATGCCCAACTCCCGCGCCGCGTTCACGTTTGCCTCGTTGTCATCGAAGAATAGCGTCTCTTCCGGTGTCGCACCCAGCATTTCCAGGGCGATCTCGTAGGCCTTGCTATTCGGCTTCTCGACCCCGATGTCACAGGACATCGCAATCGAGTCGAACTCCTGGAGCCACGTGTGCTTTTCCAGCACCCGGCGCGCGAGACCTGCAGGGATGTTGCTGAGCAGGCCCTTGGGCTTTATCGACTTGACCCGTTCGACCATCTCCGGGTCTTCCTCCAGCCAGCCAGCGTAGTCGACCTCGATGGCCTTGACCACGTCGAATGTCGGCAGATCCAGCTTCGCGCGCACGAGCTCCCAATACTCTTCTTCGCTCACGCGGCCGGCATCGAAATCGCCGCGGAACTGCCAGTACACCGGCCACAATTCGGGGCCACAGCCGAGCACTTCTTCCAAGTTGCGCAGCGCCTGGTCAGTTTGCGTTTTCAGCAGGACCCCGTAGAGGTCGAAGAGGTATTTCATGGCTTCCAGAGTACGCGCGCCGGATTTGGTAATGCAGACTATAGAAAACCGGGCGAAACATCAGTCTGCTTCACCAAATCCGACAGGTTGGTGTCTGATGGAACCCTCCGAGCCACTTCGCGAGTCTAACTAAGTGTGAACACTTTTACTTTGCCTCGTACTGCTTCTGAAATCCGTCTTTCTGCGATTCGTAATGGCCAGTGGGTCAAGCATTCTTATGGGATCTATTCCGCGTCGGAGGGGGCGAAGGATTCCGCCTTTCGCGTTCGCGCTGCCCACCTGCGTTTTCCTTCCGGCGCTATTGGTGGGTTTGCTGCTCTTGCGTTCCATGGGGTTCCCTTTTGGTGGGATGTCGATCTGGTGACGGTCCATACTCCGGCTCGCGGGATTCGTGAGGAGGATGGGATGCACTTGGTCAAGGGCGTGACTTTCACTCCCTACCATGGCCTTGACCAGCACTTTCCCGACTTAGTGTGTGTCGATCCGGCAACGGCGGCCATCGATTGCTTGATTTACGTCCTCCGCAAGCGGATAAACTTCTGGACGCCAAAAGTCACCGGAATCTGGCTCCACGAACTCCGCGCGATCCAGATCATCGACGCCACCCTCCGCTACACCTCGGCCACACGCGGTGAGCTGCGCGAGGCTGCTCGCAATCGCCTGTGCAAACGCAAGCTCAACAGGTTGCTGAAGCTTGCCGACGACCGTTGCGATTCACCACCCGAAACTTCCCTGCGCCTGATCCTTGGTCGCCTTCTCCCGGGGTGGGAAACCCAAGTGGCGATTTATGACGATAACCGTCTGATCACCGTCATCGACTTCGCCTGGAAAAGGCTCAAGGTGGCGGTATATTACGACGGCTCTGTCCACAACGAGCAGAGAAACGTGGATCGTGACAATGAAATTACCGCCTTCCTCGAAGAACGCGGTTGGACTGTGCTGCGAGTGTCCAAAGGTATGATTCGGCGCGAGGAGGATCTCATTCGTAGGGTGGTCCAGCGTATTCGCCAGCAAGGCGGGCCGGATTTGGCAATGCAGACTATAGAAAACCGGTCGAAACGTCAGTCTGCTTCACCAAATCCAGCGCGCGTTATCTAAACGGCACCTCTCCAATGGTCCGACGCAGCTTGCGTGTCTGCAGCCGGTCGGGTTCGGCTGCCAGTGCTTCCACGGCCCGGACGGCGCACATGACGTGGGCTTCCTTGGAGGACTTGTAGAAGGATTGCGCGCCTGCCGGCAGCTTCGGCACGGCATGTAATGGCAGGTCAGACACGCTCAAAAGAGTTCCGTAAGGAATCCGGTACCGATAACCATTCGCCGCGAGTGCGGAGGATTCCATGTCTACGGCGACGGCGGTGGAGCCGCGGAGGGACTTCCAGAGTCGCTTGGGAGTGTGCCATTCCCAGTTACGGTCGTCGGTGGACAAGACGGTGCCGGTGCGCATGAGTTCGGCGTCGTCACCGTAGATGTTGCGGACGGCGGCTTCCAGCGCGCGTTGTACTTCAGGAACGGCTGGGATCGGGACGCCGCCGGGCAGGTGCCCGTCGAGCACGTGGTCGTGGCGCTGGTAGGCGTTGCCGAGGATGAGGTCGCCGATGCGCATGCGGCCGTCGAGGCCGGCGCAGTGTCCGATCATGACCCAGCATTCGGGGCGCAGTACGGCCAGGCAGTCGGTAATTGTTTTGGCGTTGGACGGGCCGACGCCGATGTTGATCATCGTGATGCCGTCCCCCGCCTCCGTGCAGAGGTCATAGCGAGGCATTTGCACGCCTTCACGAGGCACTTCCAGCGACGTGTATCGCCCGCCCGCGCTCCGACCGAAGGACACGAACTCGGTCGTGTGCATTTGGTAGTTGGTGAACAGGATGAACTTTTGCACGGATTCGACTGGCAGGCCGGTGTAGTGCTCGATGCGTTTGCAGGCGAGGTCGAAGCGTTGGGCGCTGAAGTGGAAGAGCGGGAGCTCCTCGCCGTGGAATGCGGACCATTCGCCGTCGATAATGGCGTCGTCTACGGCGTCGAGCGAGGGGCGCGGCAGTTTGGAGTCGGGCGAGCGTTCGATGGTGGGGGCATCGTCGATGTACTCGGGCGGGATTTGCTCCTCGGACGGCCCGACGTGGATGGTGCACGGGTAGTTGCTGGTCAAGCGGTCGAGCATTTCGAGGAGGTAGCCGCGCATCATGGCCGGGCGCGAGAGGGTGGCTGCGTACCGCCCGGGCTTATCGACGTACCCGAAGGGTTCCGTACGGTCGATCGGGCGCCAGTGTTCCACGTCAACGATCAGCTTGGGGTACACGACCTGGTCGTAACCTTCGGCGCTGTCGCGCTCGAGGAGCTGAACGCCGAGGGTGGTGGCGTCTTGGTAGAGCTCGATTAACCGATCGACGGCTTCGACTGCGGTCCGCATCTTCTCCATGGGGCCAGCCTAACGCGGGTTCATAATAGGCGCACAGGGGTTTCCCATAACACCAGTACAAGACCGCCAATGTGACAGTAGTTGATCACTGTTGTGTAGCGTTATATGGAAAAGTATGCGATATTGATCACCATGACTTACTTTTCTCGCCGTGCCATTGCCACTTTTGCCCTGACCGTCGCCGCTACCACTGCCCCTACCGTCGCTCACGCTGACCAGATTGACCAGGCCCTCGCTGCCCTGCCAGCTGGCCCAATCTCTTGCGAGCAGGCCACCAAGTACTGGACCAATGAGGCTGACTACAACAACAAGGTTTCCCAGGCCAACCTGCTCGCCATGGTTGACCCACGTGGCCCACAGATCCGCGAAGCACTGGCTCGCGTAGACGAAGCTGCTAACCGTTGTGGTCTCAAGGGTGGCGGCGCTGCCCCAGCTCCAGCTCCAGCCCCTGCTCCAGCACCAGCCGACAATGCGCCAGCTCCTGCTCCAGCACCTGCAGATAACGCCCCAGCACCGGCTCCAGCGCCTGCACCTGCTCCTGCTCCTGCTGGCGCGATTAACTCCTCCGCTCCAGGCCTGCCTTCCTTTAATGTTCAGCTTCCTGGTGGCCAGTGGGTCACCGTGCCAAATTTGCAGCAGATTGTTGCCGACTTCCTAGCGAAGTACGGCATCCGTATCTAACAGTTCGGAACAAACAGTAATGCCCCGCCATGAGCGGGGCATTTGTGCATTTACGTGCCTGCGACGAAGTCTGGCATGCGTTCGCCGATGCCCAACAGTTCGGCGATAGCGGCGACGGTACGCTCGGCGCATTTGCCGTCACCGTACGGGTTCACGGCGTTGGCCATAGCTTCGTAGGCTGCTGGGGTATCCAGCAACGTCTTCGCCTCGGACACGATGCGGTCCTCATCCGTGCCGATCAGGCGGACGGTGCCAGCGGTGACAGCTTCAGGACGTTCGGTGTTTTCCCGCATCACCAGCACTGGCTTGCCCAGGGCTGGTGCTTCTTCCTGAACTCCGCCGGAGTCCGTGAGCACGATGTGGGCGCGTGCCATGAGCTTAGTGAACTCGTTGTATGGCAGCGGGTCGGTGACCAGGATATTGTCATGGCCCTCGATGTGCGGGAAGACAGCGTCGCGGACCTTTGGGTTCAGGTGGGCCGGCAACACGAACACGATATCCGGGTAAGCGTCTGCCAGGCGGGCCATAGCGCGGCCAATGTTGCTCATCGCGTCTAGGTTCTCGCGGCGGTGGGTGGTAAACAGCACCAGCTTCGCATCGGAGGCGGCTGCATCCTGCAAGCGCTGATCGGCGAAGGTGGTGTCCCACGTGGTGGCCTCGAGCAGGGCGTCGATCACGGAGTTACCGGCCACAACAATGTCAGCGCTACGGAAGTCTTCACGCTGCAGGTTGCGCTTGGATTCGTTCGTAGGCGCCAGGTGCAAGGCCGCGACCTGGCCGATGATGCGGCGGTTAGCCTCTTCCGGGAACGGGGAGAGGATGTTGCCGGTGCGCAGGCCTGCCTCGAGGTGCACGATTTTCACGCCGCGGTTGAAACCGGCGATGGCTGCTGCCATGGCGGTGGAGGTATCACCTTGGGAGATGATGACATCTGGCTGGACCTGTTCGATGATTTCATCCAGGCCCGCGATTGCGCGAGCGACGATTCCGTTAAGCGACTGTCCTGGACGCATGATATCCAGGTCGAAGCTTGGCGTGATACCAAACTGTGAGTTGACTTGGTCCAGCATTTCTCGGTGCTGGCCGGTGGAGACTGCAACAGACTCGAAACGAGGATCAGCCTCCAGCGCCTTAATCACAGGAGCGACCTTAATCGCCTCGGGACGGGTGCCATACACGGTCATGACCTTAGGAGCAGACATATGAATCCTTAATTTTTTGCTGATAACACTGTTCGCAACTCTACCCAGTTAGCGTCACTCTGTCCTGACCAATTAGGACAACTACCCCCAATAGCGTTCGCATATATAGGCTACAGCTCCTCGACCGAAAGGCTTATATCCGATTCGATTCCATTGCCTGTTCGAGCCCAAGAAATCCTCTCAGTTTTCTTTTAGCTTTTGTGCTACCCAACCTCGCGATCGATGCACTGCTTATCGACGCGCCAAAGGCGAGAATCTTCAATTAGTGCCCATTGCGGAGCCGACATAGCTTGCACACAGCTCTGACCAAACACGCCCAATCATCCCCGGAATTTCACTGCCCAAAACTAATCCGCTCCTCTATACTGTGAACGTCGTACCGCGCACACCCCGCAGAGCCGTGCCAGATTTAGCCCGTCATGCAGGAAAGAAGAAGCGAGAGTAGCCCTTTCGCGCGCTAAATCCAGCACACGCTATCTCCATAGGATAAATTAACATCATGCACACCAGTCACATCAGTAACAAGACTATCAAAGTCTTGCTCGCCACACTCACCGCTTTTGCGCTCGCATTCGTAGCCACCCCGGCAGCCCAGGCCGATAATCGTGGCTGGCTCCGCCCGGGCTGCTCTTGGGCCCCGCAGGGCAACTTCATTCAGGCCTGCGAGGTCTGGTCCCCTGCCAATAACCGCAACATGCTGGTCTATATCCAAGCCTCCACGAACGGCGGCGATGGTGGCCTCTACTTGCTGGATGGCGCACAGGTTGGCGCTCGCGATTCCAACTGGGCTTCCCACTCCACCACGCCAGCCACTTACGTTAATGACAACATCACCTTGGTGATGCCTGCTGGCGGCGCCGGCCAGTTCTACTCCGACTGGGCCGCTCCTGCGACGTCAAGCCTGTCCTCCGGCCCGCAGCGGCCAATGTGGGAGACCTTCCTTGCCTACGAACTGCCAGGCTATCTACAGCAGCACTTTGGCGTAAACCCGCACCGTAACGCAATTGCCGGCGTGTCTATGGGTGCCATCCCAGCACTCACCCTCGCCGCACACCACCCAGATCAGTTCCGCCAGGTACACGCGATCTCCGGATTCATTGATCCCGCAATGGCAACCCACGTGGGTATGATCGCAGGATTCAGCGTGGCAATGCTCCTCCACAGCGGCGCGTTCATTTGGGACTGGTGGAGCTGGAACCCACTCGAGGCCAGCGCCCGCGCTCTCCACGCAGATCCGGTTGCCAATGCAGGCAAGCTTCGCGACGGCGGAGTGGACGTCCACGTCTGGTCCGGAAATTCACACCCTGGCGCCGGCGAGTCTTACCCGGGCAATCTCGGCGCAGATGCTATCTCTATTCATGGCGAGACTCTGATCACCTTGTCCACAAACTCCTTTACAGACAAAGCGCGCCATCAGGGACTTCGCGTCAATCGCCACTTCGGCGCTGGCTTGCATACCTGGCAGCCATGGGGTCGCTATATGGGAGACCATAAGGGCGATATCCTTTGGGCAATTGGCTAATAGCTTTATTCTTTAAGTGAAATGCCCCCTAAAAGGGGGCATTTTGCATTTCTAAGGCATTTTTAAGCTCAATTTAAGAGCAAAAAGTACTGGTTATGGCATGTAACGCCCGCCATATCGATTAACAGGGGTTTCATTGTGA
Source organism: Corynebacterium kalinowskii (assembly GCF_009734385.1). Lineage (NCBI taxonomy): Bacteria > Bacillati > Actinomycetota > Actinomycetes > Mycobacteriales > Corynebacteriaceae > Corynebacterium > Corynebacterium kalinowskii. The sequence continues at coordinate 131,869 of NZ_CP046452.1, read as the reverse complement.
CTAAAGGCATTTTATTCACGCTAACCAATTGAATAATACTTAGAATGACCCAAAAAGTGTGTACGATGGAGATTCACTCGTGTCCACTATGGATCCTTTCGCGCGAATTAACTCGGCGATTGTCCTAGGATTGCGTTTGTAGGTTGCAAGCCTTGCAGCCGAAGGTGCAAGCAAAGCACTCACATCCATACATATTTGTGAAGGATTACTTCATGCGTAAGTTCGTAAACGCCACTATCGCTGGCGCCACCGCCGTTGCTCTGACCTTCGGCGCTACCTCTGTTGCAAACGCTGGCCTCTCTTCTGAGGTTGGCGATAACTGGAACGCCGGCACCGACGTTGTAGGTACCGACATCTGGGGCTCCTCCACCAAGAGCGACACTGAGCTCAAGGACGAGGATGCTGACTGGGCCGCTAACATGCGCGCCATCACCTACGCTGGCATCGGTGCAGCTGTGTTCACCATGATCATCGCTCCTGCCTACAACTTCCTCGCGTACAACAACATCCTCCCACTGCCTAAGTGGTAATCAACCCCTTCTAACTATTTAACCCGAATGGGTTGAAAGGACACTCACAATGCGTAAGTTCAAGAACGTAGCTGTTGCATCTGCAACCGCGCTCGCACTGACCCTCTCCGGCACCGCTGTTGCTTCGGCACAGGACATCGTATCTCAGGAAGATGTTCAGCAGACCGGTCTCTCTTCCGGATCTTCTGAGTGGGGCGTATGGCTCAACGGTGACGAGAAGGCTGACGGTCAGCAGGGCTTCGGCGAGAAGCTCGATTCCGACGCTCCAGCTTGGATCAAGTTCTGGAACGTTGGCCTCTACACCCTCGCTGGTGGCATCATCGGTGGCGCTGTACTGGCTGGCTTCAACTGGCTCAAGCATGAGGGCATCATCATCTAATTGATGCTGTTGATAAACCAATATTAAGAGCGGACTTCCTATTGGAAGTCCGCTCTTTTTGTGTGCTAACTAGCCTTCTAGCCGAATCTAGCCGCTAATGAACTCAAGTTATTGTGTAGCTACTTGCGGAAGTAGTCCACGGTGCGGCGTACGCCTTCTTCAATGGTGACTTCGGGCTGCCACCCAAGCACGTCCTTCGCACGCTGGTAGGCCAGCGCCGAACGCGGCACATCACCCAGCCGTGCCGGAGCAAACTCAGGATCATCCTTGGCACCAGCAGCCTGCGCTACCAACGTATGCAACTGGCGATCCGAGGTCTCCACAGAGGTACCGATATTAAAGCGCATCCCGCCCCCAACAGATCCCGAAGCCAGGTAAAACGCGCGCACAACATCACCGACAAACACATAGTCTCGGGTGTTTCCACCATCGCCAAATACGCGCGTTGGCTCCCCTGCCAATAACCGCTGAGAGAAGATCGCAACCACCCCGGCCTCGCCGTGCGGATCCTGACGCGGACCATAGACGTTCGCCGGCGCGATGTGAGAACAATCCAGGCCATATAGGTGACGGAAAGTATTGAGATACAACTCGCCCGCACTCTTAGACGCAGCATAAGGCGAATGCGGATCAATCGGGAAAGACTCATCAACCGGGAAAGTCGCCGGCGTGCCGTAAATAGAACCACCGGAAGAAGTGAACACAATCTTGCGAACACTGTTCTTGCGGGCTGCCTCAGCAATCCGGATAGTAGAGATAATATTCGTGGTGGCATCGTGGATCGGATCCTCCACGGAATGACGCACATCGATCTGCGCCGCGAGGTGGAAAATCACCTCAGGGCGGTGTTCAGCGAGAAAAGCATCAAAGTCGAGCTCAAGGATATCCGCTTCAACAAAGGTGCACTTGCCTGTGGCCAGGGCTTGTTCCAGGTTCGCTACTCGCCCACGGGAGAGGTTGTCCACGACAACGACCTCGTGCCCTTTCTCAATGAGCAAGTCGGTCAAGTGTGAACCAATGAAGCCGGAACCGCCGGTAACTAATGCACGCACACTACTGATAATAGCTGTTTTAGAGCAGGATTAAGAAGTTTCCCGATTAGAACCCAATCCGAGTTCTGCAGATTTTCAAATGTGTTGATGTTTTACCGATGAGCATTAGATGGATATGCACTACTTAAAAACTCTTCCATTTTCGAAAAGCGGGAAGTTGGACTGAGCCGTTAATTAGTCTAGAAAATCCTCCAGCCGCATGTGAATCCACCTTGTTGATGCAACATCCGGGCTACAACGAATGTTTAGGTCTACTTTGAAAGGTCACAGTCATTGTCACCCCCGACCACTTAACATATTCTAAGCATTGAAAGTTTCGGCATTCCCTGGGCCTGATTATCGACTCCTTTTTACTATTCGAATGGGCTACAACACGCATCATCTCTGGAGTGAACAAGTATAATAGATTGAACCCACAAATCCGTGGGATAAATGGAATCAGGGTTAGCAGCCTCTTCTTTAGAAATTGCCGATAACCCACACGCAATCGGGAGTAACGTTGTACATCGAAGATTCCGATTCTCCCAAGCAGTTCATCGAAAAGTTATGAGGACTCCGAGGTATGGAAATACGTAAGTACGCGGCGATTTTGGCTAAGAATTGGATACTGGTTGTGGTCTCAGCCATGATCGGTCTTGTGGCGGGAATAGGATACTCCCTCCTAGTAACCCCCGAGTACCAGTCGCGCACCCAATTGTATGTTTCAGTCCGCTCGGAGGCCGGGACCACCGGTGAACTTGCCCAGGGCGCTACATTCTCCAGCAAAATCGTCAATAGCTACGTTGATGTCATTCGTACGAGTGTGGTACTTGAACCTGTTGTAAATCAACTCGGTTTAGACATGACACCAGCAGAGTTGGCATCACGTATTGTCGCGGTCTCGCCGAGTGAAACTGCCCTGATCGATATCACGGCAACGAGCACCTCTCCGGAAACCGCATCTCAAATTGCCAATGCTGTAGGTGAGAGCTTCAAAAATGTGGTGCAGACCCAGCTTGAACCGGACAAGGAGACGGGCGTCAGTCCCATCAATTTGACCACGACGCAGACGGCAATGATTCCTTCATCTCCGGTTAGTCCCAACTTGCCGATGAATGCAATCTTGGGACTTCTCGCAGGCTTGGCTATTGGCGTATTGATTGCAGTGCTTCGAGATACCTTTGACACCCGTATTCATTCGCTCGAAGACGTGAAGAACGTTACTGACACGCCACTTCTTGGTGGTGTCATTGATGACCCGGACGCCAGTAAGAACCCTCTGATTATCCGCACCAAGCCAAACAGCCCTCGAGCAGAGTCTTTCCGTGCATTGCGTACCAATCTGCAGTTTGTAAATGTTAACGAGCAGGCATCGATCTTTGTTATGACCTCGGCGAACCCGGGCGAGGGCAAGTCAACGACCTCTGCAAATCTAGCCCTAGCCTTGGCGGAATCCGGTGCACGGGTCGCATTGCTCGAGGCCGATCTACGATTGCCTATGGTTCACAAATACATGGGTGTAGAAGGAAACGCAGGCCTCACTGACGTACTTATTGGCAAAGCTGAATTGAACGACGTACTGCAGCGCTGGGGACGTACCCAATTACACTTCCTGCCAGCTGGCCGCATTCCGCCAAATCCAAGCGAGCTGTTGGGTTCAGATAGAATGAACAAGGTGCTGGATGAGCTCAGTGCGACTTTTGATTTTGTCATTATCGATGCACCACCAATTCTATCCGTCACCGATGCCGCTGTAATTGGACACGGCAAGACCGGCATTTTGATGGCCGTAGCCGCTGGCTCCACCAGAAAGCCGGAACTTCAGGCCGGCCTTTCAGCACTTGAACACGCTGGCGCCAACGTTGTCGGTGTGATCGTAACGATGCTACCGGCAAAGTCTGCTGGGCGATACGGCTACGGACACTACGGATACGGATCTGCCATCGAGTCCAATGAGGTTACGGAAGCAGCCAATGCCTGAAACATTCAATATTCTCACCGTATGCACTGGAAATATTTGCCGGTCTCCTTTAGCTGAGCAGCTTTTGCGCCAGAAACTGGAGTCAGTCGCTGAAGTCCAAGTTGCCTCGGCCGGCATTCAAGCGATGGTTGGTCACCCCATGCCCGAAGAATCGTTGCGTCTTGCCAAAGAAAATGCCATCGCTGATCCAGAAGCGCATTCTGCAAGGCAATTGACGGAGGAGATGGTGGAACATTCTGACTTGGTCTTAGCAATGGATAGAAGTCATCGAAAGTCAATCGTTGAGTTATCTCCCCGTTCCGCAAAAAAGACTTTCACCGTTCGAGATCTGGCCAGGCTCATTGAAGTGACGACCGATCTGGATCTTGAGAATGAGTTGCAGACCTCCGGAGGGGATACGCGCGAACGTCTGATTGCGGCGCTCGAGGCCGCACGTCTGGGTCGCAGTGATCTAACTCCACTCGCTGACCCTTCATCGGAGGACATTATTGATCCTTTTCAGCGAGACAAGGCAACCTACCACAAGTCTGCCGCCCAGCTCATCCCTGCCATCGAAACAATATCAAATTACCTACTGAAAGCATTGGTGGTATAAGTAGTCCAAGTTTAGACACTTCTCTCACGGAGATCGTGCATCTAGATTGAATGTAAAGGAATGCACGTTCATCCCTACAAACTTGTTGTATTAACCCAAATTGCAAGCAGCATTAAATCATTTTTCTTGCGGAGGATTCAGGTGCCCGAAACAACTTCAAATAAACAGACAACCGGCTCAAAATCTACCCTCACCAGGGTTCTTTTTGTCATTGATGCCTTGATTTGGGTGATTGCACTATTCTTCGCAGCTTTGTTGCGCTACGAGTTTGAAGTGTCATCAGTGAATTGGGGAACTTTTGCTTGGTTCGCAGCCAGTGCAATCGTGCTCCAATTCCTCGTTGGTCTTGTGCTGCATATCTACCGCAAGGATCTCCGTTTCCGAACCGGCACCTTCGAGGATACGATCAACGTTTCACTCGTCGTTGGATCTGTAGGTATTATCCTTTGGTTCACATCTATTATTTTGAGCAGCACCTTACATATGTCACGTGGCGTAATGATCATCGCCACTCTCATCGCGTTAGTGCTGGTACTTGCCGTTCGAACGGTAGCCCGCATGCGTGTCGAGCGGGCAAGGCGCCCCGCTCTAGACTCAACGCCCACACTTATCTTGGGTGGTGGTTACATCGGAACAAACCTCATCCAGTGGATGATGACAGACCCCGCTTCGCCATTCCTCCCAGTAGGTGTGATTGACGACGACCCAGATCTACTTTCGCGCCGAATTCGTGGCGTGCCTGTTCTGGGCACGTTCGAAGAAATCGCGAAAGTAGCGTCCGAAACTTCTGCAGAGGTGCTCATCGTGGCAATCGGCGATGCTGACGCCTCGCTGCTACGAAAGGTACAAGACGTCGCTTCGAAGAATGGACTTTCGGTCAAAGTCATGCCAGCAATCGGACAAGTAGTCGCAAAGGGCATTCGAGGAAATGACTTGCGCGACCTTTCGATAGAGGATCTCCTTGGACGTCAGCCTGTCGAGACAAACGTTTCCGAGATCGCTGGCTACCTGACTGGCAAGAAGGTTCTTGTCACCGGAGCTGGCGGCTCCATCGGCTCCCAGCTGTGTACAGAGATTGCAAAGTACGGGCCATCTGAGCTGATTATGCTAGACCGAGACGAGACTGGCCTACAGCAAGTACTCATCAATGTGGCGGGAAACGGTCTCCTCGATACCGACGCCGTGGTCCTCGCAGACATCCGCGAGGCTGACACTTTGAAACGTATCTTCGAGGATCGGCGGCCCCAGGTAGTCTTCCACGCCGCTGCTCTCAAGCACCTTCCGATGCTCGAGCAGTACCCAGACGAAGGCTGGAAGACCAATGTCCTCGGCACACTGCACGTGTTGCAGGCTGCCGCAGCTGTTGACGTAGAAACCTTCGTCAACATTTCGACTGACAAGGCGGCAAATCCGACCAGCGTGCTAGGACACTCTAAGCGTGTAGCAGAGAAGCTGACTGCATGGTACGGCACTCATACCGGTAAGACATACCTTTCTGTTCGATTCGGCAACGTCATCGGCAGTCGGGGATCCATGCTTCCTACTTTCACGCGCCTGATCCAAGAGAATAAACCCCTTACCGTCACTCACCCGGATGTCACTCGCTTCTTCATGACTATTCCAGAAGCATGCCAACTCGTCTTGCAGGCGGGTGGCATTGGCCGCTCTGGTGAAGTCTTGATTCTTGACATGGGCGAACCAGTCAGCATTCTTGAAATCGCCCAGCGCATGATCAAGATGTCCGGCAAGGACATCGACATCGTTTTCACCGGCCTCCGCGAAGGCGAGAAAATGCATGAGGAGCTGGTTGGCGAAGGTGAAACGGAAGATCGCCCATTCCATCCCAAGGTTTCGCACGCCCACGCAGACAGCCTGTCCCCTCAAAACCTAGACAAGGACCAGTTCATGGCCCGCATCGGAAAATCTAACAACAAGAATGTGGAGCACAGCTAATGACTAACCCAAAGATTTACCTCTCATCCCCAGACGTCTCCCAACTCGAAGAGGACGCACTCGTCAGAGCGTTTCGTTCGGGATGGATTGCGCCTTTGGGCCCAGAAGTAAATGCATTCGAAGAAGAGCTAGCCCAATACTGTGGACGTGAGCATGCCGTGGCTTTGTCTTCCGGCACCGCAGCTTTGCACCTCGGACTCCTCACCATGGGCATCGGCCCTGGGGATCTTGTGCTTACCTCATCAATGACCTTCGCCGCCACGACCAATGCGATTTCCTACACGGGTGCAACCCCGGTCTTCGTAGATTGCGACGAAACTGGAAACATGAGCGTCGAGCTGCTCCGCAACGCCCTTGAAACACTCAAAGCTGAGGGCAAGGAAGTCAAGGCAGTCGTGCCGGTCGACCTCCTGGGCAAGGTAGTAGACCATGAGGGTATCGCAGAAGTTTGCACTGAATACGACGTTCCAGTGTTCTCCGACGCAGCTGAATCCCTAGGCGCAGTGCGAAATGGAAAGCCAGCTCCCAGCTTCGGAGTGGCCGCAGCAGTTTCCTTCAACGGCAACAAGATCATGACGACGTCCGGCGGCGGCGCATTGCTTACCGACGACAAGGAATTCGCCGATCACGTGCGCTACCTGGCCACCCAGGCCCGCCAGCCGGTCGTGCACTACGAACACACGGACATCGGCTTCAACTACCGCATGTCCAACATTCTGGCTGCTATGGGTCGCGCCCAGCTGTCTCGCCTCGACGTGATGATGGAGAAGCGTCGCCAGAATCGCCTTTTCTACCGCTCGCTGTTTGAGGGTGTAGCGGGCGTGAGCATGTTCGGAGAGCCATCCGGCGTGGATGGTGGCGACACGCATGATAATTTCTGGCTCACCTCTGTAATCGTCGATGTTGAGAGCGCTAGCTTTACTTCTGAGGACCTTCGCCTGGCCCTCCTCGAGGAAAACATCGAGGCTCGTCCGTTGTGGAAGCCAATGCACCTGCAGCCGATCTACCAGCACCACCGCGCATTTGTCGACGGCTGTGGCGAGCGACTCTTCCAAACGGGCATTTCCCTACCTAGTGGCTCTGCGCTCACTGACGACGAAAAGCAGCGGATCTCTGATGCCATCAAGCGTTTCTTGGCGGTACACAGTGGCTCCTAAGGAGAAAGGCTACGACAGCCTTAAACGACTCATTGATATTGCAGTCAGTGGCGCTGGCCTTGTAGTCTCGGCTCCACTTCAGGTGGCAGTTGGGCTCGCCGTGTATAAGTTTCATGGTCAGCCAGTATTTTTCAAGCAGGATCGGCCTGGAAAGGATGGAAAAGTCTTCCAGATGATCAAGTTCCGGACCATGCTGGAGCCGGACGAAACTCATGTCACTGACGAGGAACGGCTAACCTCGTTCGGTAAATTCCTGCGCAAGACAAGCCTCGATGAGCTTCCAACGCTGTTGAATGTCTTCAAGGGAGACATGAGCCTTGTCGGCCCGCGTCCTCTTTTGGTCAGCTACCTGGATTTGTACACTCCTGAACAGGCACGCCGCCACGAGGTTCGCCCGGGAGTCACCGGCCTTGCACAAGTTAGTGGCCGAAACTCAGTGTCCTGGGAAGACCGCTTTGCCTACGACGTCGAGTACGTGGATTACCGCAGTTTGAAGCTGGACCTAGACATTCTTCGTAAGACTGTTCGAGCTGTCCTCGTTCGGGAAGGCATCAGTCAGGAAGGTCATGCCACGATGCCGGCGTTCACTGGCTCGATGGATTCCGCAGATGACTAGCGTAGTCATAGTCGGCGCATCTGGGTTCGGCCGCGAAACACTCGATGTTCTCGAGGCAATGATCGCGGCTGGCAGCGATGTGGAAATCGCCGGTGTGCTTGACGACGGCCCCTCGAACATCAACTTGGAAAGGTTGGCTGATCGGGGCATCTCGTATTTGGGTCGCATCGATGATTGGATTGCACACGCCGACGTTTCCGTCCAATACCTCGTTGCCATCGGCAATCCGGTGATTCGGCAAATGCTCTGCGCAAAATTCGATCTGGCAGGATTTGAGCCTTTCACCGCCATCCACCCGACCGCGATCATTGGCTCGCGATTCGTGACCGGCGCAGGCTCAGTCGTGTGCAGTGGCGCAGTCATTTCCACTAATGTCCAGTTGGGCAAGCATGTCCACGTCAATCCAGTGGCAACGATTGGCCACGATTCAATCCTGCAAGACTACGTGTCCATTAATCCTGCCTCGGTGATTTCTGGCGAAGTCCTCGTAGAGAGCTACACTCTGGTTGGTGCGAAGTCAATCGTTCTGCAAGGCCTAACCATTAGCGAAAAGTGCACCATCGGCGCTGGAGCTGTGGTGACCAAGAACGTGCCTTCATCCAAGGTCGCCGTCGGAGTGCCCGCACGCTGGTCGTAGTTCGCTCCGAACAGCATCGGTCCGAATTGATGCAAAAACTACCGTAGGAAAGAAACTTTGAGAATCGCAATTGCAGTCACTGCTCGAGTCACTGCTGATACCTTCGTGCAAGGGTTCGCTCGCTTTGCAGCGACGAACGGACACGAAATTACGGTACTGGCGGATGGTCTCGAGGAACATTTTGAACGTATCGGTGATGGTTCGCTGAGATTCGTACCGATCTCCATGCGTCGAGACCCGAGCCCGAAGCAAGATCTTTGGTCGCTGTTCTCACTCGTGAAAGCTCTACGAAGCATCAAGCCTGAGGTCATGGTGTATGCAACGCCAAAGGCATCTCTACTCGGCAGCATGGCGTCTTTCATCACTCGGGTGCCGACCAGAATCTACCAGCTGTGGGGACTTCGTCTCGAAACTGTGCACGGACCTGGTCGTGCGGTGCTCACCGCCCTTGAGTTGGTAACGGCACGCTTGTCGACGTCGGTGCTGGCCAACAGTGACAGCCTCGCAAAACGCTACCAGAGCCTACATCTAGCTAACCCAAAGCACCTGACCGTCATTGGGAAGGGATCTTCGCATGGCGTCGACCTCGAGTATTTTTCTCCTGCAGGATGTGCTGCAAGCCCCGACTGCACCGCTTTCGAGGGCAAGAATTCCGCCAATTCTGTCATGACGTTGGGGTTCGTCGGCCGACTCCACCCTGACAAGGGAATTGATACCTTCATCGATGCCCTCGAATTGCTCATTACTCGAGGGCGCAATGTATCAGCCGTAATTGTTGGCAATGATGAAGGATTTCAAAAGACCATCTCGGACCGGGTTTCCTCCGTCCTCGACTTTGTCGGCTACGCCCAAGACACCAGGCCCTACTACCAAGCCATGGACGTACTAGTTCTCCCCAGCCTGCGCGAGGGGTTTCCCAACGTAGTACTTGAAGCAGCGTCCATGGGCGTGCCCGCCGTCGTGTCGGATGGCACCGGTGTCCGAGACTCTGTGGTTGACGGAGAGACTGGTTCGATCTTTCCTGTGCATGATTCAAGAGCACTGGCAGATGCGATCCAGAATCTGATTGAGAATCCAGATCTAGTCGAGAGATTTGGAACTGCGGCTCGCAAACGTGCCGAAAAGCACTTTGATCAAGAGTATGTCTGGCGCGAAACGCTGAGCTTTATTACTGGCTAGAAACCTCTCAATTGGCTCGGGGCTGTAATTGAGTGCGTGCCTATCGCTTGTAGGGTATAGCCCCGAGAGCCTTCTTGCCTAAGAACTTCAGCTCATTGCGATTCATTGCGTAGCCGAATATCAACGCTGCAACTAAGGCGATGATATGTAGCCATTCCAAGCGAAGGTAATACGAAGTCGTAACCATTCCGAAAGCAACGAATAATAATCCCAAGGTCTGGAACCGGAACCTTACAGCCACAAATTTTTGTAGGTCGAAGTGCCGGTAAATGGCCATAGCAAGGAATGCAATACCACCCGCAGACGCTGCAGCGAACAGCCCAAACACTTTAATAAATACGAGATTGATCGCAAGACTAATTACGGTAGCGAACACTGAGGTGGTGGCGACCTTGCCTGTCTTCTTCAGTGCGACATAGATTCCGCCGTAAAGGCCGACAATCGAATTGAGCACCGCACCAATCATCATCAGAGGAATGTACAGATAAGCCTCACGGAAATTCTCTGCTACAAACAGCGTGAATACGAAGGGCAAAACCGCAATAATCAGTACGCCCACAGAACCAAAGAAACGCAATGCACTATCGATTGTTTCTGTAAAATATCGATCTCGTTGCTCGCTCCGAATATGCACCGAAGCGGACTCTGTCCAAGACATTGAAAAGATCGCAAATACAGCAGAGTAGATCATCGCGAACCGAGTCGAAACTGCGTAAACGCCATTAGCTGCAAGGCCCAATGCAAACAGGATGATAGTGCGATCCGCTGCGTTGATTACCCACCAAGCAACACCATTCGGCACAAGTGGCGCGGAATAGCGTATGAGCTTGCTGCGATATGTCTTTTCAAGAGTCGAGAAGTTCAGATACTGCCAGAACTTAAGCGAAATCAGCAAATAGATAATTGGAATTAGATAAGAAAGCAACAATGAAACCAACATGCCAGTGGCCCCAAGCTTATAGACCACAATCAACATGACATTGGAGATCACTGTGGTTAGGCCAGTCAAAATGCTTGCAATCGCGTAGTTGAGATTCTTACCCAGCCCACGAGACGTTTGCAAGAGAAAACCGGCAAAGAATGCCGCGACAATGATGCACAAAATCAGATAGAAGTGCGGTATATCTACAAAAATGTTGACGACAATGCTGATCGATAAACAAATAATCGTCAAAGCTATCGCTACGGAAAGCGCATTCGTGATCACTTTTGTGATCCCAGGCTTATTTTCGCGATTCTCGATCAAGAACCGAAAGACTGCCATCTCCATTTGAATTGTCAACGTTGGTGCCAAAAGGGCGGCATAAGTCACCACAAGATCGACCACGCCGTATTCATTTGGACTCAAATATGAGGTATAAAGAGGCAGCATCAAGAACACGATGATTTGCGAAGAAAACTTACCAAACGCAAGGATGACGGTGTTTTTGATGAGATCCAGTTTTGCGCGCGTATTGTCAGCTTCTTGCCCCATGCGATTAGACCTCTCTTTAATGATGCCATTGCGCTGGCTTTCGGCTCGTGTGCAAAACCCAATCAACCACGAATGCTGCAATCTTGCACTAGTACGAACCTTGATTATAGATCTTTGCATGAAGAAGCGATCCGCCAGGCACGGTCAAAGTGACACGAGATTGGGGAATCCACTACATGGTGAATGCTCTCAGTGATCTTGTACATAAGAACGCCACTTATTTGCGAGTATGCTCCACGGGGAGTTCACGAACGGACCCCTCACAACACGCACAAGAGCGACAACTCGGATTAGTTTTTCCGCAATGACCTTGAAGCTATACTGATGAGTATTATTAACCAAAGTTTGCCGCAAGCTCCACGACCATACCCACAATTGGATACAATTTGAGAAGTTGATGGCAACACATAGCTAAGCGAGCTGAAATGAAAACCTCTGCACTCATGGGTGCGATTTCTTTTGAAAGTATCTCCGCCTGCATATTGATAGCAGCGCTATCTATAGTTATCTACGCCGTAGTAGTTGGAGGGATGAAAGGTAAGAAGCTCGTTCAAGCACCGATTTTCCTATCGATTTTTATCAGTTTGGGTTCTCTCATGCTCCGACTGGTCATGTTTCCTCGACTGGAAAATGATGAATTATCTTGGCACCGCCAAGGTACGGTCGCTGCAAAAGTAATTCTAGGTCAACAGCAGCTGAAAGAAGGCGTGTTTGGCATCGGAAAGGCGGGGTACTCTTGGCTCGTCGGTGCGATGTACTCAGTTGTCGGCGAGATCCCATTTGTAATGCTTTTCCTCAACACGTGTCTGTTCATCTTGCTAGTACCGCTACTCATGGCAATTGCCGAAAACCTGACTGCGAGTCTCGATCTGGACCCGAATGTGCAGGCACGAGCACTTAGATTCTCAGGATTCTTCATTGCCGCCGTACCCACCATCGTATTTTGGACACCACGATTGTTGCGGGAAACGTTAACTATGTTCCTTATCGCAGTCGCAATCTACTCCCTTCTTAAATTAATCGAGACAAAGCACTTTGGATTCTTAGTGTCCCTCGGGCTTTCTATCTCGGTTTTGATTACGATTCGCGCCCAGATCGGAATCGGCCTTGCCGCTGCTGTAGCCTTGGCAATGGCAGTCAGTTCCATCTTGAAGATCAGAGGAGCGCTCACTAGAACGCTAGTACTTGTTCCACTCATCGTTATTTTCGGATTGTTAGCTTGGAATGGAGCTACCTCAATCCGCGATATCGACCTGAAACAGACTGCAGCGGCTAATCGTGAACTTGCATCAGCCGACAGCGCCTTTTCTGGAGCAGAATCGCTGGGGCAGGCTAACAGCATTGTTGATGTCCTGCTATTCAACTTCCCCAGAGTATTGCTGGGGCCATTCCCGAACGAAGTGAATCCTAGTGGAGTGATGCTTCTGGCGACATTCTCGAATTTCTTCTGGCTTTTGGCACTTTATTTTGGTCTCAAAAAGCTGCCAGGGCTATTGAGTTCCAATGTGGGCAGTGAAGCCAAAAAGCTGAGGTCGATCGTTGTCCTGTTAGTCTTCTTTGCTGTGCTCATCTTCATGACCTCGTTCAGCGCTGGAAACTATGGACTAGTAATTCGAATGCGATTGATGTCTTTCGTGCCTATCATTCCGCTTGCAGGGCTAGGATTCGCTCTCCGCTATTCCAATAAGAAAACAGCCATTCCACGTTCGATTAAGAACGAAAGGTCTATCAAGCTCGAACACGCACTTCGATAATGGATTGTCTCCCAGGATGACCGGCAGACTTCAAAGCACGGAATTGGGGTTATCGGTGAAGGAAAACCATCGTATCGTGCTAGCATTTCACCAAGTACATACAGGGAAGGTAAAGAGCTAATGCATAGTCCTGAAGCAGCAACCCTTTGGGTACATTGGGGCCGAAATGGCGCAGGTCCAAAATTTTTGTATGAGACCGTGAAGGCTGATTGTGCAACTAATTCTGCCTTCATTTCTTTCAATCCGGATTCTGAAATATCAGAGCAATTGGAGGCCCTTCCCGTCTCTCAGTTCTCGGTTCCTACGTACAACAGCAAACTTGGTGTCATCACCGGTATTCCTCGTCTCCTTGCAAACATGTATCGGCTGCGAAAGTGGATTCAAGACAACCACATTAAACGTGTAGTTTCGACTATGGAATCGATTTATCAGTCGATAGCCATTCCGTTGTTGCTTCCAAGGGACGTCGAATACGTTTCGTGTATTCACGATGGCCAAAGCCACCCAGGTGAAGGACATATTTTGCAAGAGTTCGGACGGCATTTGGAGCTCGGTCGCGCAGATTTCATTGTGACGTTTTCTGATGCCGTGACCAAGATCTTGCAAAACAATGTTCGGCAGCGCATCTTAGTAGAGGATCACCCGCCATTCGATGCAGACATTCCGGTTAGCGAAGCCCGCACCTTGCCTACAGTCCCTGTAGTGGGCTTTTTTGGTCGACTTCAAAAATACAAGGGTCTGGATCTCCTGCTCGAGAGCGCTCGTATTCTGCGAGAGTCAGGTCTCGAATTCGAGCTGGAAATCGTGGGTCATGGTGAAGAAGCGGTGCTTCAGGAAACCGAAGCCGGCAAGCAAGCGAGCTGGGATGCACGCTGGATCCCTGAATCCGAAATTTCTCACATAATTTCTAGGTTTGACGTAATGGTTTTCCCTTACATCGAAGCGAGCCAATCCGGACCGGTAACCCTAGCGTTGTCGCACGCCATTCCATGTGTCTCCACCCCGGTGGGTGCAATCCCCTCGCAAGTCGCTGGTTTCGGATTAGTCAGTGCTGAGGTGACTGCTGAGTCGTTCGCTGAGGAACTCCGAAAGCTAATTTCGGATGCTCCTTTGTACCGAGAACTTTCTCAGTCCGCGCTGGAATTGAAGCATTCTAAATTTTCTTGGAACGATCTCGCTCGAAACATCCGATCCCACGAGTCTATTTCTTCCGAATAGTGCCGCCACGCATTCCCACTCTTCGCCTGAAATCGAAACTACCGTGGAATCCAACCCCACGTCACATTGGGTCGACCACTGGATCGCTGGTGAGATTCCGCTAGCAAAGACTCGATGTTGGTCGAGATCTCTTCAAGTGGGCATTCCAACCAGCCAGAAGCGTCTTGTACCAAGTTTGGCACCTCATACCACTCAAATTGACCTTCAAACTTCCCAAGGTATTCAATGCCGTAAGTGGGAATACCAAGACTCAAAGCGGCGACACCGGCATGCATACGACCTGTAACGAGCACATCAGCCATGTTGTAAATCTGCTTTGCATGCACTGCATTCACAGGTTCGATCACCTCTGCCTGAATACCGGAACGACTCAGTTGGCTTGCGATCTCATTTGCCAAACGCATGTCACCCACTTCCGGGCGAATATCGTTCACGGTAATTACAACTTTGGGAAAGTGTCGCGACATTGCCTCCGCTGTTTCGGCCCATTTCTGCAACAACTTTTGAGAATCCAACTGGAGCGTGGATTCGAAATGTGAATTAGGAACTAATACACCGGTGGCTTCTGCCGAATTTTCGGTCTTATCTGGAATCTTCATTGCCGCGGCAATATCCGGGGCAATTTCAGCATCAAATCCAACGATCTGGCGAAAACGAATCTTGCTTTCCTTGTCGCGAGCCCAAAACTCGGTCTGCGCGGTCAAACGCTTAAGCAACTCAACCGATGTTTTAGTGGGATCGGAAGGGAAGCTAAAGTTCGTCAGTTGGGTGCGGTATCCCTTCTTATTGGCTTCATTGAGCAGCCTCACACGCGCAGAAAGGAATGATGTTTCATAGGCGCCACTGATCGTATCGGCTCCAATTACCAGAATATCTCGGTTCGCCAATTCCCCGAACTTTCGAGGATTCGGCAGCATCGCAATTGTGTAAGTGTAATCGCGCATGGAAATCACGTTGTTCTGGAGTTCCTTGGACCATCGAGTCGGGTCATCTGGAACTAAGAACTCCACCTGTCCAGGAAGCATTCCATCAATGGCAATAGCGATCGCCATATCCCCAAACGAACCGTATCCGGCTGGTAATATCACCAAAGGCTTTTTGATTTTTGAACTATTTGCAGCAGGATTTTGAAGAGGAACCACCTGGGTAATAATTCCCGCTAAATTGAGTAACTGCTTTTTTACATTTCGAATGCTAATCCCAGGAATTACTCGCTTAGTGCCCGACATTAATGAGGGCTCCTTTCAATCTGCCATTCACATTATTCAACTGATTTTGGCGTGCCAAAATCCCACAACTGTCGCCTAACCAATACTACATTGGATTCTTTTATTTGGGAGTTACTAGTGACGTCTCCGCCTCGAGGCCTAAAAGCCATTACGAGGCGATGAGTACTTCGACGATGTGAAATCCCAGCATCCAACCTATAGGTGCTGCAAAGATTGTTACTGGTAGAAGGAGCGAAACCAACTCGACCATCACGATGGCACGGCGGCCACTGGAGCTGATACCCACCGCCGAGAGTATCGCGAAGTCACGGACTCGCTCACGAACCATGAGCACGACGGTATTGCTTATCCCGATCCCTGCGATCAAGAGGGCAATTGAACTGAGCAAGAGCGTTAGCGTATATATCCGATCAGCAGTATCTGCTATTTTCTCTCGGGCCGTGAACGCTTCTTTGAAAATTACTTCTTGGTCTGTTGATCCAGCAGCACTCCTGAGTGCATTCAACTGGGTGTCGCTTAGGTCTCGCGCCGTTTGATCGTCAATCTTGGCCAGAATTAGTTGCTTCGGTGCAGAGAGACGCTCGGTGTGCTGTTCAAGCAAGGCAGGGTCAATGTAGTTTTCAAAACTGTCGGACAACACTACGCGGAGTTGATGAGGCTCCCCTTGTACTTTCATCGTAACCAACGCGCCACTCTTGACTGACGCTCGAAGTATGGAGTTTTGACCAAGCACGACCTCACCTGGCCCCGCACCGGTAATCTGACCGCGGACAATGCCGCGACCGCCCTCTACTGAAAGCCCTAGGGCAGCATCAGTTAGCTCGCCGATTGATATCTGAGCAAGCGGAGGTTTCGTAACGGCCTCCACGTGTGGGGCGTTGTTGAGGGCGTCAAGGAGCTGTGATCGGGCCGACCCATCCACCGGCTGCACAACAATATCCACCGCACCCTTTTGATAGGCTTTTAGCTCCAAGTATTCTCCGATGCGCTGCTGACCGCTGAATACTGCGGAGATCAGAGCGACGCCCGCTAAGACGATTGCCACGAGTGATCCCGAGCGCAGGCGTTGCCTTCCTACCAAGGCATTGGCCAGATGCAGTGTGGGCACACGAGCGAATATTGGCGAAAGTCGGAATGTCACCCAAGGTAAGAACACGGCCGCAATGCAGATAGCGCCCAGCACAATCGCTCCCGAGGCCCCGATTGCCAATACCAAAGCACGACGAGTCGGAATTCCAGGCACCTCGGACCAACCGAATGCTCCCACAGTCAAGCTCACCATACCGACAACGAGAGCGCCGATCAGGCCCCAACGGGAAGCTTGCGGAGAATTCGCAGACAACGATTGAACCAATGGACGGTGGACAGAACTACGCGCGGCAGGAAGGGCAGAAGCTATGCATACCAAAATTGCGCAGGCTAAGGCCGCCAACATCCACTCGCCACGCAGCGTCACATTGGATAGTTCAAATCGCACGCCCAACTGGTCGGCGTGCTCCCCCGCCCAACTTGCCGCCTTAAGCCCTGCCGGAATACCTAGTAATCCGGCAAAGCTTCCGAGTAGAAGTGATTCAATTAGCGCGGAACCTTGTAGCTGGCCCGAAGACGCTCCTATTGCTCGTAGCAGCGCATACTCTCGCTGTCGCTCCGCTGCAATTACCGAGTAGCTTGAGAAAATCACGAGCATTGCCACCACCGCGACAATTATCATGAAAGCCGTGAGTAGCAAAAAATAGTTGTCCCGACCTGACAGGTACTGCCCCGACAATTTCGCAGTGTGAACAGGTGCGGGAACCACGTCAGAGACCGCGTCCTTAAGCAACATTTTCAGCTGGTCGGAAGAAACACTGTCCACACGTAGCTCGCCGATCGCAGCATTCCCCGCCCACTGCCGCACAGCTAAGGCATCAGCCAGCAACCCACCAGCACCCATGAGCTGCTCCTGTGCGGACTGCTCCACCCGCCCAACCACGGTCACCTGTTGTAGTTCTGGTGAGCCCGGAACCTTGAGCTCCATAGAGGTGCCGAGCGGGGTGTCGTCAACTACCACGACCTCTCGGGGGCCGTGTGGGAGCGTGCCCTCTGCGATCGTGCGCCACTGTAACGGCCCATCAGCCAGACTTCGCACGGTAGTGGAATCATACAGTGACCCATCCCGTTTAATGGAGGCGGAAAACTGCTGGTCGAAGGCGTATTCCACAGGGATGCCAGCCAATACCTCGTCAATAGGCTCCGAGGAGCGCACCTGCGCCACCGTGCCCACGCCTTTATAGGGCTTGTCGAACATCCCGTTGACGGTGGCCTGCATCGACTCGACGATCGCCGCCGTTCCGACCGAGAGGGCAACCGCAGCAAACACCGCGAAGAAGAGGGATAGGTAGCGCCAGCCACGCCGACGGAGCTGGCCGATGGCGAGGTGAATCACGCGGACACCACCCTGCCGTCGCGCATCTGAATCAGATGATCGCCACGCTCTGCTGCGGCTGGGTCGTGGGTTACCACGGCGAGGGTTTGCCCATAGTCATCGACAAGCTGGCGGAACATGGTAAGCACCGCATCACCAGCCTCGGAATCCAGGTTTCCGGTCGGCTCGTCGGCGAAAATGATATCCGGTTTAGCCAGTAAAGCTCGGGCGATGGCGACACGTTGACGCTGACCGCCAGAAAGCTGGTGCGGCAAGTGTTTCATACGCCCCGCAAGACCGAGGCGACTGACAATCTCCCGATACCATCCCTTATCAACCTGACGGTGCGCCAGTCGCATTGGCAATTTGATATTGTCTTGCACATTCAGCACTGGCACTAGATTGAAATCTTGGAAGATGACGCCGATCTGAGTTCGCCGAAGCGCTGCCCTTTTGTTTTCACTGAGCTTTGTCAAGTCAATCTGAGAACCGCGAGAGTTGAGGATTACGCTTCCCGAACTCGGGACAGAGAGCCCGGCGAGGGTGTGCAGCAGCGTCGTCTTCCCCGAACCTGACGGACCCATTATTGAAGTCCACTGTCCCGTTGGAATCTGGACATTTACGTCCTTCAGGGCATGAACTCTGGCATCTCCCCGCCCAAAATGCTGGGTCAGATTTTTACCAACGATGACTGGCTCAGACATAACTTCCTTCAATAGCCTTTTACTTTCCGTGCAAGTGTAGTGCCCTTTCGCCTACCGTTGTGCGCTGCCGTAGTCGTCGATAAGCAGGCTGTGTTATTAACAAATTAATTTGCGCCAGATTTTTATCATGGCGTTATACTCCTTATAAGAGTATTTAAGTGTTCGTTTGAGCCTAGGGGTCTGGAATGCCAATCGATGTCACCCCCAACGCAGGTCTTCAATTTGGTATTGCCACATTTAGCCTGCCGGGGATCAACATTGTGCCGTCGTGCGCGCCGGACCCGCAGGCGGAAATGATCGAGCAGGCGATGCTTGCCGACGCCGTCGGCATCGATTACTTCGGCGTCAACGAGGCTTTCGCCCGCCACGTACTGCAAGTAAACCCTTTTGATTTGGTCATCGAGTTCGCGAAGCGGACGAAGGGCTTGCTGTTCTGCACGTCGATTAGCGACATCAAGTTCGACGAACTTCCAGACCGCCACGATGACTTGCACCGCGTCATAGACTCCACCGGCGAGCGCATTGAGATCGTCCTCGACCGCGACCGCTTCGCCGCAGGCAAGCACGGTGAATCCAACTCTGCGTTCAATGAAAACCTTGCCGAGTGGTCCCGTCTCATCGGCAACTGCGGCCACAACGTCACCTGGATCGAGGTCGCCGGCCAATCCGATGCCATCATCCAGGCCGCCAGCTACCGCATCCCGATGATGCTGCAGGTCTACGAAGGCGACCCCCTGGAGCGCAAGCCCTTCGTAGACATGTACCACACGGCCAACAGCCGCTTCGGCGCCGGTCGCATGCCCCTCGGCTTCCTCGCACCCGGCTTCGTCGCCGACACCGACCAGGATGCCATCGACATCAATTTCGAACCGTGGAAAGCCAACTTCGCACTCACCATTCCGGAGAACGAAAAGTACGCCCACTACCTGCGCGAAATTGAATCCGGCGCCCTCTATATCGGCTCCCCCGACACCGTAGCCAAGAAGATGGCCAAAACCATCGAACACCTCGGTATCTACCGCTTCTACCTGCGCTACACCTGTGGCCTGAGTCAGCACGAAGACTCCCTGAAGTGCATCCGCCTCTACGGCGAAGAAGTGCTGCCGCGCCTGCGTCGCGGGTAGCGCCTATTGATGTCCAGCATGCGTGCTTCGCGCACGCATTCCAGCTAGGTAGAACCAGCTATTGGGAGTAGAGAGTTCGCTAACTGTCGATTTCCCCCCGACTAGCAGAGTTACTACTCCCAATAGCTGGTTCCATGTAGCCGAAATCCGGCAAGGGAACCAGCCCCTTACGCGTACACCGCGAACTTCTTAAACGGCCGGCGAATCGTCCAGATCGTGAGGATGAGGTAGCCCGCGTCTCGCAGCAGCGTCTTGATGTAATCCATGGTCTGGGCGTCGTTGAGGCCCGTCACATTGAAGCACCCACAGTCGATGGCCAGGCCGCGCGCCCACGCCTGCCCGATACCGATCATGAACAGCACCAGCACCACCGCGCCGACCTTGGACGAGGCGCGCAGGAACAGGCCGAGCAGCAGCAGGACGCCGCCAGCGATCTCCAGCGGGCCGATCAGCTGCGCCAGGTACGAGGACCACTCCTGGGTGAAAATCTTGTACGCGGTGATGGCCTGCGTCATCTCCATGTGCTTGCCCAGCTTCGCGATGCCCGCGTGGATCCACACATACGCCATATAAAAACGGGCGATGGCGGAAATAATGTCGAGGACTTTTGTCATGGGCGCAGTATATTGCAGGTATGACTGCGATCGTGAAGTCGACAAACCTCGCCCGGCCAACTCCCGGCCGCATCACGGGAATCTCCAAGCAACCCGTCCCCTCCCTCGAAGTGCGCGCCCCCGGCCCGAACTACGGCGACGGCTCCGGCGTGCTCGGCGACTTCATCGGCGACTCCGCCCACCACGGCGGCGCCAACAAAGCCGTCTACGCCTACGAACGCGAAGAGCTCGATTATTGGGGCTCATTGCTTAACGACGCCTTCCCCGACGGCCACTTCGGCGAGAACCTCACCACAGTTGGCATTGTTTTGGGTGACCTGGTGCTGGGCCAGCGCGTTTCCGTTGGCACCGCTTCGCTAGAGGTGTCGGTCCCCCGCACCCCGTGCCGCACCTTCGCCTCCTGGCTCGATGTGCAGGGCTGGACCAAGACCTTCGCTGCCCGAGGCCACGTCGGCGCCTACTTCCGCGTCATCACCCCTGGTGTCATTACCCCTGGCTCCGTTCTGTCATGTGGCCCCGCTCCCGAGCACGGCATCACCATGGGCGATGCTTTCCAAGCCGCCATGGGATCCGTGCCCCAGATGCAACGAATTGTGGAGCATGCGGCGCTGCCGGAGATGTACTTAGAGCGCTATCGGCGTCGATTAGGTTAGATTATTTCCATGCGCCGACTCCTCGCTTGTCTTGTCACAGCCTCTGCACTCACCATTGCGCCTGCTTACGGGCAGGTGCTGCCACCGGGTGTCGACATCCAATCCATGGTCGGCGGCCCCTACTCCGTACCGGCCGGACAAACCACCACCATCGACCTCGGTATCCCTGTCACCGCCAACTACAGCGGTGGCGGATGGAGCGTCGCCTCCGCAGGCTCGGCCGTCACCGTGACCGCGCCAGCCTCCGGCAGCGTCACCGTGCCAGTGTCCGCGCAAGGCTACAACGCCACCGTCACGCTGATCGCCGAAGAAGGTGCCGAAGTTCCGACAGATGTTCCTGCTGATATTTTGGAATCTGTTGCTCCAGGTGCTGGTGCTGGGGCTCCTGGCATCTCTTCGGCCCCTACAGCTCCTTCTTCTGTTGCAGCCCCTTCGGGTTCATCCTCTTCGGAACCCAATCGCGCTGAAGCTGAACAGATCCACCTCAACGCGACCATTGAGGGCAACAAGATCGTGGCCAAGCTCAGCCTTTCCCAGGCGATCAACCTGTACAACCGATTCGGCAGCACCTCCACCGACGGCGTAAAGCTGCGCTACCTGGATGTCAACGGCAATGAAATCAAGGGTGTGAAGCGGGAGATCGATAAGGGATCTCGCACCCTGACCCTCACCTACCCTGAGGGCGCGACCCCGGATAACCCGTTCATCATGGAAGCGGTGAAGGACGGCGCTGCGATCGCGATTGTCACGCTCACCGACTCCGCGGTACCTGCGGTAACGCCGACCGATCCAGCGAAGAGCCCGAGCCAGCCTGCAACCGTATCCACCGAATCTTCTACTAAGAAGTACGGCCTGTATGCAGTCGGTGGCGTGCTGGTTTTGCTGTTGCTGGTGGGACTAGTTACCTCCTTGCTGCGTCGCAAGGGGTAGGTCGCTAGGCAATTCCGGCTACATGGAACCAGCTATTGGGAGTAGAGCTTTTGCTAGCTTCCTAATTTTCGGCCATGTATCACTTGTGATGCTCCGAATAGCTGGTTCCACCTAGCTGAAATTGAGGCGGGAGGGGCGTCGAGAAGGCCTGCTATAGATCTCTCGGAGGGTGGGGATCAGTTGATCATCACGCAACATGGCCCAATCGCAGCGGACGACCTCATAGCCTTTGTTCTTGATCTGCTTCTCGCGCTGCAGCTCGTCAGCTGAAATGCGATGGATTTCGTCCTCGTCGCCTTGATATTTCTTGCGGCCGTCCACTTCGATAACGAGGAAATCATCCAACACGATGTCGAGGTAAAACTTCTCCCCTTTCGCATACACTTCGCGCTGGGTTTCGAGCTTGTTGTACGGCAAATCGGAATCCAAGATCTGGGCGCGGGCCCACGACTCGGCAGCGGAATCAATGCCAAAACGGGCTTCCTTAATCATTCGGCGAGCCCGCGCAGAACCTTTCGCACGACCAATTTTATCCAGCTCAGCCCACAGCTTTTTCTTGTGTGGGACTGCCGTCAAATAATGGTCAGCTACCGTAAGAGCCTCCGCAAAACTATGCCATCGAGCAGTATCAATGACCGCACGCTCCGGAGTTGCTACCCGCAGGTTCTTGAATGCGACGACGGATGAAGCGGGCAGCTTGGCGTACCTATAAGTACAGGTCTTTGCCCACTGGCTCCGGGAAGGCGCAGGCTTTCCTGCGAAGGGAGACAGCTCCGGAAAGGAATACATGGCCAAGGTATCCATGCCCCACAGTCGAGCAGCGGCCAGCGACACCACCACCGCAGAATGCGCCGACAAACCACAGGCCAGGGCGCGCACTCGGCTCTTTTCCCAAGGCGGGAGCGAATGGAACTGGTCGGCGTTCGCATAAAAATGGCCGTAGACCTGGGTCTTCCGCTTGGTGTTCAACTCATGCCAAAAGGCATAGTCATCCAGATTCTTGGAACGATGGTCGAACAGCGTAATAGGGCTCGGATGAATCTTGAGCACGAGTTTTCTGACTGACTTCTTGCCGAATTTCATGGCACGAAATCTAACGAAATTGCCCCTTTACTTGGCTTAGCCCCAAGAACTGCTTGTGGATAACTCGATCCCTCCACAGACAGCTGTGATTTGGAGGCATTGCGCGACCCGAATCCTCGGAAACCTGCTATGTGGAACCAGCTATTGGGTGCAGCACTCGTGATATTTCGCCAAAATACCTAAAGTATCGAATCTACTACTCCCAATAGCTGGTTCCATGTAGCTGGAATGCGCGGGCATGTGCAAAAACCCCTAAGGCCCCGGCATTTCAAACGAAGGGCCGATCTTAAAGTAGGTTGCTGGGCCACCGGCCCGGGCAATCGGTTGCGCAGCGGAAGTGTCGAATAGCCCGTCGACCAGCAAATCCTCTCTAATATGCACGCCGACTACTTCACCGAGGATCAGCCAGGTGTCCAGAGAAGTACCCGATGCTGTGGTGAGCTGCACGATTTGAGAGAGTCGGCACTCGAAATTGACTTTAGCGGCGTCGACAAGCGGGGCGGAGACGATACGCCCGGCGCGCTTGGATAGGCCCGCAACCTCGAACTCGTCGCCCGGGACCGGCGCGGAGGTGGCGTTCATCGCGTCGGCGAGGGATTCGTCGACGAGGTTCCACACGAATTCGCCGGTGGCCTCGATGTTTCGTACGGAATCCTTGTACCCCATGGAGGAGAATCCGATGATCGGCGGGCGGCGGTTGAAGACATTGAAGTAGCTATAGGGCGCTAGATTCGCTTCGCCAGACGCGGACAGCGAACTGATCCAGCCGATCGGGCGCGGCGCGATGATCGCGTTGACTGGGGAGTAAGGCAGGCCGATTTCGCCGGTGGGCTCGTAGAAGTGATACATATGAGCCATAATAGGGGCGTGGAGATCGGACGCGAACCCTGGTGGAAGTACATGCTGTCGTGGGCATCGGCCCTCGTCGGCGGTTTCTTCTTGGCCTGTTCACCGCTCACTCTCTTCGAGAACATCTACGACACCCTCGCCTGCATTTACCTCGGACTGTGGCTCGGCCTGCCGGGAATTTGGTGGCTGTATTGCAATCGCAAAGACAAGCAGGCCTGGCAGACTTTCCTGAAAGCCCAGTCCGAACACGTGCAGTACGCAGCGGTTTTGGGGCCGCAGGCCATGGCGAGCACCGGTGTTGAGCTACCGCAACGACGCCCTCGGCACTGGAAACTCGTCGCCCTGATCAGCTTCGTCGCACTGCTAGGATTCGATCAATTTTCTAGCCTCGCACTTTCCAATGAGTGACTAGACTCACATTATGGAGTCTCTGAAGAACATCGCCGTCATTAACCTTGCCGTCAACCTGCCAGGCCCCTGGGCTGCGGCGAAGCTCGCTTCGATGGGTGCCCGCGTCATCTCGATCGAACCCCCAACCGGCGACCCACTGCAGTATCTTGCGCCAGAATGGTACCGGGACCTGGGGGAAGGCGTCGAGAAGCGCACGCTCGACCTCAAAACCGCCGCAGACCAAGCCGCCCTGGCCGGTTTGCTCGACGACGCCCAACTGCTCATCACGTCCCACCGCCCCTCCGCATTGGCGCGCATGGGAGTTGCTGTGCCGGACAGCGTCGGGCACGTGGAGATTGTCGGAGACGTGGAGAACCCGGAGTATGCCGGACATGACCTCACCTACCAGGCCGAAGCTGGCACACTCACCCCACCGCACATGCCGAAGATCCTGGTCGGCGACATCATGGGCGCATCCGAAGCGGTCTCGGCGGCGCTACTGTTGCTGCTGCAAGGTGGCGGCCACATGCGCATTGGTTTGAAGCAAGCAGCTCAAGAGATGGCGGCTCCCTATCGATACGGCGTCACCGCACCCGGCGGGCTGCTGAACGGTGGCATCGAAAACTACGGGCTCTACCAGGCAAAAGACGGGTGGGTGGCCGTCGCGGCGCTAGAGCCGCACTTTGCCGAGCGAATGGGCAACATGTTGGCAGAAATCCCATCGAAGACGGTGGAGGAATTGGTCGCTTGGGCGCGGGAAGCAGATGTGCCGATCTCCCCTGTTCGTGGGACAAGCTTCTAGAGAGCCCACTCCAAGGCGTACGGTTTTCCTATGGAGTACGACCTTGCCATTATCGGCGGTGGCGTCGCCGGTTTGTCTGCTACCCGGCGCGCCCAGGAGCTGGGGATTTCTGCGGTTGTTATCGACCGGCACGGCCCCGGCTTTCGCGGCGCGACCACGCACTATGCACAAGGTGGCCTGGCGGTTGTCGGGCTGCCCGATCAACCAGTAGCTGATTCCGTCGCGCTGCACGCCGAGGACACGGTGCGGGCCGGCGCATTTCACAACAACGTCCCGAACACCGAAGACATCCTGGCGGCGGCCGCCGACGCGGTGACCTGGCTGATTGGCAACGGTGCTGAGTTCGACAAGACGGACGGCATCTACAACCGCACGCTCGAAGGCGGGCACTCCAGGCGGCGCATCATCCACGCCAACGGCGACGCCACTGGTGCCGAGGTGGAGCGGGCGCTCATCGCAGCCACGCGCACTGCGGAGATTCTGAAGGCAGATGCGCTCGCGATCACCCCAACCGGAGTCCTCACCAGCGCCGGCCCCATCCAGGCTCGAAATGTGCTGGTAGCCACCGGTGGCTGCGGCCAACTCTATGAGGCAACCACCGCCCCGCGCGGCGCGACGGGTGAAGGCATGGCCCTGGCCTTCGACGCGGGTGCGCCCCTCAAAGACATGGAGTTCATCCAGTTCCACCCCACGGTGCTCAATACCCCGGGCACCGGCCAAAAACCGCTGATCACGGAAGCTTTGCGAGGCGAAGGAGCCCACCTCGTCGATCGCGCCGGTAACCGCTTGACCGATGATGACCTCGCCCCGCGCGATGTCGTCTCCCGCGAGATCTGGGGTCGCGAAGCCTTCCTTGATGCCCGCAGCATTCCTGACGTGACCAGGCGCTTCCCGACGGTAGCCAAAGGCGCTGCCACCATCGGTTTGGATCCTGCGCAGGACTTGCTGCCGGTCGCTCCGGCTGCCCACTACACCTGTGGCGGCATCAATGCCGATGCCCATGGCCGTACCGGCATCACCGGACTCTATGCCGCTGGTGAGTGCAGTCGCACGGGACTGCATGGTGCCAACCGCCTCGCCTCGAACTCCTTGCTAGAGGGGCTAGTGGTGGGAAAGCGCGTGGCCGAAGATGTGGCGAGCGGCGGATTCGAAGGCAAACCCCGACGACAAGCAAAAGAACGGCCCCAGCTCAGCGATGCCGAATGGACCATCCTGCGCAACGCCATGACCAGGGGTGTTGGCCTCGTCCGCACTTTCGATGGGCTGATCGCCGCGCTCGAGGTGATCGAAGGGCTGCCGGAGGCCGGGGCGGTGGTCGTCGCAAAGCAGATTGCGCTGGCAGCGCTGCGCCGCACCCAGACGCTCGGCTGCCACACTAGGGGCTAACGGCTTACGCGCACACCCGTGGTTGGCCGGGTGAGCATGCGCGTCCAGGAAAAGGTCGTGTCTTCCTGGTCATCGGAAATGCGCACGTCAGGGCGACAGAGGGCAGCCACGACCACCGACAGCGCGGTGACGGCAATCTTCTCGCCCGGGCAGCGGTGACCGGTACGGACATTGCCGCCGCCTTGCGGGACAAAAGTTTCGATGGATTCGCCGTCGACATTGAGGAAGCGCGATGGGTCAAAGGTGCCTGGTCGGTCCCAGTCGGGGCCGGTGTTGGTGTTCAGGATGTCGATGAGTACGCGCTGGCCCTTCTTGATCGGGCAGCCGGAGACCTCGCCGTCCACGATGGCGGTAGCTGGCAGCATCGGTACGAATGGCTTGGTGCGGCGAATTTCCTGCGCAAAGGCGATGGCCTCTGGAACATCAATAAGCTGCCCATTCGAAGCATGTCGGATGCGCTCGATCCACTCCTGATTCTCCACCAGCGCCGCGGCGGCGAAGGCTGCAAAGCGGGAGACGGCGATGGTTGGGCGAGTGAGGTTCTGCAGCTCGATGCCCGCGGTGCGATCTTCCAGGTCGGACGCCGCGAGGTGAGCGACCACAGAGTCTTCCCCTACGGTCATCTCACCGGAGCGAACCTTCGCGATGATCTGCTCGTACCACATGTCCAAGCTGCGACGCTCGCGCCAAGCAACGATGTTGGTGAGCGGGCTACCAAAGGTATCGAGCAGTCGACTGCACTGAGCAGCCCGTTCTTCCATTTCCTCGTCGCTCACAGGAATGCCAGCCCAGCGGAAGGCGGCGCGGCCGTAGGCGATGGCGGCATCGTCGTAGACGTTGCCCTCCTGCTCGCCCCACTTGCTGAGCATCGTTTCGGTTTCCTCGGCCACGAGGTGCTTGAACTGCTCGACGCGCGCGTCATCGTAGGCGAGGTTGACCATCATGTTCTTGCGGTCCAGGTGCTCCTGACCATCCAGTCCATGCACGGCACCCTTGCCGAACAGCGGGCCGGAAATGAACGCCGGCATCGCGCCCGCGCGCTTGACCTTTGTGGTGTCGTAGAAGTAGCGAACGCCTTCCGCGCCGCGCACGAGGACGCTCGGGGTGCCGAGAAGGTTGAAGGTCACTGGCTGGTTGCTGTCCGGTGCGAGCCCCGCTTTACGACGCATCTTCCCGGCAAACAAGTAGCCATTTTGAATGAAGGATGGTGCCTGTTCTCCAGCAAGTCCCTGGCCCTCATTTTTTAGCAGGCCAGATTCATTGAAAATACCCTGCGCAGTGGTCTGCAGGTTCTTAACCGTGCCTTGCGGATCCTTGCGTAGGTCCTCGATGAAGCCCTGAATAGTGGTGAGAATATTCTGTGGCATGGGGCTGGTATTGGTGTCGGTGTTGTTGGCTTTTGCTTCGTTGGAGTGTGTCATGGTCCCGATCTTGCGGGTGCCGTCTGAGAATTTCCTGTGCCCAGAGCTGATTTAGGTAACAAAACCGCTGGGCACCAGATTCCGATAAAACGCCTGGTTCAGGAGTTATTGGATCGTGACAACCAATTACTTCATGGAGCCGTTTTGCAGGAAGTTGCTGTGGAAACTCAGCGCCGTCGCGAGGTCATGCGGGGTATGCGCTGCGGAGTCCTTTTGGGCTCGTGCAAAGTATTCCTCCAGCAGCGGCCGGTACTCCGGAGCTGCTACGGAGATCATCTTCGGGACGCGGGCCCGCGGGGAGAGCCCGCGCAAGTCAGCAAATCCGTGTTCGGTGATGACCACCATGGCGTCATGTTCGGTGTGGTCAACGTGGGAGGCGAACGGCACGATCGCTGAAATGGCACCGTTTTTCGCTTCACTTGGGGAAATGAAGGTGGAAATGTAGGCGTTGCGGGTGAAGTCACCGGAGCCTCCAATGCCATTCATGATCCGGGATCCGGCCACGTGGGTGGAGTTGATATTGCCGTAGATGTCCGCCTCGATCATTCCGTTGGAGGCGATCAGCCCAACGCGGCGAATCACCTCCGGGTGGTTGGAGATCTGCAACGGGCGCGTGACCAGGTATTTGCGGTAGCGGGCAGCCTCGTTGTTCATCCGCTCGGCGTACTCCGGCGATAGTGCGAAAGAAGTCGCCGAGGCAACTGTCATTTTCTCGGCGTCGATGAGGTCGATCATGCCGTCTTGCACTACCTCGGTGTAGGCCTGAATGTTCTCGAACTTGGAATCCAGCAGGCCCGCCATCACTGCGTTCGGCACGTTGCCGACGCCCGACTGCATGATGTACCTGTCGTAAGCCAGTCTCCCGGCACGTACTTCACCCTCAAGGAAGTCGAGGAAGTGCCCGGCGATCTGCTTGGACACCTCATCGATCGGTTTGAACGGCGAGTTCCGGTCTGGGGCATTGGTTTCCACCACGGCCACAACTTTGCTGACATCAATATCGATGTACGGAGTGCCGATCCGGTCACCAGAGTTGTTGATAGGGATAGCGGTTCGGTTCGGCAAGCGCGGAATGCGGTAAATATCCGCCATGCCCTCAAGGTCGAGGGACTGCCATTCGTTGACCTCAATGATGATCCGCTGCGCGTTATCTAGGTACTCCACGTTGTTTCCCACGCCTGAGGACGGGATAAGGTGGCCTTCCTC
This sequence comes from Corynebacterium kalinowskii, assembly GCF_009734385.1. Classification (NCBI taxonomy): domain Bacteria; kingdom Bacillati; phylum Actinomycetota; class Actinomycetes; order Mycobacteriales; family Corynebacteriaceae; genus Corynebacterium; species Corynebacterium kalinowskii. Next base: position 102,570 of record NZ_CP046452.1, on the reverse strand, counting down.
AGTGATGCGGGTGACCTCAACAATGGCTACGTCCAGCTGTCCGAAGAAGCCTTGCTCTACCTGCAACGCGGAGTGGGAAAGGTGAATGTCCTGGTAGTTCATCCCGCCAGCGTTAATGCTGTTTCGCATGATCGGATCAGATTGGTATGGCATGCGGTAGGCCAGCGCGTTGGCTTCCGCGAGTACGCCATCACAGTCCGGCGCGGTGGAGGCACCAGTAAATAGGTTGATGGCAAATTCTTTACCCTCCTGGTGCTGTGCTTTCGCTTTTTCGGCGATGGCGGTTGGCATGGCCTTTGGATAGGCCGCGCCGGTAAACCCGGAGATACCTACGTTGTCGCCATGGCTGACAAATTGGGCGGCGTCCTGAGCCGTCATGACCTTTGATTTCAGTCCGTGGTGTCCGATTCGCTCTGACATGTCTGCTCCTTGAAAGCTCGGAAATAAGTGTGCTTCCCCACAGTCTGACCGGTATCATGACCTAAAACCATGTCCTTTAAGACAGAAAACTAGCAAAGACTGCCATGAAACAGATTGGTCTCCTCGTCTTCGACGGCGTCACCCTACTGGACGTATCCGGCCCAGCAGAGGTGCTCAGCCGAGCGCCTGGGTACGAGCTGACCTTGTTTTCCCCTCGGGGTGGCAACGTTCGCTCCGCGTCCGGACTGTCCCTCACAGCTACCAAGGTCGCTAGCGCCGAAATCGCCCTCGATACGCTCATCATCGCTGGCTCCGATACCCTGCCAGACGCAGCAATTGACCCCGCATTGCTGGAAGCAGCGCGGATCTTGGCCACGAGTGCGCGTCGCATAGCCAGCGTGTGCACCGGCGCGTTCATCCTGGCGGAAATCGGAGAGCTTAATGGTCGACGTGCCACCACCCACTGGAAAAACACCGCCGACCTTGCCCGCAGATATCCGGACGTATTGGTAGAGCCGGATGTGCTGCACGTCCACGACGGTCGCTATATCTCGTCCGCCGGGATTTCGGCAGGAATCGATCTGGCACTTTCGCTGGTGGAAGAAGATCACGGGCCACGTGCCGCGCGGGAAATCGCCCAAGACATGGTGGTGTTCATGCACCGCCCGGGCGGCCAATCCCAATTCATCGGGGCCAGGCGCACCCCACAGGTTGAAAGCGAAATTCTGCACGCAGTTTTAGACCACGTCACCACTACTCTCACACAGGAGCATTCGGTGACCTCCATGGCGGCAGCTGCGAGTGTGAGCGCTCGCCACCTCACCCGGCTGTTTCACCAGGAACTCGGCACCACACCAATGCGTTGGCTGGAACTCATGCGACTCAATCAGGCTAAACAGCTCATACTGGAAGGTGCCACGGTTACCTCCGCTGCGCGTGATGCCGGTTTTGGCACGGATGAAAAGCTGCGACGCGCTTTCGCCAGGCACCTAGGCATCACGCCACGTGACTATCGTGCCAGGTTCCGCAGCACATTCTAAAGAGCTTCCGCAGGATACAAGCAGCTCCTAGCGCGTTTCATTACCATCTCGTATCAGTTGTGTTACCGCGCTCACATCGACTGAACACGGCCACTAACCTGGAACGCATGGCACTTTCAGACATCGCACGCAAACTTGAAAACACCATCAACCGGGTCGGCACGAAGCGCGCCACCGAAGCCGGCTGGCACCCAGCGGTGACCGGCTACTACGGCTACGGCGACGCAGATCGCGTTCGCGTCCTTGCCCGCGTCCTCATGCAGGGCGACGAGCCGAAGACCGAAGCCCAGCGTGGTTTCCGCCAGTTCTTTACCGTGCAGGTGGCGGACATTCCCGTCACCATTACCGCCGGTTCCCAGACGGTTCACGCGCGCACGAATGACAATGGCTACATTGACGTGCCCATCCGGGATCATGGGTTGGAGCCGGGTTGGCAGAAAGTCAGCATTGAGGTTGAGGGCGGTGAGCCTGCCTTTGCGGACGTGTTAGTGCTCGAGCGAGGCACCAAATATGGCCTGATTTCCGACATTGATGACACCGTCATGGTCACCATGCTCCCCCGCGCCCTCATCGCGGCCTACAACTCCTGGTTCCTGCGTACTAACGCACGTAAGGCCGTGCCAGGAATGTCGGAGTTCTATGGCGAGCTTCGCCAGAAGTTTGGCCAGGACATGCCCGTGTTCTACCTCTCCACCGGCGCCTGGAACACCTTCCCGGCCCTGGATAGCTTCATGACGGAACACGACTTCCCTCGTGGGCCAATGTTGCTCACGGACTGGGGCCCAACCCCCACCGGTATGTTCCGCTCCGGCCAGGAACACAAGAAGATCCAACTCAGGAACCTCGTCATCGACTTCCCGGACATCCACTGGATCCTCGTCGGCGACGACGGCCAGCATGACCCGCTCACCTATGGCAACTTCGTCGCCGAGCACCCGGACCGCGTCACCTTCGTGGCTATCCGCCAGCTCACCCCAGGCGAGCATGTCCTGGCTCACGGCACCGCCACCCCGATCGAATCCGGCACCTCCTTCCGCCCGGTTCCGTGGATCGAGGGTGAGGATGGATTCGAGCTGATCAAGCAGATTCCAGCGATGTAACGATGCCCTAATTGGCAAAATGCACTTGACTAATGCGGCCCTCTCAGCTGATTCAAGTTTCAACAGCGGCGCCCAAGGCGCAGCTTGCAGCATAACTACTTGACGGCTGTGGCCTTGGGTAGAGTTTGTTGGAGTGGGTAGTCACAGAATCTCGAATGTTGGGGGAACTCGATGGGGTTTCGCAATCAAATCCGGTGGTTCGCTCCGGGTGGGGAACGGGAACCTATTTCCAAGCGGGAATTTCAATCGCTAGAGATAGAGGGCCAAGCAGCTCTCTTGCAGCAAATTCGGAAGCTTCAGAGATCAGAAATTGGACTGACGGATCTCAGACATCTTGACGGAAAAATCTATGAAATTCGTGCACAAGTTCGCGGTAATCATTACCGAGCCACAGTGGTGCAAGACAGTGACGTTCACTTCATAATTTTGTCATGCTTCTTCAAAAACCAAAACAAGACTCCTGCGAAGGAGCTCAAGAAAGCTCAGCAAAGATACAAAGAATGGCTTATCGGTAAGCAAAGCTAGGTGAATGGCTTATCGGTAAGCAAAGCTAGGTGAATGGCTTATCGGTAAGCAAAGCTAGGTTGCGCCTTGAAGTTTTTCTATTCAAGCGCTAGATTTAAGAGGAACTATCGGCTTTAACCGATACAATTAGGGGAGGAAACAGTGAACGAAAAACGCACCATGGATATCGATGCGGACTTTGACGAGTTCTTCGCCGACCCAGATTTCCAAGCTGCATTCGATGATGCCGAATTTCGTGCGAAACTAGCCGCAAACTTTCGAGCAATGCGCAAGTCCGCCAAGCTAAGCCAAACCGAAGTCGCCAAGACAATGAAGACCACACAGTCAGCTGTTTCCGACTTCGAACGTGGTGAAACTGATCCCTACTTTTCCACGCTGCAGCGATACGCGCGTGCCGTCGGCGCAAGGATGAGAATCATTTTGGATGCGCCACATTCAAACGTTGCAACGACTAATGTGACAACCCTCGTGTCTCCATATACTCGCGTGAACACCACTTTTCACGTCTCCGCCATTCAAGAAGACCTGTCAGCTGGTACTGCCAACAGACGACAAACCCAATACTTTGGCTCTGTCGCTTAAGGAGTCATCTCATGGTCACATCGTCGAACTCTGAAGATTTACGGATCCGCGCGGCCAAAGTTGCAGGTGCCGCTAGTCTCAGAGATTTGCGCCTCACGGCCTCACAGACCGAAGCCTTGGAGGTTCCGGCACCCGGACAAGAGCTGGGTGTCGAACTAAAAATCGAGCTCGAGGCCAATAGCACCGAGAACAAAGACATTGTCGCGCTCTTGGCACGTTTTGACGTGTCCATTTCGAAACCTGAAGATGAAGAGATTCAGCGCATCGCCACGATTTCCTGTACTTTTACTACCGTCTTCGAAATGCAACAGCCTGTGGACTGGACAGATGAAGAGCTCGAAGCCTTCGCCAATACTACCGGGGTGTTTGCTGTGTATCCGTACGCTCGTGAGTTCGTTTCGGATGCCACGACACGGATGGGATTGCCCACGTTGACGCTTGATTTCTTAAAGCGTTAAACCTGGTTCTCAAAAGCATCGACTACTCGGTCAAACACGATCCGTTCCTGCTCGATGCGCAAGGAGCCAACTGCGGATCGTTCTCGAATATAGGCGAGCGTTTGCAGCTCACCTGGAGTGAGGAGTTCGGGCTGAAACCTGCTCGGCAGTGGTTCTGCCACGGCCAAAGCCTCATGTAATCGAGCTGTGTCAACGTCCATCAAGATCGACGTGGCATTAGGGAGATGTCGGCGCACCAGTTCAAGAATGTAGAAACCATGAGTGTCAATGTCTCCCCAGTACATAACCTGTTTTTCCTTCAACTGAGGCATACGCCCCACGATCGAATGTGCGTGCAACCCAGCCCCATAAATTGCAATTGTCCCAGACATAGGTGGCAACGCCAGAAAAGTGACGTGGTTTTCTACTAGGACAACCCGTTGGCCCGGAAGATCACCAATCTCGCTCAGTCTGCAACGCAAGTGTGACAGTCCGTGCAGCAATAGCCTTTGATCCAGGCTTCTCATCTCCACCAAATCAGGCTTTTCACGGAATTCCATGTTCTCAACCACCGCAGAGACAACGCCGCGATGGGCCTCGATCCACTTGGTATCAACTCCGTAGATCGGAAGTTCACGGATGTAATACTCGCTGGCGTCGTGTGTCCGCAGCCATTTCACCACAGCAATGAATTGCTCTGCAGTAAAGTCACTCCAACCTTGCCAGGCTGAGAGTTTTTCTACTAGTTTCGCCCGTACTGGCTCTCCCAATGCTTCAACAAAGTAATCAAGCAGTTGGTTGATTCTCTTCCAGTGTTTTGCTTTCCCTGCGACTTCTGCCGCAGTTTCTGGCTGATCAAGCACCACTCGAACCGGAACCTCATAAACACCTAAATAGCTCAGTTTCCGGTGCTGTCGTTGCAGAGGAATCGCACTGCGTGACCATTCTTGCAGCCAGGCTTTCGTGGCTTTGCCGTCGTCAAGTTCCGCAGTCCGGCCACTCGGTGGCTGCAGACCGATCGTCAACGGCGCAAAGGTACCACTCAACCAGGCACGATGGTTGCGGCTGTAAAATGTTGCCGCTCGCTTTTCGACGTCCCTAGGTGTTTTCATCACGCACTTCCAGAATCGTCAGGGCACTGGTACGCGAACGCTTTCGGTCCGGACACTCGACCATCAGGACACCTCCGATGTAATCCTGCACCGTCTGCAGGAGCTTTTCGGGAGTTGCCAGGATCATGTGGAATCCGAAGCGCCCGAAGGCATCCATCGCGGCACGAGTGAATTCGGCATCGGCCCGGTCGAAGGCCTCATCAAGAATGATCGTGCCATACTTTGGATATACATTTTCACTGTCTTCGACGATCGATTTCTTCGCCTGTGATGCAGGTAGCCCCATTCCTGTGAGCCGGTAACGCAAGGCAGCCGCCAGGCAGAACGACGACAGTTTCTGTGCTTGACCGCCCGACAGCCCCTCCGCAGAGTCATACACCGCGCCGCGAACTCCATCGGCACCATATTCGACACCAAGGAATTTGACGTGCTCACGCGTATCGAGACGCAGGCGGCGCTCCCTTGACGTGGTCTTATCCGAGGGCTCCACAGCTTCAATCAATACCTTGAGCTTGTGAAAGCGACGTTCGCTTTCATCAACATCAGGCTCGGTGAGGATGCCTTCAAGAGCGTCGTCAAGCAGCGCTACGAAGTCTCGGGCGATAGCCGGTTGGGCATCTCGGACTTCAATTTGTAGATGAGTTCCCGGATAGAAGTCCACTGCGGCGAGAGAGTCGTTGATCATTTGAATGGAGTTTCGTGTCTTTGAGGCGGCGTCTCGAATCAGACGACGCAAACGCCCCAAATGCTTGTTAGTTTGCTCCTGGAGCATCTCACGGAATCGCTGTTCGAAGCGCGGCAGATCATCAGATTCTAGGCGCTCTAGCTCGGTGAGGAAGTCCCCTTGCCAGGTGAACTCAGCTGTGAGGTCACCCCTGCGCTGCGGCCATTTGTCAAGGTACCGCTGCATGGCGTTCACCATGTTGCCCTCTTGCCGGTTCCTCCGGTTGTGCAGCGAGTTGAGTTCAGCGCTGAGCTCATCCATGACGACGCTATGCAGCCGGTCAATGTTGTCTTGTCGAATGGAACGATCGATAGCCATGCAACGTTGGTCTAGGCGAGCTTCAACTGTCTCGCTTGGCGTAGGGTTTGCTGCGAGTCGGCTAGTGGCATCCTCGAGTAGCTTTTCAGCTCGATCAATGCTCTCTTGTATGCGACCATTGTCCTGGAGATTGCGTTCCAGTTTAGTTTTCGCCACTTCCAGAGCTGCCCCATTCTTGCTCTGCTGCTTCTTGAGCAACGCCAGTTCTTGGTTTCCGTCGGTGAGTTCATCAACGATTCGCTGAGCCGCATCAAGGGCAACCTGGGCCGAGAGCACATCAATGACAGCAAAATCCATGGTTTCCAGCAGACGCTGGACCGTCGTAGACCGACTCGTGGCCTGGACTAACCCAGACTTGATGCGATCGCGGTCCATTTCTTTCAACGCAATGTCACGCTTTAGACCTGCGATAATGCTTTGCAGTTCTTCATACTTGTCATCCAGATTCCCGGACAATACCCACCGCGAACGATCATCGATGCGGGAGCGATCATCTTTCACGTGCTCAGTCGCCGAGTATTTCACTTGGCCGTGCACTGTGATGGCGCGCCGAGAGGCGCGGAATTGTTCCATCGTCTCGCAGCATTCAAAGTCGAACTGTACGGACAGTTGAGATTGAATCCAGTCATGGTATTTCCCAGATTTCACCTCGATCTTGGTACCTAGTGTCCCTGGGACAAAGGATGATGGCTTGCTGTTTTCCAGTTGGTTGTTGAACCGAACGTACTGCAACTTTGCGCTGAGGTGATTTTCGTTAACTGCCGCCGATACCAGCGAGTAGTGTTCTTCCGGCACCAGCAATTTTCGGGCAAAACCGCCCATAACGCGTTCTGCAGCTCCCTGCCAGTGCAAGTGATCTGAGCTGATACTGATGAGATCTGCAACGAAAGGTAGGTCTTTCTCCCGAATCCCGGTGATTTCTGCGATTAATGCTCGAGCGTTGAGCAGTCGCGAGTCCATGGTGGATTGGAACTTGCGAATCGCCTGCATTTCCGTTGTCCGGGCATTCCGATTGTTTTGCAGTTCACGCAGGTCACCTATCACAGCTTCCAGTCGGCTTTGGTCCTTATCGCTTCGTGCAGCTACCTCGATCAAATCCTGCTCAAGCTGCAATCTGAGGTTCGCGAACTCTTCCACCGAACCCGGCATTGTGGCGGCAATATCTGCCAAACGTATGGCAAAGTCGTTTTCCGCACGTCTCGTCCTCTGTAGCTGTTCCGCAGCCTTATCGCGTTCTGCTGTTGCTGCTACCAAACCCGAGCTCTCTTCACCATGAATGAGAGTGGAAATGCGCTCTCGCTCCGAATTTAGGTCGATAATCTTAGCGCTGAGAGCTGTGTGCACCGCTTCAACGGCGGTTAGTTCAGACTGGAATTGCTCTAGTTCCGCTTGGGCGAACGACTGCTTTCGGCCGTACACAAAGGCAGGCAAGCCCTCTTTGTCTGCCGCCAATTCGTCCATTTGAGCAGCAATCTTCTCAAGTTCTAGTGCCGCATTTCGAACAGGGGCCAAATGATCGATTTGCTCCCGAGCATTCACCACTGTGGCGTATGCCGTCTGGAGTTCGGTGAAGTTCTCCACTGCTTGGCGCGCAATGCTAAACGTCTCCGGTACCGGCAGCATGAAGTTTCGCATCAGGTAGTTCAGATCCCCTAAAGTCTTTGCTGATTGAGTGCGATGCAGTAGCTCCAGTGCGCCCTCGTCAGCGATGCCTAGTTGGCGTCGTAAAGCAGCAACAAAGGGAGGATGTTGACGCTGCACTGACAGCGCTTCGACGAATTGCTTCTTTGCCGTGGTGATGTTGAGGCCGTCCACCGCGAGTTGCTCAAATTCTTGCAGGTCAGCTTCCCTCGGCAGGATCAGAAAGAGGTTCACAATGTCCTGATTGGCGTAGGCCTTTGAGGATAGGTACATGAGCCGACATGCACTCACCGTGTTGCCTGCGCCGTCTGAGTAACGCAGCAACACTCCTGACCAGGTAGCACCTGCGCGCAAATAGGAGCGGGTAAGCTCATCGGCTTCTCCGGAGTGTTCGCGGCGCCAAGCCCCTCGGCAATATGTGACGAGATCGCGTCCGGAGCTAGCACCAGCATCTGCGGCAGCATTGAATTTGAGTTTGGCTGGTGGCACCAGGATCGTGGATACGGCGTCGATAAGCGTCGACTTGCCAGAGCCAGACGGGCCGGTAATGAGGTACCCGGCGCGCGCTACTTCCACGCTGTGTAAGCCGTCGAAGGTGCCCCAGTTGTGTACCTGGATTGTTTCGAGGCGGAATTGTCCGGTGATCATGCGTGCTCCTCGAGGAGTTTTTCAAAGGCTTCAGTAACTGTGGCGATTTCTTCGGCCGAAAAAATGATGCGGAGCACCGGGGAGACTTCAAATCGACCGTCTGTTGGGGTTTTGATCACGATAGAGTTGTTCTTCATCTTGTTCCATGCGGCATCGAATTTCTTGCGCCTAGCGCTGTGATCAGTTCCTGCGGCGCCTTGGTATGGCAGGGTCGCTTCAAAAACTTCGCCTTCGTCCACAATGGTGCGTTCGTTGGGGTTGGTGGTTACCAGTTCGCGGCGTAGATGCAGGATCACAACCGTGTCCATAAATGTCAGTGACATGGTCCGCAGCAATGCGCGCTGGTCAGCAACATTTTCGTCCCAGGCTTTAACGTATGCAACGCCGGCATTGTCATCAACAATTAGTGTGAGGAAGAGGTTGTCGAGCTGTTGGGCTAGGAGTTCCCGAGAAGCAGAGACAGTCTGAAACACCTCAGGTTTGTTGAGGTTTGAAATGTAGGGCCCACGAATGAGTTCAGCCAGGGCACGTCGTTGTGTACCTGTGAGAGTGCCGGTGTCTGCGTCGTATAGTTTGTTGTCCATTTATCTGTGTCCATTCTGGGTCGTGAACTCAAATTTCGCGTATCTTGCTTGTAGTTTCTTCCCGCTTGGTGCATCCCAGGTGAGCAGTTCGGTGCCATCCGACCGGGTCCCGCGTTGGTGCGCGAGTTTGATGAGGCCAACGATGCTGGCTAGACCCTGCGTCGCAGGATGGATTCGCAGCACGTCGCTTATCGACGCACTCCCTTCCCTCTCTACTGCCAGGTCAATCGCCTCATTCAGTTCTACCCAGTCGATCTCTGATTCCCTGATCCGTTGCCGCATTGCCTCCAGATCAATTTCTCCTGGTTCATTCAGCTTTATTTCGCCTTCGATGCGATAATCCCCTGGGTTGTGCAGTACCCAGGTGGAGAGTGACCGAGGTTGCCTCGTTGTGAGTTCTAGCTCGACGCCGGTTGCGCTGCGAACTTCATTACCGCTCTGCGCCAATCTGAGGGCTAGTTGTTGTGCATTGTTGATCGCCTTCGTGAGCGCTTGCTGGGATTCGGCTTCGCGGGACTGGACAAAGCGGCGCAGAGACCGGGATAGTCCCGTCATCGATTCATGAACTTGCCCGGAAGAAGTATCCAGCGTGTCCATGAGTTCGCGGAGTTCAGTGCGTTCAACCACGCTGAGCTGCTCCACGAAGCCACGTGACATCACTGCTTCTAGGGTCGCATCGAACTGTAGGGATTGTTCCTGATCGAGAAACACTTCATAAAAGCCGTTGAAAGCTTTGCCTGCTTCGGAATCGGTGATCAAATCTACGCCACGAAATACGTTATCCAGTACCTCACCAGCATGCAGTTCCTCCTCCACGATGGACTCGCGCAGCTTGCGATCGACTTCTTCAATGTCGCTGCGCACACGGGAGAAATCGGCAGGAAGGTCACTGACCAGGGCGAGGATCTCGCGAGCACGCTCCACTGCCTCTTCATCAGTGATAGTTTCTGCACCGGTCATCCTGATCTGATCAATGCGATCCTGCAGCTTGTCTCGTTGCTCCTCCAGCCTCCGAATTGCTGTTGCCTCATCTGGGTCTGTGTCTGCTGCGAGCTCGAGCAAACTCGTTTGAAGTGTGCCTAGACGGGATCGGGTGACGGAACGTTGCGGATTCACCAGCTGCTGCACATACTCGATTGCGATGTGCGCATCCGTGGACAGTTCGTAGAATTCTTCACGCGTGCCTTGCGGACTTCGGCGAATCAGATAGCCAGCTTTCACCCAGTCGTTGACGTAAGCGGTTGCTGACTTCGGCAGCTCCAAGCCAGTTTGTTCTCGGATATCAATCAGCATCGGTTCCACTGCCATGATCAATTCCGTGCCCGAGATTTGCCGGTTGTCTCCCCTAAAAACTGCACCAAGGATCGACACGATTGCCGGGGCCGTAGTCGCACGAAGCATCGCCCACGCGGGTGTCGAATCAGCCAGGCGCACCATCATGATCGTATCCGCGATCGGAGTCAAGCGGTTCATATGATTAAAGCTAGCAAGGGTGGAAGTCAACTTCTCCTTAGATTGGAACGTTAGTTCGCACAGCAAATTCCGGCACCTGAAAGCAACAAAGATCACTAATGATTGGTGTATTCAAAGCCAGGTTTAGGCAATAGGCTAGAAGTTAAGAGCTCCTCCTAGTCCAGCAAGAAGTGGTCCACCATGAACTCCTTCACCTGGCGATACCTCAAGGGCGACCTGAAGTCCCACAAGGGTGTCGCGATCGCCCTCACCGTGCTGCTCACCCTGTGTTGCGCCCTCATGGCTGTCGGCGCGGGCACCTTTGAACGCCTGTCCAGTTCGGTGGACACGCTCGGCGAAAACACGAAACCTCCCCACTTCCTCCAGATGCACTACGGCGACTATGACGCCCAGGCTCTGGAGGATTTCGCTTCCAGCAGGCCGGAAGTCACGGACTGGCTGATCGAGGACATGGTCGGCTTCGATTCTGCACTCATCGCCTACCCAGGCGGGGACCTCTCCAAGTCTGTGATCGACAACCTCTTTGTCTCCCAAAACACCGAGTTCGATTTCCTCATCGATCCAACCACCGAGCAGCCCGCCCAGCCTGGCCCCGGCGAGGTGTATGTTCCGCTGCTCTACCAGGACCAATACCCCATCAAGGTCGGCGATACCCTCACGGTGGCGGGTCTGCCGCTTACCGTCAAGGGCTTTCTTCGCGACGGCCAAATGGTCTCCACCATGGCCGGCTCCACCCGCTTCCTGGTCCACGAATCCGAATTGGATCGCCTGGCTGCGGCAGGCGGACAGCCGGAAATCATCGTGGAATATCGGGTCAATGATCCGGACAAGGATGTGGCCGCCCTCCAGCAGGCCTACGAAGCAACCGAGGCATTGCCACGCAACGGACAGGCGATCACTCACAAACTGTTGAAGCTGATCTCGATGCTGTCCTCAGGGACGGTGGCTCTGGCATTCATGTTCGCTTCCCTGGTCCTCATGGCGATCGCCCTGCTGGCAGTGCGTTTCGTCATCGGCGGCACCCTGGAGCACCAAATCCACCAGGTGGGCGTGCTGAAGGCCATCGGCCTGTCCCATCGACACATCGCTCAGCTGTTCCTGCTGCGATATCAGGCGCTGGTGGCCATCGGCTGTGTCTTGGGTGCCGTTTTCGCTGCCAGCACCCTAGGCCCGCTGACCAGCCGGTTTAGTACCATGTTTGGGGCAGCCCCAGTCACAGTGTGGACATTCCTAGTACCGCTTCTGGCCATCCTCGCAGTGGCCGGATTCGTGATTGTGTTGTGCCGGATCATGCTTGGGCGCCTGCGGAAAGTGCATGTTGTCACCGCGTTGGTGCACGGCCAGGCGACACCTTCCAAGCTGAAGAAAGCAATGCCGTTGAGGAATGTGCGCGGCGGCGCCCTCAACTGGCGGTTGGCGGCTATTGACGTCGTCAAGGAGCGTGCCCAATGGATCCTGCTCCCGGTCGCATTCTTGTTGGCTACGGTTCTGATTGTCCTGCCCGCGAACCTCCAATCGACGTTCGGTAACCCGAAAGTGTCGGGATACCTTGGCGTGGAGCAAGCCGATCTGTGGCTGATCAGCCCAAACACAGCGGACGCCGACACCGCTAAAGGCGCCTACGAAGGGATCCTGCGGGACCTCAGCACGGATCCGCGGGTAGAAAAGTTAAGCCCGATAGCGAGAGCGCTGTACACGACGCCCGGGGAGAAAGGCGTGGATACGCTGCAGGTGGATGTAGGAAACCACAGCGACACCACCATCGCCTTCACCGATGGCGTGGCACCGCGCGATGGCGAATTGGCGCTCTCGCTGCTCAACGCCGAGAAGTACGGCAAAAAGGTGGGCGATGTACTGCCGCTGACCAGCTCCGACGGCACGGTGCACGAATTCCCGGTGGTCGGCATCTACCAGGACATTACCGGCGGCGGATTCACCGCCCGGCTCGGCGGAGCGGTCCCCGAGGACGCCCACCGCTGGTCGATCTTCGTCGACTTGCGCTCGGCTGAAGACGCTAGCGCCATCGCCAGCCAGATGGAATCGGCCTACCCGGACATCAACGCGGTGCGCTACGAGGACTTCGCCGACCAAACCCTCACCTTCGCCACGGCAGCCTTCGGCTGGGCCACCCTCATCTCCTGGCTCACGGCGCTCGCCACGATCGCCCTGATCACGGTTCTTTTCCTCGGTGTGCGCATCGCCCGCGAGCGGCGCCGCATGGGACTGCTCAACGTGCTGGGCTTTAGCGTCGGCGAGCTGACCGGGCAGGTGTTCATCAAGGCGATGGGCCTGGCGTTGCTGGGCGTAGCGCTGGGTCTGCTGCTGATGGGTCTGGGCGGCTCCGCGCTGGTCTCCGGGGTGCTCGGCGCAACGGGCGTCGGCATGCGGGAGATCGTGCTGTTCCCGAATGTTTGGCTGAATTACCTGGCCATCCCACTTTCCTTGCTGGGTGTTGGTGCGCTCGCTGTGCTGCTGGCAACCACCCCGATTCGTCGTCTCGCGCCGAGCCTGTGGCTACGCGCCTAAGGAGTAACAATGCCTCTGCTCAAAGCCTCCGAGGTTACAAAAGAATTCGCAACCTCCGACCCACCGGTCAAAGTACTGCGTGGCATCTCGCTCGACGTGGAACCCGGCGAGTTCCTCGCCATCATGGGTGCCTCCGGCTCCGGAAAGTCCACCTTGCTCTATGCCATTAGCGGCATGGATGCCCCCACCTCCGGGCAGGTGTGGCTTGGAGACGAAGAGCTCACGGCGCTGAAGCCGTCTCAACTGTCCGCAGTCCGCCTGGCCCGCATGGGATTTGTCTTCCAACAGGCGTACTTCCTGGAGAACCTCTCCATCCGCGACAACATCGCGCTCCCCGGCCTTAAGGCAGGACACCAGGATGTCGATGCCCGGGTGGACGCGCTGATGGAGCGTTTCGACATCACGCACGTGGCCACCCACGCCATCAACCAGGTCTCCGGCGGCCAGCTCCAACGCGCCGCCCTGTGCCGCGCGCTGATCACCTCCCCCGACATTCTCTTCGCCGACGAACCCACCGGCGCCCTCAACTCCGCAATGACAAAGGAGGTTTTAGCAGCGCTTATCGACGTCCGGGACCTCGGCACCTCGATCGTCATGGTTACCCACGATCCACGGTGTGCCTCCTATGCGGATCGCATCATCTACCTGCGCGATGGGTTGATCGTGGACTCGCTCACCCCAGGACCGTGGACTGCGGACAGCGCCGATTCCCGGCACGAGCGAACTCTGGAGTGGCTGGCTGGGCAGTCGTTTTAGGAAACGAACAGCAGGACGACCTCCACATTGGTCACCGCATGAACCAAGATGGCAGTCAGCACGCTGCCCGAACGGTGCGTCAACCAGCCGATGACAATTCGACAGTCTGATTGAGCTGGACACCCCGGATCTAACAGAGGCGGAGATCCTGCTGTCTGAGGCGAAGCGTCACTTCAAGCCAGTGGCTTCGGATGCGAAGACCGTGCTCGCTGACCTTAAGCAACACCGCTTGTGGCCGGGCGAAAGCAAGTAGCTCACTCTAGAATTTCTGTTATGCAGAAGACTATTGGGTTGTTGTCGGGCTCACTCGCACTCATCGGCTGGTCAGTCACCATGGCCACCCACGCCAGGGTGGCCACTGGATCGCTGTCGCACTTGGACGTCAATGGTGGTCGCGTCGAATCTGCGCAGGCAGGTCGCGCAATCGCGATCGGCAGCGCGGGAACGCTGCTGCCTGTCGGCTACCTGATCGCGCGAGGTACCGGCGCGTTCGGGCCCATTAGTTCCGTCGAACGAACATCGCTCAAAGTTCTCGGCGGCCTATTCTTGGCCAGCGTGGCCATGCAAGTGGCCGGAACCCGTTTCGAGCGCACCACCATGGCTCCTACTGCTGCGGCCCTGGGGATCGGGTGCTTAGGGTTGGGCTTACTACCGGCGCGTTAACGCGGCCGAGGGGCGTCGATAAGCCTGCTTAGGGCTTGGCATCCGGGTAGATACTGCGGGTTTCGGAGCGTTCGTAGCGACGCGGCAGGAGCGCGCGGACGTCGATCTTGGGCAGGGCCTTGATGATCGCGAGAATCACGTACATGGAGGTGTTGATCGCGACGAAGCCGGCTAGCACCGAATACCATTCGGACGTCAGGATGGACTCAAACATTTTCCACCTCCTGACCCCAGCTCGCCTGCTTGGCTAGCAAGATGTCGAGCACGCCCTTGAGGAAGACGATGTTGAGGAATGTGGCATAGATCAGTTCCGGAATGAGCAGCATGGCGACGAAGCGGGCGAACCACGTTGACCGCCACACGGTCACCAGTCGCTCGATCATGAAGGCCATGCCAAGAGACATCCAGTACGGGTACCACACCCATTGGCCGTGAGCCAGGAGCGTAATTGCAATGACAGCGAAGTACGCGAACAGCGCTACCGCGCCGTAGCCGATGCCGAGCTGCTGGAACCAGTACCTGGTGGTCTGTGGTGTCACGCCGTACGCGCCGAGGTTTTCCAGCGCGCCACGCTGCCAGCGGAGGCGCTGGTGCCACAGCTCCTTCCACGTCGGCATGACCTCGGTTACCACCGAGCACTCGGTAGGTGATACCATAAGACCACCAAGAGATTTCAGCGCCAGGGTTAGCTCGTTATCTTCGGTGAGTGCAGCGGTATCGTAGACGTCTCCCTTGCGGCCAGGGAGCAGCGTGCCGCGGGACTCGGCGACGGTGCGCAGCGCCCGGGAGCGAAACGCTGAGGAGGTGCCAGTGAGCACGAACACGCGCCCTTGTCGACGCCGGATGTCACGGCTATACCGGGTGTATTCGTTGCGTTGATATTGGCCGAGCCAACCCGCGCCCGGCTCACCATAGAACAGGCCACCCACAGCCATGAGCGCGCGATCGTTGGTAAAGCGACGACGAGCTTCAGTGAGAAAACCCTGGTCTAGGACAGTATCTGCGTCGACGATCATCACCACGTCATTGTCGCCGAGCGTGGGGAGCAAATCCCGCAAGGCCTGGTTGAGGCCACCAGCCTTTTTCGCCTTGTTGTTCACCGTCTCGAATACCTCTACCCCAGCGGCTCGCGCCAAGTCCGGGGTAGCGTCCGTGCAGTTATCGGCGACGACGATGATGCGCTCGGGTGGATCGTTTTGGCTCATCAGGCCTTCGATCGTTGCCGAGATTCGTTCCTCTTCGTTGTGCGCCGGAACCAGGACAGTGATGGTCACTTCTCCGTGGAACACACCCCGGGTCTCTGCCATCACGACACGTGGCGCCAGCGGAATCTGATCAGGCTTGACGGATCGGCGGTAGTGATTCGTGACAGTCCGTTCCACCGTCACGCCAATGACTACGAAGACCATGGCCACCGTGACTGCTGCGATGAGCACACCGATAGGTGGCATGTAGTTGTCGTAGGTCACCGAAATTCGGTCAAACAGGCGCGCGGTGGTCGGGTGTGGCTGACCGGGATCGAACAGCCAGATGGCCAGCCAGAGCATGAGCATAGCCATGGCGGCCAGTCCCACAACTCCAATGCCGACGATCCGGCCCATTTCGAATTTATTCATGTGTACCAACTAGGTGTGTAGAAATGAAGGTGTCGACTGGCACTGCAGCACCAATATGGAAACCTTGGGCAAAGTCGACTCCGAGTTCAGAAACACAATTGTAGATGTGTCCATCAGATACGTACTCTGCCACAGTTTTCATACTTTGCGCTTGGGCTAGGTGAACGATCGACGCCACAATCGCCTTATCGACGTCATTGGTTGCACAACCCTGCACAAAGTCACCATCGATTTTGATGGTGTCAAAACCCATGGTCTTCAGCGACCGGTAATGGTGGTGTCCGGAGCCGAAGTCATCAATTGCAAGGTAGACACCACGCTCCCGTAGACGTTCCCGGAACACCGTAGTTACCTCAGAGTTCTCCACCGCATCAGTTTCCGTGATCTCCAAAATGAGAGAGCCCGGCTTCACCTGGTGCTTGTCTAGCTCATCGATGACCAACTGAGGGAACTCAGGTCGTTCCACTGACTGTGGCGAAATGTTGAGTGACAAGCGGAAGTCTGGACACACCTGTTGTAAGCGAGGAATCAAACTAATCCCCTTTTGCAGCACCAGGGCATCGAGCTGAGAACAGCGTCCTGCCCGGCCAACGGCGGCCAGGAAGTCCATGACGCCAATTTTTATTGCTGGATCGGTGAAGCGCATTAGGCCTTCCGCGGATATGATCCGTCGGCCGCGAATGTCATACACCGGCTGTAGATGGATGTCGAAGGCGCCAGTTTCAAGAATCTCCATCATGGATCTTTGCGTTTCTGAGCTCGCCACAGTTGCGAAGGTGTTTCGTCCGGCGTGTTTTGCTTGGTACATCAAATCGTCAGCGAGCTGGAGTACCTTGGTGCCGCGGGCCATGGCTTCGGAAAGCGTGGCGATGCCGATGCTCACGGTCACATCCTGAATTGCTCCGCCTCTGCCGTGGAAGTTCTCGCGTGTCGCACTGGCAATCGCCTCGCCTATCGCTTCGGCTCTGGTGCGATCAGTGTCCGGGAGCGCGACTACAAATTCGTCGCCACCTAAGCGTCCAATAATTCCATTCTCTCCCACACATTCGCGGAATATTTCGGCGAACTCGATCAGGATGATGTCACCTGTGTGGTGTCCAAAGCTGTCGTTGACGGCTTTGAAATTGTCCATGTCAATGAGCAGCAGGGAAAAGTCACGCTGCTCTTCTGTGCTCTCGTCTACCAAGTTGTTCAACTCACGAGTGAAGGCACGACGGTTGAGCAGTCCAGTCAGCGAATCATGTTCGGCCATATGCGTAATCGTGTTGTGCAGTTCCTGGCGCTCAGTGATATCAACCGCGTTGACCAGGAGTACCTCACTGGCAGATTCTTGAGGCACGAGATGCCGGATGGAGATTGCGACGATCTTTTCACTGCCATCGGCACACTGCACTGGATAATCACCCTCGAAAAGGCGTCCAGGTTCGCGCTGGGCCTCTTCGACCTGTTTGCCAAAGCTCTCGTTGCTGGTGATCTCAGCGATTCGACTTCCGATCATCTCCTGCGCTGGCAGCTGCAATAGCTCGGTGAACGCACGATTGACATCGATGATGCACCCGTCAAGGGACACGGTTGCAATGCCCTGCGGGGCACTTTCGAAAAGATTCACCATTTCTTCGTGAGCCTGTCGAGCCTTCTTAACGGCGCGGTACTCCTCGGTCGTGTCGTGATAGAGCACCAGAGCGCGGGAGGGGGCGGTCGGATCCGTGTCATAGAGCGGCGAGGAACTTACAGCGTAGATGCGCTGCTTTTCGAGGTCATTGTGTGGGTCAGCCAGCTTCACCATCGCGAGATGCACCTGTTCCCCGCGCAGCGACCGAGCGCTCGGGCTTTCCTCATCTTTAAGTGTTGAGCCATTCACACGTCGCAATGGGCGCTTGCTGAAGCTGCCATCGGTGTTGCTCGTTACGACATTTCGGCCTGCCAAATTGAGCATAGAGGCATCACCATTTCTGTCCACCGTGATGAGCGCATCGGGAATCGTCTTCACTAAGGCTTCCAGGTCTGCGACCAACGCCATGCGCTGTTGAACCGTGGTCGAAACCACCAGGGACAACAAGATACACATGATGATGAACAGGCGGATGGCCACAACGTGCGACAACGGATGATCAATCGCTGCGAAAGCCGCACCACCATTGAGATAACCAAGTACTGACGCTCCAAATGCAGTGATCACCGCGTGCAAGGTCGCCAGTGACACATCGAGCCTGGTCGCGCTCCAAAACAGTGGCAACATCACCAGGTAGACGATTGGCAGAAGGCGGGACGGGCTGAACACAAACCACATGAGCACACCAGTTATCCCAGTGACGATCAGCAGTTCAAGCAGCTTAGCTGCGTTGAGGGTGCGCTTGGTCGCCGAAAAGATCGCAAGTCCTGCTCCAGCGACCGTGATGATTCCGGCGAGATCGCGCAGATACAAGCTAGCAAATGTCGCCGCTGTGACGGCGCCACCATCATAAGAGATTCGGACAAGTGCCAACAGTTTGGACAGCGCGATTCCTACGAATGACCCCAGCAGGAGGCGATAGACATCACTCGGGAACACGATGCGATCCAGGGGCGATCGCTGTCTGCTCGAAATCCACTGGCCACCGAAACGAATCCGATCAATTGCCGCCATGAAAAAGCGCACGCACGGGCCAGCCAACACATGAGAAGTCGCAGTTAGAACGACTGAAATTGCCCCACGATGTTCAACAACATGGAAAACCGTGACGATGGTGAAGAACACAAAGGCATGCGCAGCTATCAGTTCAGCGCGGGTGCGACATTTCACCGCCCACCACACAGCAATACCCGCTGGTACCCAGATTGTGGAATAGAACGGATCCGACACATCAACTTTGAGTGTCGAGATGACAGATACTAGATACGCAAGCGCGAACAACACATGAAAGAGTACGGGCACTGGCGTGATTCCCAGCGCTGTCGGTTTCGAAACCATAGGAAAAATAATATCTACATTTCCAATAGTTTGCCTATTACCCACTTTGCAGGAATTCATTCACCGCGTTGCATAAACTCGACTAGCCTTATCAGCTGTGATTAATAATATTCCTGAAATTGGCCCTGTAACTTACACTTACCCGTTCCTTTTCACTACGCCCATTCACCTTCCCATTGTGAGTCGGGAGGTACCGTTTGCCATCGATCCGACGGCGACCGAGTCCGATCGACCTGCGCTTATGTCCGCGATTATCAATTTTCGCTCGCTAAGCTTGCCGGAGTTTAGACTGCGAACTGAGGACTTAGTACTCGCCGCAAATTATGCATGGTCCGATCTCACCTTCGACAGCCACCCTGTGCTCTGCCGTCGCGACCAGGGGTGGGAGGTGGCATGGGAGTGCGGCCCCAACCTAGTGATCGCGCTTATCGACGGCAATCGCCACCCCCACGTTCGGACTGCCGCAGACTGATTGAATCATTCGCACAGCGTATTTGTAGGGCTTGGCCTAAGCGTGAATTGATGAACCCGATATGTGAAACCCGATATTGCGTGTAGAAACTGTTCTACTTTCTTCATTCGTACCGATGTAGAGGTTTTTCTACTCGAACTATTGTGTTTTACATATGAGGAATCACCGGCTTAAGGATCCAAAAACAAGAAAGCCCCGACCTAAATGGACTGGCCCCCGAAAGTTGGACTGGTTTAATTCTAGGCGGTTAGAGGCTCAAGGGTCTGGCTCCGATACTGCATCGGGGTCAGA
This sequence comes from Corynebacterium kalinowskii, assembly GCF_009734385.1. Classification (NCBI taxonomy): domain Bacteria; kingdom Bacillati; phylum Actinomycetota; class Actinomycetes; order Mycobacteriales; family Corynebacteriaceae; genus Corynebacterium; species Corynebacterium kalinowskii. Next base: position 82,692 of record NZ_CP046452.1, on the reverse strand, counting down.
CCCTTGAGTCGTTTCTGGATGCGCTCGTTGTTGTACCAGCGGATGTATTCATCAAGTGCATGCGAGAATTCCTCGAGGCTGGTGAATGATTCACCGTGGTACATCTCCGACTTGAGATGCCCAAAGAAGTTCTCCATTACAGCATTGTCGTAGCAGTTGCCTTTTCTCGACATAGACTGCGTGCCGCCGGTACCCGTGATCAGGCCGCGCCAGCTGGAATGCTGGTACTGGAACCCTTGATCGGTATGCACAATCAGTCCTTTAGCAGGCGATTCTTTTTCAATGGCATCCTGCAACGACTGTGCTGTCAACGCTGTATTCGGTGAGGTAGACACGCTATACGACACGATCGACCGATCACATAAGTCCATGATCGGCGACAGGTAGACCTTGGTGCCGGCAACCCGAAACTCCGTGACATCACTTACCCACACCATATTTGGCTCATCGGGTGTGAAGTGTCGATCCAGCACATTGCTTGCGATGTGGCTAACTGTGCCTTTGTAGGAGTTGTACTTCTTTTTCACCCTGACTTTTGACTTCAACCCGAGCTGGTCCATGAGCTTGTAGACCAGCTTATGGTTGACCGCCCATCCTTCCCGTCGGAGTTGAGCATGCACCCGCCGGTAACCATAACGACGGTTCATACGCTCGAAGACCTCGATGATTGCTTGTTTGAGCTGGGCATGCTTATCGGCCCTGGTGAGGCGTTGTTGGTGATAGAAAAATGTTGATCTGGCAAGACTGGCCGCAACAAGAAGATCATCCAGGCAGTGGTCCGACTTGAGGATGACGATAGCCTCGGCTTTTAGCCTCGTCGCTGGTTCCTCAAGTCCCGCAATTTTTTTAAATACGCGTTTTCTGCCCGCAGTTTCTCTACCTCGCGACGCAGCCGATCTTCCTCAGTCAATACCTTCGAAGATGAACTACCCTTCGGACGTCCCTTCGGCTTAGGCCGCAACGCCTCATCGCCACCAGCACGCCAGGCACGCACCCAACTCGTGGCAAGCTGGTCGGACGACAGGCCGAATTCACGGGCAAGGTCCATCTTGGACTCGCCAGCATTGAATCGGTCAACGACTTCCTTCTTCACCTCGAAGGAATACTGCTGCTTGGTTGGCTTCTCCACAAGACATAGCCTGCCATGAAGCGTAAACCGGCGTGCAAGCACTCGCACCGGACCAAAAGCAACACCAAGCCGACGTGCCGCTGCCTTATACCCCAAGCCTGGTGCTGTTGCAAAGTTCGGGCGACAGGAAGACCTGCGTGAAATAATCACAGCCATGGGTATCTTCTCGGGTCGTCATTTCCCTCGCGAGGTCATCCTGTGGGCGGTGCGGTGGTACTGCCGCTACGGGGTGAGCTACCGAGACTTGGAGGAAATGATGACCGAGCGGGGCGTGCCGATCGATCACACCACGATCTACCGCTGGGTCCAGAAATACGCCCCTGAGCTGGACAGGCAAACACGGTGGTACCGGCAGGTACCTGACTGGCAGGCCAGGTCCTGGCGGGTGGATGAGACCTATATCCGGGTCGGCGGCAGGTGGTGCTACTTCTATCGGGCGATCACCGCGGGCGGGCATACCCTGGATTTTTACCTGTCCCCAAAGCGTAACGTGGCCGCAGCGAAGCGTTTCCTGGCCAAGGCCCTCAGATCCAATGCGTCAGCCGGGTATCCCAGAGTGATCAACACCGATAAAGCACCCTCCCTGGCCAGGGCAATCGCCGAGTTGAAGTCAGAGGGAATCTGCCCGCCAACAGTGGAGCACCGGCAGGTGAAATACCTGAACAACGTTCTGGAGGGAGATCATGGGCGGCTGAAGCGAATCCTGGGGCCGAAGGGCGCGTTTAAGAACCGGACATCTGCATATCGGACGTTGAAAGGGATGGAGGCGATGCACTCATTGCGGAAAGGCCAGGGCACGATGTTTGCCTACGGGCAACCGAACCCGGACGCGGTGATCGTCAACCGGGTGTTCGAGACGGCCTGAGAACGCCCACACGCAGCGGCCATCAGGGAATGAGAAACTGAGTCTTCGCTGCTCTCCGCCCAACTTTGCAACAGCACCTATCAACCTCACTGAGCAGGTGGGAGGAGACCATGACGGTCACTCCCCCATCGGCAAGTCGCCGCAACAACTCACGGATCTCCTCGATACCGGCAGGGTCGAGCCCGTTGGTCGGCTCGTCGAGGATAAGCAGCTTCGGCTGCCTGGCCAGAGCCATGGCAATACCCAGGGCTTCTTCAGTCGGGTTGAGGCACCGCCGCCGGATGAGCGACTAACTCTCTTCAAGCTGTTGGAGCACTACCGACGCCGAATCGCCAGCCGCGGCGAGTCCGTCCACGATACGGCGGTAGCGGGCGAGTGGCGGGCCCACCACAGCTGCGGAGGCGCGTAGCTCCTCTAGCCAGTTGGTCACGAACCATATGCGGTTTGCGAACGCGCCGAACCTTCCGTGAAGCACGCTCTCCAACCAGACGAGTCCGGTTGTTGCCTGCCAACTGGTCGGGGCCGTCCGGGCGAACTTCGCCACGGACTCGGCGCACTTCGGCTCGCCCTTCCCAATGGCCAGCCATCGATCGACCACCCCTTCGAAGGCGTCGGGCGGTGCCCAAGAAGCTCTGCAGCTGTTCAGCGTTGCACCGGGGTCAAGGTCTTCCGGCTTGATCTGCGGTACAGGAAGTAGTGCGGAGATCGCGTAGTCGTGCCACGAGGTGGAGTCGTCGATCAGGCTCGTGCCTGTGTCGATCTCGTCGAGAACCGTCACCATTAATGGCGGCCAGAACTCGGCCAGCAGGGGGCGCAGTTCGTCGTCGTAGCTGAACGCGGTTGCGAAGCTGTGAAGCAACAGATGAAGGGCGTGTGCGTTCGACGCGAAAAGGCGGAGGTGCGCGTTGAGCGCTTCCCTGTCTCCTTCGGTTGCAAGCTGGATGAACAGGCGTGCGATGAGCTCGTGATGGCGTTCGCCCAGGTGGTCGTAGTTCCCGCGCCAGGCGTGATCGAGAGCTCGCAGGTGAGCGTCCCAAAGCGGGTTAGCGAGGAGTTTCGCGCGTGCAGCCGTGCATTGAGACGAGAGCGCGGCGTGGTTGCAGACCACTGGCATGCGGAGACGGTTGACCAAGAGTTCGTCGCCGGGGACTGTCAGTAGTGTCTGCTCAAAGGGACCCTCAAGTGGGATAGGTTGTCGGCGTTGCGTTTCGTACTCCCATGGCCCTAGGCGAACGGTCGAAATGCAGGCCTGGATGGCCTCCCACAGCGGTTCGTGTCGCGTGCAAACCGTCCCCTCGCTGGTGGCGCAGTCGGCTGCCCAGACAGGCGCCGTCCCTTTCGCGAAGGCGGTGCGAACCTCGTCGTAGATGCTCGTCGCCAACGAGATCAAGGCTCGTTGAAGGCGACCGGCGTCCACGTCCAGGTGCTCGAAGACCGGCAGGAGTAGAAGCGGCACCGCGATGGCTGCGGCACGGTCGGCGCCCATGGAGAAGAGACTAGAGGAGGAGCTGAAACTATCTATCCATGGCTCTTCAGCTGCAGTGAGAACTATATCGACCGCCCAGTTCAACTCGGTCAGTTCTAGTGTCGCGAGGCCCAGAGCGTGCGCGCGCAGGCCTGCGGCCGCGACCGCCACGACGGGGTTTTCGTGCCGGTTAAGCATCGCGGACGAGCTCTCATCCATGAGACGTCTCGCCTCGGCAATGTCCGCAGTGATCGAGTCAACCGGCCATGCCTCAGGTGTCTCGTTCTTCAACGCGTATGCGAGCTGCAGCCGCAAGAACGCCTGCGTAGCCTTGATCTCGGCGTTGCTTGGCGCTAGTGCAGCTTCGAGTTCTGCCGGACGCCCGAACTGAACGACGACGCCGCCGTCGACGACCGATGCCTCGTAGTTCTCGGCGCTGAACTCCGCGGCCCAGCTGCCGATCATCGCCAGGTACTGTTCCGGTCCTTCTCTCGTCAGAGCTGCCTCGGCAGGGTCTGGTTCCGATGCCACTGTTTGTTCGGCGTCAACATTCCGTTGAGCCGACTCCAGTAGTCTTGAGCCGACTGCGCGAAGTTGGTCGAGACGTGCCTGGTTGCCGGTCGCGCGTGCGTTGACGACCATCCAGCCGACAGTTTCGTGAGGCGAGTATCTGCGCTTGTCCTGGCCTGCCAGCATATCGGCGTCACGGTCTCGCACGGTGAACGCCCTTTCAGTCGTCACGCGCCCAATCTCCAAGTGCCAGACGGTCACGTCGGCGAGAAACGGGTCGAGGAGGTCTCCCGCCTCGTCGAGGTGTCGGGTCAAGAACCCGTGGAGCAGGCCGGGAATCGCGAGATTGTGGCAGTCCTCCAGTAGGAGATCGACGATCGGGGCCAATGGAATCTCAACTTCGTTGTGTAAGTGGTCGATGAAGCGTTCGAGCGCAAGGAGGGCGCTCATGCACGGGTAGGGACCGACACTGGTGCCACGGTACCAACTCCACACGTGGGAGTCTCCAACGTAGTGTCGTGGCCCGCTCTTGGCGGTCAGATGCAGCGACGCGCCCGGATAGCTGCTCCAGTCAACGTCTGCGGTCACAGTCTGGGTCTCGTCTGTGACGCGATAGAAAGCCGCCTGGTTGAGCATCCGGTTTATGAATGCGATGGTCTTGAGTGGCGTTAGGTTCAGCAGCCTGAAGAAGGGCCCGAAGTACCAGGCGGCGCTAGGCGGCCCGAACCCGAATTTGTTGCCATGTCCGAAGTCGCGGATCCCGTCGTCGAGATGGCTGCGGCCCCGCAGGCCGACCCATCCGAGTTCAGTGTCTTCTGGTTGGGGCTGCTCGATGTAGTAGGCCTCGGTGAGTTCAAGGAGGAGGTCGGGGTCGATTGACGCCAAAGCGAGCGCCGAGGACGGTGACTCGGGTATCTCGCGAAGTGAATTCGGCCGCTCGCGCGCGACTGTGCGCAGCCACGAGGCAGCGGCATCGTTGAGATCTTCACCCAGTGCGGCTAGAGCTTGGATTGCGAACTCGTCATACAGGGGCCGGTCCTGTCCGAGGATGGTTTCACGCACTCGCTGACGGAGAGGGTCAGGACCTGCGCCGGCGTGAGCCATGCCGCGCAACCACGCGAGTACCAGTTCCTGGACACGTTTGTGCTGAGTGTCGCGCGTGCCAGCCTGCGGCCGCCCGAGGTCTCTACCTTCGCAGAAGGCAACCTCAACAATGGGAGCCAATGCGAACCGGTCACCGAACACGCCTCCGTATCGCGAAGCCGCGAGGCGCAACAGCGCGTCGAGATCCTCTCCTCGTTGGAGTACGTCCCAGAGCTCCCCGATCGCTTGGCGTGCATCGCCGACGGTTAGGAGGGCTTCGACGGGGACCTCTCTCCATCGGATCCCTTCGCCAACGGCTATGGCGTTGAACTCCTCGGCCAGCTCATCCCAGACTTGACGGCGTGTTCGATCACCTAGGTTCGCCAGGCGCGCTTCGCACGCCAACCTCGCTGCCCGAATCGTCCAGCGGGGAGCCGCGTTCTCGGTGAGTGGCGTCCATCCGACTTTCAGGAAGAGTCTGCATAACGCGAAGTCGCGGTACAGGTCTGTCGAGAAGTCAGGCCCTTGAGAGAGGGCAGGGTTTGCGTCGGCACGGAAGACCCCGTCGGAACGCAGCTCCCTGACGGCGGCGGAAGTAGGATTTGCCTCCTGCGCGCCGAGACGCCGCCGAGCGACCGTGAGGGTTGCGTCTTCGCGCTCCTCGGGCGGCGCAGTACCCGGTCTATGCGTCCCATCGCGGAGCACGAGGCCGTTCCAAACGGCGACGTAGACGTCCGCCTCGCAGAGGAGACGATCGGGCTCGATGGGCCGGCCGGAACGCAGTAAGGCGTCGACCAGCCCCGGGCGCCCAAGCAACCAGTTGGATTTGGCGTTTTCGTTGACTCGGGTTAGCCCGGGGATGCGTTCGGCGAGTAGCGCGCGTTCTGCCTGGGTGAGTTCCTGGACCACATGGGTCTGCACCTTCTGCAGGGGATCCACCGTATCGGCCACCCGCTGCAATACAGCCTCCACGAACTTCGCCCCGTCGGACCGCGTCACTGCCACGACGCCGATGGATTGTTTCATTGCGGACGCAGCCAGCTCCGTGAAGAGCGACTCGTGGCCCTCCAAGACTGCTTCGCACCCGTCGATCACGAGCAGCCGCGCCGTGGCGGTCGGCGCGCCGCCGAAAAGGTCAGCCAGAGCCACTCCGCCGAGTTGACCCTCGAACTCAAGGACACTGCCGCGAACGTCTCGGAGGCTCATACCCGCGACGAACGCTCCGTTGGCGCGCAGCAAGTCCCCGACTGCGACCGAGAGCGCAGACTTGCCGACGTCTGGCTCGCCCGTCACTATGAGCAGCCCGCCTGCATCGGCACAGGCCTCCATCGACCGCCGGAGCGCTTCGACAGCTTCGTCGCGCTGAAGATGAACCGACTCGGTCCCAGCAGAAATGGTCGAACGGGTCTGCTGGCGTAGGAGACCATCGAGTCGTTCGACGATCGCCCAGGCGCGTTGGTGAGGCCCGAACTGCTTCAGCGGATAGGTAGTAAGGCGGCGGCGCAACATCGCACCCGCCACCTGCGCGCCAGACGGGGCGTACTCGTCGACGAGTTCAGCAAGCCGGTGCAGCACGGCCTCTGCCGTTGCCGACGTTCCATCAAGGACGGCCCCCTGGAGGACTGCGACAGCAGACGATCGGTCAGATGTGTCGGTTCCTTCAAGCCTCAAGGTGCGAACGGACAGGCTCGACAGCAGTCTCCAAACGAGCTCGTCCGCGCCGAGGTCGGCTAGGTCGATGTCCTCGACCGCGGCGGCGACAACCAGCTCCTTCAGGTGCGCCAGGCGTTGCCGTGTACGAGCGTTGGCGGCTCCGGTCCGATTCACGGCGGCGTCGAAGTCGTCGGCGTTGGAAACCGACCGGGCAATCACCGAGAGCGCCGCTACCTGCCCGAACGCCTGTCTCGACCCGGCCACCGCCAGCACCAGCGACCATGGCCCAGCTGACACTTCGTCCCAGTGCTCCGTGACAACCGCCAGGAAGTCGCGAATGAGAGGAACTGAGGCCGTGTCGCTGGCGTTGAGGGCTGGATTGCGACGAACTCCGATAGAGGCACGATGGAGGGCCCCGTCGGGCGCTTTACCCTCGAGGACGATGTCGTCAACGGCGCTGATGTCACTCGCCTGAAGGCGCACCTTGGTTAGTTCGATGTTGTCGCCGATCTCTGCGCAAGGTGCTCCGACGAGCAATCGCGCGAGGAGGGTCGCAGCGTAGCGGTGCTCCAGGACGACGCCACCGCCACCCGTGGAGTAGGAACTCGCCGCACGATCTGTCATCATGACTCAAGGATATCTTTGCCGGGGACAAACACCAGCCGCCGACGAAGCAGTCTGCGACTGGTGCTCTGGGAAGAACTGGAGTGACGGCGCAGGTGCGGTTCAGAAGCGCAGTCGCCGTGTTGAGCGGCCCGGCCCGTTGAAGAACTCACACGTGGCACACATGGTCATCGCGATCTTCCTGTGCTGCGCCAGTGGGCTCATGTTCTATAGCTACCACGGTCCCATCACCCTCACGCTTCTGGGCAGCGACAAACTGCTTCCTCTTCTGCTTCTGATCGTGAGGCTGGTCGGCGTGGTCTCTGCGCTGCTCGGTGGGAGCTTGACCGACACCGTCGGCACGCGCCGCGCACGCCTGGCAATCCTGGGTGGGCACGCACTCGCCCTCATCGCCACGCTCAGCACGCTTGGCACTCCCACATGGCTGTTCGCATCACGTCTCCGCGGACTGTTCGTGGAGGAGCTGAGTGTCAATTCGCTCGGGTTGTTGACTCGGTTGTGGGTGCGGGAGATGAATCGGATGTTGAGTGAGACTGATCTGCCGTGCGGGAGATCACCCAGGCTGTCGGCTGGAGCGCTCAGGCTCATGCGGCCCAGCAGTTCCGCCGACTCACTGGTCTGAGCCCGACTGAGTACCGGAACGAGGTCCGTGAGTCGGCTATAGTGGCGTGATTTCTGGACCCTGCCTAGTGAGTTTTGGTAGGTCGGTGTGACACGTCAAGTTCGCAGAAATTCCTGGCGGTCACGGTGAAAGTTCCTTGTTGGCCATCTTCTAGTGATGGTGGTTCCGGCGTACCTAATGGCGACCAGAACGGTTCATCGACCGGGTGGGCAGGATCACGGAAGGACGCCGGCACGCCATCCCATCCCCGGGACTTACACAAGACACTCCCGCATTCACAAAAATTGACTACACTCGTGCCCGGACACGAAAAACCGGAGGTCACATACCCTTTCGAGTTTGTGACCTCCGGCCGTCGCAGTTCGAGAACCGCTCACTGTGAGCGGTTCACGAACCTAGGTCAACCACCAAAGTTTCAAAGCTGCTACCGAGGTCAAAAATCAAAAGTCCCGAATTTTCCCGCAACAAAACCCCTGGTAGAAAATCAACGCGAAAGCCCGTTTGATCGCCTTCCAACAACCCGAAATGTTGCGATCCGAGCGTAAACCCATGTCAAGTGTGCCCACGCATACATGCCTTCAAATTAACTTCACCGATTTTTTGCCGTCAGAAGTCCCGAAGAACTTAAGAACCAGAAAAGCCCTCCTGCGTGATTCAACTCAACTGCAGGAGGGCAACACTTCGTTATGTGCGTGGTGGGGTGCTCATGAGCGGACGACCAAGATCGCGTTCCAAACGTCGCTTCTGTTTCTTAATCGACGATGGACGAGGCCCCTTTGCCACGTGACTGTCCTGAATCGCGAGGTTGGTGGCCGCAATCCACAAAGCGATAATCACACTGATCATCGGTTCTCGACGCGGAGACCATTTCAAATGCTCTCGCCCCGACAAATGCTGCGACTTCATGATCGAAAAACGCTGCTCGGTTAGACTCCGCGCGGCTTCATAATAAATCGCATGTTCCCATGACCCCGGCACCATCCCCCATTGCGCGAGCTTCCATTGCTCAGACGTGTACGTGTGCCGGATCTGGGATTTTGAACAACACCGGTACCGATCAGCTGACCATGTCGGTTTCACCTCTGGCTGATCAAAAGCAATGATCAGTGATTCTGGCTTCAGCGGACACTTCACTCGCCCCTGCACTGCTGGGCACACAAGATCGATCTGATAGGTCGGGATAGTTTCTGGGGATCGTTTCCGCTTACTGACGAACTTGAGGGGCCGCGAGTTCGTCCCCATCAACAGAGGAAGAAGCTTCTGTAGTGCTTGGTCATGGGCTTCGAACCCGTCCTGCTCATCAAGCAGCTCATTGAGCCGACGAACCAACCGGCGCTGTCGTGCTAGTGGCAAAGCCGCCGGACAGTAGAAGGCACCGTTGATCTGTACAGGACCGGGCGACTGAGAACCAAACTCAGGTTTCTCACTCGCCCACACGGTCTGCCTCGACACGGGGTAGCGCATTACCGGAGCAAAACCGTGATCATGGACGACTGTCGTGAAATCAGGACGCACCGAATACCCCATATCCACACATAAGTAGGGCAAACGTGCGTTAGCTTTTGTTTTTACCGACGCTGCAAATCCATTCGCCTGATGCATCTGCAAAGCCCGACCCAATGCAACCGTTGATCCAGGCGAAGGCTTGTCAATACTTATCGCGGTAATCACAGGAGAAACCGAATACAAGTCATCGGCGCTCCCCACCCTCGACACAGCTGTGACACCAATACCGAAACCTCGCTTGGTCACCTCACGCATTTTCTCACCAGTACCTAGCTGATGCGTTTTATCCCGCATGTAATACGCACCCGCGTAAGCAGCTGCGCGCTGCTTATCCGGCCGCACACCTAAGCCTTCACTTGGGCCTGCGAGGTCAATAATCGTTTCATCGGCCACGACATCACCGGCATAGCCACCTGGGCAACGATCATCGACGCTGCCGGCAACAATAAGGTTGACTAGCTCGTCTCTACGCTCGCGAGCAAGCTCACTAGCTTCTCGCTGCTCCGCAGTGCGCGCGGCAAGCTGCTGTCGATGGACGTGATTGAGCACGCGGCGCGCCACAAGATCAGCACCAGGGTCAAAGACCTCGAGCTGCCGATTCAGCCAATTCGCGAACGCCGGATATGCAAGGAGTGCACCGTCTTTAGCAAACCCACACTCGAGGCGTTGATCAGGTTCTAACTCACATAACAATCGATGAATACCCGCAATCGACGCCGGCTTACCAATCATGATCAGCGCCAATCCCGCCGTTAGCACGGCCTCGATAGAGGGCACCACCGCAGTAGCCTTACGACCTCCCGCGCCCCGATATTGGGCATTAATCTGCTCAATATATTCAGCGGCATGACCTCTACGGATGACCTCCTGCGCGCGACTCCACACATCCGCTTTGATGACAAAACCATGCTCCAGCATCGAGATCATGCCAACCTCCGCGCCCGAAGCATAAGCTCAGCGACACCCTTCGGCTCCATCGACATCAAATGGTCATGGTGGGTCGCCAAGGACCGATAATGCGAATTCCCGGCCAATTGGAACACCACTGCCGCGGGCAACGGCGAGTTTGCAAGATCCACCAGCCAACGCGCCCGCAGTGCCTCCACGGTCGTAGACGGAAAACCCCGCTCACGCAAATACTGAAAGACGTTCGCAACCGACGAATTGTATGGACGGCCACCCGAAGGTGATGGGAAGAAGTGCCCGCGCCCCACAGTTTTTGCGTGGTCAAGAAGCCTTTTGCTGCGAGCAGGGGAAATCACCGGCACGACTCGATCGACTTTCCCTCGCCTATGGACACGAACAAGAGCTATGCGCTCGCCTGTGTCGAGGATTCGTGCGGTGACATCACTGCCCCGCAAATCAAGCACCTCCGCCGAGCGCAGCCCCGCCTGAGTCGTCAAGTCCAAAATCAACTGCAAACGCAATCGGTGAACGGCTGGCAGTGTCGCCGCGACACCGTACAACTCATCAATGAGCTCGACCGACGCAGGGTCGACCGGTTTTGCTCGTGGATTGCTGTACCGATTGGCTGGCGGAAATTCTGCCGGGTACAGTACTCGACCCGCAGTATGAAGAACAGCTTTGTACGTCCTAGCACTGGTGGGAGCAAAAGACTGGGAAGCAAGCCATGATTCCGCTGTGGCACGCTGCAACGCTCGCCGCGGGTCGATCTGACCCCAATACAGCGACTCCTTGTAAAGATAGGTCGCTAAGAACTTGACACCATCAGCATCGCGTTTGTCTGATTTCTTCTCAGTCAGGCACCACACGGTGGCTGCCTGCTTAATCGCATCTATCGCAAGCTCAGCGTTGGGCTGTTTAATGGAAAAGTTGCATAGCCTGTCGAATCGCTCATGATCAGTAATAACGGGACGGCGACGCGCGTACTGGATCCCATGGTCGTTAAGGGAATCCACATCGGTGGCATTTTTGGACACATCAAGACGCGGGGCACTTTCCGGCGTCGGTGCCGCAACCATTTTCGAAAAGCGCCCCACCTAACTCACCCCCACGACAAGGGGACACGTTGTCTTAGGGTTGTGTGACTGATTTGGGCATGCCAAGATAGACACATCTCCTCCAAATTGGTTAGCACTGGTTTGAGGATTGTGATTGAAGTTCTTGCCGGAGCTTCAATCTTCGCGGAGTCGAATCTTGCCGGATTCGACTCCGTTTTTGCATACGCAGCAATGCTGCTGACTTCAACTACCGAGTGTGGAATTCCTCCTGCTCTGAGTCCTGCGAAATGGCGGCCCGCAACAGTCGATCCACAATCTTGGTCAGAGGAACACCAGAGCAGTTGGATTCGATCATCAACTTCCGCATGAGGGGAGCGGAAATTTTGACGTCCAGCCGCACCGTGCTGTCCACTGGTACGACACGCGCCGTCCCACGTCCGTAAAGCGCCGCGGGAATCTCGATCATTTCTGCCATTTGCACCTCCTCCACTCGGGTCACCGCCGAATCACAACGGTGTAATCCGGTCGGTACCGAATACGGTAAGGCAGCAGATTTCAAGTCGCAAGCTCTTCCAGCCCCCTGCCTGCACCTTTACAGTTGTAGTGTTGTCATACAGACCTACAAAACTACGTCTCTACAGCACTACATAACTACAGCACTACGAAGCGGAAGATCGCAGGGCTAGGCCCACGATCTGCGAAATCTAGTGCGGGCGCCACACGATACTTGGCGGCGGTGGCTCCGACTGGCGATCACCAAGAATCCAGATGAGAAGGTTGAGTGGCTTCGGTGAAACCATCACCGACTAAATTGCGCCGATACGAGAATTAGAGGAGCTACCCCTATTCGGAGGCGAAACAGCGTTGAGAAAGCAAGGATGAGTCAGTTGCGCCGATCTCCGGCCCAAAACTTCGAAGCCTAGCCTTGCGCGAGAACTACTCTTGAAAGCCGGTATGGGAAGAACAGGTCGGATAATTAATAAGAGTTTGAGTGGACCAACCACTCTCGGGAGAGTCTTGCCGTGTGCCTGAGCTTTGGGTGAGTCAGCACGATCTCTCGCTGTCGCTCCGCAGATAGCCCCAATTCCTGCAAGACATTCAGGATTACAACCGCGGTTGTCACCTCAACGATTGCGACCAGCTCCTCAAAGGAATGGTTTGGCGTCCTCCCCTCGTGTGCGAGGTCATTGCGGGCCCGCGTCGTCTTCTTCGCCCAATAGTCGAAATCAGGAATAAGCTGCCCGATCGCTTCTTCATCGGGTCGCGCGGCCAGGGCATGAAGCCGATCTCGGAGCGTTGGATCGTTGCGGATAGCTGCTTTGAACCTTTCTCGATGCTCACTAGGAACCTGGTCGAGCATAGCCCCGCGCATTGCCGTAAATTCCGCTTTGGAGAACGGTTTTTCGTCGATGCGGAGGTTGCGGTGTAGCGCTTCAGCCGCACCAACTGCTGTAAGGAGATTATTTTCGACGAAGCGGGCGGGCGCGTAGCGCAGGCCCAAGATCATGTTGGTCGCTGCCTGCAAGCGGACATGGGTCTCGCACCAGCGGGGCAATACCTCCTCGAACGGGAGCGAATTGCAGGTGAAAAACATTCGGTGATGATCGACGGACTTCGCATCATGCTTGCCCAGCGCAACGGGCGAGTAGAGCACATCCTCACGTCGACGCGGCAAAGTCCGTCCGTCGGGCAGCTGTGACTCGGACCGTGCAACCTCCACTCGGAGCCAGATCACTCCTGCCGACTGATGCGTCGCCAGGGAGATTAGGTCCTGCACGAGGCTTGCCTCGTGCAACGCAGCGTTCAGCGAGAACGGAGATGCCGGCACAATGCGAATGGAGACCGTGTCCCTCATACGTCCGACTGTTTCACCTTTGCGCTGGTCGAAGTACGGGAGCGTGTGCGTGTGCACAAGACGGTACTCGGTGCCGTCTACTAGGACCGACTGCGCCTCGACCGGCTTAACCGAGATACTTCCAGTCCCATCGAAATTGCCGTCGGGAGCGCCTAGTAATCCTTCGAACACAGAAGATCCAGCCCAGCGACCCAGATCCTCGACTGAGACCTCCGCCCCAGCGAATGCGGGGTCGTCTTCGCTCTGAACATGCGCGCCGATGATCGCGACCGACGCGGTAACAGTCTGCTTTGCCGGACTCTTCACCCGCGCTCCGATTGTCCTCTTACTACTAATCGAAATGGTGTCAAAAAGGGTAATCTCGCGCTGCTCGGCTACACCATGGATTACGTCCCAAGTCCTGGTGCCCTCGTGGTACGCCGTCAGCCCTGGCGAGGGATTCGATGTAACTCGATCCTCGAAAGCTCCGATCAGCGCCAGCGAAAGACCGCCGTTGGCATCGTACCGGAGGATGCCCGGGACCTTCTCGTCGGGGATCTCTGGAAGCCACCAAAGACCAGCCCATTCACCGGTCCTGTCGAGATATAGGGGATCGTCAGCCATCGTGCTCCTCTGCGACACTCATTTACAATTTTCTGCTGAAAGTTAATTTGAAAATCTAAGCTGCACCACGTTTCGTCATAAATGAAGATTGCGACGGTAGCCGTCCCCCTCCCCGAGTTCCTTGCAACCGTAGGTGCACAGTTTTGAACCAACTGTCTGTGAAAAGCCCTATTCACCTAGCTATTCATCAGCGGCATCTAACACCATGTGTACCCATGCGTTCTTCGCACAGTACGCCCCAGCTACTAGCCAATTAATTTATGCTTCCTATTCACCTTGATGAGCGAAGTATCAGGATCATACGAGCTTACGGTGCCGTGCTGCTTCAAGCATTCAAGGAGAGCACGGTCTGCAGGGGTATCCGCGATGTATAGGGGTTTGTGCCCCACAGTGGTCAACAACGGGTAGTCGTCTGGTAGTTTCTGGAGGATCGCGAAGAGACTATCACGCGTAATAACGTCGAAAAGTGATTCAAGGAGGGTCACTACATACTGGGCATCAACACCCCCCTCCGCCATTTTCTGAACAACTTCAATCGGGATGGTGTGTCCAGATTGTAAAGCGAGTCGCGCCAATTCCTTCAGACCTTTTGGCCCTGCGAATGGGGCGTACGCTTCCGATTGCTCAACGATTTCACGCTTGATTGTGTCATCAACTGTGTCGCTTGTGAGGAGTTCCTCCACATCAGACTGAACCAAGTCCGGAGTCATGTAATCGGTGAAATTCTTTGACTCTCGAATGTACGCTGCCCGGGTTAACCAATCGGTTGTTGCAAGACACTTATATGCTTCGGCGGTGTCTTCAATGATTTCGTGCTTGAGTAGCAACGCGAACAGGTCGCCCTCCTCGATATCAATATCCTCAACTTCGAGGTAGCTGTCCAGTTCCAAGCTCGCAACAAGCTCCACGCGCGATGATGCTGGCAGTTGATTCTTTGACTCTAGAAGCGCGATCGCGAGCGTAATCTTTTCCTCATCGTTAGCTGACGCAACGTCGATGATCCTAACTGTTGTACGCAGCAGCGAAGCGATAGGCTCATCGACACCATAAGTGGCAATGTAGCGATTCACATTATTGAATGTTTCTGGGAATCGCTGGTGGACAGCCAACACCGGCCACCCTTCTTCGGCTACTGCGCCCAAATCAGCGACTTGGCACTCTTGTGTAGCGTGACGAATCACGTCTTCCAAGCGAGGCGTTTCTTTTTCGAGTAGGTCCTCAAGCACAGCGATGAAGTGCTCACGAGAATCAATCGTGGCGGAAAAGTCTTCGACCGCGCTCAGATAGGAATCTAAATTTTCGAGGACATACTCATAAACCGTTTTATTTGTCACTCGAATCACATCGAGGGCAACAGTTTCATTATTGCCGATTGCTACGGTCAAGTTCTCATAGGTAATGTCATACAAGCTGCGTGCAACGAACGATGCACAAGCGCTTGGCCCGAGGGGTGTCAAGGAAGGAACAACAACGTCTGCATCAGCGAAGAGCGTTGCTACGCGTTCAGCTTGGTCTGACGAGGTTGCGGTGGAGGTGAGCATAGGCAGTTCCACGTAGTGAGTCCGCAAAAAGTCGATGACTCTCGCATCCGTGTGTTGCACTGGCGAAGAGAGATTAGCAAGCACAGTATTCACTAGATCCAGCTGCAGTGTTTCATCCAGCTCCACCTGGTTCACGAGGTAACTAAGTGCTTGCGATGACATCGTCGTAAATCGCTCGACAAATTGTACGCGTTGCTCACCAGCAGGCAGATACGCCTGTAGGAATTGCAGCTGACTTTCCCCTAGCTCAACCAACGAGCGAATCATGATGTCGGCTGCGTCAACGTCTTTTGCAAGGAGGCAGTCAAGAATCGCAATGTTGTACAGCGCTGGCTCCTGTAACGCGTTCTTTCCGCATTCCCTCACAACGGCTTTGACGTCCTCGGGACTTAGCTTGAAGTGAGCATCCATCACATCTCGTTCGACGTGGTGGATGATGAAATTCGTCGCTGCTGGACTGACTCGATCGCCGTGGAATGTGGATGTATATAGCGTGAAGTTTCGGTTGATGTAACCGGCTCGAACCAGCTGGTAGGCCAAGCTTGACTTAAGAAGCTTTTTGGCCACATCCTCAAACGACTGCTTCGCCATCACGGTAGCCGAGGACGATTCTCTATTAACAGTAGTGTCGGCCTCGTCGAAGGCAACGAGAAACTCCGGTCGTTTGATAAGATCACCCATGTCTGCACCACGCAAGAAGTTAATTGCGTCTTCATTTTCTTGGATCTGGTCCGATAGGGATTTCTGGTCGGGCTCATCCCAGCTGTCGGGGTCGAGCGGATCAGCGAGAACTGTGGAGAGACTGGATCGAGAAAACACAAGCTCGTGGTGGTACGACATTGGCTGACGAAGTTCTGGGTCCCCGTCCGCGGTTACGAATGACCTCCAAAACTCCGCTGTTCTTAGGTCAGCATCGGACCTTGTAGCGCCATCGACCGACAACGACACTGCGTCCTTGCGACGGGTTCCGAGCACTGCCGCCGAAGCTGCGGTGCGTTCAAAGTGCTCGATCAACAAGTCACCAAGGCGAGCGCTACGCGATTCCGCACTATTCTTTCGCGCAAATCCCTGACGAAGCTCGCGACGTTCGCGCTCAAGCCGCTTAATGTTATCAGTCACCAGATCACGACTCACTTTGTACAGCATGTCCAAAGCACTTGTGCCAAGTCGTATCCTTTCAAAATCCGTCAGGTGCGTGCTCTTGTAGAGCATCATGGCAAACAAGTCAGTCTCACTCAGCACAAGCTCCTTACCATCGCCGGAGAAAATCCGGTCACGAAAAACAATGAACTCGTTGCACACATTCTTGAGCAGTCTCATATCCGGGACATACTGCGCTGCTAAATCAAGCAACTGCGGATCCACTTGATGTTCAATCTCACCAAGCAATTTGACGGCCAGATTGCGGGCGCTGCGATGAGTAATGAACGGAACCACCGGAATAACGAGATCGAAAAACTTTGTCCGGTTCGCGCGGACCATCTCAGCACGCACTGGGTCATCCAGCGGATCGGATTCACCGGTGTCGCCTTCTGTTCCCAAGCCGATGCGGTCGAAGATGCTGTCCTTAATCGCGTAAATGAAACGAATCGGTTTCTTGATCTGTGGCGAGGCATTGAGCAATGTGTTGAGCGCACGGAGAGTCTCAAAGATGTGAGGGTCGTCGAACCGATCAATGTCCTCAAAGATGACGATGTCTCGTTCTGACACCTCGAAAAAATAAACGATCTCATCAAGGTACTGATCGAAGTACGACACTGAGTTGTCATCGAGCATCACAGTTGCGGGCCCGGCCGAGAACTGCTTGATACGGAGCTTCCCATAAAGTAGTCGGCGCACAGAAAAGGTAACAATAGCCGCAATCGCCCAAATGAATAAATGGATCCAGAAGCCACAGTCACCCAAAGGCTTGAACTCGGCAGCAAGCTTCGCTGACCAGCCTTTGAGCAGGAAGACGAGCGCAATAATAAGTCCGAACAGTACGGCGTTCCAGCCTTCCCTGCTCCTTCGGAATCGTTCGATCCGCTTGAATCGGGATCCCCGAGTTTTACTTGGATCCTCGCGATAGAGGAGTTGCTTAACAATCTCCTGCTGGATGCGGTTAGTGGGTGTTGTCGCCTGGATCGGTACTGACTCATCGAGTTTAGAGACTTCAATCGGAGCGAGCGTCGAGAGCGACAGTTCGACAACACGACTGTCTTGCTTCCGTGCGAGTTCCTTCAGGATGCTACTCTTTCCGACACCGTAGTTACCGGATAGCGCTATGTTACGGACCTGACCTTTGTTCAGCGCAGATTCAAGCGCAGCCACATATTTGCCATGCTCGTCAGGCAGGAACTCAGGGGTGAGCGGGATAAGTTTCCACCCGCTGCTCGTTGAAGTGCGCCCACTTTGAACCATAGCTAATTATCCCATATCCCCTCGGCGATGAAAGGCAGGGATACCGTGACCTGCTCCATTACGAAGCAGTATGCCCTCTCAATCATCGCAATAGCCAAATGGACACTATTAGAACACCAGTCGCGCTGACGAATCAGCCTGGCAATCTGGAGGTGCGGTGGGTTGTTTTCACTTCTTATGAAGTGTTAACCGTAACTTTGCTCTATTCGACCAGTTGTTATGCAGATTTGGGAGTCAAATCTCTTTGATCTGTAGTCGCTATTCAGAAACTGGCGATGGACTACCTTTTGACGCATCTATCGTCTCTTGTCTGAATCCAGGCGCCCAAAGTCGGTAGCAAGCCACTCCTGAATAGACGTGCTTGGAAACTCTGGGGACGTGTAGCCAAAAGGTACTCCGCATGAAGCAGCATCATGAATGCGATCGAAACGAAACATACGCCAATTGCTTCGATCTCTGTCATAACAAACCAGGTACCAAACACCACCGCGAAGAACGTGTCGAAATGGTTCCACTCGGCGCGTACTCACCCGTCCATGCCGGTCAGTGTAGCTAAATCGCAAGTGGTTGCCGTTCTCGACAGCGTCAGCCACGTCACCAAGCAGTGTCCAATCCACTGTGTCTGAAGAAGGGGCCACAACCTCTGTTGCCAAGGCAGTCGCTACTGCTCGCCTGCGCAACGTAGAAGGAAGCAACTGTTCCAGCTTGGAGCGCGCAGAGACCACGGCAGCATCCTGGGCTCCTGTTTCCAAAATCAGCAATCCCGCGACAAGGGCGCTTACTTCTTCAGCAGTAAGCAGCAGCGGCGGGATTCTAACGCTGGGCACAAGTCGGTACGCACCGCCGGGCCCTGGAGCTGAACGAATGTCATACCCGAGACTTCGCAACCGAGCTATATCACGACGAACAGTCCGCTCAGCGACCTCAAGACGACTGGATAATTCTTCAGCGGACCACTTACGCCCAGCCTGCAGTAACGTCAAGAGCTCTAGGGACCGTGACGAGCAATTTCTCATATCTCCATTGTTGCCCAAGATGCGGACATTAATAGGCCGGATCTGTTGTTAGTGTCGTGGGCACAAGCACCAGAGATAAGGAAAAATGCAATGCGCATCGCAGTTACGACCCCGCGTGGCCACGTTGGCCACCACATCACGGCCATGCTTATCCGGGCAGGAGTACGCCCCCTCCTCCTCGACCACAATCCCGAGAAAATCCCCGCCCCGGTACGACTCTATGCAGACATTATCGAAGCAGACTCCACCGACATCTCTCAGGTAGCGACCGCCACCCGCGGTGTGGACACAATCTACTGGGTCAATCCCAGCACGATGGCAGCAAATCCATTGGCTTATTACACCCAAGCAACGCGCGCGCTGATAAATGCGATCACAGAAAACGACATTAAGCGGGTCGTGTTCCAAAGCAGCGTCGGAGCCGAAAAACGCCATGGCGTGGGAGAGATTGACGGACTGGCAGCAACAGAAATAGCTTTGAATTCATTGAACGTCGACGTTACCCACCTGCGCTGCGGCTATTTCTTCACCAATTTGCTTCTCGATATCGACTCCATTCGTCGCGGCCATCTTCGCACTATCCTGCCACCGGAAATGCCCATGAGCTGGGTCGCTCCGCGCGATATCGCTGAAGTCGCCACCGGTGTGTTACTCAATCCCCAGTGGCATGGCCATCGCGTCCAAGCAATTCATGGGCCGCGAGACCTCTGCTGGAACCAGGTGGCACAGATTCTTACCGATCACACCGGCCACCCCGTGATAGTGGAACAAATCAGCGACACCGACATGCGCCGGCAGTACATAGCAGCCGGAATGCCATCACAGATAGCTGACGCAGTCTTAGGCATGAGCACGGGACTACGGGACAACTTCCGACCAGAACAACCCCGAAATCTCACCACAACAACCCCCACCACTCTCGAAAGCTGGGTACATGATGAACTCACACCCACGCTGTAAAACGAAGCCCTGCAGCGGGAAAATCTATGAGTTACTACACCCCTACCGCTTACCCTTTCCATGACGCTCAGCAAGACAACTGGCCAACATGCCAATGAGATCCACCGCTTCCGGAGGATCCATAACCCGAATATGATCCCCAAACTGAAGCAATTGCCGAGCACCCTGAATGTCCGCATATCCCACCGCAATGCGAACCCGCTCCCGCCCCACGGGATCATGCTGAACAAGGCGTGAACATAAAATCCGCTGCGCCATATCAAGCCTGCTTGCACGCAATATCGCCGTGACGTAAACCGACGTATCCGACTCCAGCAGATCAACTAGCTCGGCCCATACGCTGGCCAAGGTCTGTCCTGCACGCAACTGAGCGGGTTGGCTCAAAACACGGAAGCTCTCCAAGCGTGAGGCCACCAACATCCTAGGTGCCCCATCGATATCGGCGACTAGGTACCAACTCCTACCCTTATGAACGAGCCCGTAAGGATCAGCCACAAACCACCGCGACTTCTTTTCTCCGCTACTCCGATACAAGGCTTCAATCCGAGACTCCTTCCGAACGGCCATCCACCGATGCTGCACCACCCCGGCTAGGTGCAGCATCATGTCCTTGGGGCGACTTGTGCGTGCCACTCCGACCACGGCGAACACACCGCCGGGCGAGGTGAGGTCAGCCAACCGCGACAGTGCCGCGTCCAAGTCAGGCAGGTGATGCAGCGTCGCGACAGAAGCGACGACATCGAATGTCCGGTCGAAGTCGTATGTCATGATGTCACCATGCACCCAGGCGACCTGGTCGCTGTGCTGTCGTGCTTCTTCCAACACCTCCTGATCGAGGTCGATGCCCGTCACCTCTGGCATTGTCCCTCGCAGTTCTACTGAGAGCAGCCCGTTGCCGCACCCTACGTCCAGAGCAGACCGGGCGCTGGCGGGCACGGCGTCGAGGATCAGTCGGTGATAGTGGATGTTGTGGTTCCACTGCCTCGGTGAACTCTCCATCCCTCCATGCTATGACGCCCGAATGCCAGGCCCTCACCAAAGGGGAATCCGCCCGGGCAATTGAATTGTCGGCTAATACCGATCAATACGCGAACTACCAGCTTGTCACCGAGCAAATCCTGACCACACTCATGATCCCGGTTTAGAGGTGGAAAGCACACCCCGTAGTTACGTACCGCAAAGGGTATCCTGGGGCTGGAAGCGCGTCGTTACACTGTAGTTCGCCCCGTCTTGCATTCCGACTGCGACAGACGCGAACCTACGCAACTGAACAAGTACACATAGCAAGACGGTTTATCAATTAGTCGCTGTTCGTTCGAGTGGCTTGTGCCTGGTTGACGGCCAGCAGTTTGGCATGTCGGTTGGTGAACCCGCTCAGTGCAGTCAACGGCGGGGTCTGGGTTGGTGCCACCCCGGTAACATGGAGGCGTATAGATTCCGTAACCGCTCGTGAGAAAGAGGCCACCAACTGCACGGGCTCACCGATACCATCGGAGGCCACGCCGTCGTGGTTCCAGCTGCACCCACGGCTGGTGGACCTGATCTTCATTATTGCGATTTTCAGCTACAACGTGCCGATTCAGTTCGGTGCGGTGCCTCGGCACTTGTGGTTGGGCACCGGGCTGGTGGTCTCGATTGGTCTGTGTGCTCCAGGTCTGATGCGTCGTCAGCGGCCGGTGACGACCTATGTGGTGATCCAGCTCGTTGCTGTCGCACAGTCCCTACTGGGGATCTCACTTCTGGTGGCCGATGCAATGCTGTTGTTGGCGATCTATACGCTTGCATCTCGGAAGGGTTGGTGGCTCTCCGGCGGCACCCCTTAAGACATGTATCCGCTCAACCAAAGGGTCGCGATTCAGGCAGCGCAGAGGTGGGGAATCGGGTAGCGCCTCGAGCAACGCGGAAACCGAGATCATCGAAGGACGCAAGCGGGCTGGTCTTGCGTCGCACGCCTGCTCGACAACTCCATTCCGGATCGCTCCATCCGCCGCCGCGGATAATGCGGTACGCCCCATAGACTTCTGGATCGTAAAGGTCCCAACACCACTCCCAAACATTTCCGAGCAGGTCGAACAGACCCCAGGAGTTCGCGGACTTCGTCTGCACCGGATGAATGTGGCCGTCGGAATTGCCCTCGTACCAGGCAATGTCATCCAGTCGCCCGTACCGCGCACCAGTAGTGCCTGCCCTGCAGGCAACCTGCCACTCGGCATCTGTCGGCAATCGGTAACCATCGGCGTCCTGGTCCCAAGTCACCAGCCAGTCATCCGCCTCCGGTTCACTGTGCGGACGCCACTGTGTAGGCGCGGTCATTACACGCTCTAACACCTCATAGACGGGCGCCAGCCCTTCTTTGGTAGAGAGCGCGTTGCAGAACAGGATCGCTTCCCGCCAACTCACTTCGGTCTTGGGAAAGTGGGTACGGGTTGGGTCGCCAGTGACACCATGCGCTTCGTTCCACAACTCGTTTGTCACCACGGTGGCCGCCAGTTCGAACGGCTCGACATTGACCGTCCAAGAGTGGCCTGTGCGACGGTCCACCATGAGCTCCTCAACGGCACCCTCCGGGGGAACCATGACCATTTGCACACTCATGCCACACATTTGTCCTATTTCGCTCTGCCCGCTAGGTGCCACATTGCCACGGAACTTTCAACAGCAGGGACCGATCACGTACCCTCGTCGGCAGATAGAACGCACACCCCTGCGGATGAGTCCACCGTACCGGGACTTCGAACTACTCGCCACGGTTAGAGGTCGCACGGTGACGGGGCAGCGAGATTCGTGTTCCCCCTTCAGCGGGCTCATGAGCATCCGACGGCAAGCGCGAGCTCCAACTGTTTTCCGATCCAGGCAGTTACGGTTTCTGACGCACTTTCTGTCGTTTGGGCACATTGACTACCGGAACCACGCCGCGACGCTGCCGAAGCAGGTTCTCGTCCTTCTTGTTCTCGCGAACTTCCAGTCGGCTAAGGATCCGATTCTGAGTGTCGGGTGTCCAGTAAACCTCGAGATGCCTTCGAGCCCGGGTAATCGCAGTGTAGAAGATGCTGTGTGAGATGTTCTCTTCGTTAGCTTCCGTGATAACAACCTTTACCGAGTCGAACTCGAGACCCTGTGCCTTGTGGATCGAGACCGCGTAGGCAATCTGAAATGGCACGATGGTCGTCGTCGAGTCATCGTCCTCGTCCGTGTCCGGGCGCTCGATGACATCGAACTGAACCACGGAGTCTTCAACGAGGCGGAGGTTCGAGCGCATCGCCTCCATCGCTGTCACCTCACGCTCGAGCCCCAGGTCGACGTCGAAGGTGATCTTCCCGGGCGCCTGGCAAATCCCAACAATATTGCCCTTCATGTTGTTGAAGATCAGCGGACGGAAGCGATCCGTCTCATTGAAGAGCACCGGATCGCCAACCTTGTAAACAGCTTCACCCCAGACGTGGGCCGGGCTCGGGTTGCTCGCCTGAAGGAAGCGGTTAACGTTATTGATCCCGTACAATCCGTCGTAGTTGAGACAGAGCACGATCTCGTCGGCACCGTGCCGCGTGAAGAGCGACTCCCCTAGTTCTTTGGAGTACTCATTTTTCGACAGTGACTCTTCGATCCGGTCGTCAAGGTCACGCACGCGATCCCAGAGCGTCAGGAGATCCTCGTCGGTCGTGCGGAACGGGTGTGTCAATTCGTGCACTGACTCTGGCGGGATGTACGAGCGAATTGCGCCAAACCAGTTCCCGAACTCGATGGACTCGATCTGGTAGACATCACCCACCAGCACCAGCAGATCGAATTCGGTGTTGGCGAGCACCTCGCGGAACGCAGCGTTGCTGACCGTACTGCATTCATCGATGATGACGATATCGAAATGACCCGATGTGTCCCAGTCGCCCCGCACATGCTTCGAGATTGTGCTGAAGTGTTTGTTGGGAGCGTCGACGCGGCGCTTCAAGTTGTCGACGGCCGGGTTGGTGTGTGCCAGGAAGAGCTTTCGCTCACGCCCGAAGTAGTTCGCGATGTGGTTGACCATCGTGGACTTGCCGGTGCCTGCGGCTCCGTAGATGAGGGCCACCTTCGAGTGGGAGAAGAGCTTCCGCAGGGCATCAGCCTTGATCTCATCGTCAACTTTCTGCGGATCACCGTCCGGAAGCTTCGCGTTTTCGTCAAGCCATGCGGCGACATCGTCCGCGTAGTCCTCAATGCCATTCGAGGCGATCTTCTGGAGCTGCTCTATGATCTCTACCGTGCCGTCCTCGTACCCGACGATGAACACGTGGCCGTTGGCGCGTTGGAGTTTGCGTGGGGCATGCCGTGGTGTCGGTGGAAGAGCGGCGTTGTGGCGCCTGATAAGGTCGTCGATGTCCCCGAGGTCTTCGAGGTCGCCTTCGGGTGTGTAGATCATGCCGTGCTGCTCGACGTTGACGCGTACCCGTCGCGCAAGTAGCTCGTGCTTCCTGTTCGAAGAATCGATGCTAGCCGCGAGGTCAGCAAACCTCGGGTTGTGTTTCCGGGGCGACGTACAGTACGGCATCGTGTCGAACGGACGGCAGCCGCTTGAAACATTCAGGTTCGAGAGCCACCCGCACTGATTAACGTCGTACTGTGCCTTCAGGATTTGGTTGTTCATCCGGAGCATCAGGTAGCGCAAGAGTCGGGTGCCTGGACGGTTGTGCCCGATGATCGCCCTCGCCGCGTCCAGTGCAGGAAAGATTAGAGGCGTTCGCTGAGCGTTCGTGAGGACCCATGTCTTCACCTGGTTGTACACCTCGTCTGACGAGTCAAGGAGGTCGAGCAGACTGTGACGTGTCAGCGTTAGGTACCGCATCAGATTGCGGTACTCGACGTGTCCCGACTGCACCGTGGTCTGCTGTCCGAGGAGTCGAGCGAAGTTGTCGAACTCGCACGGTCGGATGGACACCGACCAGTCGCGCACGATGATGATCGGCATCGTCTGACCGAGCACGTCGATTGAGTCGTTCGCAAGCTCGAGTTGTGCAGCGTAGTAGTCGCTCACGTCAATGTCGGTGAAGCCGATGATCCGATCGAACTTGCTTGTCCGGTTGTGGGCGAGGCTGAAGGTGACCTCGTAGTAGATTCGGCTGCCAATGAAGAATGGTCGAGAGCTGTTGATGTAGTAGCGCTCGGTCTTGCCGGTCAGCAGGTCGTGCTTTGATGCCTCGATCCGACAAGCAATCTTCTCGTAGTACGCGCGGAGTGCCGGATCCTCGTGAAGCGGGAACTGCTCGAGATTCCGGAGGATGTCCAGGCCGAGGTGCTGCTTCGCGAGGTCGCGTGTGCGTAGCAGGTACTCGTAGTATTTGAGCATCAGGCGCTCAGAGGGGTCCCGGTCGAGTGTGTAGTGCGAGACACTGATCTGGAGCAGGCTGTGGAAGCGCGTCAACAGTCGATAGCGGGCATCGCCGTTCACTGCGTCCCGAGCGGCATCAAACTGCGTCTGGTAGTTGTACGTCACCGTCCGATCTGGGACGTGCGCATAGACGACCAAGCCCTCGACCAGATGGCGCAAGTATTGCAGCAGGTTCTGTGCCAAGAATCCACGGTCGGTCGTGATTGCCGAGATGTTCTGGTCGATCGCGTTGCTTGAGTCCAGAACCTGGTTCTCTATCGATGCCATATTGATGTTTCCGTCCTTGTACGCCAACGTCAACGGCTCGTCTGTTCGCGCATCACCTTCAATGTTCGATGCCGATACTGGGTCGCGTGCGCCCTCAATACCAAACTGAAAATCACGCTTATAGGTTACTATGCTGAATGCGACTTTAGCGGGATGTTAGCAAATGTAATCGAGGCTTATCTGAATGCTGCCACCAGCCACTATATCGAGGCTGATCTCTCTTTCACTGATGGGTGGTGCGTCAGCGCAGACATCACTGTAGTCGAGTACATGGTGATCGATGGCCTAGGCGATATCACCACCACGAGTCGCTACACTCGGACGCTATCTCCTTCATGTCAACCCAATCGATCCCTCCCTCGAACAGGTGCGCACCCTCGCGAGGAAGAAAGCCGAACGGCACGGGAATGGTGCGCGGCTTGAACTCCGAGCCGTCTTGGAAGCGCATCTTCGCCTTCCAGCCATCGGCTTTCCACGATTTCAATCCTAGGTCCCGCGAGCACGAGATAGAGGTAGGTTCCGCGGTCGTGTGCCCACTGCACGAACCAATCGTCGTACACCTCCGACGGCAGAAGTCTCGCGACCAATAGTTGGTGACAACCAGCTGGGACTGTGACTCGGCGTGATCGTCTCCCACGACATACCTCCCCTCGGCGGGCACAAAGTCGCGCCACGACCGTGCTATCAATGGGATGGGTCTAGACCCGGTCCAACACGGTGTACATGTCGGACAACATCACCCGTAGCATCGAGTTTAACGTGGCGAAGGACCTGTCTTGCCTCTAGAGGTATCGTGACACCGGGCGGGAATCAAATGAAGCGGAACCCGAACAGCCCGCCTTTTCACCTGCATCGGTGAGGACCGGATCCATGATGTAACTTCGCCGCTCGAACCCTTCGGATTCAGCGGCTGCCAGACGATCTGAGTTAAGTGTCACTATGTACTGGAAACCAACTTCATCTGCTAGTCAAGCGCCAATGTTGAGACACGACGCAATTTGGCGATCGTCCATAGAATCAAACAACTGACTGTCGTACACCAGGATTCGCGGCGCGCGGGGTGGGGTGAGTGATCTGGTACTGGTTACGGTAAGCGGCAACTAAAGCGCTGCATCGCCGATGCTGTCGCTCCCGTCCAGTCGCGGGTATCGGGTCGTATGTCGTGACCCATGGTTCTTAGATGTGGAAGGCGGTCTCGAGGTCGGCTTCTACTCAGTTCTCGATGAGGTGGTGTCACTCGGCCAGGGCTTGCTGCATGTCGGCGCTCCTGTGGCCGATGACCTCGGGAATCAGCCTGGCGATAAGACGCAGAGCGTAGCGGGCGCATCTGGAGCCGACTGTCCGGGTGGTGGCGTTGGCGAGGCAGTGGTGGATAACGGAGGAGATGCCTTCGGCATCGGTGAACCCGCGAGCCTTGATGAGACGTGACACGAGGGTGTCAACGTTGTGGTGGCTAGCTTCAGCCCGGCCCAGTTCCGCAGTCAACGCACCGAAAGTGTCCGAGTCGACCACGGCATGCGCTTGGTCGATGGTGAGGCCACTACTCTTGATGAGGTTTGCGCAGCGGTCGTGGTGGGCTGCGGTGGCGATGATTTCGTATTCGGGAGCGAGTTGGGTGGTCAAGCCTCACCGGTCTTTCTCGGTGGTGATGGTCTGGTGCAGCTCCGACAACGCCACGACCGCGGCATGCATCGGAGGCCCGTCCAGATTCCGCCACTTCCAATCCAACAAGATGTGGACCTTGTTGCTGATGACCACATGCGTTTGCAAGTGAGGGGCTCGGTGTGGGAATCGAAGTGACCAAACGCCGTCGCGGTCAACCCCTCACGTCGACCTGTGTCACCGAGCTATACCGAGCAATTGGCCCAGTACGAGTGGCTGCAACCTCACGCTCCATGAACGCAACTATCGCCGCAAAGCCTCATGATGGGCTTGCGCAATCAACGCCTGCGCCCCGTCCGCAACCTCCCACGACACCGATGCCAACTTCGCCATTCTGAACGTGAAATCAAATCCCGCCACCGCACGCCGCGACCCCCACGCCACCTCCCAACCTCGATCTGCAACAGGCGTGGCAGCTCCGAAAACACGAGAAGCGGCCTGACCTGGCTTTCGCTTCTTCCATGGGCTGACGCAAATGCTCGCAAATGGGTAGTCCCGCGAGTGCTAGGCAAAGCGGTGGTCTGGTTGCCTGAGCTGACGACGGCGACACTGGTCATATGCTCGACAACCGTCGAATAGCCACCGCCATTAGGAGGCCCAAAGGAGGTCATCATCCATGACCAGCTTGACATCCACTCAATCAGAGAGTTCCCGCACAAACCGTACCTCTGGACCCGCGCTGACGGCGCTGAGTGTGGGCGGTGCTGTTGCAAAGTTGGGGCAGTAGGAAGACCGGCGTGGAATAATCAGGGCCATGGGCATCTTCTCCGGTCGTCATTTCCCCCGTGAAATCATCCTGTGGGCGGTGCGGTGGTACTGCCGCTACGGGGTGAGCTACCGCGACCTCGAAGAGATGATGACCGAGCGTGGCGTGCCGGTCGATCACACCACGATCTACCGCTGGGTCCAGAAATATGCTCCTGAGCTGGATAAGAAGACCCGGTGGTATCGGCAAGTTCCTGACTGGCAGGCCAGGTCCTGGCGGGTGGACGAGACCTATATCCGGGTCGGCGGGACGTGGTGCTACCTCTATCGCGCGATCACCGCTGGTGGAAACACCCTGGATTTTTATCTCTCGCCGAAGCGGAATGTGGCTGCAGCCAAGCGTTTCCTGGCCAAGACCCTGCGGTCGAACACAACAGCCGGCTTTCCCCGGGTGATCAACACCGACAAGGCACCCTCACTCGCCAGGGCAATCTCTGAGCTGAAGGCGGAAGGCGTCTGCCCATCGACGGTAGAGCATCGTCGGGTGAAATACCTCAACAACGTCATCGAAGGCGATCATGGCCGGTTGAAACGGATCCTGGGGCCAAAAGGGGCCTTTAAGAACAGGGCGTCTGCCTATCGGACGTTGAAAGGGATGGAAGCGATGCACTCGTTACGAAAAGGCCAGGGGACGATGTTTGCCTACGGGCAGTCGAACCCGGACGCGGTGATCGTCAGTCGGGTGTTCGAGGCTGCCTGAGAACGCTGGCACGCAGCGAGCCTAAGAGGATGAAGACTGGGTCGTCACGGCTCTCCGGCCAACTTTGCAACAGCACCCGTAGCGGCTTTAGCCGCTAGGTTTAACACCAGGAGAATGAGCAATGACAGTTGAACCGACCAACGAAGAATTAGCCAAAAGCTATACAAACAAAATCGAGCAGGCACAGGAGCGCAGGCAAGAGAAGAACCAGGAGCGATTAGAGCGACACGGAGAGGCTGCGGCAATTGCAGCGCAAGACCCAGGCTTTAGCAATTTTTCCAGCCAGACTGTTGAGATTGACGGGATAACCAGCCAGCAATCAAAGAGCCTTGCTAAAGAGCTGAACAGTGACAACGAAAAAGGCGACAGCGTAAAGCAGGCAAAGGCGATGGAAATGGCAAAGCGTTTTAGAGAGAAGGCGGCACAAGACCGGCAGCAATCGCGGGTTTTTAGCCGCTAAAAAAAGCGGTGCAAAGGCAGGCGGCAACCTGCCCTTGCACCTAACCACAAAGAACCTGACATAGAGGTTAATCATGGCTACTCATAATGATAAAGGCCAGCGGGCTGCTGGTATATCGAAATACTGCATTACATTCGGCTTATCGCTGGCTGTACTCGCATGGTCTGGCTACATGCTCGACTATGCGTATCAGCAACATAGCGAGCTTTTAAGTGCCGGAGCGCACACCGGGACAAGCCTAGAGCGGCTAGGACTACTTGACCAGGAGGGCGCAAAGCATGAGCAGCGTTAATACCTGGCGACGTGTCGCCCTAGCAAGCTATATCACAGCAGGCACGGCATTAACCCCACTCTATTGTAAACAAGACATTTTTATCTTTTATATTCAATGGCTTATTTTCCTGCTAATTGGTAATACCATGAAAAATACCATGCTCAGAAAAGGCTTAACAATATTTTGAAAAATTGCCTACTGAGCGCTGCCGCACAGCTCCATAGGCCGCTTTCCTGGCTTTGCTTCCAGATGTATGCTATTCTGCTCCTGCAGCTAATGGATCACCGCAAACAGGTTACTCGCCTGGGGATTCCCTTTCGACCCGAGCATCCGTATGAGACTCATGCTCGATTATTATTATTATAGAAGCCCCCATGAATAAATCGCTCATCATTTTCGGCATCGTCAACATAACCTCGGACAGTTTCTCCGATGGAGGCCGGTATCTGGCGCCAGACGCAGCCATTGCGCAGGCGCGTAAGCTGATGGCCGAGGGGGCAGATGTGATCGACCTCGGTCCGGCATCCAGCAATCCCGACGCCGCGCCTGTTTCGTCCGACACAGAAATCGCGCGTATCGCGCCGGTGCTGGACGCGCTCAAGGCAGATGGCATTCCCGTCTCGCTCGACAGTTATCAACCCGCGACGCAAGCCTATGCCTTGTCGCGTGGTGTGGCCTATCTCAATGATATTCGCGGTTTTCCAGACGCTGCGTTCTATCCGCAATTGGCGAAATCATCTGCCAAACTCGTCGTTATGCATTCGGTGCAAGACGGGCAGGCAGATCGGCGCGAGGCACCCGCTGGCGACATCATGGATCACATTGCGGCGTTCTTTGACGCGCGCATCGCGGCGCTGACGGGTGCCGGTATCAAACGCAACCGCCTTGTCCTTGATCCCGGCATGGGGTTTTTTCTGGGGGCTGCTCCCGAAACCTCGCTCTCGGTGCTGGCGCGGTTCGATGAATTGCGGCTGCGCTTCGATTTGCCGGTGCTTCTGTCTGTTTCGCGCAAATCCTTTCTGCGCGCGCTCACAGGCCGTGGTCCGGGGGATGTCGGGGCCGCGACACTCGCTGCAGAGCTTGCCGCCGCCGCAGGTGGAGCTGACTTCATCCGCACACACGAGCCGCGCCCCTTGCGCGACGGGCTGGCGGTATTGGCGGCGCTGAAAGAAACCGCAAGAATTCGTTAACTGCACATTCGGGATATTTCTCTATATTCGCGGTTCAGCAGGCATGTCCCCTTTGAGGGCGACCCGACGACAGGATAATCGACCTTATGGTGCGCAAATATTTCGGCACAGACGGTATTCGTGGCAAAGCCAACGAAGGCGCGATGACGGCGGAAACCGCCTTGCGCGTCGGCATGGCGGCTGGCCGTGTCTTTCGTCGCGGTGACCACCGCCATCGTGTCGTGATCGGCAAGGATACGCGCCTGTCGGGCTATATGCTTGAACCCGCGCTCACAGCCGGTTTCACCTCGATGGGCATGGACGTATTCCTTTTTGGCCCGCTGCCGACAACGTATAGGAAGAATAAACGCCCTTTTCACCCAAGTCCAACAGCTTTGGACCGCAGTTGACTCTTTCGACACCCCTGCGATGCAACCCAATCCGGCTGACGGGGAGCCAGCAACGCTGAAAATTTACCCTCCTCTTTCCCACTAGCGGCTCCTTTTCCGACAACCAGCACGGCGGATCCCTGCCGCGGCGCTGTGAACGCAGCATTTTGATTGGTATCGTTGGCCTTCAGGCTCGTCAGTCAAACAGACCCAGGAGCAGCTCAGCCGGTGGCGCCCGGCTTTCGGGTAACGCCCTGGTCCCGCTGGTTTCGGCTTTGTGCTTCAGGTGATCAAGGATCTGCTTGATCACTATAGGGTCTTCAATGCAGGCGATGACTTTCATGGCGCCGCCGCAGCCGCTGCAGGTCTCGATGTCGATATTGAAAACACGCTTGAGCCGTTGCGCCCATGTCATCGACGCTCGCCGTTGTGCTGGTGTTGCCGGTTCATCAGCCACCCTGACCTTGTTGCCCCTGCCCCGTTTTGCCGGCGTGACCAACGCCCGGTGCCGACTGTTGGGTGCGAACACCCCGTGGAAGCGGGTTAGGTTGACTCTGGGCTTCGGTACCAGGGCGGCCAGCCTTGCAATGAAATCCAATGGTTCGAAAATGACGTGCGTGGTGCCGTCCCGGTACGGCGTCTTGAGCTGGTAGCGCACGTTGCCGCCTCGTGTTAACGACAGCCGCTTCTCGGATACCGCCGGGCGGCTGATGTACCGGCACAGCCGTTCGAGCTTCTTGCGTTCATCGGCCCTGGCCGCCACGCCGGCGTGCAGGCTGGACCCGGCTACCTTGCCAATCCCGTCACCGAACGGATCACCACTGGTCGGCAGAGTTTGCAAAGTGAACACCTTTCGCCCCGCCTGTGAACCGACAGCGATACGGTAAGTGATCGAGTGCCCCAGCAGGGGTGTCATCGGGTCGTCATCCACCGCATCCGAGGCCAGATAGCTGTTTTCGACATCCCGTTCCAGCAGGCCTTGCCGTTCCAGATAGCGACCCACCCGGTGGGCGATGGTGTGCGTCAGCTGGGTGAGCTCTGGGCTGGTCGGCGCCTTGACCCAGCGGAAACGCGCTGAGCCGTGGGATTGCTCGACATACACACCGTCGAGAAACAGCATGTGGAAGTGAACATTCAGATTGAGCGCCGATCCAAAACGCTGGATCAGGGTGACCGCGCCCGTCTTGGCCACTTGGTGGGTATGGCCCGCTTTCTTGACCAGGTGCGTGGCAATGACGCGGTAAACGATGCCCAGCACCCACCCCATGATCTCGGGCCGGCTGGCAAACAGGAAACGCAGCTGAAACGGGAAGCTCAACACCCACTGACGCATGGGTTGTTCAGGCAGTACTTCATCAACCAGCAAGGCGGCACTTTCGGCCATCCGCCGCGCCCCACAGCTCGGGCAGAAACCGCGACGCTTACAGCTGAAAGCGACCAGGTGCTCGGCGTGGCAAGACTCGCAGCGAACCCGTAGAAAGCCATGCTCCAGCCGCCCGCATTGGAGAAATTCTTCAAATTCCCGTTGCACATAGCCCGGCAATTCCTTTCCCTGCTCTGCCATAAGCGCAGCGAATGCCGGGTAATACTCGTCAACGATCTGATAGAGAAGGGTTTGCTCGGGTCGGTGGCTCTGGTAACGACCAGTATCCCGATCCCGGCTGGCCGTCCTGGCCGCCACATGAGGCATGTTCCGCGTCCTTGCAATACTGTGTTTACATACAGTCTATCGCTTAGCGGAAAGTTCTTTTACCCTCAGCCGAAATGCCTGCCGTTGCTAGACATTGCCAGCCAGTGCCCGTCACTCCTGGCCAGTTATGCGTTGGGTACGACCGCTGCAAATGCTCGTGCCCTGGATAGCACAGAAGAACGAATACAAGACTATCGGCGTGAGCAGCGCATATTGTCCGACAATTCAATCAGCGGCCAGAGCGTCCAGCGCGGCACACTGCCACCCGATACCAGACCCTACCTTGCACCGGATTGGCCAACACTGGCTGAAAATACAATGCCGTCTGTTATTGCTTTGTCAGCAATCGAGCAGCCCTACGGCTTTGCTGAAAACAGTCCGGCCTGGCTTATTCCTGGCGTTCAACAAAACGCTGCCACAGCAGCATTGACGCACTACCGCGCCTGGCAAAAAGGCTGGGCAAAACAAGACGCAAAGCGACAGCATCAAACTATATGCGGCGGTTTCGTCATCGAAGGCAACCGAGTGCTAACAGCGGCGCATTGTGTGGACAGGCAAGAAGGGGTCGTTTGCGGGAGAGGGCGAAATCCTACGCTAAGGCTTTGGCCAACGATATTCTCCGGTAAGATTGATGTGTTCCCAGGGGATAGGAGAAGTCGCTTGATATCTAGTATGACGTCTGTCGCACCTGCTTGATCGCGGCCGCGATAGCTAGATCGCGTTGCTCCTCTTCTCCATCCGCGTTCCAAGCTGCGGAAAGGCACCCATAAGCGTACGCCTGGTCGAGCAGGCGACGCGGATCGACGTCCAGCGCACGAGAGAATGCGTCCGCCATCTGTGCAATGCGTCTAGGATCGAGACAAAGGTCGTCTCTGTCAGCCGGATCGTAGAACATATTGGCGGCGCCAAAGCCCACTTCACCGACCAGACCGACGGGATCTATCACCAGCCAGCCGCGACTGGAGAACATGATGTTTTCATGATGCAGATCGCCATGTAGCCCACGCAGTTCCGAGGCATTGCTCATCATTTGATCGGCTATAATCGCCGCGTGGACGTAGTCAGTTTGACAACCTGCGTTTTGATCATCGCGCGCCCGCTGAAACAAAGCTGCAAAGCGATCCCGGATCGGGAGAAGGGCAGAAGGCAGGGGTTCCTCAGATGCGGCATACAGCTTCGCCATTAGTTCCGCTGCAATTTCGGTCGCCTGGTAGTCGCCGTGCTCGGCAACGATGTGAGAGAGCATTCGCTCCCCGGCATATTCGAGCAACATCAGATTGTTCTCACGACCGAGCAACCGGACTGCTCCCCTCCCATTGCGCCATACCAGATAGTCGGCCCCGCGCAGTTCATCAGCAATGTCTTCTATAGGTTTCAATCCCTTGACGATTGCAGGAGTCCCGTCTGGCAATGAAACTTTCCAAACGAGGCTGGAAAAGGTGTCCGCAATGAGAACAGGTTGCGAAACGTGCCAATGAGCAGGAAAAACAGGCGGCATGAACATCAACCCCAAGTCAGAGGGTCCAATCGCAGATAGAAGGCAAGGCGTTCGCGGTCGGGGGCTTCGATCCCCAATACATTGAATAGGACAGCGAAGGCGCGCTCTGCTTCATCTGGCGCTGCCCAGTTCTCTTCGGCGTTAGCAATCATGAGTGCCAAATCGGCATAGCGATCTGCTGTTCCGAGCCGCCCAAGGTCGATCAGACCCGTGCATTGAAGAGTTTTAGGGTCCACCATGAAGTTCGGCATGCAGGGATCACCATGGCAAACAACCATATCGGTGCGCTCTTGGTCGAGCCGCACCGGTAGCTCTCGTTCGACACGAGCCAAAAGATCGAGCTGCGGCGTACTCTTGTCCTCGTCCGGTAAGAAGTCGGGATTGACGGCATTGCGGGACACCACATCAACGGCGCGTCCGAACATTCGCGACAGCCTGCGCTCAAACGGACATTGATCAACCGATAGGCTGTGAACAGCGCCAAGTTGCTGCCCCATTGACGGCCACGCTTTGAGCAAATCCGCTCCAGACAGATCAGCCGCCGGTACTCCCGGAATTGCCGTTATCACCAAGCATGCACCCTCCTGTTCCTCCTGCCAGTTGATCACCTCGGGGCAAGCCACACCTCGACCTTTGAGCCAAATGAGGCGGTCACGCTCTCCAGCGAGCTCACCGCGGCGGGAAGCAGGTGCGATTTTCGCGAAGGCATGCCCGTCACCACGTCGAAAAACAAAATCACCAGATTCTCCGCCTCTGACAGGCAACCAGTCAGAATGCGATTCACCAAAAAAAATATTAGTTCGATTCAATGGAGGTTCCTTCAGTTTTCTGATGAAGCGCGGAGGTGGCTCAACCTGCGAAAAGAAACGAGTTGCTATGGACTTGCACCGGTTGTGTTCCGGTCTATCTCTCATTTTAAGCGGCTTTTTTCTCAAATGCCACCGGCGATTTCCAGCCGAGTGTTGAATGTCTTCGGCGTGGATTATAAAAGCCATTTATATATTCGAAGATTGCAATCTCAATATCTCGCCTTGTTTGCCAGTGTCTGCGCCAAATCAACTCAGCCTTTAATGATTTAAAGAAGCTTTCTACTGCGGAGTTATCAAAACAATTGCCTTTCCCGCTCATGGACGGCAGCAATTGATGTTTGAGCAGTAGCTTTTGATATTCATGAGCGCAATATTGGCTCCCACGGTCTGTGTGTTGAATACAACCCGGTGGTGGTTTGCGTAAAGCCAACGCCATATTCAGTGCCCTTAATGCAAGATCCTGCTTTAATCGATCACCTGTTGCCCAGCCAATCACGCGACGGGAATACAGGTCAAGGATAACAGCAAGATAGACCCATCCTTCTCTGGTCCAAACATAAGTGATATCGCCTGCCCATTTCTGGTTGGGTGCGCTTGCGCTAAAGTCTTGTTTTAATAGGTTCGGTGCAATGTTGAAGGTATGATGACTATCCGTTGTCCGTTTGAATTTACGCGTTCGAACAACTGTAATGTTATTCTGGCGCATCAAACGTCCAACCCGACGCTGCCCAACCTGCAGGCCCAGCGCTTTCAACTCTTCTGTCATACGCGGCCTACCATAGCTCCCCAAACACAACCGATGCTGCTCACGTATATGCGCTAGAAGTATAAGATCACGACGCTGGCGCAGTGATGGAGGACGGCGTTTCCATGCACGTAAACCACGATCTGTTACGCCCATCAAACGACATATGCGTGAACGTGAGAGAGAGCCACGGTAATCCGTAATAAACTGAAATCTCACAGCTTTTGTACTGCGAAAAATATTGCTGCCTTTTTTAATATCTCCCTCTCCTCCCGAAGGATACGGTTCTCTTTGCGTAAACGTTCATTCTCACGCAGAAGATCAGTGTCTTGGGTAGGAATTTTAGTTTCATCGGAAATTGATGCGATCCATTTCCCAAGCGTGGAAAGCCCAATACTTAAATCTGACGCAACTTGACGGCGTGTTAAGCCACTAGTGAGTGCTATGCGAACTGCATCACGCTTAAATTCATCACTATGCTTTAATGACATATATGGTCTCCTTGATAACAAATAATGCTCTCAAAAAGACCGGAACGAAACCGAGGCAAGTCCACTACGTAAGTCCGAGAACATGCTTTCCATGGTCTCTGAGCTCGCCTTTGGGACCGACATATCGGTAGAGAGTGACGCGCTCGATGCCGAGTTCCTTGCAGAGATCGGAAACTGAAGTATCGCGCTGGGCCATGGCGGCTTGCGCGAGACGCACCTGAGCTTTGGTGAGCGCGAATTTTCGTCCGCCCTTGCGACCGCGCGCTCTCGCGGAGGCGAGACCCGCCATGGTGCGCTCTCGGATCAGATCCCGCTCGAACTCGGCCAAGGTGGCGAAGATTCCGAACACCATGCGACCGGACGCAGTCGTGGTGTCGATCTGAGCGCCCTTTCCAGTCAGAACCCGCAGGCCGATCTTGCGGTCTGACAGCTCCTTCACCGTGTTGACCAGATGGGCAAGCGATCGTCCGAGGCGATCGAGCTTCCAGACCACCAGCACATCGCCGTCACGCAATGACTTGAGGCAGGCAGTCAAGCCAGGGCGATCATCACGACCGCCGGAAGCAAGATCATCATAGATATTGTCCCGTTCGACACCTGCGGCGCGCAAGGCGTCGTGCTGCAGGTCGAGAGACTGCGAGCCATCGGCTTTGGAGACGCGGGCATATCCGATCAGCATGTATCACAAACGTTGGTTTGAGGCGGCGCTTCGGCCACGATTGCATTGACCTCTGGAAATGTATCTCAACCAGCTTCATAAACAAAGCGTCTTGAACGCTATCAGATTTTGAAAAAGGAACATGTATGCCGCGTCGCGTCACTCTAACCGATCGGCAGAAAGACGCGCTGTTGCGCTTGCCGACTTCACAGACGGATTTGCTCAAGCACTATACGCTGAGTGATGAAGACCTTGGGCATATCAGGCTGCGTCGGCGCGCTCACAACAGGTTCGGCTTCGCCCTGCAATTGTGTGTCCTGCGCTATCCCGGCCGGGTGCTGGCTCCAGGCGAACTGATCCCTGCAGAGGTCATCGAATTTATCGGAGCGCAGCTTGGCCTGGGTGCCGACGATCTCGTAGACTATGCTGCCCGCGAGGAAACACGGCACGAGCATCTTGCCGAGTTACGGGGGCTCTACGGCTTCCGCACCTTCTCCGGACGTGGTGCGAGCGAGCTGAAGGAATGGTTGTTCCGAGAAGCCGAGATGGCGGTGTCGAACGAGGATATCGCCCGTCGCTTCGTAGCCGAGTGCCGACGCACCCGCACTGTCCTTCCCGCGACATCCACGATCGAGCGGCTTTGTGCCGCGGCTCTCGTCGATGCCGAGCGACGCATCGAGACGAGGATCGCCAGTCGGCTGCCTATGTCGATCCGAGAACAGTTGCTGGCATTGCTCGAGGAGACGGCTGATGATCGGGTGACCCGTTTTGTGTGGCTGCGCCAGTTCGAGCCTGGCTCGAACTCTTCGTCGGCCAACCGGCTGCTCGACCGGCTCGAATATCTGCAACGCATCGATCTCCCCGAGGATCTGCTTGCCGGCGTTCCTGCCCATCGGGTGACTCGTCTGCGCAGGCAGGGTGAACGGTATTATGCCGACGGCATGCGCGATCTCCCGGAGGACAGGCGGCTTGCGATCTTGGCTGTTTGCGTCTCGGAATGGCAGGCGATGTT
Source organism: Corynebacterium kalinowskii (assembly GCF_009734385.1). Classification (NCBI taxonomy): domain Bacteria; kingdom Bacillati; phylum Actinomycetota; class Actinomycetes; order Mycobacteriales; family Corynebacteriaceae; genus Corynebacterium; species Corynebacterium kalinowskii. Next base: position 44,948 of record NZ_CP046452.1, on the reverse strand, counting down.
GGCCGACGCAGTGGTCGAAACCCACGACCGGATCGTCGGCCGTCTCTACCGTGCTTCGGAGCGTATTTGCCATGCAAAGGTCGCAGACGAAGCGGGGGTGGTGCGTGACACCCTGAAATCCTTCGCCGAGATCGGGGGCGCCCTGGTCGATGCACAGGATGATGGCCAGCCGCTGGGCGATGTCATCGCGAGTGGGTCAGGGTGGGACGGCTTAAAAACCCTTGTTGCAATGGCAACCAGGCTGACCGCCACCATGGCCGACGATCCGCTCAATCATGTGCTCGACGGTTATCACCGCTTCCGCCGATACGCTCCACGCATGTTGCGCCTGCTCGATCTGCGAGCTGCGCCCGTTGCACTGCCGCTTCTGGAAGCGGTGACGGCCCTTCGTACCGGTTTGAACGATGCCGCGATGACCAGCTTCTTGCGGCCCAGCTCGAAATGGCATCGCCACCTTCGGGCCCAGAGGGCTGGCGACGCTCGCCTATGGGAGATCGCGGTGCTGTTCCATCTGCGCGATGCGTTCCGCTCCGGAGATGTCTGGCTTACTAGGTCCCGGCGCTATGGCGATCTGAAACACGCACTCGTTCCGGCACAATCCATCGCGGAAGGCGGTCGTCTCGCTGTGCCATTGCGGCCGGAGGAATGGCTGGCAGACCGGCAAGCTCGCCTCGACATGCGGTTGCGCGAGCTTGGCCGTGCCGCTCGCGCAGGCACGATCCCGGGCGGGTCGATTGAAAACGGCGTTCTGCATATCGAGAAACTCGAAGCCGCCGCGCCGACAGGCGCCGAAGATCTGGTGCTCGATCTCTACAAGCAGATCCCGCCCACGCGCATCACCGATCTCCTGCTGGAGGTGGATGCGGCGACCGGCTTCACCGAAGCGTTCACCCATCTGCGCACAGGAGCACCCTGCGCTGACCGGATCGGGCTAATGAACGTTATCTTGGCGGAAGGGATCAACCTCGGCTTGCGCAAAATGGCGGATGCGACAAACACCCACACCTTCTGGGAATTGATCCGCATTGGACGGTGGCATGTCGAGGGCGAAGCCTATGACCGGGCGCTGGCCATGGTGGTCGAGGCACAGGCAGCGTTACCCATGGCCCGGTTCTGGGGCATGGGCACGTCGGCTTCGAGCGACGGACAGTTCTTCGTCGCTACAGAGCAAGGTGAGGCCATGAACCTGGTCAACGCGAAATATGGCAATACCCCGGGCCTGAAAGCCTATAGCCACGTCTCCGACCAATATGCGCCGTTCGCAACCCAGGTGATTCCTGCAACGGCAAACGAAGCGCCTTACATCCTCGATGGCCTGCTGATGAACGATGCTGGACGCCATATCCGCGAGCAGTTCACCGACACGGGCGGCTTCACCGATCACGTCTTTGCCGCATGTGCCATTCTCGGCTACCGGTTCGCTCCGCGCATCCGCGACCTGCCATCCAAACGGCTCTACGCGTTCAATCCGTCGGCCGCCCCGGCGCACCTGCGAGCGTTGATCGGCGGAAAGGTCAACCAAGCCATGATCGAGCGCAATTGGCCCGACATCCTGCGCATCGCCGCCACCATTGCTGCCGGGACCGTCGCGCCAAGCCAGATTCTGCGGAAACTCGCCTCCTATCCGCGGCAGAACGAGCTCGCGACAGCCCTGCGGGAAGTCGGTCGCGTCGAGCGCACCCTGTTCATGATCGACTGGATTCTGGATGCCGAACTCCAACGGCGTGCCCAGATCGGGCTCAACAAAGGCGAAGCTCATCATGCGCTGAAGCGGGCAATCAGCTTCCACCGCCGCGGTGAAATCCGCGACCGTTCCGCCGAAGGCCAGCATTACCGCATCGCCGGCATGAATCTGCTCGCCGCCATCATCATCTTCTGGAACACCATGAAGCTCGGCGAGGTCGTTGCAAACCAGAAACGCGATGGAAAGCTGCTATCGCCCGATCTCTTGGCCCATGTTTCGCCGCTCGGATGGGAACACATCAATCTCACCGGAGAATATCGCTGGCCAAAGCCTTAGCGTAGGATTCCGCCCCCTCCCGCAAACGACCCCAAGAAGCCTTGCGAATCCGTACAGCGGGCGGTGAATGGCGGGCGGCTCATGTTGTCGGTGCTGATGTAACGCAGGACGTTGCTTTGCTTGAGTTTGAAGGCGACCCATTGCCACCGATTAAGGTGGCCAACACTCTACCCAGGCCGGGCCAGGACGTTATGGCCATAGGCTCGCCGTCCGGTTACGGCTTTGCTGTCGGTGTCGGCATTGTTGCCTGGCACGGCCTCGATGCAAAGATGCTATCCCCTAATGATTTCATGCTTGTAACGGCTTCAGTCGTGGGCGGTAATTCCGGCGGCGTGGTCGTGAATACGCACGGTGAAGCGGTTTCATTGGTTAGCTATGGCAGCGGCAGTTATACGCAAACAGTGCCGATTGACCGAGCTTTAACCGTTGCTGGCCAGCTGGCCAAGTAACGCTACCCCAAGGCCGGGCAAATTTTGCCCAGGTCAATTACCAAGCGCCGAAGGGCGGCGCATGAAGAAAAAAAACATTAAAAAACTGGAGTAAATCACTATGAAAATTCGCAATGTATTTTGTTCACTGGTTGTTGCCTTTGCTGTTGTGTCTGTTTCACAGGCAGCGACTGCCACTGATTTGGACGTTGTGCATACTGCGTATGAAGCCTACGAAGGAGCTGCAAAGGCTTTAGAGCGCAGCATTGACGTTGTGCATAGCAAACTGAACACCGCAGGTTTAACGCCAGAAGAAATGCAAAAGCTGCAACTACAGCTTGATGCTTTGAAGGCACAGCATGACGTGGCACTGGGCCGGGTGATGGTTGAAGCTGCAAAGAAACAGCAAATCTAAGCAGTACCAGGAACAGAAAGGGCGGCCAGTTGGCCGCCTTTTTTGTTTGCGCTGAAACTGTCTTGTTTTGTCGCGTATGTCCTAAGACTTGCGACAAGCTACCGTCCTGCTGTTTACCAGGCGTTGCCGTGTCGCGTGTTTTAGTTGCATATAATGAACACATGCGACTAAAACCGGAGACAGTACACAATGAACAAAAACACCACTACTGGCCTGCTGTTGGGCTATGCCCGAGTCAGTACCGACGACCAGGACTTAACCAATCAAAGGGCCGAGCTGCAAGCCGCTGGCTGCACTAAGCTATTTTCGGTGCTGTTGCAAAGTTGGGGCAGTAGGAAGACCGGCGTGGAATAATCAGGGCCATGGGCATCTTCTCCGGTCGTCATTTCCCTCGTGAAATCATCCTGTGGGCGGTGCGGTGGTACTGCCGATACGGTGTGAGCTACCGCGACCTCGAAGAGATGATGACCGAGCGTGGCGTGCCGGTCGATCACACCACGATCTACCGCTGGGTCCAGAAATACGCCCCTGAGCTGGACAAGCGAACTCGGTGGTACCGGCAGGTACCTGACTGGCAGGCCCGGTCCTGGCGGGTGGATGAGACCTATATCCGGGTCGGCGGAAAGTGGTGCTACCTCTATCGGGCGATCACCGCCGGTGGGCAGACCCTGGACTTTTACCTCTCCCCGAAGCGCAACGTAGCGGCAGCGAAGCGTTTCCTGGCCAAGACCCTGAGGTCAAACGCGTCGGCCGGGTCCCCGCGGGTGATTAATACAAATAAGGCACCCTCCCTGGCCAAGGCAATCTCCGAGCTCAAGGAAGAAGGCATCTGCCCGCAGACCGTGGAACACCGGCAGGTGAAATACCTCAATAACGTCATTGAAGGAGATCATGGGCGGCTGAAACGGATCCTCGGACCGAAGGGGGCGTTCAAAAACCGGACCTCGGCGTACCGGACGTTGAAAGGGATGGAAGCGATGCACTCATTACGGAAAGGCCAGGGCGCGATGTTTGCCTACGGGCAACCGAACCCGGATGCGGTGATCGTCAGCCGGGTGTTCGAGGCTGCCTGAGAACGCCGACCCGCAGCGAGCATCAGAGGATGAAGACTGGGTCGTCACGGCTCTCCGCCTGAAGTTTGCAACAGCACCGTTGAATGCTCGGTGGCTACGCTCGATTGTTCTTGGATTGCTTGTCGAGGATAAATCTGGCGGTGAGTGCTGTGGCACGGTCTTCGTCGTCGAGGAGCGATGTGAGCGTCTCTTTTGTCGCGTCCAGCGGAAGATCGTTCAGTGCGCCGACCAAGCGCCGGCGGGCGTCGGGCTCTGCGACCTTCAGTGCCTTGGTAAGTGCGGCCATGACGTGACCGACCTGCCCGTTACTGAGAGCGAGTTCTGCGAGCGCGTCAGCGGCCTCAACGTCGTACTGACCGGTGATGATGAGTCCGATCAGTGCGGTGATGGAGCCTTTCTTGCCGAGTTGTGCGCGGGTGAAGATCGCACGGTTTCGGATACGAAGATCCTCATGTTTCGTCAACCTCATGACTACCCGTCCAGCGACAGGCGTATCGATTTTCACTAGGGCGTCGAACGCGCGGCGCCTCTGTTCGTTGTCCGATGAGCCCAGGGCCTGGACAAGCATGGGGATCGCCGCGTCCCCGCTTCGGGCGATAGCCCATTGCAGGGCACCGGCAGCGTCTTCAGTGTTCTCGCGCAGCATGGCCTCAACGAGTACTGAAGTATTGCGCCGGTCGGGATTCGCAGCCTTTAAGGCCAGTTGCTGTCGATGTGAAGGGCTTGGTGATTCCAATCCTCGGACGAGTTCGATGGTGCGCAGGACATCGGCCCAGGTTTTCGGTGCGGTGGAGTGTATATCTTCTAGTCGTTGCATCAGTTCCTGCCCCTGCGTGATCTGCTCTCGCGTACGTTTGATGACGTGATCGATCATCGCTTCGGGATCGAACGCACGATCATCGATTACGTCCGTGATCTGAGCAAGACTCAACCCTAGGGAGCGCAACCCTTCGACGTGGAACAGTCGACGCATATCGCTCTCCGAATACTCTCGGTATCCGCTCGTTGTTCGATCCGACGGGGTTACCAAACCGATCCGATCATAGTGACGCAGCATCCGGGCACTGATTCCCGAACGCTGCGCCACCTCACCGATCAGCAACTACTGTTCCTTTGACATTGGTGCCCCACGAAGAGCAACAGCTCGCTTCGCTTCCGCGATCGCCGCGTCGAATCCTTCATCAGGATCCGCCATGATTGCCAGCGTCGCCACAGCGTGAGCTCTCACCGCCTGGTTCTCGCTAATCGCCGCATCGCCGATGACCGGTTTGGCAGCGGTTCCCAGGGCGGCGAACGCGCGACTGAGGCTACGCTGTGTCTCGCGATCTCCCCGCCCGAGCTCGCTGACCAGTTCCTCAGCTAACTCAGTCTCGTGACCGGCAGGCACAAGCCCGACGGCGGTGCGCCATGCTGTGCGAGCCACCTCGACGTTCTCATCGTGGAGGAGATCCACGGTGATGGCAGTCCATGTTGTGGGGTTGCCGATCTTTGAGAGCGTGTGCAACGCCTGACTGCGCGCTCGAGCCGATGCGGAATGAAGTTGAGGCAAAACAGACTCCACTGTCAACTCCGGGTCGTGCCTAGTCAATGCCCAGGTCAGCATATCTCGGACGAAGAAGTCCGGCTCCACTCCGCAATACTCGACAAGCACCTCAATGTAGGACTCATCCGGCTGAGTACCGGCTGCTAAAGCTATTTGCAAACGCGCCGACGAGCTGGCTACCGACAAGGCATGCCTTAACCGCGCTTCTGGTGTTCCTTTTCCGACTTCAGCCATTACTATACCTCCTCATCCCACTCAACACCTTGTCATTGTGACAATGTCAACCCATCAGCTGGGAGGTGAAACAGCCAGTTCAGTAGATACTCACTGCTAAGGGTGCTGTTGCAAACTTCAGGCGCCCATAGTGGGACTTGCATCCGCAATCCCCACACCGTCACTCCACAACCCCCGCGAACACGAAAACAAAAGAAACCGGAGGTCACTACCTCTTTCGAGTTTGTGATCTCCGGCCCTTGCGGTTCGTGAACCGCTCACTGTGGGCGAAGGGGGACTTGAACCCCCACGTCCTTGCGGACACTGGCACCTGAAGCCAGCGCGTCTGCCATTCCGCCACTCGCCCGAGTGACAACAAACAACTGTCGTTTGCGACTCACCTAATCTAGCATGCATCCCCCAGAAAACAGCAAATCCGCTGGTAGATGCGGTTAAACAGGGAAGGAAAACCTACAGCCCCTATACTAGACACGTTAAACCTAAAGGAAGGAGGTGTGCTCGTGGGATTGATGGATAGGTTTGCCAAGCTTGACTCCGCAATGCAGCGTGGCCTCGATAATGGGTTAGCCCGCGTCTTTGGTGGGAACGTCGTGCCCGCCGAGATCGAAGAGGCGCTCAAGCAGCAGGCCGAAGACTACCGTGTCCATACTTATGAGGGCTATATCGAAGCTCCGAATGAATACACGGTCAGCGTGTCCGAACAGGATGCCAAGAATCTCAAAGAGCAACACCCCCGCCTTGAAGAAGGCCTCGCGGATCTCATGACCCGCCACATCCGCAACCAAGGTTGGACTGCCGCCGGCGAAGTCTCCGTCAAAATCCAGGCGAATGAGTCTTTGAAGACCGGTCAGATGAAGGTTGAGAACAAGATAGAGGAAGACATGGACGTCGATAAGCAACCCAAGCATCTCAACCTGCTGCTTCAGGACGGCTCGAGCCGCACCTACGCCCTCAAAGAGGGCTCCAACATCATCGGCCGTGGTCAGGATGCCGACCTGCGCCTTCCGGACACCGGCGTGAGTCGCGAGCACGTCGAGATCACCTGGAACGGCGAGGACGCCGTGCTCACAGACCTGCAAAGCACCAACGGCACCACCGTCAACGACATGCCCGTGGACAACTGGATGCTGGCGGACGGCGACGTGATTTCGGTGGGCCACTCGCGCATCGAAGTACGGATCACGAAGGGATAGCGCATGGATCTTGGAATTTTGCTCATATTCCGCATCGGACTGCTCGCCTTGATGTGGCTGTTCATCCTCAGCATCGTCCGTGTTCTCCGCAAGGACCTCGGCGCAGCGGCCGGCCCGGCAGTGGTGCAAAATCGGCCAAGCCTGCCAAAACTGGGGGCTAAGGGCAGTGTCCGCCTCCTGAAGGTGATCGACGGTCCCCTCACCGGCTCCCACATGGACATTTCCACCCTGCAGGAGCTCACGCTCGGCCGCAGTCAGGACGCCGACTTCGTGGTCGGGGATGACTATGCTTCCGGCCGTCACTCGCGCCTGTTCAAACGGGGCAGCGATTGGTACATTGAGGATCTTGCGTCCCGCAACGGTACTTATGTCATGGGCATGCGCATCGAGCAGCCCGAAAAAGTCCAGGTAGGCAGCGACATCAAAATTGGACGGACCACCGTCAGGTTGGAGCCCTAAATGAAACTCAACTTCACCGTCGCCTCCGACCGCGGCCTCGTCCGCGGCAACAACGAAGACTCCGCCTACGCAGGCCCGCGCCTGCTCGCGCTTGCCGACGGCATGGGCGGCCACGCAGCCGGTGAAGTCGCCTCCCAGATCATGATCGACCACCTGCGTGTCCTCGACGCAGACGCCGCAGACAATGACCTGCTCGCCCTGCTCGGCACCATCGCTGACGATGCCAATGCAGCCATCGCCGCCGAGATCGAACAGCGCCCCGAGACTGCGGGCATGGGCACCACCTGCACCACTTTGCTTTTCGACGGCACCCAGTTCGGCCTCCTCCACGTCGGCGATTCCCGGGGCTACCGCCTGCGCGACGGCAAGTTGGAGCGGATCACCCGCGACGACACCTACGTGCAGTCCCTGGTCGACGAAGGCGAGCTGGACGCGGAAGATGTGTCCACCCACCCGCAGCGCTCCCTGATCCTCAAGGCCTACACCGGCCAGCCAGTTGAGCCCACCTTGCAGTACCTCGACGCCCAGGTCGGCGATCGTTTGCTGCTCTGCTCAGACGGCCTCTCTGACCCAGTCACTTTTGACACCATCCAGAACGAACTGGGCAAGGGCAGCCCGAAGGACGCGGCCATCAGGCTCATCGAGCTCGCACTGCGCTCCGGCGGCCCGGACAATGTCACCATCGTCATCGCGGACGTGGTGGAGGGTGACGGCGCCGCTCCCGAGCTGCCGATGACGGCAGGCGCGATCAACATCGGCGAGCCAGAAAATCCCAGGCCAGACACCTCTGCAGGGCGCGCCGCCGCCATGGCAGACCAGTCCCGCCAACCCATCGAAATCCCCGCAGCGGCCAACACCAAGAAGCGGCGGCCGTGGGTCGGTCTAGTAATCACGCTGATAATCGTCGGACTGCTCGCCGGGCTTGGGTTTTATGCCAAGACCATGCGGGACGACAACTTCTTCGTCGCGACCGACAATGACGCCGTGGTCATCAAACAGGGCTTCCACACGGACGTGTTCGGGAAGCCACTGTACGAGGTGTACCAAGCGGCGTGCCTGGATAAGGATGGCAAGCTCATGGTCGTCGATAAGGGCGATACATCCTGCACCCCATTCACCCTCAACGACCTCAAGCCTGATGCCCGTAACTCGGTGGCCACCCTGCCTTCAGGAAGCTACGACGAGGTCATGCAGCAGGTCACCCGCTTGTCTGAGCAGATCCTCCCTGCGTGCGTGAAGCGAGAGGGGGGACAGCCCGACCAAACCCAGGCCGGAGACCTGAACTCCCCTGGCGTGAACTGCCGGGAGGTTGCCAAGTGAGTGTGTTTGAACGATTCGCGCTGAGGCGCAAGGAATTCGGACTGTTGATTCTCGCGGCCGTCATCATCGGCGTTGCAATGGTCAACCTGGAGGTCGCGCTCGGCAACGCGCTGACCCTCGAAGTCATCTATATCGTCGGTGGCTTCATCGGCGTGTTCACCATCGCCCACCTGGCCCTCTGCTTCCTCGCGCCCTACGCCGACCAAGTCATGCTGCCTGTCGCAGCGCTGCTCAACGGCCTGGGGCTGATCATGATTTACCGCCTGGACTCCGCGCTCGAAAACTCCATGGCCACCCGCCAGGTGATGTGGACCCTAGTCGGCGTCGTCCTCATGGTGTTGGTGCTGGTGTTCGTGCGCGACCACAAGGTGCTCAGCCGGTATTCCTATTTGCTCGGCTTGATCGGCCTGATCCTGCTGGCGCTGCCGATGGTCTGGCCGATTCAACCGGACACGGCCGCCGATGCCAAAATCTGGCTCACCATCGGTCCGTTTTCTATTCAGCCCGGTGAGTTTTCCAAGATCCTCCTCCTGCTGTTTTTCGCCCAGCTGCTTGTGAACAAGCGTGCGCTTTTCACCGTCGCGGGCTACCGCATTTTCGGAATGGACTTCCCGCGTCTACGTGACCTCGCCCCAATCCTGCTCGTGTGGGCGATCGCCCTGGTCATCATGGCCGGCGAAAATGACTTTGGCCCGGCGCTGCTGCTCTTTGCGACGGTCCTCGGCATGCTTTACCTGGCCACCAACCGGGTGTCCTGGCTCCTCATTGGCGTCGTGCTTGTGGCCGTGGGTGGCTTTGGCATCTACCAAATTTCGGACAAGATCCAGGCTCGCTTCGCCAACTTCCAGGACCCGATCGGCAACTACGAAACCAGCTACCAGCTCGCGCAAGCGCTGTTCGGCATGTCCTGGGGCGGAATCACTGGAACCGGTTTGGGCCAGGGCTATCCGCACATCGTGCCGGTGGCCTGGTCTGACTTCATCCTCTCCAGCGTCGGCGAAGAACTCGGTCTGGTCGGCCTGGCGGCTGTCTTGACTCTGTTCATGATTTTCATCTCCCGTGGCATGAACGCCGCGCTCAAGGTCAAGGACTCCTACGGCAAGCTCGTGGCAGCCGGCCTTTCCCTGACGCTGGCGATTCAGATCTTCGTGGTCACCGGTGGCATTTCCGCCATGATGCCGATGACAGGCCTGACTACCCCATTCATGTCCGCCGGTGGTTCCTCCCTGATGGCGAACTACATTCTGCTCGGACTGATCCTGCGTATTTCCGATTCCGCGCAGCGCCCATTCGGCCGTGGTACCAACACCCCGGCCCTCAGCACCGATACCCAACTGAGCGAGGCGGTGCACTAATGAACCGCTCGATCCGCAACACCGCGATCTTCGCGATCCTCATCATCCTCGCCCTGCTGGTCAACCTCAGCATCGTCCACGTATTCAAAGACGATGCTTACGCCAAGAGCGAGCTGAACCGCCGCGGCCTGTACGAGATGAAATCCACGCCGCGCGGCCAGATCTCCGCCGGTGGCCAGGTCTTGGCGCAGTCTGTCCAAGGCGAGGACGGTTTCTACCACCGCCAGTACCCCAACGACGTGTCCGCCTACGGCCCAACCCTCGGCTACCTCAGTGACACCTACGGCGCTTCGGGCCTGGAATCCTCCTACAACGGCGTACTCAATGGCACCGACCCTTCCCTGTTTGCCTCCCGCTGGTGGGACACCATCACAGGCAAGGAAAAGAATGGTGCCTCACTCAAGCTCACCATCAATCCGGCCGTCCAGCAGGTGGCCTATGAGGGACTGACCCAGCGCGGTTATGAAGGCGCGGTTGTTGCCCTCAACCCGAAGACCGGCGAGATCCTGGCCATGGCTTCTACCCCGTCGTATGATCCGGCCTCCATCGAGGACAACTGGGATCAGCTGCAAGCCCAAGAGGGTGCCCCGATGCTGAACCACGCCACCCAGGAGACCCTGCCTCCTGGCTCCACGTTCAAGGTGATCACCACCGCAGCGGGCCTAGCGAACGGCTACAACGCCGACTCCTCCGTCACCGGCGCCACGTCCATCACCCTCCCTGGTACCACTACCACCCTGGAAAACTATGGTGGTCAGTCCTGTGGCGGTACTTCCACCACGCTGCGCCAGGCCTTTGCCAAGTCGTGCAACACGGCCTTCGTGGAGATGGGCATCAACGTGGGCGATGAGGCGATGACCAAGGCCGCCAAGGACTTTGGCCTGGGCGACACCTACGACCTTGGCCTGCCGATGAGCCCCGGCGCGATCGGTGACCTCTCCGATGCCGCTGCCCGTGGCCAGTCCGCGATCGGCCAGCGCGACATCTCCATGTCCGTCCTGCAAAACGCGGTGGTCGCCGCGACCGTAGCCAATGGCGGCAAGCGGATGGAACCACACGTGGTTGCCGAGGTCCTGGGTAGCGACCTGCGCTCCCTGAAGAAGACGAAGCCGAAGGAACTGGGCCAGGCTATTTCCGCCGAGCAGGCCGCGACCCTGACCGAGCTAATGAAGGGCTCCGAGCGTTTGACGCAGGGGGCAACGGGGGCAGACATTGCCTCCAAAACGGGTACCGCGGAACACGGCGAGGACTCCCGGAACTCTAATCCACACGCGTGGTACATCGCTTTCGGACCAACGAAGGATGCCGATGTCGCGGTAGCCGTCGTTGTGAAGAACGGCGGTGACCGGGGCCAGGCCGCAACCGGTGGTTCCGTGGCAGCCCCAATCGGCCGCGCCGTGATCGACGCTGCGCTTCGTAGCGCGCGCTAAGGAAAGGAAGAGCATGGATCTTCAATCGCTCATCGGGCCCGATTACAAGTTGCAGTGGGAGATCGGCCACGGCGGTATGTCCACCGTGTGGCTTGCCGACGACATCCGCAACGGCCGCGAGGTGGCCGTCAAAGTCCTGCGCCCCGAATTCTCGGACAACCAAGAGTTCCTCAGCCGCTTCCGCAATGAGGCTCGCACGGCTGAAAGTATTCAGCACCCAAACGTGGTGGCTACTTACGATTACCGCGAGCTGGTGGACGACCGGGGTCGGAATTTTTGCTTCATCGTCATGGAGTTTGTGCGCGGTGAATCCCTCGCTGACCTGATTGCTCGAGAGGGTCGCATCCCCGAGGATCGCGCGCTCGGCATCCTGGAACAAGCTGCCCACGGCTTAGCCACCATCCACTCCATGGGGTTGGTGCACCGGGATATAAAGCCAGGCAACATCATGATCACCCCGGAGGACCGGGTGAAGATCACGGACTTTGGCATCGCCAAGGCTGCCGCAGCGGTGCCGCTGACCCGCACCGGCATGGTGGTGGGCACGGCGCAGTATGTCTCCCCGGAGCAGGCGCAGGGCCACGATGTCACCGCCACCTCCGATGTGTATTCGCTGGGTGTGGTGGGCTACGAGCTGCTGTCCGGCCAACGTCCCTTCACTGGTGATTCTTCCGTTTCTGTGGCGATCTCCCACATCCGCGATGCAGCGCCGCCACTGGGCATTGACATTTCGGCGCCGACCCGTGAGCTCATCGCCATCGCCTTGCGTAAGGATGCCCGCAGCCGCTTTGCGGACGGTCGCGCGTTCGCTGAGGCGATCTCGCAGGTCCGCTTCGGTCAGCAACCACAGGACCCGAACCCGCATCCGATGCAGGTTCCGGCGCCGGCCAGTGCGCAGACGACCGTTCTCACCGTGCGCACCCCAGCAGAGGTGCTGGAGGAGGCTGCCCCAGAAAAGAAGGGCAAGGGTGGCTGGATTGCCACGGGCATTATTGCCCTGCTACTCGCGGCTGGTGGCGGGGCGTGGGCATTACTCGGTGGCGAAGATCCAGAGCCTGCACCGATTCCGACGACCACTGCACCTGCACCCGCGACGACTACGGTGACGCAGGTGGCCCCCGCGCCGTCGACAAGCTCGAAGACGACCACGACGAAGCAGACGACAACCCCAACCTCGAGCACCCCGGAGCCGACCACCGTAACGTCGACGTCTGAGCCGACGACCACTAAGGAGACGTCGACGAAGGAAACCAAGGACAAGCCAACGAAACCGGCCAAGACGGAGCCACGCGTGTCTGTCCCGGAGGAAGTGCTCCCAACTGAGACGATTGATTTGGATATCCCAAATCTGACTACGCTCATTAATAATGGAATCATCAACTAACTGAGGGAGGAGGATCGGCTAATGCCTTTGCACTCGCTGGGTCACCGCTATGAGCTAGGTGACATGATCGGAACCGGCGGCATGTCTGACGTCTATCGCGCCACGGACACGCTGCTGGGTCGCGACGTCGCGGTCAAAATCATGCGAGCCGACCTCGCCCGCGATGAAGGCTTCCGCGAGCGCTTCCGCAGAGAGGCACAAAACGGCGGAGGCCTAAACCACCCGGCCATCGTTGCCGTCTACGACACCGGCGATACCGAGCTACATGGTGTGACTGTCCCGTACATCGTGATGGAGCTGGTGCGAGGCAAGACGTTGCGCGCGATCATCCGTGACAACGGCCCGCTCGAGCCGAACGAGGCCGCGAAGATCCTGGTTCCGGTGTGTGAGGCCCTCCAGGTCAGCCATGACGCCGGCATTATCCACCGCGATATCAAGCCGGCCAACATCATGATCACCCCAACCGGGGATGTGAAGGTGATGGACTTTGGCATCGCCCGCGCCCTCGGCGACGCCACCTCCGCCATGACTGCCACCGCCGCGGTCATCGGCACAGCCCAATATCTTTCCCCCGAGCAGGCCCGGGGAAAGAGCGCCGATGCCCGCTCCGATATTTACGCCACCGGCTGTGTCTTCTATGAACTGCTCACTGGCAAGCCACCTTTTTCCGGTGACTCTCCCCTGGCGATCGCTTACCAGCATGTGCAGGAAGACCCGATCCCTCCATCCGAGCACATCCACGGTCTCTCCCCGACTGTCGCCGTAAATGTCGACGCGGTGTGTCTGACCGCAATGGCTAAGCACCCAGGCGATCGATACCAATCCGCCGCGGAATTTGCTGAGGACTTGCGCCGCATTGAGCGCGGATCCGTGGCGATGGCTGCCCGCAATCATCTCCACACTGACCCGGATCCCACCCCGGAGCCCTACGATCCGCCGACCCAGGTCACCAAGGCCGTGGTCGCGCCGGTTGCGGCCCCTGAACCAGTCGGGGCCACAGAGTCGGTCGCCTCTCACCGCGCCGAAAAGAAGAACTCTTCGTGGGGCACGGCCGTCGCTACCCTGGCTGTCCTCGCGTTGCTCGGTGGTGGCGGCTATGTGGCGTACACCTATCTCTCAGAGGATGAGGCAAAGAAGCCCACGGCGCCGGCCCAGTCGCAGAACGTGGCCATCCCCGATGTTGCGGGCAAACCCGAGGCGGCAGCGAGCAAGATACTCACTGACCTTGGTCTTAAAGTAGAGCCGAAAGAAGAAGCGAGCCCAACCGTGCCTAAGGGCCAGGTCATCGCCACCAATCCGGCTGCCGGATCGCAGATCCGCCCTGGTTCCACCGTCACGTTGGTTGTCTCCACCGGCAAGGAAATTATCGAAGTTCCAGATCTTAGGAACCTGACCACCCAAGAGGCCGAGAAGATTCTTAGCCAGGCGGGACTGCAACTCGATCCAACCGTGAGGCAAGAGACCTCTGACCAGGTAGAAAATGGGAAGATTCTCGATCAGTCCCCAGGAGCGGGTTCGCAGGTATCCAAGGGCTCTCGCGTTGCTATTACGGTCTCCTCCGGTATCGAGGAAGTCCGCGTGCCGTCGATCGACGGCATGAAGTGGTCCCAAGCAGAGGGCAACCTCACGGCTCTCGGTTTGGTCCCCCGGGTCGAGTTTGTCGACTCCGAAAAGCCAGAAGGCACCGTCATTTCCCTCGCCGAGGCCGGCCAAAAGCTACCCAAGGGCTCTGTTGTTAACGTGACCGTCTCCAATGGCTCGGCAATCAAGATGCCAACACTGAAGGGCCTCACCGCAACCCAAGCGCTGCGGGCGCTTCGCGACGCCGGTTGGACCGCCCCCGACACGTCGCTCCAGCAACGCAGGGTAGGAACCACTGCGCTCATCGACCAAGGCAAGATCGCGCAACAAGACCCCGCAGCGGGGCAACCACTCCCGAAGGATGCGTTGGTATACGTTGACGTTTACGAATTCCAGCTGCTCCCACCGGCACCGTAATTGCCGGTTAGGGTGCCAGCTGGCACAATGAAATGCAATTAACTTAACTACAAAGGTGAACCATGCCGAAAGCAAAAGTAACTAAAACCGCTACCCCAACAAGCGCTGCGAACCGCACGCCGGTGAAGATCAGCTCCTCCGGCACCCCAATGTGGTACAAGATCATCATGTTCGGCTTCATGCTCGCCGGGCTGCTGTGGTTGGTAGTGAACTACCTAGCTGGCCAGGATATTTCCTTCATGCGTGAGCTCGGTCCATGGAACTACGGTATCGGTTTTGGCTTGTTCATTATGGGTCTGCTGATGACCATGGGATGGCGCTAACTCGTTAGTTTTTCGGGCGCTGAGCGCTCAATCAACATTGCTATTCTGGGGACATGACCTCGGTGAGCAAGCCTTCCAATGCTGATTTGTATGGACTAGCCCTGACTACGATTGGTTCAGCTACGAAGCTGCCTCTGGTCAGGGTTGATCGCGAGGAGTTCCTTCGCGAGCAATTCAAGGATCATCCGCGACTTGATGAGATCCTGAAAAAAGGCCCGCAGGCCGTCTTCGAGCTCGAAGACTTACGCGAAAAAGCTAAGAAGCTGGTTCGCAAGAACACCTCAACCACCGCAGGCCTGTCCTTCGCCTCCGGTCTTCCCGCTAACCCACTTGTAGCCATTCCCGCTGGAAGTGTCGACGTTGCGCAATACTTCGCCTTTGCCTTACGCATGGCCCAGCAAATCGCCTACTTGTTTGGCGAGGACGATCTCTTCACATCCCAGTCGCACTCACTCAGTGAAGAAGCACGCATCCGCGTCATTGGATATCTGGGAGTGATGTTTGGCGCGGCAGGGGCCGCGGCCTTGGTTGCCCGTACGGCTCAAGAAATCAGTGAACAAGTCGGTCGTCGGTTTGCCGCACAAGGTTTGATGAAAACCACCTGGTATCCGCTGGTGAAAAAAGTCGGCGCGGCGATCGGGCAAAAGATTACTACGAAGACCGTAGAAAAGACCGTAACTAAGATGGTCCCCCTGGCCGGAGGCGTGATTTCGGGTGGCATCACCTACGTCACTTTTCGGCCCATGGGCAATCGACTTATTGACGTACTGATCCGAAATCTCAATGGCGAGTTTGACGAGGTGCTGCGAGAAAAAGAGGCGATGCCAATCCTCGAAGGAGAAGTCATCGACGAACTGTAAATCACCTGGTTGTCATTCCACCCCAATAAGCATCCCCAGCCTAGTTATCCACAGGCTGGGGATGCTTTTGTGTATGTTCCACTTGTTCACATTATCCACACCCTGTGGATAACTCTGTGTATGGTTATCCACTCTCGCCCGCATTTTCTAACAATTCCCACTTAATGCAGGTTAACTTCGTGTGTTCGATGTGGATTTTCGTAAATTACAAGTTTGTAGTTATCCACACTGTGGATAAACCCTGGGGATAACTGTGGTGGCATGGAGTGTTGGGGATAAGTTGTGAACTACAGCAGAGCCGGCCAGAACCCACTGGTGGTAAACGTTGCCACTTTGAACAACAAAGCAATAACGAACATTGCTGCGATGCCCGAAACGAGGATCCACCTCACCCGGTGCTCCCGGGCTAGCAATGCAAGAGCCAGCAAAAGACCAGCTAGGAGGCCTCCCATGTGGCCCCACAGGGACACTGCGGGGGTCATCAGGGTGTAAGCGACGTTGGCCAGAATGAGCACGATGGGGGCGCGCAGGTCGCCACCTCGTTGCGCCACCAGAAATGCGAACAACACCATGAGGGCATAGGCCACCCCGGAAGCTCCTACGACAGCGGCCAGCGGGTCCATCCACACTGTCACAGTGCTCGCGCCCACCGCCGAGACGAACCACAGCAGCAAATACATGCGCGCTCCATAGCTGGTTTCCACTTCCCGACCGAGTAGGAACAACAGCAACAGGTTCAAAACCAAATGCCCTGGGCCCAGGTGCATGAATGCCGAACCCACAGCTCGCAGCGGACCGAAGGGGCCGCTCATAGCCGGCAGATAGAGAATGAAGCGGTCAGCGAGCGAACTTCCCGAAAGATTGTCCACAACTGAGAGGGACTGCGCGACCGTCGCCAGGTAAAACAACACCATAAGGACGCACACTGCGACGGTAACGGGCGCTTGGCGCCACCAGATTTTCAGCATCGGGTCTCTCCAGAATGACAAAAGCCTGCCGGCCGACGGACGTCGACAAGCAGGCTATGAGGTTAAACGTTAGGCAATCGTGACGGAGTTGATAACTACTGGATCGACTGGGCGGTCCATAGCAGCGGTCGCGGTGGTAGCGATGTCATCGACAACCTTCTGGGATGCCGCGTCAGTGACCTCACCGAAGATGGTGTGCTTGCCGTTCAGCCAAGGAGTGGCCGCGACGGTGATGAAGAACTGGGAGCCGTTGGTGCCTGGGCCAGCGTTGGCCATGGCCAGCAGGTAGGAGCGGTCGAAGCGCAGCTCAGGGTGGATTTCATCAGCGAACTTGTAGCCAGGGCCACCGGTGCCGGTGCCGGTTGGGTCGCCGCCCTGAATCATGAAGCCGTCGATGACGCGGTGGAAGATGGCGCCGTCGTAGAACGGACCCTCGTTGGTGCCGGAAGCGTTGGCAGCCTTGTATTCCTTGGAGCCATTAGCCAGGCCAACGAAGTTGTCAACGGTTTCAGGTGCGTGGTTGCCAAAAAGGTCAATGACGATGTCACCACGGTTGGTGTGCAGCGTCGCAGTTGCGGTCTTTTGAGTCATGCCCTTTATGTTACCGACATGGCGACCGTAATGTCGCTACCCTGGAAGATACGAAGTCCCCTACGAAAGGCAACCGCCATGAACAATGTCAAACTAGCCATCGACACCGCGCGCGCTGCCGTGAGCGCAGTCAACGATTACCGCGAGCGTAAGTCCGCCGAGGCCTACGAGGCCCTGTCTGAGGTCGCAGAGCAGTACACCATCGCTGAGCTCGCCGGACTGGGTCAGGAGAAGGGCAAGGCGCTTCTCGACGACCGTCGCGACACCGCCGCAAAGGTCGCCGAAAACGCTCGTATCCGTCTGGAGAAGGCGCGTGAGGCCTCTGCCGTCGCTTCGAAGGAGCTCGCCAAGAAGGCTGACAAGCAGGCTATCAAGCTCGGCATTAAGGAAGAGCCAAAGAAGAAGGGCAAGGCTGGCATCGTTGCCTTGGTTGTTGCTCTGCTGGGTGCTGCCGGCGCTGCTGCTTACTGGTTCCTGTTCCGTGAGGAGAAGGCCGCTACCGTTCCTCCTCGCGTGGAGGAGCACGGCGCCGAGGGTTCCCGCCTGGTGTACTCCACCGTGACGCCAACGGAGTCCGAGGTCTCCCCTGAGTTCCTGGACGATCTGGACAAGCAGCTCGCTGAGCACAAGGCGCAGGACACCGAGATTGCCGAGCAGGTTCAGGCCATCAACGATGGCGAGTTCGCCAATGACGCTATCGATGAAGCCATTGATGACGCTGACGTTTCTGAGCTGAATTCCCTGGAGGATCAGGCTGAGGACGCCGAGAAGAAGTTCGACGGCCGCTAAGCCCACAGACGAAAATGCCCGGTACAGTTCCTGTACCGGGCATTAGTCTTTGGTCTAATTAGTATGCGCCACGCATGGTGACGAAATAGCCGCCAGTAGCAGCGTTCTTTGCTACGCCGATGCCCATGGACTTGGCGTAAGGGCTCAAGATGTTGTCACGGTGTGCTGGGGAGTTCATCCAGCCGTTGACGGCGTCGCGTGGGTTGTTGTACATCACAGCGACGTTTTCCATGTCACTGAGCTGCAGGGCCATTGGGTCGTGAGCCAGGTGGTCACGAGCCGCACTGGTCTGGGACCAAGAGCGAGAAGAGTCGGACAGGTACTGGTTCCAGCCCAAGGTGTGCAGGCCGTGGGCGGCGCGGATGCCGTTAATCTGGTCTGCGATATCGGCTTCAGCTGCGGTGAGGTTTTCGCCTACTGCGAATGGGAAAGCCTCGGCTGCAGGAGTCGCTACGGTGGAGGCGCCGAAGGTTACTGCAAGGGCTGCTACTGCGGTTGCGATGATCTTCTTCATTGTCTTGAGCCTTAATACGGAGTGACTTTTCTGACACTTTTAGAAAACCGCAGGTAGCCAAGGTTTCCACCAGAATGAACCCTGCCTAAACCCAATTATTTGCCCGCAAGTTGCTGGGGTTTCTGAGCGTGGATCAAAAACTGATATAGCTATTTCATGTGATTGCTGGAACCGAATTTTCAGGCCACTGATAGGCAATCAGCTGGATGTCATAGGTAGTCGATGCGCGTTAAGCATTCGAGGAACCTCCAACTGGCACTTTTAGGCATCTCTTATGCCAGCATTAGACGCGTTCCTTAGAAAGAGCACGCGTCAACTACCTAAGCTTTCCTCACCTTTGATCGGACCTTAGACGGAGTCTTAACATTTAAAGCTCCCCAAGGGTCAGGTTTTGCCATTTGCGCAGGTCAAGCCATTTTTAGTCACTCTCAGGCGATAAATTCACCTGCAGTTTTTCAATAGTGTATGCTTTATTGAAAACGTAGGAGGAGTCATGTCGGACCATCATCACCACCATCACGGGTCCTCAAATCGCACCCGACTCGGTATCGCACTGGCCATCACTGGCACCATTTTGGTTGCCGAAATCGTGGGCGCATGGTGGACGGGTAGTCTCGCACTCATCGCGGATGCCGGGCACATGGCCGTCGATACGGCGGGCCTCGGCATGGCGCTCACCGCCGCCGCCCTGATCCAGCGACCGGCCACCAAGACTTACACGTGGGGGCTCCGGCGAGCCGAAGTCATCTCCTCCGCACTCCAAGCCCTCTTGCTCGGTGGCGTGGGCCTTTACACCATTATCGAGGCGGTGCGTCGGCTCCTATCACCCGTCGAGGTCAACTCTCAGGGGCTGCTCATCATCGGTATCGTCGGACTGCTCGGCAACATCGCGTCCTTCGCGATCCTCAGTGGCGGGGAGGACAACCTCAACATGAAGGCGGCCACGCTCGAGGTGCTTAACGACGCCCTCGGCTCCGTCGCCGTGATCGTCAGCGCCATCGTGCTCGCCACGACTGGCTTTGCGCGTGCCGACGCGATCGCCTCTCTCCTGATTGCCCTACTCATCCTCCCGCGCGCGCTTCACATCCTGCGCGAGTCCGGCACCATTTTGCTCGAATCCACCCCACCGGGACTCGACCTCGATGCCGTCCGCGAGCACATCCTGGGCGTTGAACACGTACTTGATGTCCACGACCTGCACGCCTCTAGGATTGCCACCGGGCTGCCCATTCTCAGCGCGCACGTGGTCCTTGAAGACCGCTGCTTTAACGACGGCCACATCCCCGACATCCTGGACAAACTGCAAGCCTGCGTGGCCACGCACTTCGACGTGTCCGTGAAGCACGCAACCTTCCAGTTCGAGCCAGTGCGGGACTGCGAGCAAGACAGTAGCGCCTGCCGCTAGCTCTCGCCCGCATCACGACCAGCTGCGTTAGCCCCGCGAGTAAATCAGAACCGTGTAAGGCGCAATCGACAGGTTGCCGTGGCGAGGCTGGCCGTCGAGGCCTCCCTCGTAGGATTCCATATCGTAGGATGCGAAGCCGCCAAACAGCGAACTGTAGTGCTTCGCGTCGCTGTTGAAACGCAGCGTCCACTTCTCAGTGCCGGCGGGCAGGCCGATATCGACCTTCTCGCGAACCTCGCTGTCCAGGTTAACTACGACGACCACGTCATCACCTACACCGCCCTCTGCCCAGCGGTGGAAGACCAGGAAGTTAGCTTCATCGTCGGCCTTGAGGATGGCAGTGTTCTGCCCGGTCAAGCCCCGGGTCGACTGACTGCGATTCAGGCGTAGGTTAATCAGGTCACGGTAGAGGTTGGCGATGCCGGCGTAGTTCTCGTCGCGTGACCAGTCGAGCGGCACGCTGTCACGGAACCAGGCGCCTTCGAGGAACTCCTGGCCCTGGAACAGCATCGGAATGCCGGGGGAGGTCAGAGCGAGGGCGGCGCCCAGGGTCGACAACTTCTGAGCAACCCAACCGGACGGATCGTTTGGGTTGACCTCTTGCGGGACGCGAGCCTTGCCGTTGGCTACCTCGTCGTGGCTCTCGGTGTAGACGACGCGTGCAAAAGCATCGCCGTAGTCGGTGGTGACTGCCTCGACAATGGCAGGGATGGATCGCCATTCGTCATCGATTTCAGTAATGACCTCACGGACCGGGTGGACGAAGTGGCTGTCCCACTGCGAGTGGAAGCCGGCTCCGTCGGGGGCAGTGGAAGTTACCAGTGGGTTGCCATGCAAATCTTCAGCGATCAGGATCCGGCCCGGGAACTCCTCGCGGACGGTGTCGGCGATCCAACGCATCATCGACCAGCCCTCTGGGATGTCCATTGAGGATCCGTCCTTGGACCGCATGTATGGCGTCATGTCCAAGCGCAGGCCGTCCATGCGGTAGTCCTTTAGCCACATCAGGGCGTTATCGCGGATGAAGCGACGGACTTCTTCTCGACCATAATCAGGGCGGGTATCGCCCCACGGGGTCTCCGACTTCCAGTCCTGGTAGAAGTAGATGCCACCCTTGCCGTTCTCGCTCCACCCGTCGAATTGCCAGAGGTCGAGGTCAGAGGGGCCGAAGTGGTTGTACACGACGTCCTGGATGACCGCGATGCCCATCTCATGGGCCTTCTTCACGAACTGCTTGAGAGCATCTGGGCCACCGTAGGCGGACTCCACAGCGAACGGATCGGCTGGGTTGTAGCCCCAGCTCTGGTCGCCAGCGAACTCGGCTACTGGCATCAGCTGGACGGTGTTCGCTCCAAGTTCGAGCACATGATGGAGGCGCTCCATCGCCCCTTCCAGATCGCCGACCCCGCCATCGACGGAGTTGAACGTGCCCACGTGCATTTCGTAGATGACCATCTCATTGAAAGGCGGGCAGTGCGCCTGCACGCCCTCCCAGTCGAACGCGCTGTGGTCGTAGATTACCGAGTTACCGACGGAGTTGGTGACCAGGTAGCTGTATGGATCGCGCTTGGAGAGCACCTGCTCGCCATTGGTGATGATGTACTTGTACTCGTCGCCCGTCTTCGCTTCCGGCACCAGCGCGTACCAGTAGCCGTTGCCCTCCGACTCGAGCGGATTCGCGGATTCGCTCCACTTGTTGAAGTCACCCGTCACGACCACGGTGTCCGCGTGCGGAGCCCAGACTCGAAATGCGACGCCACCGTCTCCAACGATCGCGCCCATTCCATTCCAGCGCTCAGTAGTACTTGTCATCAGTTCCTCTGCAATCTGTATGAGGGGCTCGGGGTTCCGGCCACCATATAGACCACGTTAGACAAATATTTGGGACTGTGCGCCACCGCCCAGACCACACTCAGTGACCTGGAGGGGGTGGCCTCTGTCCAAGTGGTAGTACCGCCCGGCCATCTCGTGGTGTTCCATGACCTACAACAAGTATCTGTGGACGAGCTCATCAGGACCGTCACCGACATCACCTCCACTGCCCACTCCTTAGGCAGCGAGTGGTGAGGGGGCGCGGCTGTCGGTTGTGTCGGAGGCTTTTGTTCCTCCGCTTCCGCGGTCATTGCTCTCCGGGATTGATAGCATGGGGCTTATGGCCCGCAATCCCGTCCGTCACAACTGTGCCCAACCCCACCAGTGCTCCCTGGACGTGCGCATGCAGGTCATGGCCCGTTCCCCGCTGACCAAGAAGCTGAACCCACAACAGCACAGGGAACTCGATCAGCATCTGACCTCCTGCGCCTGGGCCGCGGGTGATCCCATCCTCCTAGCCGGCGAGCAGGCTCAGGGCAGCTATATGGTCGCCTCCGGTCGGGCCCGGATCACCCGGGACACCATCGATGGCCGCGAAATCACCGTCGACATCGCCGCCCCCGGGGATATCATCGGCCCACTGCACACCTATAGCTCCCCAGCCACCGACTCCGCCTGGGCGATTGAGACCACCTGCGCGCTCTACCTGCCCGCCGAGGCCCTGGCCGAGGTCGTGGACGCCTACCCGCAACTGGCGTTGGCGATCATGCGGATGCAGCAGGACCAATTGGTCCGGTCCCGGGAACGCGAGACCGCACAGACCACCTCGACTGTCGAGCAGCGCGTGGCCGCCGCCCTCCAATACCTGGACGCCAAGCTCGGGCAAATCCGACAAGACGGATCCAGCCTGCTGCAGGTCCGCCTGCGCCGCGACGACGTGGCCGGCATGGCCGGCACCACCGTCGAGTCCGCCTCCCGGGCAATGGCGCGGATGAAGAAAACCGGTGTCATCGACTCCGGCCGCGAATGGATCGCCATTACCAACCACCAGGCCCTGGGCGACCTGGTCGCCGGCCTCTAAACGCCCACATCCCTCTCTTTTCCAGGACAATTTCCTGGTAGGAGAGATTTGTCGTTGTTTGATCTAGGTCAAGGAATTAACCCGGAAAGGACCGTATCTTTAAAGGTGCAAGCACAGGAACATGACGATAAAAGATGAAAGGACCTGGTTACGATGACCGCCCCGGCCACGCTGAAGAACACCACCTTGCGCTCTGATGAGTTCACCTGTCCGAGCTGTGTCGCCAAGATCGAAAACAAGCTGAATGGTTTGGACGGCGTGGAGAATGCGGAGGTGAAGTTCTCCTCCGGACGCATCCTGGTCACCCACGACCCACAGAAGGTCTCCGTACGTGACCTGGTCACCGCGGTAGCCGAGGTCGGTTACACCGCCAAGCCGTCGGCGATCTGACGCACTCCCGACCCCACAAGCCCGCCCGCACCAGAAAGTGCCGGCGGGCCATCTGTGCCCCCGGGCTACGAGCACCACAGTCTTTTTGCGATCCAGATCTCACTTTGCGTGTACTTGATGCGGATCAAGGTACTTTCTCCGGATTGTTCATAACTTAATGAGTATCACAGAAAACACCTGATCTTCATCATTAAAGGACACCACCATGGCCGAAGTGACCTTTGCCAATCTCCACGAGAAGATGAACTTCCTGCTCAAGGACCACGGGGTCGAGAACTTCGACTAGTCGGATCTGGACCTCGAATCCGTCTCCTCACTGCACGCCAAGGCGAACGCGTTATGCGCCGCCCACGGCGGTGACCCCTCCCGCATGACGAACGATACCCTCGCCCAGCTGCACCCGAAGCTGGACTTCCTGATGAAGGGGCACGGCGTGGACACCGACACTGCCCGCCAGGACTTGAGCACACTGGAGGCTGTGGATGCCAAGGTCAACGCCATTGTCAACGCCCACGATCATTAGCGACTGGACCATCTTTCCGAAGTGGGAGCCACGCTGTCCTCATGCCCACACCGACCCGTGAACGACAGGGACCGAATCTTCTCGCAAGAACTCGAGACCTGAATACAGGCAACATCCAGGGTGCCGCCTATCACAGTGCGGCGGCGTTGTAACGCGTGAGTCGTCCTGCGGGCCAGGACGACACTATCCACCTAGGACATCTCAAGGAGACCCGTGACGCCTACCAGCGACGCGTAGATGACGACCTCGCCCTGTTCCCCTCCCTTGCGGCGCCCGACCCACACGGCCGCCACCCGATCCGGGAATGGCTGAGCACTCACACCGGCCCTCTCATGGACGCCGGCTGTACCGCCAAACCCTCGGCCTACTAAACACCCCTATCCGAGTACCCGGGAAAGGAGCATGATCGACGCCTCGTCAGGTCGGAGGTGTGTGGGTAATTGATCCAGGTCAAGGAGGTTTCTCCGGAATCGTCCTAACTTAATGGGTGGCACAAGAAAAAGACCCTCAAGAAGTAAAGGACACCCATCATGAAGACCTGGAAAACCTGGGGCGTGGTCGCCGTCTCAGGCCTGTTGATTATCCTGTCCTGGCTCACCCCCGCTGGGTGGCTGTCAGACGGATTCATGATCGCCGCCGCGGTGGTCGCCGGCTGGCAGATCGCCGTCTCCGCCGTCCAAGCCCTGCGCATTAGGATGATCTCGATTGACCTGCTGGTCATCGTCGCCGCCATCGGCGCGCTGTTCATCAACAACTACTGGGAATCCGCCGCCGTCACCTTCCTCTTCGCCCTGGGCAAGGCCCTGGAGAAGGCCACGATGAACCGCACCCGCAAGGCACTGTCGGACCTGGTGGACGCTGCCCCCGAGACCGCCACCGTGCTGCGCGACGGTGAGCCCGAAACCGTTGAGATCTGGGAACTAGCCCCCGGTGACGTCGTGCTCGTGAAAAACGGCGAGCAGATCCCCGTCGATGGACGCGTGCTCTCCGGTCACGGCGGGGTCGACGAGGCCACCATCACCGGGGAATCTGTACCCGCTGAGAAGGCCGAGGACTCGGAGGTCTTCGCCGGTACTTGGCTGCGCTCCGGGGTGCTGCGCATCGAGGCGATTGGCATCGGCTCGGACTCCACACTGGCCAAGATCATCCACCGTGTGGAAGACGCCCAGGACGATAAAGCCAAGACCCAGACGTTCCTGGAGAAATTCTCGAAGTACTACACCCCCGGTGTGATGGTCGCCGCCCTCGCCGTTGGCCTGATCACCCTCAATGTGGAACTGGCCTTGACCCTGCTGGTCATCGCCTGCCCCGGGGCGCTGGTCATCTCCATCCCGGTCTCGATTGTCGCCGGAATCGGACGCTCCGCTAAGGACGGGGTGCTCATCAAGGGTGGCGAATACCTGGAGACCTCCGCGAAGGTCGACACCGTGGTCGTCGACAAGACCGGCACCCTGACCAACGGCCGCCCCAAGCTGACCAACGTCGACGTCCTCGACCCTGCCTACTCGGACGATGAGATGCTCACCCTGGCCGCCCGTGCCGAAACCGCCTCCGAGCACCCCCTTGCCGAGGCGATCATCCGCGGCGCGGAGAACAAGGGACTGACCATCGAAATGGTCGAGAAAGCCAAACCGGTTACCGGCAAGGGCATCATCGCGAAGGTCGACGACCATACCGTCGCCGTCGGTTCCGTCGAGCTGCTCGACCACGCCCCGGACACCACCCGCATCCTTGAACTCAATGACCAGGGCAAGACCGCCATGTACGTCGGTGTCGACGGACGCGCCATCGGCATCGTCGCCGTGGCCGACACCATCCGTGACGACGCACCGGCCGCTATCCGATCGCTGCATGACAAGGGTGTGCGCGTGATCATGGCCACCGGTGACGCGCAGCGGGTGGCCCGCAACGTCGCCGCCGAACTCGGGGTCGACGAGGTCCGGGCCGAACTCATGCCCGAGGACAAGCTCACTATCGTCAAGGACCTGCAGGCCCAGGGCCGCACCGTGGCCATGATCGGCGACGGTGTCAACGACACGCCGGCACTCGCTCAGGCCGACATCGGCGTGGCGATGGGGGCTGCTGGCTCACCTGCCGCCATCGAGACAGCCGATATCGCCCTGATGGCCGACAAGCTCCCCCGCCTGCCGTACGCCCTGGGTCTGGCCCAGCGCACGGTACGCACCATGCGGGTCAATATCGCCATCGCCCTGGCCACCGTGGCGATCCTCTTGGTCGGTGTGCTGCTCGGTGGGGTGACCATGTCGATTGGCATGCTCGTCCACGAAGCTAGCGTCCTGATCGTCATCGCGATAGCCATGCTGCTGCTGCGCCCCACCCTGAAGGAAGACAAGGACAAGGCAGACGTCAGTACTGCTGACGCCGCGAAGGAGACGCTAAGCGCCTAACGACACAATCGCCACAGCCAGCCCCTCCGGTTTTCCTCCAGGTCTTCCCGGTGGGGCTTTCCCCTGTGCACCAGATCCCGTGGGAATCCAGCATCCCAACACTTCAACCGGTAAACCGAAACGCCATGCAGACCGAATGAAGCAGCAGGCAAAAGTCTATTACCAGCGAATCAGCGGCTCCGAAAAGGATAAACTGAACTCCCTTAACTTAGTGGATGCGCCCGAAGAGGACAGCAAATGGAAAAACTGCCAAACGGCGAGTGGGCAGACAAATTCGTTCCAAGCAGTGCCGCAGCTCTCTCGGATGGAGTTCCACTGGAAATAGTGTTCCCCTGGACGGTTTCTGGTGCGCAGTTCAAGCGTAAATGGCCTATTGCGCCTGAATCATCAACGCTGGGTAGCCGTTGGCAGAAGCTATTTGAGAGTGGCATTGCTAACGAGGAAATGTTTTCTCCTGATAGAGACTGCACTACGCAGTCAAAAAGAACGACGCGGTTACAGGTAACCTTCTCCCAGTTTTAAGCACCACAGAAGCCACTGATTCCATGGCGACCCCTGCCAGGTATGGGTATCGCAGTTTTGATAGGCAGTGGTGTCTTCCCGACCACCGCGTAGGCACCTATATTCGTCAACAACAACCGGATCAGGATCCCATACCGACCCCGTGGAAACACCTCACAACAATCAGGTGTTTCCAGGACCCCTAGAACTTAAGCGGGATTAGAGAAACAAAAAAGACCCTCACACCTTTGGTGTGAGGATCTTAGCTGTGGAGCATAGGAGAATCGAACTCCTGACCTCCTGCTTGCAAAGCAGGTGCTCTACCAATTGAGCTAATGCCCCATTTGTTCCTGGTGGGCCTAGCAAGAATCGAACTTGCGACCTCATCGTTATCAGCGATGCGCTCTAACCGACTGAGCTATAGGCCCTGGGAACGAAATAGAACTTTACCCACCGTTTAACAAGAAACCAAATCAGCAGGTAAAGCCCTATTTTTGTATGCCTGGATTAGTCGTCGAGAAGCGTGATTTCGAGGCCGCCAAACAGATCCACCGTGGCGTTGTAGATGAGCGCCACCATCGGTGCAAGCACAGACACCAGCACGGCGATAATCGCGCCAATCAAACCAGCCACGGACATGATGAGCCCGAAGGTCACTGTGCCCTCGCCACCCGCGCCGCCGATGACGGAGTTCAGGTCATCCCACACACCGGCCGCATCCATGCCGACGTAGAGCAGGGCTACGCAGATCATCCAGGCCACCAGCCCGGCCAACGACAGCACAAGTGCTGTGCGGAAGGCGGACAGCGGCGAGACGTTACGAACCGTCACTTTACGTTCAGCCATGGATTAATCCTCTTCTTGTGGCACGCCCGACGCATCGAGCGGCTGGTCAGCGGACTCTACGACGGTTTCGAGTTTCTCAGTCTGAGCAGGGGCTTTGTCTGCAGGGGCCGGCACCTTACCGGTTGCCACAGCCTCGGCTTCTTCCTCGCCTTCTGCTTCGACGTTCTTGTCGATCGCCAGCAGATCCGTACCGGATGGCAGATCAACCAGGCGCACGCCCATTGTCGCACGAGATGTTGGACGGATCTGGTTGACCTCGGTGCGGATGACACCGCCACCGGAGGTGATGGCGAAGATCTCGTCATCCTCATCCACCGCCAGGGCGGCGATTAGCTTGCCGCGCTTGGCGTTGTACTTGAAAGTCACCACACCCAGGCCACCACGGCCCTGGACGGAGTACTCCTCCATATGGGTGCGCTTTCCGTAACCACCAGACGTTGCAACCATGAGGAACTCGCCGTCGCGGACCACACACATAGCCAGCAACTGGTCGTCGCCGCGGAAACGCATACCCTTCACACCGGCAGTAGCGCGGCCCATCGGGCGCAACGTTTCATCGTCGGACTTGAAGCGAATCGACTGACCTTCCTCGGACACCAATAGCAGCTCGTCTTCCGAAGAGCACAGCGCTGCACCGATGAGGGTGTCGCCCTCGTTCAGGTTGATGGCGATCAATCCACCGGAGCGAGCGGTCTCGTAATCGAGCAGGCGAGACTTCTTCACTCGACCCTGTTGGGTGGCAAGCACCAGGTATGGCGCATCCTCGTAGGTCTGCAGCTGGATGACCTGGGCGATCTTCTCGCCCGGCTGGAATTCCATGAGGTTAGCCACGTGCTGGCCACGGGCGGTACGGGATGCTTCCGGCAGCTCGTAGGCCTTGAGGCGGTAGACCCGGCCGAAGTTGGTGAAGAACAGAATCCAGTCGTGCGTGGAACTGACAAAGAAGTGCCGGACGATGTCATCCTGCTTCAGTTCTGCGCCGCGCACGCCCTTGCCACCACGACGCTGGGAGCGGTATGCGTCGACCTTGGTGCGCTTGGCGTAGCCGGTGGAAGTGATGGTGACAACGACGTTCTCGCGAGCGATGAGGTCTTCCTCAGTGACATCGCCGGTGGCCGCCACGATCTCGGTGCGACGCTCGTCGCCATACTTCTCCACGATTTCCATGAGCTCGTCGCGGACGATGGCACGCTGGCGCTCAGGGGAGGCCAGGATGTCCTTCAGGTCGGCAATCTCGAGCTCAATTTCGGCCAACTGATCGACGATCTTCTGGCGTTCCAGGGCTGCGAGGCGACGCAGCTGCATTTCCAGGATCGCGTTGGCCTGGATCTCGTCGACGTCGAGAAGCGCGATCAGGCCGGTGCGGGCATCATCCACCGTCGGGGAACGACGGATGAGCGCGATGACCTCGTCGAGCATGTCCAGCGCCTTGACCAGGCCACGCAGGATGTGGGCGCGCTTTTCGGCCTCATCCAAGCGGTACTGGGTGCGTCGAACGATGACTTCGATCTGGTGATCGGTGTACAGGCGGACCATCTGGTCGATGCGCAGGGTGCGTGGCACTCCGTCAACGATGGAGAGCATGTTGCAGCCGAAATTGGACTGCAGCTGAGAGTGCTTGTACAGGTTATTTAGCACCACGCGTGGCACAGCATCGCGCTTGAGGGTGATGACGATGCGCATGCCGATGCGGTCAGAGGATTCGTCGTCAATGCGGGAAATGCCGGCGAGCTTGCCGGAGGAGACTTGTTCCGCGATGTTTGAGATCAGGTTATCCGGGTTGACCTGGTACGGCAGCTCGGTGATGACGATGATCTGGCGGGAACCTTCCTCCTCGATGGAGGTCACGCCGCGCATGCGGACGGAGCCACGACCGGTGGTGTAGGCATCCTTGATGCCGTCGGTGCCCACGATGAGGCCGGACGTTGGGAAGTCAGGGCCCTTGATGCGTTGCATGCAGGCTTCGAGCTGCTCAGCCTCGTTGGCCTCTGGGTTTTCCAGCATCCAGTAGATGGCCTCGGCAACCTCGTTCAGGTTGTGTGGCGGGATGTTGGTAGCCATACCCACGGCGATACCGCCGGAGCCGTTCATCAGCAGGTTAGGCACACGCGATGGCAGGATCGTCGGCTCGGTGGTCTTGCCGTCATAGTTCGGGATGAAGTCGACGGTGTTTTCGCGGATGTCGCGCACCATCTCCATCGCCAGTGGCGTCATGCGGGACTCGGTGTAACGCATAGCTGCTGGGCCGTCGTTGCCGCGGGAACCGAAGTTGCCCTGGCCGTCGACGAGCGGGTAGCGCATATTCCACGGCTGGGCCATGCGGACGAGGGTGTCGTAAATCGCGACGTCGCCGTGCGGGTGGTAGTTACCCATGGTCTCTGCGACCGGCTTTGCGGACTTCACATAAGAGCGGTCCGGGCGGAAACCGTTGTCGTACATTGCGTAGAGGATGCGGCGGTGGACCGGCTTCAGGCCATCGCGGACCTCGGGGAGCGCACGACCGACAATGACGGACATGGCGTAGTCGATGTAGCTCGACTGCATTTCCTCATTGATATCAATCGGATGTACGCGATCAAAGAGATTCTCGTCGCTCAACTTCTTTTACCTTTTCTGGTCGGGATCCCCTCTAGTGTACGTTTTGCGAGGTTCTCCCGCCGTGAGTGGTATCATTTTGGTATCATGGCATTTACTTTAAGACTCTCTCCCGCCGAAGACGCTGCCCTCATTGTGTTGGCCTCCTCCCTCGGCGTGTCCAAGCAGGAGGCGGCCCGCCAGGCGATCCTGGAGAAGGCCGCCCGCACCGTTCAGACCGCAGAGCTTCAGGAGCTCGCCCGGCGATCAGTCGCTTCCTACAACGCGTTGCATGGCCGGGTGCGGCGTGGACGCTGAGGATGTGCTCTCGCTTGCCGACGCCATTTGCTCGCACACGGGTTCCTCAGTTCGTTCACTAGGGGCCTTAGTGGCATTATCCGCCCTGGTAAAGCCGCATATCGCCGGAATTCCGGTATTCGCTTCCGTGGCCGACCACTGTGAGTATGTTCGCTCGGCGTGCTTGGCATTGGAGCCGTTGAATGGTTCCAATGAAATTCTGGGGCACGCTTTGTGCTCGTATATTGTCGACAGATCCTAGACTTATGTTACAGTTGTGAACGTTGTGACTACAGTGAACCACTGTGGCGGAAGAGTTGCGACCCCCTGTATTGCACCCCTCGGCCCTGCCCTTTCCTCGGCGGCCGAGGGGTTTGCTCTTGGTTTGAAGAGGAACGCGGTGGGTAAACCTTGAGGGCGCCAGGAGGTTTACCCACCGATCGGTAGGCCTGGGGCGCGGAATGATGGGTAAACCTCCTCCACGGCACCAGGTTTACCCACAGTCCCCACCTCGACCGGGCTGGGGGCTTCCCGAATGAGATTTTGCAATGGTCACTCAATTTCATTCCCACCAAAACCCAAACGCCCGCTTTTGCCCGATCTTGTCTGACTATGTCCGATTTCACCTCACTTGAGTGCTGCATCGATACAGAAACAGGCGCATAATGAGGTTAAACCTCCCAGGGAACCTCACAACCGGAAAGGCACAACAGGCAATGAAGCAAACTGTAGGCAACAAGGTAGTTCTCATCGGCGCGGGCGACGTCGGCGTCGCCTACGCATATGCACTGGTCAACCAGGGTACGTGCGACCACCTCGCGATCATTGATATTGACGAGAAGAAGCTCGAAGGCAACGTCATGGACCTCAACCATGGTGTCGTGTGGGCGCATTCGCGTACGAAGGTCACCAAGGGCTCCTACGCAGACTGCGAGGATGCAGCGATCGTGGTGATTTGCGCCGGTGCTGCCCAGAAGCCGGGCGAGACCCGCCTGCAGTTGGTGGATAAGAACATGAAGATCATGAAGTCGATCGTGGATCAGATCATGGCCAACGGTTTCGACGGCATCATCGTTGTCGCCTCCAACCCAGTAGACATCCTTTCTTACGCTGCCTGGAAGTACTCCGGGCTGCCACACGAGCGCGTCTTCGGCTCCGGCACAATCCTCGATTCGGCCCGTTTCCGCTACATGCTTGGTGAGATGTACCAGGTCTCCCCTACCTCGGTCCACGCCTACATCATCGGCGAGCACGGCGACACCGAGCTGCCGGTTCTCTCCTCCGCGACCATCGCCGGCGTGTCCATGCGCAAGCAGCTGGAGAAGGACCCATCACTGGAAGAAAAGCTGGAGAAGATTTTCCAGGAAACCCGCGACGCCGCCTACACCATCATCGATGCGAAGGGTTCCACCTCTTATGGCATCGGCATGGGACTGGCCCGCATCACCCGCGCGATCTTGCAAAACCAGGATGTGGCGCTGCCGGTCTCTGCGCTGTTGCAGGGCGAGTACGGCGAGGAAGACATCTACATTGGCACGCCTGCGATCGTGAATCGTAAGGGCATCCGTCGCGTCGTGGAGCTGGAAATTTCCGATCATGAGATGGAGCGGTTCAAGCACTCTGCGTCCACTCTTCGCGAGGTGCAGAAAGAGTTCTTTAGCTAAACTAGCTGCATGATCACAATCTCCGACCGCGCAGCCCTCGTCTCCGACCTCGCCGATTTCGCCCGTACCACCGTCAATAACCAGTCGGGCATCACCGGCATGGCCCTCAAGGGCGGTCTCGCGGCCGCGACAAAGGCAAAGCCGAACATCGTCGAGGCTGGTCTTGGCCACGTGCTTAACGACGTCATCGGTGTCCTCAACCCCTACTGGGACTCCAAGCCAGAAGGCACCTCTTTCGGTGAGCAGCTCGATGCCAACAAGGACCGCGTTGCCGAGGAACTCCTACAAGTTGCTGACGGCCAGTCCAAGAACGTCACCAACCAGACCCTGGTCAAGGTGTACAACTCGCTCCGTGGCAAGGTTGCCAAGGTGTTGGCCGAAAACGTTCGTGGGCTGGGCGACATCGTCGAAAAGCACGCGGCTTAGCAGTACCTATTTGGTCGCCCGTGGCATCGAAACCGCCGCCAGCACTAACGCACCTAAGGCAAAGGCGAAGACGATGCCCAGGTTCCACCAGGTGTCGGATCCCAAAGAGGAATCCACCAGGAACGACCGCAACGTGTCGATCACATAGGACAGCGGCAAGAAGTTCGAGACGGCGTGCAGGACAGAATTCATGTCTGCGCGCGGAACGAGCACGCCACCCAGGAAGAACTGCGGGCCAAAGAAGACGGGCATGAACTGCACGGCCTGGAACTCGTTTTCGGCAAAAGCGCTGGCCAGAAGGCCAAAGGCACCGCCGAGAATGCCGGCAAGGGGCGCAACGAGAAAGATCCAACCGATGGCAACGGCGGTGGTGACATTGAGGAAGAAGTACGCGATGCACACCAGCACTAACGCCTGCACCAGTGCAAAGAGACTAAACGCAATGCCGTAGGCCAGCAGCAGCTGGACGGTGGTCAGCCGAGTAGTCATGAGGCGCTCGAGGGTGCCGGACTTGCGTTCGCGCTGCATAGTCACCGACGCAACGATGAACATCAGCAGCATCGGGAACACCCCGAGCATCATCACGGCCACCGAGTTGAACAGTCGGGAGCCGTCGTACACGAAGTACAGCAGCGTGAGCAGCAGTGATGGCACCGCCACGATGAGGGCCACGGTCCGTTTATCGCCGGTGATTTCCCGCAAAATGCGGTTGACAGTTGCGAGGATCATTACTGCGCCTTCCGGATCAGATTCAAAAACGCCGCGTCCAAGTTTGGTGCATCCGCCGCAACGAGCAGGTCGGCAGGCGAGGAGTGCGCGAGGAGTTGGCCGTCGCGAAGCAGCAAAATGTCGTCGCACCGCGCTGCCTCATCCATGACGTGGCTGGAAATGAGGATGCTGGTGTCCAACGACCGCAGGTGCGACCAGATATTTTCGCGGGTCAGCGGGTCCAGGCCGACTGTCGGTTCGTCGAGGACGAGCAACGCTGGCTTGCCGACGAGCGCAGCTCCCAAGCTCACCCGATTTCGCTGACCACCAGATAAAGTGCTCACTTTCTGGTCGCGTTGCTGGGTCAGTCCGAGGAATTCGATTGTGTCCTCGGTGTCATTTTTCTCGCCCGTGAGCTGCGAAAAGTACGTCAGATTCTCGCGGACGGTGAGTCCTTCGTACACGCTCGCGGCTTGAGTCATGTAGCCGATGCGCCCGCGGTTGTCTTTCGCCCCAGCTTGATGCCCCAGAACTTCGAGGTCGCCCTCGTACTTTTGCACGCCCACAATGGCGCGCATCAGCGTTGTTTTGCCCGAGCCGGAGGGGCCGATAATGCCGGTGATGCTGCCCGGCTGCAGGTCAAAGGTGAGATCGTGCAGGATGTGGTTCTTGCCGCGCGTGATGTTGACACCACGCGCGGAGACGATTGTGTTCACAGAATTAACTGTAGTTATGCCTCGTCAATCGCGTCGAGCGTTCCATTCGGCCACACCACATTTTTGGCCAGCGGAATCTGATGCGAGGCGCTTTCCAAAATATGCATGAAGTAGCCGGCGGTATTGGGGATGGCAACGATGTCTCCGGGGCTAACTCCTTCCGGAAAACGGATGCGACGCCGCAAAATGATCTCATCCTCAATGCAATAGGCACCGACCAGGAAGGCCTCGATTTCGGGTCCAGGCGCGGAATTCGGGGATCTGATCAGCAGCGGATCCACAGTGTAATCATCCGAGGTGGTGCGGCATTGGGTGCGGTTCATCGCCAGGCCAACCAGTGGCAGCCCGTCGCTGCGGGTCTTGACGAACTCCACCTGGGCGAGGATGAGGCCACAGCCGTCGAGAAGCGAGCGTCCCGGTTCCACATGCAAGCGCAAGCCGCGCTCCGTCAATCCGCTGGCGATGCCCTCGGCGGAGAGGATGTTATCCAGCCATTCGCCACGCGTCGGAGTTTGCCAATACGGGTAGATCGTGGCGAGCGGGTCGTTTTTCCAGGTGAACGGGGCAATATGCTGAGTGGTCCGCAGCGTCTGGAAACGGTCCCATTCGCCCGCATCAGCCAGATAGCTCATGGGGACGCCGCCGCCGAGGTCGATGAACTCGATGTCATGCGGGAGGACGTCGATGAGGGCGAAGGCCTCGCGCAAAGCGGTGACTCGGTCGGCAGCGCTGTAACCATGCAAGTGGACGTGCACTCCCGTCACTTGTACGTGGCCGAGGTCGATGCTGGTCAGAGCGTCGATCCAGGTGGTGGTCCTTTCCCCAAAACGGGTCGGCGGGAGGCGGTTAGGGTTCGGAGCCAGGCGCGGGGCGACGCGCACTGGGCGATCCGCCAGCGTGGTGATGCGCCGCAGCTCTGTTACATTGTCTACGCTGATCGTCACGCCCCGCTCGACGGCCAGCCGAAGCAGTTGCTCCGACTTGATCGCTGCGCTCAAGATGATGTTCTCCCCTGGCACACCTCGACCCAGTACCTGCTCGAGCTCCCGGAAGCTGGCTACATCCACCCCATGACCGGCCTGGTGGATGGCATCGACAAAGGTCAAGGCCTTATTGGCTTTACGGGCGAAAAAGACCCGCACGTCCACCCCATGCTGAGTTCCAGCGTCCACCAATTCCTGTGCATTGCGCAGCATCGGCTCTGAGTGCAGCACGTTCACCGGGCTGCCGTATCGGGTGATGAGGTCATCGGCTTCCGCGAAGGAACCCACAAACTCCGACGCCCATGGCTCCAGGCGCGCCTGCATTGGCGGAATTCCATGCACCCGAGCTGGGGAAATTCCGGCCACTACCCGGCGCGCCCACCGCGGAATCACATCATGATAAGCGCGAGAAAGCGTGTCATTGCCGAGCACCCACAGCTCTGTGGCTCGGCCAATCACGGCGAAGTTGTCGCAGCCGGGAAGGAATCCATCGCGATCCGTGCGCACAGGCGGGTTCGGTGGGGGCGCTTGAACAGCATCGATAGTGACATCGGCCTCTGGCAAGTCGCCAGTCATGGGGGAAGCGATGAAGCCGGCGTCGATAAGGGCGAGAACCCGCTGGGCGCTGAGCGACGGCGGGCCGAACGCGACCGGCTCCAGAATGCGGGCGAGCTCCCGGAAGCCTGGCAGTGGCTCGTGGAAGGAGATCAGCTCCACGAGCTGCGGATACAGCGCGCGAAACACCACGCCGACGGCAGCCCGCGCATCCAGGGGCTTTTCCCCCAGGGCCACCTGCAAGCTGTGCCGCAGTTCCTCGACCCCATCTTCCGGCGCGTCCGCCCCAGCCAGAACAGCCGCAATGTCTTGATCAGTGTCACTAGTCAGCAATCCCGCCGCAGCCTGCAGAGTCGCCACGATCTCCTCGGTTGTGGTTGCTGCCAGAACAGCTGCCCCGAATCGATCCACTACATCATCGACATTCGGCGAGACATCAGGTTTGACGTTCATGAATCGCCCCGAGCGATTGACCGGGATGATCTGCGCTGGCTCGTAGCCTGAAGGATGGTAGAGGCCGTCCTTGATGTGGCCGCCACGGCCGAGGGTGAGGTCTAGGACGGCGTCGATGAAGGTCAGTGCTGTGCCCCTGATCGCCACCGTGCTACCCGGCATCACCTGGTCTAATGACCCGTGCGGATAAACCTTCAAGGCATCGGGCATCTCCCCTGGCCAGCTCGTCTCATGGCCTGTCACATCCAGCACGTGATCATAAGTGCTGGTCAGCTCCCGGGGATCCGCCACGAGCCGTGCCACTCGATTCAATGTGCACTCAGGCGGAACAGGCAACGTGTCCCACGACTTGGCCAGGAACTTCCCCACTTGCGCCCGCGCCGGATACTTCTCGGTATTGCCCGTGTACTCATTAAACGATCCCAGGGTCGTGGACTCCACAATCTCCGCAGGGGCGTTGAGCAACCAGTAGTCCGGCTGGTTTGGGTCGTAAGCCTTCACTCCCCCTGCGTCGAACACTGTGACATCTAACGCCAAGCCTCGCTGCCACGCCAGATTCATCAACTCTTCGGTGGCCCACAATCCGCGCGGACCTCCCCCAACAATCGCTATCTTCATCCCACGTTCTCCCGCACCCACTCGTCGTTGTAGATCGTCTCGAGGTAGAAATTGCCACTGTCGTGAATAACCACGACGGCTTCGGCCGGCTCTGTCAGCTCACTATCTAGCTGTTGCAGCGCAGCAATCACCGCACCTCCCGAAGCCCCCGGCATGATCGCCGCCGACCGAGCTAGCTTCCGCGCCGCGCTTATCGACGCCCCATCCGCAATCCTCATCACCCGATCCGGTCTCACCTGCTCTGATAGTTCCGGTACGACTCCAGCCCCGAAGCCCGGTAGCTGGCGCGCTCCGCGCTGGCCACCGAAGAGCACCGAGCCTTCCGCGTCGACGGCGATGAGGGAGGTCTCCAGCTCATATTCGTGCAGGTAGCGCTGGCATCCTCCAATGGTTCCCGTCGTGCTTACCGCAACGAGCACAAAGTCTGGCGCGTGACCCAGCTGCTGATGGATCTCGCGCATTGTGCCGGTGGCATGTGCCTCAAAGGCCGCGGTATTGGAGTACTGATCCAGGTTGATGGCTTGTGGGTTCTCTTTGAGGAGCTCTGCGACCTTCTTCCGCCGCGCGACCAACCAGTCCCCGGTCTCCGGGTCTGGCTCGGTCAATTGGTGCACGGTTGCACCCAGGGCCTTCATGTATGCCACGGTTGCTTTGTTGACTCGCGGATCCACCACACAGTGAAAGTCCCAGTGGCCCAATACTGCTTCGCGCGACAGCGCCAATCCCAAGTTTCCAGAGCTGGACTCGATCACCATCGTGCCGGGAGTGAGGTGAGCCTTCTCCACCATTGCCCGGGCCGTGCGGTCCTTTGCGCTTCCCCCTGGGTTGAACTGTTCAAGCTTCGCCCATGCTTGTAGGTTCTTTAGGCCTAGGGGTGCCAGGCTGACTAGTGGAGTACTTCCCATGGCATCAGCGATGGAATTACATAGCTTCGATGGGTGTGTCATTCTCCCCACTATAAATTTGTGGAACAGAAAACCTATCGGTTGTTTTCAATAATTTACAAAAAAGAAATGGTCAGAATCTACGCACGATTCTGACCATTCCGGCACTAATTAGACGTCCAGGAAGCGAACATCCTTCGCGTTGC
The DNA here is from genome assembly GCF_009734385.1 of Corynebacterium kalinowskii. Classification (NCBI taxonomy): domain Bacteria; kingdom Bacillati; phylum Actinomycetota; class Actinomycetes; order Mycobacteriales; family Corynebacteriaceae; genus Corynebacterium; species Corynebacterium kalinowskii. Next base: position 7,001 of record NZ_CP046452.1, on the reverse strand, counting down.
GAGTAATGAAGGAGCGACGAGCTGCGACGTCGTCGCCCATGAGGATGGAGAACAGCTCGTCGGCACGCTGGGCATCTTCCAAATCCACGCGGCGCAGGATACGCACGGATGGATCCATGGTGGTTTCCCACAGCTCGTTGGCGTTCATCTCGCCGAGGCCCTTGTAGCGCTGGATGCCGTCGTCGGTGTTGATCTTGCGGCCCTTCGCCAAGCCTTCGGCCAGCTGCTCGTCGCGCTCCAGATCCGAGTAAGCAAAGCCAGGTTCGCCCTTGCCCTGCCACTTCAACTTGTACAGCGGTGGCTGCGCGAGGTAGACGTGGCCTTCCTTGACCAGGTCTGGCATGAAGCGGAAGAGCAAGGTGAGCAGCAACGTTGCGATGTGCTGACCGTCGACGTCGGCGTCGGCCATAAGCACAATCTTGTGGTAACGCAACTTGTTGATGTCGAACTCATCGTTGATACCAGTGCCCAGCGCCGTGATGATGGCCTGAACTTCGTTGTTCTTGAGCACCTTGTCGAGGCGGGCCTTCTCCACGTTAAGAATCTTGCCGCGGAGCGGGAGGATCGCCTGGTACATGGAGTCACGGCCGGACTTTGCAGAGCCACCTGCGGAGTCGCCCTCCACGATGTAGAGTTCGGACTTCACCGGGTCCTTGGAACGGCAGTCGGCAAGCTTGCCCGGCAGACCACCGAGGTCGGTGGCAGACTTGCGGCGAATCAGATCGCGCGCCTTGCGGGCAGCCTGACGAGCCTGGGAGGAAGACACTGCCTTAGAAATAATGACCTTGGCCTCGGCAGGATTGGCATCGAACCAATCCGCGAGGTGCTCGTTGGTGGCCTTCTGAACGAAGGAGCGCACCTCGGTGTTACCAAGCTTGGTCTTGGTCTGGCCCTCGAACTGCGGTTCAGCTACGCGGACGGAGACTACAGCGGCGAGGCCTTCACGGCAGTCCTCACCGGTGAGCTTTGTGTCTTTTTCCTTGAGCAGCTTGTGCTCACGGGCGTACTTGTTCATCAATGAGGTCAGCGCCGCACGGAAACCTTCCTCGTGCGTGCCACCCTCGTGCGTATTGATGGTGTTGGCAAAGGTGTGCACAGACTCCGAGTAGCCGGAATTCCACTGCATGGCCACCTCAACTTCGTGGCCTTCGCCCTTTGCCTCATAAGAGATGATCGTCGGGTGAACGACCGTCTTCGTCTTGTTGATCGAGTTGACGTAGTCCTTCAGGCCCTCCGGGTAGTGGAAAACCTTCTTCTTTTCTTTCGGCTTTGGCTTCTTCTCTGCTACTTCATCCACGGAATCAAGAGAAATAGCTGCGTCGCCGGACTCGGCGAGTGCCTCCAGCTCGAGCTCTTCTGCGGTCACGCGCTTATCGACGAGCGTGATGGTCAAGCCCTTATTGAGGAAGGCCATCTCCTGCAAACGCTTAGCGATGATGTCCCACTTGAATTCTGTGGTTTCAAAAATCTCGGTGTCTGGCCAGAATCGAATGACAGTACCGGTGCCGCGAGCATTACCGCCCTCTTCCAGCTCCTCCGGAACAGCCATATTAAAGCGCTGGTACCAGTGCTTTCCATCACGCTTGATATCCGCTTCTACACGGGTGGACAGGGCGTTCACCACGGAAATACCCACACCGTGCAGACCACCGGACACAGCGTAAGACTCGGAGTCGAACTTACCGCCGGCGTGCAGCTGGGTCATGACCACCTGGACCGTTGGGGCGCCGGATGGGTGCATATCGACCGGGATGCCTCGGCCGTCGTCGATAACCTCAACGCCACCATCTTCGAGCAAGGTGACCGTTACGGCGGAAGCGTAACCTGCCATCGCTTCATCGACGGAGTTGTCAACTACCTCCCACACCAGGTGGTGGAGGCCGCGCTCACCGGTGGAACCGATGTACATGCCAGGGCGCTTGCGGACGGCCTCAAGACCCTCAAGGATCGTGATCGATGAAGCGTCGTATTCATGTTGCGCAGCCACGGGTCGCTAGCACTCCTTGCTCTAATTGCTGATAGACCCCTCCATCTTACACTGTGCACTCCCCTACCGGGGGCACAGGCGCAACGCTCAGAATCGAATATGAACGGGATTTTCGCAGTCGTTGCTCATTCTGCTACTTACCCATACGTGTCCCGGGGCCCACGCCCCTTCACGTGAAGCGGACCTTTACGCCAGCTCGGAACATTCGGTCCAAAAATCTTTAGCTCAGCCACCACATCGGGTCCAACCTGCTTCGCAATCTCCTGCAGAATCTGCCGCTGCATGAGTCGCAAATTTGTGGCCCACGCTGTGGAATCACACGAAATGAACAAGGACTTTTCTTTCAGCATTTCCACTTTTGTGTGCTGCGCAATTTTCTCGCCCACCAGCAGGTGCCAATGTGAAAACACCCAGCCACCTGCGATGTCCTTCTGCCAACCCCGACTGCGAATCTCGGTTTTTAGCACGTCACCAAATGCGCTGATGTTGTCTTTTTTCGGCAGTCTGCGACCATCCCGACCAGTCGGAATTCCGCGTTGTTTTGGCAGTTTGGCGGCAGGTTTCTGACGTCGTCGCTCCCCCTGCTTACTCAAATCTGGGACCCGGCCGGTCTTCAGTTTGGCTTGCTTGCGCAAGTTTTCGAAGGCTGCCTGGATTGGATCAATGGGCTCTGTCATAGTCCAACCTTGAGATTCGGCCCAGTTGAGGATCCTCGATCGCCGTGACCGTGTGGGTATGGGTCTCCGTGAGATTTGGTGGCAGATCGGCATCCACGGCGGCGGTAATCAGCACTTGTTCCACCCCGTCCGCAATCTCGACAAGTTTCGCACGACGCTTCGCATCAAGCTCGGCAAAGACATCATCCAAGATCAGGATCGGGTCGGACCCCGTGCCTTTAATCAGCCGAAACTCAGCAATCCGCAATGACAGCGCGAATGACCAGGTCTCACCATGGCTGGCGAACCCTTTCGCCGGGTCCGAGCCAAGGATGAGTTCCAGATCATCACGGTGCGGGCCAACGAGTGACATGCCCCGTTCAACTTCCCGTTGGCGTTTCGCCCCTAGCTCCGCGAGCATCGCGGCTTCCAATACGGCCTCGTCAGGGTTATCAACTGGCACGGTGGACTTGTACGCCACCGAAGCTGGCCGAGATTCCGGTGCGATCGTCGAATACGCCTCTGGCACCTGGACTTGTAGTTCTTCAACTAGCTGTAGGCGATGAAAAATCAGTTGTGAGCCCAGGTGGGCCAAGTGGGAATCCCAAACATCGAGCGTCGATAAGGCGGCAGCCCCGTCGGTGTCACCATAACCGCGGCGCAAGGCACTACCAGCAGACTTCAACAAGGCGTTGCGTTGCTTGAGCACGCGATCGTAGTCGGCTTTGAGGCCGGCGAGACGAGGCTGGCGGCTAGCCAGAATAGTGTCCAGATATTTGCGACGCTCCGCCGGTTCACCCTTAACCAGCGCCAAATCCTCTGGAGCAAAAAGCACCGTCTTGACCACACCAAGCACCTCGCGCGGACTGCCGAGCTTCGTGCGATTAATCTGTGCTTGGTTTGCCTTGTGGGCATTGACCAGCAAGTGCGCGGTAAGCTCGCGGCCTTCGTTGATCGCGGTTGCTGAGATCAGGGCGCCGTCTTGACCCGAGCGCACGAGCGGTGCATCGGTGGACACACGGTGGCTGGATAAGTGCGCTACATATCCGATGGCCTCGACGATGTTCGTCTTACCATGGCCATTGCGGCCAACGAACACCGTCACTCCTGGCTCAAGCTCCAATTCGAGAGTGGGCCAGGAGCGGAAATCACGAAGCTGCAGGCTCTTGAGGTGCATTTATCCTGGCAGTCGAACCGGCATCAGCAGGTACGTGAAGTCAGTCTGCGGGGTTGGGAACTCGCCGTTCGCATCAGCCTCCGGCAATACCTCTGGCTCAGGGATCATGATCGCAGGTCGAGAAGGCTGGGTGAATCCGAACACCACGCGGTTCGTGTGAATCACGCCGAGACCGTCCTTCAGGTATCCCGGGTTGAAGGCGATATGCAGTGGTTCGCCGGCAAAAGCACAAGGCAGAACTTCTTCGGCATGACCGGAATCGCTACCGCCAGCATCGAGAACAACCTGGCCTTCCGTGAAGCTCATGCGGATCTGCGCGTTGCGGTCTGCAACGAGGGCGACGCGGCGGATGGCGTCGAGAAGCGGGGCGATTTCCACGCTCGCGATGGAAGTGTGGGACTTTGGCAGCAGCGGGCGGAAATTAGGGAAGTCCGCATCGAGCATGCGAGTGGTGGTCTGTCGGGTGTCGGCGTGAACACCAAAAAGGCCTTCGCGGCCGATCTGCTCGTCGTTGCCGACGGCGATCTCGACAGGATCGTTCAGCGATGTGTCCAGGCTGCGGGCGTTTTCGAGCAGCGTCTTGGCAGGGATCAGGAGCTTGGCTTCTACCTGCGGATTGCGAGGAATCCAGTTGAAGCTGCGCACCGCCAGACGGAACCGGTCCGTCGCTGCGAGCAGGACGTCCTCGCCATGAATCTCAAGATGCACACCGGTGAGCATGGGCAGCGTCTCATCGCGACCAGCAGCGGTGGCTACCTGGGTGACGGCTTCAGTGAACAGCCATGGATCAATGGCGCCGGTGACCTCAGGAAGTGCTGGTAGCTGCGGGTAATCATCGAGCGGAATGCTTGGCAGTTCGAAGCGGGAAGCACCACAGGAGACCAGAACTTTGGAGCCGTCGACGGTGACATCGACCGGCTTGTTTGGCAGCGTCGCTGTAATTTCAGCAATCAGCTTACCGGCCACGGCAATACGACCCGGCTGGGCAACCTCCGCCGAAATGCGCTGCTTGGTAGAAACCTCGTAGTCGAAGCCTGCGAGCTCGAGTCCTTCATCGTCAGCGGTAATGAGCATGCCACGAAGCACCGGCTGCGTTGGCTTTGCCGGCAAACTACGTGCAACCCATGCCACCGCGTTAGCCAAATCATCTTTGGCAACACGGAAGGAAACCGACGTTGATTCCATAGCTCGCTAAACTCCTTCGATTTTTCTTGAATTACACACAAACGTACCTGGGCTCGCCGATTCGTGAAAGCTCAGCTCTTGTCGTTTGCGGTTTGCCGCGCACCGACAAAGGCTCTATCCCCACACCCTCTTTCTTCTATTTAAATTTCTAGTAAAAAGAGGGTAACTACAGTAAGTCCTGTGCAAACTGTGGATAAGTGTGCGTTTCCACAGCGTCCTGGCTCAAGTCTAGCGTGTGGACAACGTGTGGACGCGATGTGGATAGATTGACTTCTGTGGGGATGATTTTTCAGACTCGAAGTTATCCACAATTGCTCCACCGAATGGTGCACAGAAAGCTTCTAGTTCTCCACATGCGGTTTTGTGTCCCGGTTCACCAAATTACTCACATGTAATTACACAGCTGTGGATAGATTTCGGGGCAATGAGTAAAGCCCGTCATTCGGATTCTTATTGCAAAATCCTAATGACGGGCTAACAGCGAACCGGGCTATTTCCGCTTCTTGATGTTGAGCGTCAGCGCCTGAATCTGATCGTAAGTATCGCGCTTTTCTGCGATCTCCTTGTTGATCTTCTTCACCGCATACATCACCGTGGTGTGGTCCTTGCCGCCGAAGTGCTCGCCAATGCGTGGCAACGACAGATCCGTGAGTTCGCGGCACAGGTACATGGCGATCTGCCGTGCGTGCGCTACTGCACGCGTCTTACCGACGCCCGTGAGGGTATCTACCGAAATGTCGAAATACGTCGCTGCTTGCTCGATGATGTGGTCCGCGCTGATTTCAAGGTCATTGGCGTCAGGCATGATGTCGCGCAACGCGATTTCCGCCATTTTCAGGTCGATAGGTTCCTTGATCAGCGAAGAGTAGGCAGTCACTCGAATGAGCGCGCCCTCCAATTCGCGAATCGAGGTTTCGAAGCGGGACGCAATCAGTTCCAGTACTTCGTGGTCGACAACGGTACCTTCGGACTGCGCCTTCTTCGACAAAATTGCCATGCGGGTTTCCAAATCCGGCGGCTGAATATCGGTGATCAGGCCGGCCTTGAAGCGGGTGCGCAGGCGGTCAGTAAGGGTGGTCAGTTCCTTCGGCGGACGGTCCGAGCTCAGCACGATCTGCTTGTCTGCCTGGTGCAAGGCGTTGAAGGTATGGAAAAACTCTTCCTGGGTACCTTCCTTGCCCTCCAGGAACTGGATGTCATCAACCATGAGAACATCCAGGTTGCGGTAATTGCGCTTGAACTTCTCCTGGCGGTCATCGCGGACGGAGTTGATGTAGTCATTGGTGAATTCTTCCGAGGACACATACCTCACCCGCAAACCGGGCTGGAGCACCTTTGCGTAATTACCGATCGCGTGGAGCAGGTGTGTCTTGCCCAGGCCTGAGCCACCCCAAATGAACAGCGGGTTGTAGGCCTGAGCCAGCGATTCGGAGACCGCAACGGCGGCCGCTACCGGAAAGCGGTTCGAGCTACCAATAACGAAGTTCTCAAACGTGTACTTCGGATTGAGGGACATCTCGCGCTTGTCGGTTGCGGGGACGTCGCGACGCAAGCGCTGAGGTTCGGGGGCAGGGGGCGTATCGACGACTACCTCTTCCCACTGTTCCCGATGGTCGTGGGATTGCTGCAGTTGGTCCAACTCTTCCCGCGACGGCATGGTGGGGGTGGAAGGCATCGTTGATAGTGGCAACTCTGGCTGCGACGGATTTTCCGGCTCGACGGACACCGCGAGAGAAAACGGCTGTCCCATTTTGCGCTGCAGGACGAGGCAAATGGCATCGCCGAGATCGTTTTGGATGACATCCCGAGCCATGTTGTGTGGCGTAGAGATGACTGCGTAGCCAGGAACAAAAGTGATCGGTTTAACCAGCTTCAGAAAGCCTCGCTGCTTTGCAGTCAACTGTGCGACACCCGAGGTGGGGTCTTCAGCAAGCTGGCCGAGATCTGCGACGATCTCTTGCCAGGTCGACTGCAAGTCTTCCGAAATATGGGTCAC